>NZ_NSGD01000024.1:0-55341 GCF_002294955.1 Mesorhizobium sp. WSM3864
GTTCTCCCTTCCACCGCAATGAATCATCAAACCGTAACTCTGGGAATCCCGAATCCTTTAAAGGGCGACGTGCTTTAGTCCGTACTACCGGAAGGAAGTTGCTGCGCGGTCTGCGCCGAGGGCCGGCCTTTGCGGACGAGCGTCGGCTTCGAATACTCTTTCTTCATGGCGAAATCTCCCCTGCCTCGCCGGAAAATGCGGTACGACCATCGGACTGTCAAGCAGATGGCAGGCCGGTGGATGGCAGGCCGGTGAGGCCGGCCCGATCGACCACCTTCCCCTCCCGTGCCACTTCCCTGCCCGCGCGATACACGGTCCGCTCCTTCGGCACCCCCACCACCGCTTCCGGCACATGCTCGGCCCTGAGCGCGACGAAATCGGCCCTGGCGCCGACGGCGATGCCATAGCCTTCGAGCCCTAGCGCCCTGGCGCCGGCATGGCTCACCACGTCGTAGGCTGCTTCCAGCTCGCGATCCTCGTAGAAGCCGGAGCGGTAGCCGATCATGTTGGCGCGGTTCAGCATGTCGCCATCGCCGTAGGGCCACCAGGAATCGCGGATGTTGTCGGAGCCGGCAAAGACCGTGACGCCCGCCTTGCGCAATGCCGCCACCGGCGGGAAAGGATGGTTGCCGGGCGCGTTGGTCATGATGGCGACGCCGGAGGCGGCGAGCAGCTCGCCGGCTTTGGCCAGCGCGTCGGCGGAAATGTCGCCCAGCGCATAGGCGTGGCTGACGGCGACTTTGCCTTGCATGCCCAGTGCCGTGCTCCGCGCGGCGATCTCCTCGATCTCGAACAGGCCGAGGGTGCCGCCGTCATGCAGGTGGATATCGATTCCGGCGCCGTGTTTTTCGGCAAGGCCGAAGACGACGTCGAGATGGCCCTTCACATCGCGGTCAAAGCTTGCCGGGTCGAGCCCGCCGATCAGATCACAGCCGAGCTTCAAAGCCTCGTCCAGAAGCTCGGCGATGCCGGGCGACGACTGGATGCCGCTTTGCGGGAAGGCGACGAGTTGGATGTCGATCAGCTCGCAATATTTTTCGCGCACGGCAAGGATCGTCTCGACATGTTTCAGCCCGACCGCGGCGTCGACCATGATATGGCTGCGCATCGCGAGGCTGCCATTGCCAACGCAAAGCTCGAGCTGGTTTTTCGCGCGCTCGTCCATCGGCGCGGCCTGCTCGAGGTTCCGCATCTGGAAGGCGACCCGCTCGCGCACGTCGAAGCCGTTGGTGCAGGGAATGTGCGGGCGCCAGACATCGCCATAGAAGGAGGTGTCGAGATGGATGTGGCCCTCGATGAAGGCCGGCAGCACGAGCTGGCCGGCGAGGTCGACGGCGCCTGGCGGCGCGCCGGCGGCATTGGCGGCGGGCGTGATGGCGCTGAAGCGGCCGTCGGCGACGGTGAGGTCGGCCAGGGAGCCGTCGGCGAGTTTTGCGTTGAGAAAGCGGGGCAAGATGCAATCCATCAGCAATGATGCATCAGTCGTCGTCCCTCGGCCGCCAGAGGTCAATGCGGATCGGGATAGAAAGTGTTTCGCCCAAGTTCTCTGTCACCCGCGGTTGGCAGATCGCGCGCCCGGCCGGCTGCGCCGCCGTTAACCTTAATTCCAAACGGCGGTGGGGAAGTCCCTGTCGCCTGCCTATTCCGCTATCGCGGAAGTTTCGGCACGAGAAAAACATGCCATAGTCCAGGCTGCGGTACGAGGCCGCCTTGGTCGACGCGGACGCCCAAGCACATCCCCAACAATGTCGCCCCCAACGGCCGCGTCGACCTTGTACTGAACGGCGATCTGACCCGGGTCGCCGTTTTGTTTTTGGCCATCAGGCCTGGGACTTTGCGTATTCCGCGACCAGCCCGTCATATTCCTCGAAAGCCGGCAGGGCCGCGTAGCTGTGCAGGGCGAGCGTCTCGACCCAGGGCAGCTTCTCGCTGGTCCAGGTCTCGACGAAAGGCGTGAACCAGGCGGGGTCGTCCAGCATGGTCGGGCGCAGGTTGACGAACCAATCGAGCCCCTCCGGCCGGGTGAACATCCAGCTCATGCAGTAGCCGCAGAAATAGTGCTTCGAAGCGCCATGCAGACCGCCGATCACCGGCTCGCCCTTGGTGATCTCGAACCCATCCGCGGGGATCGCGGCGCTCAGCGAATAGGCGCTCGACGACATCTTCTGGCAGCCGGTGCAATGGCAGGCCATGGTGAGCAGCGGCTTGGCGGAGATCCTGAGGCGCACGCGGCCGCAGCGGCAGCCACCTTCGGCAGGCAGGGAGGGGATTGGCATGAGCGCTCCTTGGGTTGGTTTTCCCTTCTCATCCGTCGCCTTCGGCGACGCGTTCTTCCCACAAGGAAGAAGGAGGAGCCAAGCCCTCAGCCCCCAATCAGCGCCGTGGTCGTCGTCAGCCGCGCGCCCTGCTCGGCGAAGGCTTTGTTGTGCCGGATGATGATGTCGGGCGCTTTCTCCTCCTCAGAATCGAGCGTCGAATGCGCATCCGAAACCACGGTGACGCCGAGGCCCTGGGCAAGAGCGCCTTTCACCGTGGCGGCAACGCAGAAATCGCTCTGGGCGCCGATGAGCACCACGTCGCGAACGCCCTGCCCCGCGACCCACTGCCCGAGCTCGGCGTTGGAGAAGGCATTGCCGACGCTCTTGCCGAAGGTTGGCTCACCGGCCGCCTGGCCGAGTTGCGGCCATACCGGCCAGCCGGAAGCGCCCGGCGCCAGCGGATCGCCCGCCGGCCCGTCATGACGCACGAAGGCCACCTTGCGGCCGGTTTTCCGCGCCCAATCGATCAGTTTTCGCGCGCGCTCGGCAATGACGTCGGCATCATGGATCGGCGGATCGAAACGGCCGTCGAACATGCCGGTCTGCAGGTCGATGACGATCAGCGGAGCGGCGGCCGAGGGAGCGGTGTCTGGCATGGGCGCGAAGATAGCGGAGGTGGGGGGTGGGTCAAGGACGGGGACGAGCTTGGTCCCCCTGTTGTCGGGGAGATCTGCGATTTCGCCGCCTCAGCCAATCCCGCCCGTCACCACATAGGCGCCGGCGCTCCGCCCGTCCGCCAGCCTCACGATCGCCGTGACGATCGAGCCGTAAGCGCCGCGCCAGACGCTGTGGAAGCCCTCGTGGTTCGAGGCCGGCACGACGATCCGGCCGGTGTGGCGATTGCCGTTTCGCTGCATGGCGACCGATTCGCCGTTGACGTGGACCTTGACCACGGCTGCATCCGGCCCGGCCTCGGCCGCGTCGATCTCCAGCGCGATCGCGATCTCGTCAGTGTCGTCGCCGGCGTGGATTGTCTCGGCGGTGAGGGCCAGCGTAAGCGGCGCTTCGCTGGGGCGGCCCAATGTGCCCCCGCTCCGTTCAAACACATCATCGGCCAGCGGCGGCGTGCGTGGCGGGCGGGTACGGCGCTTGGTGGCGCGCTCGTAGTTGCCGGCCATCGTCAGCAGCGCCACGTCGTCAAAGGCCTTGCCGGCGAAGGTGAGGCCCACCGGCATGCCGATATCGGCCATGGTGCCCATCGGCACCGTCACCGTCGGGATGCCGAGATGGCGCCAGACCAGATTGCCGTTGGCGACCCAGGTGCCGTTGCGCCAGGCAAGATCGGCGGAGGCCTCGCTGACATCCGCATCGGCCGGGCCGACATCGGCGACGGCCGGCAACACCACGGCGTCGAGGCGGTTGGCGTCGAGCCAGTTCTCGAAGTCGATGCGGCGCATCTCTTCCAGCCCCTTCAGCCCGTCCTCGATGGTGGGGATGGCCTCGAGCGGGTTCACCCCGTTTTTCGCCCGCTCGACATAGTCCGCCAGGTCGAAGCCGTCGTCGCCATAGCGGTCGGGCAGTGTGCCCGGCGGCTGCGGGAAGATTTTCGGGCCATCGACCGTGGCAAGATCGGGAATCGCCGGATCAGCATTGGCGCGCAGGAAATCGTCCCACGACCAGATTGACAGGTCCCAGACCTCGCGGTTTGCAAATTCCTCCGGCACCAGGCCGCGATCAACCATAGAGCGCGCGCCCGGACGGTCGCGCTCATAGTTCGATACGACGGGGAAATCGGCCTCGACCACCTCGGCGCCGAGCGCCTGCAGGTCATGCGCGGCCTGCCGCCAGAGCTCCAGCACCGAGGCGCGCGTCTCGATCGGCCGGTCGGCGCCGAGATCCTTGCCGATATACATTTTCGGCACGCCGAGCCGCTTGCCCTCGAGCGCGCCTTGCAGGGGAAGCCCGGTAAAGCTCGCCGGCCTCAGCGCTGATGCCTTTGGGATCGAAACCCAGGGCTGCACACGCCAGAAGTCGCCGCGCGTTTCCTCGTCGTCGGCGACGATCACGTCGAGCAGTTCCAGCATGTCCGGCACGCTGCGCGTATGCGGCACCACCACATCCATGGTCGGCACCAGTGGCCAGTTGCCGCGCACCGAGATCACGCCGCGCGAAGGGGTGTAGGCGACCAGCGCGTTGTTAGAGGCGGGCGCGCGGCCGGACGACCAGGTTTCTTCGCCGAGCCCGAAGGCGGCGAAGCTGGCGGCCGTCGCCGTGCCCGAGCCGTTCGACGAGCCGGAGGCGAAGGCGGCGGTGAGATAATCCTTGTTGTAGGGGCTCTCGGCGCGACCATAGAGGCCGCGCTGCATGCCGCCATTGGCCATCGGCGGCATGTTGGTGAGGCCGATGAGCACCGCGCCCGCGGCGCGCAGCCGGGCAATCGTGAAGGCGTCCTCGCTGGCGATCAGATGCTCGAAGGCCGGCGAGCCGGCCGCGACCGTCAGGCCTTTCGCCTTGTAGCTGTCCTTGGCGGTGTAGGGGATGCCGTCCAGCGGTCCAAGCGTTTTGCCCGCGCGGCGTCGGCGGTCGGAAGCTGCCGCCTCCTCGAACATCTTTGGATTGAGGATGGGCACGGCGTTCAGCGCTATGCCGTGGCGGTCGTAATGGGCGATGCGCCGCAGGTACGCGCCGGTGAGCTCGACGCTGGTGACTGTGCTGTCTTCCAGCGCGCGGCGCAGGTCGGCGATCGAGGCTTCGACTATATTCATGGCTTGGCGAACCTCTTGTCAGCAATCACGCGTCCGACGAAGGTTGGCTCGAAATTCGTAAGCCGCGATCCGTCACACCCCCCTCTGCCCTGCCGGCATCTCCCCCGCAAGGAGGGAGATTGGATGTCGCGCAAGCTTTTGCCAAACCGCCGACGTTGCAGGGAGGGCCCCGTAGCCGATCTGCTGATCTCCCCAAAGGTCGGGGAGATGGCCGGCAAGCCAGAGGCGGGCGCTGTCCTGCCGACAATTCAGACGATCGAAGAGGTGCTAGTTCGGTGTTTTGACTTGCGTTCGATCCACCAGTCGTTCTGCCAATCTTCATAGCCGAGAAGCGAGCCCCCATCCGCTCGAGAGATTCGTTCCAGCCGGTTTTGGCGAACACTTTCGATAACAGCAGAAACGCGTCTATCCGCCACTCCTCCCCGGGGAGTGAGAAGAAGGCGCGCCGCCACCCTTGGAAGTCGGGGAAACGGGCGTGCTCGGCTTCGGTAAAGGGAGTATCGATGACATGACGCACCAACCGGCCCGAGCGCACAAACGGGTCGAAGCGAGCCAACGTTTCCGACAGCCATTCCGCCGGATAAGCGTCATGGAAGACTGCCAGCGGCTTGCGACCTTCCAGCATCAGCGGCAGCTCGAAATTCGTATGAACGAGATACGGGACCTCACGGATTGGATGCCAGGACTCGATGCGGTTGAGCCTTCCATCAAGCTCGCGAGGTGGAATGCATATCGCGCCAAGTCGCTCGAGGTCGTCCGGGTCCAAATGCCATGAACCGGATAGCTGTGGACTGTCGCACGCCAGAACCGCGCGAAGCTCTTCCAGGTCTGAGACGCGAATTCGGGCTTCGGCGACCGCCGAACCGGTCGCAGGATCGATCTCCTGCAGGACAAAATAGATGGATTCGGCAGTGTTGCTCACATGGTGACGATGGCTGCTTGGACAATACTTGTACAGGCTTTCTTCAGACAGGCCACATTCCTTCGCTTGCCCCTCTGCCCTGTTGGGCATCTCCCCCGCAAGGGCCCGCAAGGGGGAGATTGGATGTCGCGCAAGCTGTCGCCAATCTCCTACTTTGCTACTGCGGCGCGCCGGCGAACAGTACCGTGCCCTCCCCTCCTGCCGCCGGCCAGTCGCGGATGGTGCCGTCGATGCCGCCGGTGAGAAGCGTGCCGGCGGCGGCGAAGGCGACCGAGTAGATCGGCCCGGTGCCGGGGTCGAACTCGGCGATCTCGGCGCCCGTATCCATATTCCAGATCCGCGCCGTGCCGTCGAGCGAGGCGGAGCCGAGCCGTTTGCCGTCGGCCGATAAGGCGAGCGCATAGACGGTGCCGGAGTGGCCGTCGAAGCGGCGGACCTCCTTGAAGGTGTCGAGGTCCCAGAGTTTTATCGTATAGTCGCCGCTGCCGGTCACCGCATGGTGGCCGTCGGCCAGGAAGAGCGCGCCATAGGCGCCGCGATCGTGGCCGTGCCAGCTGCGCAGCTGCTTGCCCGCAGGGATGTCCCAGAGCTTCAGTTCGCCATCGATGCTGCCGGTGAGCGCCCTGGCGCCATCTGGCGAGATGGCGACGGAACTCACCGACCAATCGTGGCCCGGCAGGACATGCAGCACCGTGCCTTTCTGCAAATCCCAGACGACGACGGAACCGGTGTCGTGGCCGCTGACGGCGAGCTTGCCGTCGGGGCTGATCTTCAGTTGCCGGACGCCGCCGTTCGCTCCGGACGAGAAGACATGCAGCACTGTGCCATCGGAAAGCTGGCGCAGCACGATCTCGCCGTCGTCGCCGGCGGTGAGCGCGCTTCTGCCGTCGGGCATGAAGAGCGCGCTGCGCGCCATGTCCTTGTGGACGCCGAGGTCGCGGATCAGCCGCTTGCCGTCGATATCCCAGAGCTTGATCATGCGATCGGTGCTGGCGCTCATGATCTGGTGGCCGTCGGCCGACACCGCCAGCCAGACGACGGCATCGCGGTGGCCTTCCGGCGCGGTCGGCTGGGCTGGGGGCGGTGGCCGAGGCGGCGCCAGCGTCTGCGGCCGCGTGGCCGGCGCCAGCGCGGTCTGCTGGGCCGGCGTTGTTGCAGGCTGCGCCGGTGCGGCGGGCTGCGGCGGAGCGGCCGCCGGCTCGGACGGTGCGGTCGTCGACGCCGGCGCGACAGGCCCGGAGGCCGGCTCGGTCCCAGGCTCCGCCGGAGCGACGGCGACTTCCCTGGCCGGCGCGGCCGCATCGCCCCCTGTTTCCCGCCACCGGCCGAACTGGTCGGCGAGGATGACGACAAGGGCAATGAGCGGCACGGCAAGCGCGATGCGGCGCAGCCGCGGGCGCCCGGCCGGCACGATCTCGGCGTCGCGGCCGAACAGAGGCGCCGAAGGCTCATGCCTTGGCGCGCCCGGCAGCAGGCCGGCAAGGAACGAAAGCCCGGCGAGAATCGAAAGCATGCCCGCCGCGCCGAAGATCCCGGCGCTCGCCGTGGCCGGGGGCTTGCCCCCCAGCGCCAGATAGAGCTTGGCGAAGCAAGCGAAGCCGACGACGAGCATCGCCAGCGCCAACAGCCTGTCGGTCGATCTTTTCATCGGCATCCCCCAGGCGCCTCCACTCCAACTGGCCGAAGGCGCATCGGCCATTCTAGCCGAGCTTTCCGCCGGGGCTAAGTGCAAGACATCACACGAAGAAAGATAAACGTGCTTTGGCGCGGCGTGACTTCTTCAATCCCGCGCCGGCCGAATTTCGGCTTTACTCAGCCGGCCGGCCAATATCCCGATGCTCCGAACCGAAGCGTGATGTCTTTCGCTCCATAAACAAGCGGCCCGTGAGCAGAAAGCCACACTCCCCAAGAATAACAAGCTCGACTACCCGCGCTGGTTGACAGCAAACGCTCTTATGACATTATCCGCCCGGGATTTTCAGGAGAGCCACAGCATGAAGAAGATTTATGAGAAGCCTGTGTTGGTCCGCAAAGGCAAGCTTTCGATGGTCACTGGAGGTCCTTCGGCAGTGGTGGGTTGATCCGGGAAATCCCGTCTGATCCTATATTCGGAAGCCAGCTGTGCTCATGGCTTCGTTGCGCCCTAGCAAGCAGTTTCGATACTTTTGCCGGCATGAACAGTTGAACGGGGGAATTCAATCATGAAGAAGACTTACGAGAAGCCTGTGTTGGTCCGCAAAGACAAACTGTCGGCAGTTACGGCGTTGAACAGCCCTTCGAACCCAACCCCACAATGAGGCCAAGCGATCGTTAGGCTTAGCCCGAGGCAGCCTTTGCGCCACTCGCGCTGATCTGCCCGATGTGGATGTTTGGACAAGGTTCGGAAGACCTTCGAAATCCCAACCTCGCCAGGGATGACAAGGCTTCGGCGACTGCGGCAATCAGTGCCGCTGGTTCCGGCCCCGGCCGTCGAAGCCGAACCCATGGTTTGAGCGGTTCACCGCGTTTGTTGAAAATACGCGGAGGCTGGTAAATGCGCCCCGCGATAACAACCGCAAGCAACTTGATCGTCTTCGAACAATTTCGGCCCGTGCCTAGCGCACCAATAACAATCTGTCCAGCACAGCTTGCCAATAGTGCTTCGTGGAAATGCGTACGCGCGTCACCGCCTTGAGCATTGGCGCGTAGTGAACCGGCGCCAACGCCGAGAGCGCTATCTCGTCGCTCGCGACCAGTTCTTCGCCGAGCCAGCTTTCGACCAATGCTACCTCGCCTTCCGAGGCCAGCCACGCGGCGGTGAGCATCACCGAATGAAAGCCGAAGGGCGTCGTGTCTGCAAACTCCGCCGGGTGGCCACTACTGGTGTAGGCGACACGGCCGCGCAAGAGATTGCCGTTTAGGTAGCCCTCGCTGTCCTTGACGTATTGGCTCGTCAGGGTATTGAGGTTGCGCCATTCAAGGCCGGCATGGCCGCAGGGGATTTTCTGGAAGGGAAGAATGGTGACGGCGTCGAAGCCGATCATTTCAAGCGCTGAGTCGTCTGCAATCGCATTCGGCCGCAAAAGTCCGAGGTCGGCCGGATAGGGCGTGAGCGCCAGGCGCCGGTCGAGGCCCGATCCCGAGATCGCCAGCGTATCGGCGTCGCCATGAAGACCAATAAGGAAATCGCCGGGCGGAAGCTGCCAAGTCTCCAGCACCCTCCCCTTGCCCAGCACATGAAGCGCCGCCTCGGCCGCGGCCTTGCCGCGAATGAAGCGTGCCGGCGAGATGCCGACCGCCTTCGGCAAATCCTCGCCCGCGAGACCGGCCGGCGCGCCGGGCACTGCGTCGAGGCGCAGCGACTGGATCTCATTGCCGGTGCTCACACGCCAGCCTTTTGGCACCGAAACGGAAAACTGGTAGGTTCCGGGCTTGCACAAAACGGCCCGGCGCTTCTTCGACGACATGACGAAATTTGCGAAGCCGCCATTGTTGGTGCGCACTGCGGCGAGGAAGGCGCCGGTTTCGTCATAGGCCCGCACCACGATGCCGGCGATAGGCCGGTCGGCCTGACCGAACTTGCCGTCGCCATCGACATCCATGAAGACGAAGGACGAGAAATTGACTTTGCCGGACGTCTGCCCCCAGGCAGTGCGGGGCGCGTAATCGCGGGTGGGGTCGGCACTGCCGCGAGCCCTGCGGCGCTTGCGCCGCCAGCGCAAAGCGAACGCGATGAGGGCAATGGCGCCGGCGATGACAAGGACGGAGATGAAGAGGACGAGGGCGTTGTCAGCCACGGCGGGAGAGCGTTGGCTGGAGAAAAATACACAAGCTGAAAAGCATAAGGTCCGCGTCCCCTCGTAATCCTGCAAAAGCTAACGCGAGCCGTCGTTGCTGCACAGACATTATTTGCGAGAGGCTGGCATCAAAACGTAGAGACGCCGGCGGGACAGCGCCGCCTTTCCCTTCTCCCGTTTAGAAGCTCAGGTCGCCAGTTCCACCCACGCCGGCGCATGGTCGCTGGCGTTTTCCTCGCCACGCACCTCCCGATCGATGCCCGCTCCTTTCAGCTTCCGCGCCAGCTTCTTCGACAACAGAATGTGGTCGAGCCGTAGGCCGGCGTCGCGCGGCCAGCGGTTCCGGCGGTAGTCCCAGAACGTGTAGAGCTTCTCCTGCTTCGGAAAGACCTTGCGCAGCGCATCCGTCCAGCCCTGATCGATCAGCGCCGCAAAGGCGGCGCGGCTTTCAGGCTGCACCAGCGCGTTGTCGTCATAGGAGCGGGTGGCGTAGATGTCGCGCGGCTCGGGCACGACGTTGAAGTCGCCGGCAAGCACGACCGGCAGGCCGGTGTCGAACAATTCGCTCGCATGCGCCGCGAAGCGCTGGTGCCAGGCGAGCTTGTAGGTGAACTTAGGCCCGGGCTGCGGGTTGCCGTTCGGCGCGTAGAGGCAGGCAATCACGATGCCGTTGACCGCCGCCTCGATGTAGCGCGCCTGGCGGTCGGCATCGTCGCCGGGCAGCGCGTCGCGTGTCAGCACCGGCTCGGCGCCGCGAGCCAGGATGGCGACGCCGTTCCAGGTCGGCTCGCCCTTCCACACCGCACCATAACCGGCCTTCGCCAGCCGGGTCAGCGGAAACTGCGTGCCGCGGGATTTCAGTTCCTGCAGACAGACGACGTCGGGCTTGGCTTTGACGAGCCAAGCCAAAAGGTTTTCCAGCCGGCTGTTGATGTTGTTGATGTTGAAGGTGGCGAGTTTCATTTGCCGAAGACGCCTCTTCATTCGTCATCCTCGGGCTTGACCCAAGGATCCATGCCGTGACCATCGCCGTGGAACCCTGCGGGGGCAAAATTCTGAGCTGTTGCAATGCCAGCGTTACGGCATGGATCCTAGGTCTGCGCCGCGTCGCTTCGCTCCTTGCTTCGCCCTATGATGACGAAGCGAGAGGCGCCATCCGAGCTTTTATCGTCTCCGCCACCGTCTTCAGGTGATCCGCCACCGAAAAACCCGACACCGCCTTACGCGGCTTGAGATCGTGGTCGCCGTCCTCCAGCCAGACCACCTCTATTGCCGCTGACAGCCCGTAGGTCGCGACCTCGTCCCTGGTGCCGAACTCGTCGCGCGTGCCCTGGAAGATCAGCGTCGGGGCCTTCAGGTCGGTGAGATGTTTTGTCCGCAGTTGCTCCGGCTTTCCCGGCGGATGGAAGGGGTAGCCCAGACAAACCAGGCCAGCGATCTCGCCCTTGGCAAACATCTCGTCGGCGACCATCGAGGCGACGCGCCCGCCCATCGACTTGCCGCCAATGATGAGCTTGCCGGTCAAGCCTTTGGCGCGCAGATCGGCGATCGCCTTGACATATTCCGGGTTCACCGTCTCGGCGCGCGGCGGCGGCTTGCGATGGCCAAAACGGCGCGCAGCCATGTAGTGGAACTCGAAGCGCGCGACGCGGAAACCGGCGGTGGCGAGAGCCTTCGCTGTCACGGCCATTGAGGCCGAGTCCATCGGCGCACCGGCGCCATGAGCGAGCAGGACGGTGACAGCGGCAGAGTCGGGGCCGTCGAAGAGGAAGTAGGTCATCGGGCGGGCTTCCTGGCAAGGCCGCACTCCGTCCCCTCTGCCCTGCCGCGCATCTCCCCCGCAAGGGGGGAGATTGGCAACTTTGGCGCCGCGCCTGACCTCTTACGCTGGCGATTGGCGAAAGCGGACGCGACGGCTGATCTCCCCCCTTGCGGGGGAGATGGCCGGCAGGCCAGAGGGGGGTGTTCAAGCGCGAACATCTCGCTCACCGGCCATGTGCAAATCCACGAACTGGATCCCCTTCTGCGCCAGTCTTGCCCATTCGGACTCCGCGTCGAGCTCCAGATAGCGCGCCCACAGTCGGCGGGCTTCGGCCAGATTGCCGGCGTCGAACTCAAGCCGGGCCAGGTTGAACACCGGGTCGGCATAGGCCTTGTCGAGCGCCATCGCCTTCTGCAGGTGCCGCCGCGCCGACGCGACCTTGCCTTCGTCGCCCACCAAGCCGGCGAGGTTGAACCAGGCTTCGACGAAGCCTGGATCGAGCTTTATCGCGCGGGCATAATCATGCGCGGCTTCCGCTGCGCGGCCGGCGCCGCGCAGGCAATTGGCGCGATTGAAGGCGGCGATGGCATCTTTCGGATCGATCGCCATGCAGCGCTGGTAGAGCGTTGCGGCCTCGTCGTGCCGCCCCTCCTCTTCCGCGGCTTCCGCCTCGGCGAACAGCTCCTCCAGCGTGTCGTCTTCCGGTGAGCCGAGGTCGAACAGAAGCTGGCCGTCGAGCTCGCTGCGGCCCTCGTCGAGATAGATCGCGTCCGGCCGGCCATGCTGCGAACCGAGATTGAGCGACTTGGCAGTGAGCGAGGCGACCGGTCCGGAGCGATGCACCGAACGCGCGATCGCGCCCCACGTCGCGCCGCTGGCGATCAGCCCGGCATATTTTCTGGCCAGGATCAGGTCGCGGAATGAATAGGGTTCGCCGTCATGTTCGAAGGCGTCGAACAGCGACAGCATGTCGAGATCGCTGGCGGCAAGCCGCGACTGGTCGATCAGCGACTGCCGGGACAGCGACGACGCCTGAGGCGCCTTCAACAGACCGAGCAAGCGCAGGAAGCCGTTTTCGCTGACCAATTCGCGCCCGGCTTCGCGCTCGGCCTGAACGCGGCGCTCGATGTCGGCATCGCCCGTTCTTGCCGTGGCCGCCTTGGCCAGCAGCGTGCGGCCGAACACGACATGGGTGGTGCGACGGGTGACGCCGCGCCTCAACTCGGCATGGCGGCGCTCGACCTCGCGCGCGGCGAGCCTGAGCGGAAACGCGGCCAGCGGGCCGACGGCGCCGAACACGGCGCCGGGGAGGATCACCGGCCCTCCCGTCACTTCTTGCTCTTGCCGACGGCTTTCAACAGGTTCGCTTTCAGCGGGTTCTCAGGCGCGCCGCCGCCGGCGGCCGCCTTCTTGGCGGGCTTGGCCGGCGCCTCCTCGGCCTTGCTCTTCGACTTGGCCGGCGGCTTGGCCGACTGCGACAGGCTCGCTTTCAGCGCATCCATCAGGTTGATGACATTGCCGCGTTCGGGCGCCGCCGCGATGATCGGCTTGTGGCCTTTGAGCTTCTCGCGGATCATCCCCATCAGCGCCACTTCGTAGCGATCCTCGTAATTCTTCGGATCGAAATGAGTTTCCTTCTGCTTGATCAGCGCCTGGGCGAGATCGAGCATTTCCGGATCCGGCTTGCCGGCCGGGATGTTGCCGAAATATTCAGCCGTGCCGCGCACTTCGTTGGGGTTCCTCAAGGTGCAGACGAACATGCCGTTCTCGCGCGGGCCGATCGTCACCACGCGCTCGCGGCTGGAAAGGACCAGGCGGGCGATCGCCAGCTTGCCGGATTTGCGCATCGCTTCCCGCAGCACCGCGAAGGTCTCCTCGGCCATGGCGCCGTCCGGGGCAAGGTAATAGGGCGAGTCCTGGTAGATGACGTCGACCTCATTCTCGTCGACGAAGGCCTCGATGTTCATCGTGTGGTTGGATTCGATCCGGACCGCGTCGAGGTCGGCATCATCGATGATGATGTACTGCTTATCCTCATATTCGTAGCCCCGGACCAGGTCCGAGCGTTCGACCAGGCCGAGTTCGGGGTCGACCGGCTTCATGTTGATGCGGTTGTGGGTCTTCTTGTGCAACTGGTTGAACGAGATGCGCTCGCTCGCGCTGGTGGCCGGATAAAGCCGGACCGGACAGCTGACGAGGCTGAGCTTGAGGTAACCTTTCCAACTTGCCCTGGGCGCCATGATGAACTCCTACGCGGCCATGCACTGACAGTTACTTTTTTGGAAGCATGATTTTAGCCGAACACCGGTCCGACTTTTCGCGATCATGCTCCCGGCGCTTCGTCCGAAGGACGGTTGGCGCTCCGGAAATCCTACACCGACCCTTGATGGTACATGCAAATTGCTGACGAAGTGTTCTTGGACCGGCTGGCGCGGAGGATAATTCAAATTGTAGGAAGCGTCGATGGAGATGGATTGGGGCTTGGGACTGGGCGAAAGTCTAGCAAGGAGCGAAGCGACGCACCCTAGGATGACGAAAAATGGGACGGCAAATCCCTGGCGGCCTCGTCGATCTCCGCCCAGGGATCGCCCGAGGTCTCCAACAGTCCCGGCAGCGAGGCGTAGTTCAGATCCTCGGGCGCGTCGATAGCCTCCAGATCGGTCCAACTCATCGGGGTCGAGGCCGGCAGGTTGGTGCGGGCGCGCAGCGAATAGGGAGCGGCGGAGGTGTGGCCGCGGGCGTTGCGGTGGAAGTCGATGAAAATGCGCTTCTTGCGGTTTTCCTTGCCCATGACTGTGACGAAAGTGTCGGGCGCGCTTGCCGCGAGCAAAGTGGAAATGGCGCTCGAGGCCTGGTGCAGTTTCTTCCAGTTCTGCTTGCGCGTCACCGGCACGGTGATGTGGATGCCCTTGCCGCCGGAGGTCTTTGCAAACGGCACCAGGCCGAGGCTCTCCAGCCCGCTCTTGATGTGGACGGCCGCCTCGACCACCTCGCGCCAGGAAATCCCCTCGCCCGGGTCGAGGTCGAAGACGATCTGGTCGGGCTTGTCGAGCTTGGTGCGGTGCGTGCCCCAGGTGTGGAACTCGACGACGCCGAACTGCGCCAGCGCCAGATAGCCCTTGGCGTCCTCGACCGAGAGGTAGGTCTTGGTCTCGCCTTCCGAACTGATGCTTTCGAACACCGCCACCGAGGGCGGCATGCCGGTGAAGGCGTGGCGCTGGAAGAAGCAGTCCTGCGGCCGCCCCGTCGGGCAGCGCACCAGCGACACCGGGCGGCCGATGATGTGCGGCAGCATGAAATCGCCGACCAGCGCGTAATAGACGGCAATGTCGAGCTTGGTCGGCCCGGTCTTGCCGAACAGCCGCCGCTCCGGATTGGTGACCCAGATGGTGGCGAGGTCGGACTCGGCGATCAGCCGCTTGCGCTTGACCGCAACCGGCGTCGTCAGGCCGCCGACATCGCGCAGGCCGCGGAAGACGCCGTGGCGGATCGCATTGTCGGCGGTGCGGTTCGAATAACGGACGCGTGCCGACAGCAGCGGCTTCACCCAATGCATCTCGCGCATGATCTCGCGCGGCACGCCTTCGGGCGGCGTGGCGCCGGCGGTCAGCCGCTCCAGCCGGGTCAGCAGGTCGGTCGCCATGTCGCGGTCGAAGCCGGTGCCGACCTTGCCGCGATAGTGCAATTCGCCGTCGACGAACTCGGCCATGCCCAGCGCCGCAAGCCCTTCCGCCCGGTCGGAAACGGTGTAGCCGGCGATGACGAAATCATCCGTCTTTTGCGCCTTGACCTTGGTCCAGCTCTTGGTTCGGCCGCTCATGTAGATGGCATCGGCGCGCTTGGAGACGACGCCTTCCAGCCCAAGGTCCGAGGCCTGGTCGTAAAGCCCGCGGCCATCGCCCTCGACGTGGTCGCTGTACTGGATGGCGGAGTTGGCCGCCTGGCCGGCGAGCAGTTCGGCAAGCAGCGCCTTACGCTTCTGCAGCGGCGCCCTGCGCAGGTCCCAGCCATCGAGATGCAGGAGATCGAAGGCGTAGAAATGCAGCTTCGAGCCGGCGCCCTGGGCCAGCGCGTCCTGCAGCAGCGCGAAGCGCGAGATGCCCTTGTCGTCCAGCACCATGATCTCGCCGTCGATGATCGCCCGGCTGACCGGCAGGCGCGAAAAGGCTTGCGAGAGGTCGCCGTAGCGCTTGGTCCAGTCGAGGCCGCCACGGGTGATCAGCCGCACATGCCCGTCCACGACATGCGCCATGGTGCGGTAGCCGTCGAATTTGATCTCGTGCAGCCAGAGCGTGCCGGTGTCCTCGCCACCGGGCGGCTCGCTCACCTGCGCGGCGAGCTGCGGCTCGATGCGGCTTGGCGGGTCTGCCTTGACCGCGCCGGGCAGCGCGCCGGGTTTCAGCGAGCCAGGTTTCGGCGGCAGGCGCTGCGGCTTTTTCGGCGGCGCGGCCAGTTCCTCGATGCGCCGGCCCGACTTGACGCTTTCCGGCCGCGCTTCGAGAATGTCGAGCTCGGTGTCGGAGGCGAGATCGCGCTCCTTGAAAAGCAGCCAATTCTTCTTGTTCTCGTCCTCGCCGGGCTTGGGCTTCAGCCGGGTCAGCATCCAGCCGCCATTGAGCTTCTGGCCGGCGAGCCGGAACTTGAAGGCGCCGGTGCGCAGGCTTTTGTCCACATCCTCCATCGGCGCCCAGGTGCCAGTGTCCCAGACGATCATCGGCCCGCCGCCATACTCGCCCTCGGGGATGACGCCCTCGAAGTCGATATATTCGATCGGGTGATCCTCGGTCTCGACCGCGAGGCGCTTGTCGGCCGGGTTGAGCGAGGGGCCGCGCGGCACCGCCCAGCTCTTCAGCACCCCGCCGACTTCGAGGCGCAGATCGTAGTGATCGGCGGTGGCGTGGTGCTTGTGGATAACGAAGCGGTTGCTGACTTCGCCTGCCGTGCCGCCCGCCGGTTCTGGGGTGCGGGAGAATTCGCGCTTGGCGCGGTAGGTTTTGAGTTGGGGAGCCGGCATGGGTTAGGTGCCGAAGCGCGTAGCCGACAGTGGCAAGGGCCGCGATCCTTCGCGCCCCCGAGCCCGCGCGGTCGTCATCCTCGGGCTTGACCCGAGGATCCATGCGGTGATCTTTACCGCGGACTGCAGCCGAGCAGAACTTGGACCGTCGTGACGCGTCCAGGTCACGGCATGGATCCCAGGGTCTCCGCGACGTCGCTTCGCTCCTGCTCCGCCCTGGGATGACGAAGGCACTACACTCAATCGTCGGTCGCCGGCGTCAATTCCAGCTCGGCCGGCGTCAGACCCTGCCGCAGCTGCGAGAGCCGGAACTCGTCGACCCAATAGGCTTCACCGTCGACCAGCACACGGGCGCTGTAAGTGCCGCCGGAAAAGCTCTGCGCGGTGACATAGACCTTGTGGCGGTCGAGCGCCTTCTTCACCGCGGCGCGGCGGGAATTTTCTCTGGCGACGGGACTGGCCATGGCTCACTCTGTACACGCTGGCGCTGAACAGTCTCTAAGGATGAATGAGAGCGGGGGGCGAGTCAATTTGGCGGGGCGACGGAGCGCCAAGCTCCCGTCAAGCGGGCGAGACGGCCGGCAGGCCAGACCAGAGAGGCACCGGAAGGACCGAGGCGGTTGAGCCAATAAGGGCCGCCGCTTTGTTGCTATCGATCTCCGAACAAGAAACTACGATGCGTCGGCGGGACAGCGCCCCCTCTGCTCTGCCGGCATCTCCGCCACAACAAGGGGAAGATTGGCCGTCGCCAGCGCCGCGCCCTATCTTGGAGTGCAACGAGGGAAGCACATGTCTCACATCCGCGCGATGACGAAGAACGATCTGCCAGCCGTCTCGCGGCTGCTGGGAGGATCCTGGCGGCGGACCTATTCGCCGATCATGGGTGAGGAAACCGTGGCCCGGCTCTCCGACGAAAAACATGCGCCCGACAAGCTCGCCGAAGAGCTCGCCGACGACAACAAGATGTCGTTCGTGGCCGAGCGGACCGACGGCTCGATCGCCGGCTATGCGATGGCAGCGATGGACGAGAGGGGCGATGTCATGCTCGACCGGCTGCATATCGAGCCGGAAGAGTTCGGCAGCGGCCTCGCCGTCGACCTCTTGCACGCGGTGCTTGCTGCCCATGCCGGCATTCCAAGCATCGCCCTGGAGGTGATCGAGGGCAATGAGCGGGCGATCGCCTTCTACCGCAAGCACGGCTTCGAGGTGGTCGAGCGCCGGCCGGCCGCACATGGCGTCGGCGGCCATGCCTCGTTGATCATGCGCCGAATGCTGCCGATGGCTTGACGCCGCGCTGGACGCATCGCGTCCCGGCATTATAATTTCGCGGGTGCTAATTTCTTACCGGAGACAGATGAATGAGCCTCGGCAAGCAGAAACTCGGCAGCCAGGGGCTCGTCGTGTCGGCCATCGGCCTCGGCTGCATGGGCATGAGCCAATCCTACGGCCCGGCCGACGAAGCGGAGTCGATCGCGACGATCCACCGGGCGATCGAGCTTGGCTGCACCTTCCTCGACACGGCCGAGGTCTACGGGCCTTTCATCAACGAGGAGCTGCTTGGACGCGCGCTGAAGGGCCGGCGCGACGAGGTGACGATCGCGACAAAATTCGGCTTCCGCATCGTCGACGGCAAGCAGGATGGCACCGGGCGCGACAGCCGGCCGGAGCATATCCGCGAGGTGGTCGAGGCTTCGCTCACGCGGCTCGCGACCGACCGCATCGACCTGCTCTATCAGCACCGCGTCGATCCTGACGTGCCGATGGAGGATGTCGCGGGCGCGGTCGGCGAGCTGGTGGCGGAGGGCAAGGTGCGCTTCTTCGGCCTGTCGGAGGCGGGGATATCCAACATTCGCCGCGCCCATGCCGTGCACCCAGTCTCGGCGCTGCAGAGCGAATATTCGCTGTGGGAGCGCAACCTCGAGCCCGAGATCATCCCGGCGCTTGCGGAAGTGGGCATCGGGCTGGTGCCGTTCGCACCGCTCGGCCGCGGTTTCCTCGCCGGCGACGTCAAGCGGGCGGAAGACTATCCCGAAGGCGATTTCCGGCGCGGCGACCCGCGCTATCAGGGCGAAAATTTCGACGCCAATGTCGCCGCCGCCGCTACGGTCCGCGAGATCGCCGTCGCCAAGGGGGTCAAGCCCGGCCAGGTGGCGATCGCCTGGCTGCTGGCCAAGGGGCCGGAATTCGGCATCGACATCGTGCCGATCCCCGGCACCAAGCGACGGACTTATCTGGAGGAGAATGTCGCCGCCGCCGACATCAAGCTCGATGCCACCGAGATGTTGGGGCTCGACATGGCGCTGACGCCTGAGAAGGTATCGGGGCCGCGGTATAACGAGCGGACGATGTCGATGGTGGATCGGTAGGGGTGAGGTAATCTCCCCGCTCTGGGGCCCTCAAGGGGGGAGATCAGCTCGGTCGATCCTACTGCTTATTGCAATCCGCCAGCGCCGCCATCGCCTTCTTGGCCTCGGCCTCGCTGGCGTATCTCTTCTTGCCCAGATCGACGACAAGCGTTCCGTCGGGCTTCTTCGGCACGATCTCGCACTGTTTCGAAACGGCGTCCCTGGCGACCCACCATTCCTCGGCCGCGACAGCAGGCAGGCTGGCAATGCCGGTAGAGAGGATAGCGATAGCGATGGTGCGAACCATTCCTGGCCTCCATTGTCGGTTTGCTGGAAAACAGGCCGGCGCTGCCGGCGCCGTTCGTCGACGGAACCGGCGCACCGCCTTGGGCAAACGCCCTCCCCGGGCCTTCTGTTCCGGCGCTCAACCGCCCGAATGCGGGTCGATGCTGTAGGGATGCACGGGATAGCCTGAGCCGATCGTCCCGCTCACCCGATCGATCCAGGCGCTGACCGCCGGATAGTCGGCAAGCGAAAAGCCGCAATCCTCGGCGCGATGGCCGTAGGCATAGACGGCGATGTCGGCGATGGTGAGTGAGCCGCCGACAAGGAACGGCGTGTCCTGCAGGCCGCGCTCGAGAGCGTCAAGCGCGCGGGCGCCCGCCTCACGCTTGCCGGCCACCAGCGGCTGATTGCGCTCCAGCCGCCCGGTCAGCGACCAGAAGCGCAGCGAGCCGATGACCGGCTCGACATAGTACTGCTCGAAGAACAGCCACTGCATGGCCTTGGCGCGCGTGAGCCGGTCCGCCGGCAGGTAGGGCGTCCCCTCCGCGACGCAAGCGAGGATGGCGTTGGATTCGGCGATCGCCGCACCATTCTCCACGGCGAGCACGGGAACGGCGCCGGCCGGATTGAGCTTCAGGAAGGCCTCCGTACGGCTCTCGCCCTCGAAGATAGAAACGATCCGGGTTTCATAAGCGATGCCGAGCAGGCCAAGCAGGACACGAACCTTCCAGGCATTTTGCGAGGGCAGATAATCGTAGAGCGTGAGCATGGGTGCGTCCCTCCTTGGCCAGGCTGGCTTCGCATAGGGCGTGCGCGGGCGCCACCCGATTTATGCGCCTTGATCTCCTCCCTTGAGGGGGAGATGTCGCCGAAGGCGACAGAGGGGGTCGTCTCCCGTAAATCGTCAGCGTCGTGTTCGTGGCGGACTGCGTAAGGCGCTGCGACCCCCTCTGGTCTTCCGACCATCTCCCCCTCAAGGGGGGAGATCGGCAGTTCCGCCACGCCTCACCCCGCAATATCCCTCGCCACCGCCTGCGCCTCGATGCCGATCTCGCGCAGCAGGCCGGTGACCGGATTGTAGAAGCCGACGAGGTAGACACCCAGCGCCGTCGCCCGTGGATTCACTCCACTCTTCCCCGGCCGCAGCTCCGCCGGCAGGATGCCGTCATAGCCAGGACGGTAGCCCGTGGCGAAGATTACGGCGTCGAAGTTTTGCTCCTGCCCGCCGGCGAATGTTGCGCCGTCCTCGGTGAAGCTGACGATATCGGGGAGAATGCCGATCCTGCCCGCCTTGATCGCCGCTACGGTGCCGACATCGATGACCGGAATGCGGCCGGCGTCGATCTGCTTGAGGATCCCTTCCTTCGGCCTGACGATGCCGTATTTCTCCAGCCTGCCCAGCGCAAGGTCGAGGATTTTCGGGAACATCCAGTCGTTCAGCGCCCGCGGCATCGGCCGGCTGGCGATGCCAACCATCTGGATCGGCACGCCGAAGAGCTGGCGCGGCACGATGTGGACGCCCCTGCGCACCGAGATCGTCGGATGCGCGCCGCTCTCGGCAAGGTCGAGCGCGATCTCGGCGCCGGTGTTGCCCATGCCGACGACCAGCACGTTCCTGGCCGTATAGGGCGTGGCCTCGGTGTAGGCGGCGCTGTGCAGCACCTCTCCCTTGAAGGTTTCGATGCCGGCAAAGGCCGGCGTTATCGGCTCGGCATTGTTGCCGGTGGCGATCACGATCTTGCGGGCGTTGAAAGGGCCGGCATCGGTCTCGACCACGATTTTTTCGCCCGCCCGGCGGATCGATTTCACCGTGACGGCGAAGCGCGGCTCCAGGCTGAAACGCGCGGCATAGGCGTCGAGATAGGCGACCACCTTTTCACGCGGAACGTAGCGTGGGTGGCTTTTCGGGAACGGCAGGAAAGGCAGTGACGAGAAGGACTTCACCGTGTGTAGGTGCAGCCGCCGGTAATGCCGCCGCCAGGCCGGCGCCAGCTCGCTCGCCTTTTCGAGGATGATGAAATCGACTCCGGCCCGCTTCAGGCAGGCCCCGACAGCCAGCCCCGCCGGTCCCGCGCCGACAATGACGACATTGGTATCCAAGGCAGCTCCCTCCCCCAAGGCAGGAAGAAGCTATGCCCGAGGTGTCGGAGGAGCAAGTAGGGGAATCACCTGGACTTGCGGGACAGGGTGCACCGAGCGAAATCGGATGAATGGCCGAGCGAGGCGCCGGAGTCTTATCTCGCTCCTTATCGGGAAATGTCGCCGAAGGCGACGGAGCGATCGCTGCGCGTGAAGTGCCGGCGCCTTGCGCGGAGGAATACAACGTCGGCGATCTGCGTGAGACGACCCCTCAGGCCTCAAGGGGGGAGATCAGGATTCGCGCTCTACTCCGTCCCGCTCGGCGCTTCGGCCTCGTCCTCGGGCGGTTCGAGAATCTCGATCAGCCGCGCTACCCTGGCGCCCGGCATCGCGCGACCCTCGTTCATCAGCGCCTCGTCGGCGCCGATCCAGGCGAAGGCCTCGCGCAATTCCTCAAGGCTGGCGCCGGTGAGCGCGACGTCGGCGATGACGGCCTCGTCGACAGGGCCAAGAACGGAAATGATCTCGTTGCGGGTCATCCTTGTCTCCCTGGGGCGGAACGATGACAAGGAAACGGCGGACGGGTGGAGCGGGTTCCGATGGCGCCGGCGCGTTGTCTCCGCCTTGCGGGAGAAAGCGCCGCGCCGGCTTTGCTCTTGCGCCGACAACCGCTATGCACGGAGGCTCGTCCCGGAATTCTGTCGAGTCCTCATGAAATCCGTCTTGCTGCTTTCCGCCCTGCTCCTCTCCTCACCAGCCCTCGCCCAATGGAAGCCGAGCGAGAAGGTCGAGACCTATGCGATCTCAGGACAAAGCGTGGAGGCGCTCTATGTCTCGATCGGCGAGAAAGGCCCTGTGATCGGCAGGGACTCGGCCGGCAACGGGCGGCGGGCAATCGCGCAGACCAACTTCAAGCTGACCTGGCAGCGCGATTATCAGACCGAAGGCGGCGCCTGCGTGCTGAAGACCGCTCGCCCGAAGCTGATCATCACCTACACGTTGCCCAAGCCCGCCGCAAAACTTGCCCCCGCCGTGCAGGCGCGGTGGGACGCGTTTGCCGCCGGCCTCGCCGCACACGAGAAGGTCCACGGCGCCGGCATCGTCGACATGGTGGACAAGATCGTCGCCTTCAGCACCGGCCTCACCGTTGCCGACGACCCCGGCTGCACCAAGATCAGGGCGGAGCTGACGAATTATCTCGACCAGCTTTCCAAGGCGCAGCGCCGGGCCAGCCGCGACTTCGACAAGGTCGAGTTCGGTCCGGGCGGGAACTTGCAGAAGCTGATTGCGGCGTTTCTGATCGGCGGGTGAACACGGCCAAGGAGCGGCCGCGCCCCTTCCCGCGGTGGCAGCAGGGCCACACCGGAAGCACCGCTATCAGCATTACCGCATCTCGAATGGGACAGCTGCCAATCCCGTCTGCGCGGAAACGGGAACTGTCGGCTCTTTCTCGGCCAGGTTGAAATCTACACCTTAGTACTTGCTAATGCGCATTCAGCCTTCTTCGCCGACCTGATTAGTGGCCATCCGGCACAGCCCTGGATTGACTTAGCTCACGGCAGGCTGGCTCATTTGCCCTTTGAGACGAAAGTCTAAGGGCATGCGCCGCAGCTTTACAGGCGGGTTTGGTAGCGCTACCGTTTCACAGTCGCGTGACCCGGGGGAGCTGGGGCAAACGTCGCCGACGCCAGTGGTGGATGCTTGCCGGCATCCGTTTCAGCCACACCTTGATTGGAAACGGCTCCCCGCGAAACCCGCAGGGACCATCGGGAGGAGTTCGATGGCGTCTGTCGCGATTGGCGATGTCTACAAGTCGTTCGGAGCCACCCAGATCCTGCACGGCGTCAGCGTCGACATAGAGGACGGCGAGTTCGTCACGCTGGTCGGGCCGTCGGGCTGCGGAAAATCGACGCTTCTGCGGATGATTGCCGGGCTGGAAAAAATCTCCCGCGGCCATATTTCGATCGGCAGCCGTGTCGTCAACGATGTTGCGCCGAAGGAGCGCGACGTGGCCATGGTCTTCCAGAACTACGCGCTCTATCCGCACATGACCGTTGCCGAAAACATGGCGTTCTCGCTCATGCTGAAGGGAGTGGCCAAGGCGGAGAGCGATGCCGGGGTGAAGCGGGCGGCCGAGATCCTCGGGCTGGTGCCGCTTCTGTCGCGTTATCCGCGCCAGCTTTCGGGCGGCCAGCGGCAGCGCGTCGCCATGGGCCGGGCGATCGTGCGCAATCCGCAGGTGTTTTTGTTCGACGAGCCGCTCAGCAACCTTGACGCCAAGCTGAGGGTCCAGATGCGCGCCGAGATCAAGGAACTGCACCAGCGGCTGAAGACGACGACGATCTATGTCACGCACGACCAGATCGAGGCCATGACGATGGCCGACAAGATCGTCGTTATGCATGACGGCCTCGTCGAGCAGATCGGGCCGCCGCTCGAGCTCTACGACCGGCCGAACAACCTCTTCGTCGCGAGCTTCATCGGCTCGCCGGCCATGAACCTGCTCAAGGGCACATTCGCCAATGACGGCGCGCCGTCGTCGTTCCGGGGCGCGGGTGGCGTCTCCGTGCCTCTGTCGAAACCACCCGCGATCGGCAACGGCGAAGCCGTCGTGCTCGGCGTTCGGCCCGAGCATCTGCGGCTGGCCGAGGACGGCATTCCGGTCACCGTGGTGGTGATCGAGCCGACCGGCTCGGAAGTGCAGATCATCGGCCGGACCGCGGGCGGAGAGGATATTGTCGCCAATTTCCGCGAACGCCATTCCTTCGCGCCGGGAGAAACCATCCGGTTGTCGGTGGAACCTGGCCCCATTCATCTGTTTCACGGCGAAACGGGCCAGCGGATCGAAGCGGCGCCATAGACCACGCAACGAGGAAACCCACAGGAGGAGACGAGCATGAAGTTCACCAGACGCGACGTGATCCGCACGACCGCCGGCGCGGCCGCCGGAGCCTTGGGCAGCCGCTTCGTCGGCTCGAGCGCCTTCGCCCAGGAGGGCCTCACCTACAAGCCGGAGGAAGGCGCCAAGCTCCGGCTGCTGCGCTGGTCGCCTTTCGTGCAGGGCGACGAGGACCAATGGCTGAAGAATACGAAGCGGTTCACCGAGGCGACGGGCGTGGAGGTGCGCGTCGACAAGGAGAGCTGGGAAGACATCCGGCCCAAGGCGGCCGTCGCCGCCAATGTCGGCTCCGGTCCCGACCTGATGTTCGTCTGGTTCGACGACCCGCACCAATATCCAGACAAGCTGCTCGACGTGACCGAACTCGGCGACCATCTCGGCAAGAAGTATGGCGGCTGGCACGACGGCCCGAAGCAGTATGCGACGCGCGAGGGCAAGTTCCTCGGCCTGCCGCTCGCCACCATCGGCAACGCCATCGTCTATCGCGAAAGCTGGGTGAAGGAGGCCGGCTTCTCGGAATTCCCGAAGGACACGGCGGGTTTCCTCGAGCTCTGCAAGGCGCTCAAGGCAAAGGGCCATCCCGCCGGGTTCACGCATGGCCACGGCGTCGGCGACGGCAACAACTATGCGCATTGGCTGCTATGGAGCCATGGCGGCCAGATGGTCGACGAAGCCGGCAAGGTGACGATCAACAGCCCCGAGACGCTCAAGGCGATCCAGTATGCGCAGGAGCTCTACAAGACCTTCATCCCCGGCACGGAAAGCTGGCTCGACGTCAACAACAACCGCGCCTTCCTGGCCGGCGAAATAAGCGTGATCGCCAACGGCATCTCGGCCTACAACACCGCCAAGATCAACAAGGACAATGACCCGAAGCTGGCCGAAATAGCCAAGGACATCCGCACCACCAATCTGCCGATCGGTCCGGTCGGGAAATCGGTCGAGCTGTTCCAGGTGACCACGGCCGTCATCTTCAACTACACGCCCTACCCCAACGCGGCCAAAGCCTATCTGCAGTTCATGTTCGAGGACCCGCAGATGTCGGACTGGATCACGTCGTCGGCCGGCTATTGCTGCCAGACGCTGAAGGCTTTCGACAACAATCCGGTGTGGAAGGCCGACCCGAACAACGCCGCTTACGCGAAAGCTTCGGCGACGCTGCGACCCAACGGCTATGCCGGGCCGCTCGGCTATGCCTCGGCCGCGACCATGGCCGACTATGTGCTGGTCGACATGTTCGCCAAGGCGGTGACAGGACAGGCGACACCGCAAGAGGCGATGGAAGAGGCCGAAAAGCGCGCCAACCGCTATTATCGCGTCTGATCCTGCCGGGCACCTGAAGCAAGAGTGGCCGCGTCGGGATCTTCCGGGGCACGGAAGGACCACGCGGCCACCACCACTCCACCGCATGTTGCGAGGAATTCGCGCCCATGGCCGTGCCATCCGTTGCCGTTCAGCGGCGTCCGTCGATGCTTTCGCGACTTGCCGAGAGCCGGAACACTCTTGGTCTCGGCTTCATGCTGCCGGCGGCGGCGCTGCTCCTGGTCTTTCTCACCTATCCGCTGGGACTCGGCGTCTGGCTTGGCTTCACCGACACGCGTATCGGCCGGCCCGGCATCTATATCGGCGTCGAGAACTATGAATATCTCTGGAGCGACAGCGTGTTCTGGCTGTCAGTCTTCAACACCGTGCTCTACACGGTCAGCGCTTCGATCCTGAAATTCGTGCTCGGCCTCTGGCTGGCTCTCATCCTCAACGAGAAGCTGCCTTTCAAGTCGTTCTTCCGCGCGGTGGTGCTGCTGCCCTGGGTGGTGCCGACGGTGCTGTCGGCCATCGCCTTCTGGTGGATCTACGATTCGCAGTTCTCGATCCTGTCCTGGGCGCTGCAGCAGATGGGCCTGATCGACCACCGCATCAACTTCCTCGGCGATCCAACCAACGCGCGCGCTTCGGTCATTGCGGCCAATGTCTGGCGCGGCATCCCGTTCGTCGCCATCACGCTGCTTGCCGGCCTGCAGACCATCCCGCAGTCGCTCTACGAAGCCGCCACGCTCGACGGCGCCAGCCGCTGGCAGTTGTTTCGCCATGTGACGCTGCCGCTTTTGACGCCGATCATCGCCATCACCATGACTTTCTCGGTGCTCTTCACCTTCACCGATTTCCAGCTGATCTATGTGCTGACCCGCGGCGGGCCGGTGAACGCCACCCACCTGATGGCGACATTGTCCTTCCAGCGCGGCATTGCCGGCGGCCAGCTCGGCGAAGGCGCGGCAATCGCCGTTGCCATGATCCCCTTCCTGCTGGCGGCGATCCTGTTCAGCTATTTCGGCCTGCAACGCCGCAGGTGGCAGCAAGGCGGCGGAGACTGACATGGCCGCGATCAGAGAAGTCGAGCGCCTGGACACCGACGAAGGCGGCATGGGCTACCTGCAGAGCCTGCCGCGCCGGGTGGTCACGGTCTATCTGCCGCTGCTGGTGTTTCTCATCGTGCTGCTGTTTCCATTCTACTGGATGACGATCACGGCGGTTAAGCCCAATGTCGAGATGACCGATTATGTGAACTACAATCCGTTCTGGGTCGTGCATCCGACGCTGGAGCACATACGCTATTTGCTCCTGGAGACCTCCTACCCCGGCTGGCTGCTCAACACGGTGATCATATCGACGGCGGCCACCTTCCTGTCGCTGGCGGCTGCGGTGCTCGCCGCCTACGCGATCGAGCGACTGCGGTTCTCAGGCGCCCGTCAGGTCGGCCTTGCCGTCTTCCTCGCCTATCTGGTGCCGCCTTCGATCCTGTTCATCCCGCTGTCGGTGATGGTGTTCAACCTCGGTCTCTACGACACGCCCTTCGCGCTGATCCTCACCTACCCGACCTTCCTGATTCCG
Source organism: Mesorhizobium sp. WSM3864 (assembly GCF_002294955.1). Lineage (NCBI taxonomy): Bacteria > Pseudomonadati > Pseudomonadota > Alphaproteobacteria > Hyphomicrobiales > Phyllobacteriaceae > Mesorhizobium > Mesorhizobium sp. WSM3864. The sequence continues at coordinate 26,992 of NZ_NSGD01000024.1, forward strand.
TTCTGCACCTGGCTGTTGATGGGCTACTTCCGTTCGATCCCCTTCGAATTGGAGGAATGCGCGCTGATCGACGGCGCCACCCGCTGGCAGATCCTGACCAAGATCGTGCTGCCGCTGTCGGTGCCGGGCCTGATCTCTGCCGGCATCTTCGCCTTCACGCTGTCCTGGAACGAATTCATCTACGCGCTGACCTTCATCCAGTCGTCGGAGAAGAAGACGGTTCCGGTCGGCGTGCTCACCGAGCTCGTCCGCTCGGACGTCTATGAATGGGGAGCGCTGATGGCAGGCGCGCTGATCGGCTCGCTGCCAGTGGTGGTGCTTTATTCGTTCTTCGTCGAGCACTACGTCTCCTCGATGACGGGCGCGGTGAAGGAATAGCTTCCGCATGCATAACGGCGCCCGCCGCCGCGCTAAAAACTGATCTCCACCGCCGGCGCACTGCGCTTCGCCTCGCCATGAAACACCGCCTCGATGTTGCTGCCGTCGGGGTCGAGCAGGAAGGCGGCGTAGTAGCCGGGGTGGTAGGGACGCTCGCCCGGCGCGCCGTTGTCCTTGCCGCCGGCGGCGAGGCCCGCCTGGTAGAAGGCGTCGACCATGGCGCGGTCCTTGGCCTGGAAGGCGAGATGGTGACGGCCGGTGAGCACGCCCTGGGCCGCGCGGCTATCGGCGCTGGAAACGAACAGTTCGTCCGCCCAGAAATAATCCTCGGCCTCGCCGCCGATCGGGATGCCCAGCACTTCGAGCACCGCGCCGTAGAAACGCCGGCTCGCCTTGACGTCGCGCACTACCAGATGAAGGTGATCGATGAGCCGGCCGCGATAGAGTTGCATGGCGTGTTGCCTCCTCCCGATTGCAGCGGCTCAATCTAGAAGGGCCTGGTGCGCGGTCAATGTGGGTGTGGAAGACTGCTGACAGTTAGAGAGGTCGGCGCGAGGCACCCCCTCTGTCCTGCCGGACAGTCCGGCAGGACAGAGGGGGGTGTGAAGGAACGCCAGCATAAGGCGATAGGCCAACATCTCCCAAAGAACCAGATAAATAATGCAACCAGATTGTAGGATCGGTGTCTGCCGCGGCGTCCTTCGGACGCAAGCGGCGCGATGGACCTGGAAAAACCGTGCCGCATCAAACAGGATGCCTTAGGGCACGGGAGAAAATCATGAATCCTTCCTATCGTTGGGTCATCGTCGCGGCCGGCGCGCTGATGACCTGTGTGGCGCTCGGCGCGATGTTCTCGCTGGCGATCTTTCTCGAGCCGATGTCGATCGACACCGGCTGGTCGCGCGCCGGCATTTCTAGCGCCATGACGCTGAATTTTCTGGTGATGGGCGTCGGCGGCTTCGCCTGGGGCGCGATCTATGACCGCGTCGGTGCCCGCCCCGTCGTGCTTGCCGGCGCGGTGCTGCTCGGGCTGGCGCTGGTGGTGGCGAGCCGAGCCAACTCGCTGCTGATCTTCCAGCTCAGCTACGGCGTGATCGTCGGGCTGGCGGCCAGCGCGTTCTTCGCGCCTATGATCGCGCTCACCACCGCCTGGTTCGACACCAACCGCAGCCTTGCCGTGTCGCTGGTTTCGGCCGGCATGGGAGTGGCGCCGATGACCATCTCGCCCTTCGCGCGCTGGCTGATCTCGGCCTATGACTGGCGAACCGCCATGTTCGACATCGGCGTCATGGCCTGGGTGCTCCTGCTGCCCGCCGTCTTCCTGGTACGCCAGCCGCCGGCGGCCGGCGCGGCGGCCGACGGCGGCATGCCGGCGCGTGCCGCCGACGACCCCGGCATGAGCGTCAGCCAGGCGCTGCGCTCGCCGCAATTCCTGGTGCTGGGCATGACCTTCTTCGCCTGCTGCGCGGCGCATTCGGGGCCGATCTTCCACATGGTCAGCTATGCGATGGCCTGCGGCGTTGCGCCGATGGCTGCCGTCTCGATCTATAGCGTCGAGGGCCTTGCCGGCCTTGGCGGACGCCTGCTCTACGGCGTGCTCGGCGACCGGCTGGGGGTCAAGCCGGTGCTGATCACCGGCCTTGCCATCCAGGCCGCCGTGATCGCCGCCTATCTCGCGGTCGGCCGGCTCGAGCAGTTCTACGTGCTGGCCGTCATCTTCGGCGCCACCTACGGCGGCGTCATGCCGCTCTATGCGGTGCTGGCACGCGAATATTTCGGGCCGCGCATCATCGGCACGGTGTTCGGCGCCGCCACCATGCTCTCCAGCCTCGGCATGTCGTTCGGCCCGCTCGCCGGCGGCATGATCTACGACGCCTATGCCAGCTATTCCTGGCTGTTCATCGGCTCGGCGCTGGTCGGCCTGGGCGCCGCCGGCATCGCGATCGCCTTCCCGCCGCAGCCGAGCCGGCAGCGGCTGCAGATGGCATAACGAGATGAATCTCCCTCCTCGAGGGGGAGATGTCGCCGAAGGCGACAGAGGGGGTCGCGGCGCGTCAAGCGCCGACGCCCCTCTCCGTCGCATGGGGCGCCGGCGATCCACGCTCGGACCTGCCCTGCCGGCATCTCCCCTCGAACCGCACCGCCGACGCGAAATCCATTGCCCGACGACGGCGAGTGTGAAACTCTCCGCGAGAGAAAGACGCTGCATCTGAATGCCGGCTGGGCCGGCGCCATCCGCGGTCGGGGATATTGCAGTGGACACAGGCCTGGAAGCCGCAGAAGCAAGGAATTGGTCCCGCCTGCTGGTCGCGGCCGAGAGCGGCGATGCCGAAGCCTCGCGCGCCGAGCTCGCGGCGGGCGCGGATATCAACCAGACCGATGAAGACGGCTGGTCAAGCCTGCACCTCGCCGCGCATAACGGCCGCATCGCCGTGCTCGAAACCTTGATCGGCCACCCGGCGGTCGACGTGAACTGCAGAAACAAATGGAAGAGCACGCCATTGAGCCTGGCCGCGGCCAGGGGTCACCTCGCCTGCATCAAGTCGCTGCTGAAGCATCCGCAGATCGATATCGACGCCCGCGCCGACTATTACGGCAGGACGCCGCTCATCGAAGCGGCAAGGAACGGGCATCTCGCTATCGTCAAGCTGCTGGTCGAGCATGGCGCCGACGTCAATCTCGCCGACAAGACGGGACGCAACAGCGCGCTCATCGAGGCCATCAAGGGACGCCACTTCGAAGTCGCGCAATATCTGCTGGAATCCCGCAAGGTGAACTTCCTCAACAAGGACATGCGGCTCAATGCGCTGATCTGGGCCGGCAGCACGCGCAACGCCGAGCTCATCGGCAAGCTGGACGCCGCGATCCATCGCTTTTTCGAAGGCAAGTGAAGCGCGCCCTCAGCTGTTCGAACCGTCAGGCCGAAGCTGCCCTCAGCCCGTGCCCGTTCCCGAACGCAGCGCCTCCCTGCCCTCGTCGTCGCGGCGCAGCCGCGCGTCGGAGATCAGCATCACCGGGCATGGGCAGCGTTGCAGCACGCCGCTCGTCGTCTCGCCGAAGATGAGTTCCTCGCCCGGCCGCCGCGCCACGCCCATGACGATCAGCGCCACGTTCCTGCCCGCCTGACGGGCAATGGCATCGGCGGCGGCGGCCCTCGAGCGGATGGCCGTCTCGATCTCGACGCCATAACGGTCGGCAAGCGCGACAATGTCCTTCAGCACAGCCTCCCTGCGGCGATGCGAGACGGTGTCGCGCGGTTCGTCGCGACCCGGACGCGCGACATAGAGGACCTTGACCGGCGCGCCGGTGACCGAGGCGACGGCAAACGCAAGTTCCGCGCCGCGGCGTGCATTCGCCGTGCCGTTGACCGGCACCAGGATCCTGCCGGATCCCGGCCCAAGGCGCGGCATCTGCCGGCCGGCGCCGGCCGGCTTCAGCACCAGGCAGAGCGGGCCCTCGAAAGCGCCGGCGACCTCGTTCAGCCGGCGCGAGAAGCCGCCCTTCGCGGTCACCGCTCGGCCGACGCCGATGAGCAGCATGCCGTAGCCCTTGCGCGCCTCCTTGGCGACCGCCTCGGCGGAGAGCGGAGCGTCATGCGGGCGGCGCGTGAGGGGGGCTTCATGCGCGGGCTCCTCGTCGGCTTCCTTCGCCGCCTCGCGGCCCTGCTCAGCGCCTTTCTCGATCTCGTCCAGATGCGCCGCCTCGACGGGGTCGGCTTCGCTTTCGCCGCTTGTACGGAGCACGGTCGTCGGCTTGCCGGCTCCGATGACACCGGCGAGGTAGGCGGCGAAGCGGCCGACGACGCCCTCGTCGACCACCACCAGCAGCCGCTCCAGATTGGTGATGAAGCCGCGCTGGTCGACCTCCTCGCGCTCCAGCCTTTTCTTTTCCGCCTCCCCCATCGGCAGCCGCCCCAGAGCCCAGCGCAGCGTCGGCGGCATGGCCAAGGTGGTGATGACGGCCATGGTGACGATCATGGTGAAAAGCGTATGCGAGATCACGCCGATCGACAGACCGATCGAGGCGACGATGACCTCGGTCGAGCCCCGCGCATTCATGCCGCAGCCGACGGCGATGCCCTCGCTGCGGCTCATGCCCGCGGCCTCCGCGCCGATGAAGGCGCCGCCAAACTTGCCGAGGCTGGCGATCGCCACCAGCGCCACGGTGAGCAGTGCAAGCTCGGGATCGACGAGCACTGTCAGGTCGGCCGAGAGACCGGCGACGCCGAAGAACACCGGCATGAAGAGTGCCGTGATCACGCCGCGCAATTGCCCCTCGATATGACGCGACAGGATCGGCGACTCGCCGACCAATATGCCGGCGACGAAGGCACCAAGCACCGTATGCACGCCGATCAGGTCTGTGACCAGCGCCATGCCGCCCATGATGGCGAGGATGACGGTGACCACCGCGTATTCCGAGCGGAAGGTGTCGTTGGTCCAGCGGATGGCGTCGAAGACGATGCGGCGGCCGAGCGTGAAGGAAAAGGCCATGAAGGCGGCGACGCCGGCGAGCGTGAAGGCTAGGCTGGCGAGCTCGATGCGGCCATGCGTGGCGATGCCGATGGTGATGGCGATGATCACCCAGCCGATCGTGTCTTCGATGATGGCCGAGGAGACGATGATCTGGCCGAGGTCGCGGCGCATGAAGTTCATCTCGCGCACCACCATGGCGACGATCTTGACCGAGGAGATCGAAAGCGCGGTGCCGAGGAACAGGCCGGAGACGATGCGCTCGCTGCCGGTGGCGAGCAGCGAGGCCGGCATGAACTGCGCCGCCACAAAGCCGAGCGCGAAGGGCACGGCGACGCCGGTGGCGGAGATGGAAAAGCACGCGCGGCCGACGCGGCGCACCAGCCTCAGGTCCGTTTCCATGCCGGTCAGCAGCAGAAGCATCAGCACGCCGAACTGGGCGATGGCGTTGATCATCGACTTCTGCGCGGCATCGCCGGCAAAGACCAGCCGCTCGGCCGCGGGCCACAGCCAGCCGAGCAGCGAGGGCCCGAGCAGGATGCCGCCGATCAGTTGTCCCATCACCGCCGGCTGGCCGAGGCGCTCCAGCAATTCGCCGATGCCTCGGCCAACGACGAGCAGCAAGATGACTTCGAGAACGAAGATGCCTTCGCTCGACATGCCGGTTTTTTCGGCGGCGAAGGCGGCGGCCGGCATCGATGCAAGCGCCGCCGCGGCAAGCGCGAGAGAAACCGGCCGGCGCCGGTTGGGCATGAAGGACAATTGCCGCACCCCTCGATTATCCTCGCCATAACGGTTTCGCACATGCATCGGTTGCACGGCGGTGGAACTGCCACTCTCTCCCGTTGTGGGGGCGGTGTCCGGCAGGACGGAGGGGGCGCCGTGGAGGACCAACGTCGATTCAACCTATCTCCAAAGCAGGCCACTTTTAACCGTGATGGAGGTGCCTGCAAGGGCTGGGATGCCGGCGGGACAGCGCCTCCTCTACCCTGCCGGACATCCTCCTCACAGGCGCGGAGGGATCGGGCAGTTCCGGCTCCGCCCGCCTCTCTCAAGCAGCTTCGACGTCGCGTACAATTCGATTCAAATGCTGCCGCCCATCTTTGCTTGTCGGTAAAGCGACTCACGCATGGTCGCGGCACGGCGGGGCAATAAGGAGAAGCTAATGAAAAGCGACTTTGCCGCCGCCCACCTGCACCTCGACAGGGCCTGCCATTATCTGCGCGGCGACGACGAGACCAGCCGCACGGCGCTTGCGGCGCTCGACCTTGTGATCGAGGCGGTCGCGACCGCCCTCTATGCCCGGCCCGAGGCCGAAGTGGTGCCGTTTCCCATATCAGCCGCTCAGCGATAGGAAGCATCCATGACCGGCGGCCGGCAATGCTGATTAACGGCCGATCAGATCGGTCATCGCCTCGATGACCTTGCCGGCCGCCGCCCCCGTCGCCGACCGATCATTGACGATGATCGAGATGCGAAACGGAATGTCGAACTCGATTGGCCTGAGTGCCAGTCCGAACTCGGAATAGAAGCCCGCAGTGAACGGATCGACCACAGCCAGCGAGCGGCCGCCCCTGACCAGCGCGCAGGCCAAGAATGACTGGAAAATGTCGGCGACGGTGTTGGCCGCGGTCACGTCGAGCAGCCTCGCGCCGTCGCGGCTGCGCCGGAAATAGAGCTCGCCCAGCGATACGAAAGGATAACGCGAAAAATCTTCCAGCCGGACCCGCTCGCACTCGGCGAGCGGATGCTTCTGATCCATGACACAGACGCTATTGCGCTCGAAAGTGGCGACGCATTTGGCATCCAGGAAGGAAACGCCCGCGTCCACCAGGCCGACGTCGGTCAGGCGCGAGGCGACGGAGGAGACGATCTCCGTCGAGCTGCGCACCGCGATGGTGGTCCTTGCCTCCGGAAAGCGCGTCCGAAGCTGCTGGATCGCATCCGGCACGATCTTGAAGGACATCGCCGCCAGCGTCCCGATCCGCACGACGCCGCGCTTCAGTTCCCTGATCTCCTGCGCCGCCATGATGAGGTTGCGCGCGCCATGAAACGTCTTGCCGACCTCGCCGTAGAACAGCAGGCCCTGCTCGGTCGGAACGAGCCGACCGTGCGAGCGATCGAACAGGCTGAGGCCGGTATCGATCTCCAGCTCCTGCAGCAGCCGGCTGACGCTCGGCTGCGAGACGTTGAGCGCGACCGCAGCGCCCGACACGGAGCCGGCCACCATCGTTGCCTCGAAGGCCTCCAGTTGACGAACGCTGAGCCCGGAAAAACGCATCTCGTCCTCCCGGTATAGGATTAGCACATACCGAACGAAAATCTTGATCTTTGATTTCGCTGCGTTTCGGGCCCTAGCTGGAAGCTTAGCAGAACGGGCGGAGCCGTCGTGAAGCGAGCCAATGTCATCTTCATCTGTGCCGACCAGATGCGCTACGACGCGCTCTCGGTCACCGGCAACCGCGTCGCCCATACCGCAAACATCGACCGCATCGCCGCGCGCGGCGCAACCTTCCATCGGCACTTCACGCCTAACCAGATTTGCTCGCCAAGCCGAGCGACCATGGCAACAGGGCTCTATCCACGCCATCACGGATTGTGGCGCAATGGCGTGGCGCTCGACGACCGGCTCCCTAATCTGTGGCAGGCGCTCTCGCTTGCCGGATACGCCACAAAAGGCGTCGGAAAGCTGCACTTTCAGCCACTGCTCGCGCCCGTCGAACGCGACATGCCTGAATCGCTTGCCTATTGGGAAAGGCCGGGCTGCGAGGACTGGCACGGTCCTTATTTCGGCTTCGATGCCGTCGACCTCGTCATGGGCGAAGGCAACGAAGCCACTCGCGCCGGCCACTACGCCGCCTGGCTCAAGCGCAACCACCCCGAAGTGGTGGACCTCTACGAGCCCGACGCCAGTCCCGACAGCCGGGCGCAGGATCTGAACGAAGTCTGGAAAAGCGCGGTGCCGCCCGAGTTGCACTACACCAGTTGGATCGCGGATCGGGCGATCGACTTCATCGAGCGCCAGGGCAAGCAGGCAGAGCCGTTCGGCTTGTTCGTCTCGTTTCCGGACCCGCACCACCCCTTCGCCCCGCCCCGGCCCTATTGCGACCTGTTCCGACCGGAGCTGATGCCCACGCCGACCATCCGGGCGGGCGAGCTGGAGCGGATGCCGGCCTATCTCGGCGAAGGCGACGATCCGACCAAAGTGCCCTACATCGCCTCCGGCGAGCAGCCGCGCGAGCAGGGCTTCCTCCTGCGCACCGACGATATCTCCGACGAAACGCTGGCCATCGCAATCGCCCACACGCATGGCATGATCCAGATGATCGACGATGCCGTCGGGCGGCTGCTCGTCGCACTGGACGACGTTGGCGTGCTCGACGACAGCTTCGTGCTGTTTACCGCCGATCATGGCGAGTTGCTCGGCGACCACGGGCTGCTGCGCAAGGGGCCACCGCCCTACCGACAACTGCTGCAGGTCCCGCTGGTCCTTAGCGGTCCAGGCATCCGCGCCGGAACAAGCCTCGATGCGCTGACCAGCCACCTCGACCTGTTCGCGACCATCGCATCGCTGCTCGGCCTGCCGGCGCCCGCGACCGACGGCACCGATCTCAAGCCGCTGATCGACGGCCGGGTCGCCGACGTCCGCGACTTCCTGTTCGGTGAATATCATCCGCGACGTGACCCCTGCCTCTACAACCAGTCGATCATCTCCAAGGAGTGGCGGTTCACCCGCTATCCCAACCAGCCGGCCTGGGGGGAGCTGTTCGATCTTCGCGAAGACCCCTGGGAGCACTGGAACCTATTTCCCGAGCGAGCACTCGGCGCGCAGGCGCGCGCGCTGAGCGCGGTTCTCGACCGGCGGCTGCCGCCACAGCCGCTGATGGTCAACGAAGTCCTTGGCGCCTATTGAACCAATGGGAGAATGACATGAACGACAGAAGCGTCTTCTCGAGCCTGGACAGCATGAACCGCCGCAGCTTCATCAAGACGGCCGCTGCGGCTGCCTTCGCCACGGCGGCGTTTCCACATACCGGCCTTGCCGCGGCGCCGCGCAAGGGCGGCGCGCTGCGCCTTGGCCTCAACGGCGGCAGCTCCGCCGACACGCTGGACCCGACGCAACTGATCGGCACTTTTTCCATCAACGTGTCGCGGCAGGTCTACAACACGCTGGTGGAGATTGGCGATGACGGCAAGGCGGCGCCGGAGCTCGCGGCAAGCTGGGAAGCCAGCGACGGCAACAAGCGCTGGATCCTCAATCTCAGGCCGGGCGTGCAGTTTCACAACGGCAAGACGTTCGACGCCGACGACGTCAAATACTCGCTTGGCCTGCATATCGGCGACAAGACCAAGTCGAAGGCCAAAGGGCTGGTCGCCGACGTCGCGGAAGTGCGGGCCATCTCGCCGACGCAAGTCGAGATCCTGCTCAAATCGGCAAATCCCGACATGGATTATGTGCTGTCGGATCTGCATTTCGCCATGGTGCCGGCAGGCTTCGCCGACTGGTCGAAAGCGATCGGCACCGGTCCGTTCAAGCTCACCGCCTTCCAGCCCGGCGTGCACGCCACCGCCGCACGCAACGAGACCTACTGGCGCGGCGATCGCGGCCATGTCGATACGGTCGAGACGGTCGTGATCAACGACGCCGCGGCACGCGTCTCGGCTCTTCAAGGCGGCTCGGTGCACATCGTCAACGGCATCGACTACAAGATCGCTCCACTGCTCAAGAAGGACCCGCGCGCCTATCTGCTGGTCACCGAAGGCAAGCAGCATTTCTCGCTGCCGATGGACGCCACGAAGGAGCCGTTCAACAACCCCGATGTCGTGCTGGCGCTCAAGCACGCGCTCGACCGCGAGCAGATGGTGAAGCTGCTGATGGCCGGCTTCGGACGGGTCGGCAACGACCATCCGATCGCTGCCGGCGATCCGAGCTTCAATCCGAACATCGCGCAGCGCGGCTACGATCCGGACAGGGCCCGTTTTCACCTCAAGAAGGCCGGCAAGAGCGATCTTACCCTCGAGCTGCACGCCGCCCCCGTGGCGTTCGAGCAGGCGGTCAACACGGCCGAGCTTTTCGCGCAATCGGCCAAGCCCGCCGGCATCACCATCAGCGTCAAGCGCGAGCCCGATGACGGCTACTGGAGCGACGTGTGGCTGAAGAAGCCATGGGTGGCTTCCTTCTGGGCCGGGCGGCCGTCGGCGAGCATGATGTTCTCCTCAGTCTACGCCTCGGGCGCGCCGTGGAACGAGACGCATTGGAAGAACGACAGCTTCGACAGAAGGCTGACGGAGTCGCGCTCACTGGCCGATCCGGCAAAACGCCGCGAGGTCTATTTCGAGCTGCAGCAGATGATCCATGACGAGTGCCCGACCATCATCCCGGCCTTCGCCAGCTGGATCGACGCGGCGCGCCAGGAGGTAAGGGGTTTCGTTCCCAATCCCAACTTCCTGCTCAGCGATCATCGCGTGGCCGAACGGGTCTGGCTGAGCGCATAAGAGCTTCCGTCGGAGCGCGTCGGCAGGAACATTTCTGCCGGCCCCACATTGTGCTTTAGGGGGTGTGGCCGGCTCAACGGCCGGCCACGGCGGGAGGCACGTGGCAAGGGGATGTCGCAGGTCCAGACCGTAAAGCCAGCCGAAGCAGCGGCGCCGCCAAGGGGCTCCGATGCATTCGCGCTGAAGCTCACTTCCTCCGAATTCGCAACCACCATGTCGCATTTCCACCGCGCCGAGATCGCGCGCATGGCGGGCTGGCGCGACCGGCTCGACCGCACCAGCAATTGGGCAATCACGGTGGTGGCGGCGATGCTGTCCGTATCGCTGTCGACGCCTTCGGCGCATCACGGCGTGCTGCTCTTCGCCATGCTTTTGATCACGCTGCTTCTATGGATCGAAGCGCGGCGCTACCGGTTCTTCGACGTCTATCGGGCGCGGGTGCGTCAGTTCGAGCGCTATTACTTCGCGCAGATCTTTTCGCCGCAGCCGGATTTCGCCTCCAACTGGCTCGCCATCCTCGGCGAAGGCCTGCGCTCGCCGCGCTTCCTCATCTCGCAGCGCGCGGCGCTGGTCCGGAGGCTGCGCCGCAACTACGTCTTCATGTACACGATCCTGATGCTTGCCTGGGTCTTGAAGATCACCACGCCCAGCCTGCAGCGCGAAGGCTCGCCGATCGGCTTCAGCGCCTCGCTGCTTGACACCTTTCGCGTGGCGACGCTCGGTCCCATCCCCGGCGTCGTGGTGGTCTGCGGCGTCGTCGTGTTCTATCTTGCGATGCTTGCCGCCGCCTTCCTGATGCGCGCCGACGACGGCGAACTGTCGTTCGGCGACGTGCATGTTTGACCCTGGGCCGGCGGCCCTTGGTCTTTCACGCAGCCCTCCGTTTCCACGCGCTCACAATCCCGGTGGCCTGACGAAACCGTCGGTGAGACGCGCCAGCGCCTTCGCCACAGCCAGCAGCTTCATGTCCGAATGGCGGCGGCCGACCAGTTGGGCGCCGATCGGCAGGCCCTCCCGGTCGACACCGATCGGAATGACGGCGGCCGGATGCCCGGTCAAGTTGAAGCGGCAGGCGTGGCTGAGCGCGCTCCAGTAGGGCGTCTCGATGCCGTCGACGGGGATCGGCGCCCCCATTTCGCGGTGGCGGAAGGCCGTGCACATCATCGCCGGACAGACCAGCACGTCCCACCCGTCAAAGAAGCGCTCCCAGGCAGCGATGAATTCGTCGCGCTGGTTGAGCGCCTCGAGATAGGCGGCCAGCGAGGGCGAGGTTTCGCGCGGCTGCCGGAAGACCTGCGAATACCAGGTGATGAGATCGGAAAACAGCGCCCGCTCGGCCGCGAAATCGTGCTGCGGCAATGCCTGCCCTACCCGCGCGCCGCCGACCTCGATGGCGCCCGCGAAGCCGGCGATCGCGTCGGCGATGTCGAGCGCGGTCGGCACTCCGGGAAATTCGGGCGCGAAGGCAACCCTGAGCTTGCCCAGCGACGGCTCCGGCGCCTCGTCCGTCGCTACCGGCGGCACTTCGGTGTCGAGACCGTCGGCGCCGGCGATGATGCGGTGCGCCAGGATGAGATCGTCGACGTCGCGAGCCAAAGGCCCGATGTCGAACAGCAGGCGGAAGCTGCGCGGCAGGTCGGGCGGATCGGCGTAGCTGCCGGTGATCGGCACCGTCGCCTGCGTCGGCTTGAAGCCATAGACGCCGCACAGATGCGCCGGCATCCGGATCGAGCCGCCGGCATCGCTGCCGATCTCGAGCGGCACCAGCCCGGCGGCGACCGCGGCAGCCGCGCCGCCGCTGGAGCCGCCGGGTGTCCGGGTAACGTCCCACGGATTGACGGTGCGGCCGAAGATCGGATTGTCGGTCTGCAGGTCGCGCAGCCTGGGCGGCACGTTGGTCTTGCCGATGATGATAGCGCCGGCCTTGCGCAGCCGCGCGGCAATCGTGCTGTCCGTCGCCGGGACATGATCGGCAAAGGCTTCCAAACCGACGGTGGTGCGCATGCCGGCGGTGGCATGGCCGTCCTTCAGCGTGACCGGCACACCGTTGAGCGGACCGGCGGCCTCGCCGCGCGCGACCGCCATATCTGCGGCCTTCGCTCCGGCCCGGGCCGCCTCCTCGTCGAGGGTGACGATGGCGTTGAGCAGCGGGTTGACGACAGCGATGCGGGCAAGCTGCGCCTCCATCGCCTCGAAAGCGCCGACCTTCTTCTCGCGGATCGCCGCCGCCAGTTGCGAGGCGGTCAGGAAGGTGCTGTCCAAATGGCTCATCATGGTGTTCCTTCCTGCGGAACGGAAATAGGGGAGTAGGGAGGTAGGGAGGTAGGGAGGTAGGGAGGTAGGGAAGATCAGACTTCGTGAACTCCGCATATCGGATGCCAGTACCTTTTTCCCCTATTCCCCTATTCCCCTCCCTTCCCTTCAATTCAACGAAAGCGCCGTCCGGAACTCCTTCGTGGTGTTGCGGTTGGGATAGGGTTCGTCCGGCACCGGAACGCCGAGATGGGCGCAGAGCGGCGCCCAGCCGTCGCCCAGCTTGTGAACCAGCAGGCGCTCGGCCGGCACCGTCTTCAGCACCGCTTCGATATTGGCCTCATAGACGGCAATCGCATGTGCGCGGTCCTGCGGACGGCCGCCGAAAACCTGCTTCGTGACAAGGGCGACGCCCAACGACTCCTGATCCTGGCTGTCAATGACGGCCGGCAGGATGGTTTTTGCGAAACTCTCCCACCAGCTTTCCGGCGAGCGCCAGGTGAGGATGACGCGCGCCTCGGGGTAGGCCTCGATCAGCTCGCGCCAGTAATGCACGGAGGGCCAGTCGACGCAGGATTTATAACCGGCAAAGAGCCGATTCCAATCCGGCGCGGCGCCCTTGGCAAGCGCTCGCCAGAGCCGCTTCTGCTCCGCATGCGCCATGACCTCCGACATGTGATGGCACGGGCCGAAGCCGAGCATGGTCAGCGCCTCGCGCATCGAATCCGTGCCGGTGCGGCCGAAGCCGGTTCCTATCACCCTGATGGTCATTCTCCCCTCCTCCCACTTGTCTTCCCCAATGGTCCGCATCGTCGCGATCAACCTTCCCGAAGCGCGAACCGCAAGCGATTGCCTTCCGGGTCCGCGGTCTCCACGGCACCGCCGATCTTTTTCGGCGGCAGGTTGGCGGCATCGAGCCTGCGTTCCAGCGCAGCCAGCTCCTCGACCGATGCAAGCTCAACCGTGAAATGGTCGAGGCCGGCGGCACCCGGCGGCGGCTCGCGCAGCTCGTCACGCGCCCAGATGTTGAAGGCGACCATATGCGGCCGGCTCCCGGTGCCGCAGTCGAACATGCCGAAGCTTCTCGACTGGATGTGCGGGCGGAAGCCGAGCACGCCGACATAGAATTCCATCAGTTCCTCCGGCGCGCGGGCGCGCATATGGATGTGGCCGATGAAGGCGTTCGCGGCCATCCTCTGCTCGACATGGCCGGAATTGCCGAGGTCGCGCAAAAGGCCCGGGAGATGGAGCGGCTCGAGCCCGGAATGCGCGCTGCCGTCGGTGCCGATCAGCGCCACGCGGCCATCGGCCGACACCTCGCGGCGCAGACAGCGTTCCGGCGTGTCGAAGCAGATCTCGATGCCGTTGCCCGACGGGTCGGAAACGTAGAGCGATTCCGAAACCAGGTGGTCCTGGGCGCTGTAGCGCAAGCCGGAAGCCTTAAGCCGGGCGGCGGTGTGGGCGAGGTCGCGGCGGCTCGTCACATGGATGGCGACATGGAAGAGATCGCGCGATTTCTGCGGCAGGGCGATCCGCGCTCCGGCGTGAAGCACGATAAGCTTCCGCCCGCCGGCGCCGAGCTCCACCGTGACGGCATCCTCGCCGAGGACCGCCAATCCGAGAGTATCGCGCCAGACGATCAAGGCAGCCGGGATGTCGGTCACCCTGAGATGGACCGGCCCGAGACGGGTGGCTTGAGGCAACCCTTCGTCCATGGTCGTCCGTCCGATTGCGGTCGGCGAACATATTAGCTGTGAACGATATTTCTGTCTCGCGCCAAGTTCGGGTTGACCCCTCCCCGGCGGGCGGCGACTATTGCCACCAAGCTTCTTGGGAGGAGATCACATGGACGAGACCGACCACTGGCGCAACATGGCGAGCGCGCCGCGGGACGGCAGTCGCATCCTGGTGACGGTGCGCTCGTCCGAACAGGGACCGGCCGAGGTCGACATGGCCTACTGGTCGCGCGCCGACCAGTTCGGCGAGGAAGGCTGGCGGGCATCGGATTCATCGCCCGGACGCATCGTCGAATATGCCGAGCCGGAGTTGAGATGCTGGATGCCGCTGCCCATGGCGGGGCGAGGTTCGTTGCCGAGCCCCTGGGAAGGAGAGGACGTGCCGCTGGTGGATGGCGAGGGAATTTAGCGTCTCTTTCCTTCTCCCCTTGTGGGAGAAGGTGTCGCCGAAGGCGACGGATGAGGGGTGCTGGACGGAGTGAGGCGCTGGGGAATGTCGCTGCGCTGTCGTCGTGGCCGCCAAGCTGGAACACCCCTCATCCGTCTCGGCGCTGCGCGCCGATCCACCTTCTCCCACAAGGGGAGAAGGAGGAGCTTTTCACCCCACCGCCACCATCACCGCTCCCGCCTCGACCTTCGCCGGATAGGTCCTGAGGTTGATGCATGGCGGCAGGCGCTTGGCGGCTCCGGTGCGGTAGTCGAAGGCGCCGGCGTGCTTTGGGCATTCGACCTCGTAGTCCATCACCAGGCCGTCGGCGATGTGCACCGCCTCATGCGTGCAGAGCCCGTCGGTGCAGAAGACCTCGTCGTCGGGCGAGCGAAAGACGGCATAGGTCTTGCCGCCATGGTCGAAGCGGCGGGCGCCTTCCTGTTCGATGTCGTCGAGCCCGCAGGCCCTGATCCAACCGGTCATTTTTCTTCCCTTCAGATCTGTCTTGCCTTCAGATCGCGCGAACCCATCGGGGCGGCGAAGAGCCGCCCCGATGATCCGGGTCTAGTTCTTGTTCAGGTATTCCGCCGCGTTGGCGGACGTCACCAGTTCGAACGGCACATAGACGACGCGGTCGACCTTCTCGCCTTTGGCGAGCGCGAGCGCGGCATCGACACCGCCGCCGCCCTGGCCCTTGGCGTTCTGGAACACCGTGACCGATAGCTCGCCGGCCTTCATCGCCTGGAGCCCGTCCTGCGTGGCATCGATGCCGCCGACCACGACGTTCTTCAGGTCGACGCCGTTGGCCTTGAGCGCCAGGATGGCGCCGATGGCGGATTCGTCGTTGTTGGCGATGACGGCGTCGGGCGCCGGGCCGGCAGTCAGCCAGTTGGTCATCAGGTTCTGCGCATTGTCGCGCGACCATTCGGACGACTGCTTGTCGGTGACCTTGATGAAATTGCACATGTCGGTCGAAAAGATCTGCTCGACATCCTTGGTGCGCTGGAGCGCTGCCTGATGCACCAAGCTGCCCATGATGATGTAGGCCGTAGCGCCGGCCGACTTGCCCTTGGCGCGCAGCATCTTGCAGACCTCGAAAGCTTCCAGCGTGCCGGACTCGACCTCGTTCGAGCCGACATAGACCTGCTTCTCCGGCAGGTTCTTCATGTCAGACGGCTCGAGGTTCACGAAAACCAGCGGAATGCCGGCTTTGGCGGCTTCCTCGCTGATGGTCTTCGAGGCATTGGTGTCGACCAGCGTGACGATGATGGCGTCGACACCGCTGGCGATGAAATTCTTGACCTGGTCGAGCTGTTTGGCAACGTCGTTCTGGGCGTCCTCGACCTGGATGTCGGCACCCTTCTCCTTGGCGCGGGCCTGCATGCCATGCATCAGCAGCGTCTGGAAATTGTTGTCGAAGTTGACGATCGAGACGCCGAGCTTGGCGGCGAAGGCGCCGGTCGAGACAGTCGCGAACGCGGTCGTCATCAAAGCGGCGAGCGCCGTCGAGATGAGAAACTTCTTCACGGGTTTCCTCCCTCTGGATTTGGAGTGCCGGCTCACTCCTGTCTTGTTCGCCGGCCCTTTCGGGATCGTTGAAGTAGGCGGCTCAGGCCGGCCACGTGGCTTTCCATGCGGCTGTCATTTCGCGGCGGCGTTGACGCGCGCCTTCTTCTTCTCGTAGCGGGCCTGCATGCGCGCCTCGCCGTCCTTGCTGCCGTCATGGAAGGTGCCGAACCAGCGGTCGAACGGGATCAGGCCGTCGCCGTAGTTCACCTCGAAATACTTGTGGTGCAGGTAGTGGATATAGGCGTGGCTATCGACCGATCTGTCCTCCGTCAGTTCCACCTTGTCGAAGCCGACATGGCCCGGGATCGCGCCGAAGCCGGCATAGTGGAGCTGGTAGAGCGCCAGCAGCGGGTTTGACGGAATGATCAGGTGCCAGAAGGCGACGCCGAGATAGCCGAGCTGCTCCACCGGATGCATCGACAGCGACGACCAGGGCGACGGGTTGACCGAATTGTGGTGCACCGAATGCACCCATTTGTAGAGCGGCCCCAAATGGATCGTCCGGTGCAGCAGGAAGAAATGCGTCTCGTGGATGATCGGCACCACCAGCGCCAGACAGAACAGGTAGATGGGGTTCTCGGCGAAGGTCAGCCACGGCACATAGCCGTTGGCGTAGGCGTAGAGGATCGCCACCTCGATCGCCGTCCAGATCGGCATGCCGGTGCCGAAGGTGCGCAGCATGTTGTCGATGTTCTGGTTCTCGAAGAAGAAGGCTTTGCTCTTCTGCTCCGAGGGCCATTTGCCGTTGTATTTGAAGCGGTTGCCTTGGGTTCTCAAAATGTAGAGTCGAAGCTCGAAAGCGCCGAAGAAGACAAGCAGCGCCGCGCAGTTGACGATGAAAAGGCGCAGGATCCAGCCGATGGCGAGCGTCTTCATCGTCTCGACGTCCGGCAGCACGTAGCGCCACCACACCACTGCCGAGAGGGCGAAGAGCACGTTGTAGGGCAGGAAATAATGCGGCAGCCACTTCAGCAGCGCCAGCGGTCGCGGCGGAAACGCAAAGAGCGGCGCGGTGCCGGCCGGTTCGTTCGGGGCCCAATCGCCTCTCTTGTTGCGCGTGCCGTATTGCAGGTCGTCCATGGCTGGTCTCACAGCGATTGAGAAAGCGTGAGGAAGCGGTCATAGGCGGCATCGTCCATGTCCACCTGGTGCTTCGCTTCCGGGTAGCTGCCTTCGGCGACATCGCGGCCGAAGGCGCGGAAAGCACTGATGCGCTTTTCCTGCAACTCGGCCTCCAGCGTGACGAAGTCGGCATAGCGCTTGGCATGGCGCGGATAGTGGCCGGTGTGGGTGCCCAGCACGTCGCAGGAGAAGAGATACTGCGTGTCGCAGGCAGTGCCGCAGCCCATGCCCATGGTGATCAGCGGCGTCGAGCGGGTGATGTGGTCGGCGAGCCTGACCGGCACCACCTCGACCTCGATGCAGGCCGCACCCGCATTCTCCAGGTCCTTGGCCGCGCGCAGCACCTTGAAGGCCTCTTCCGCCGTGCGGCCGACGGCACGGAAATTCGTCCAGGTGGCGCGGTTCGGCACCAGGCCGACATGGCCGGTGACGGGAATGCCTTCCGCCGCCATCGCCTCGATGAAGCGCGGCGAGTGCGATGAATAGACCGCGTCGGCGCCGCGCTTCATCATGGCGAAGCCCAGCCGCACCGCTTCCTCGGGCGACGCGACCGCGCCATGCGGCATGCCGACGGAAAGGAACGCGTGAGGCGCCGCCTGGCGGATCGATTCCAGATTGTGGTCGGGCTCGCAGGAGAGGATGACGATGTCGCAGGCGACCGCGGCCGCCGCCTCGGCCGGCGTGTCGACATGCAGCTGCAGCCATTTCCTGCTGCCCTTGGCGCTTTGCAGGTCGTAGGCCGTCAAGCGTCTTGTCACCGATGATCCTCCCGTTCGCGGGCGGACGATCAGGCTTGTGAAAGCTCCCCCCCACCCGGATTGGCAGCCGATTTGCGAAGCGCAATTCGGGGCCATCCGACCTCTCCCCAGGGAGAGAGGAGCCAGGCTGCGTCGGTGCCGGCCCTCTTCTCCGCTCGGGAGAAGGTGGCCGCGCAGCGGCCGGATGAGGGGGAGAATTCGCACATGCTCGTCTCCCGTTCGCGGTCGAGTTAGCACCGCGATGCCGGCCAAGGCTCGCGCAACCTTGATCAAATCAGATCAAAGGTTCTCGGCAGTGAAGGTGATGAAGCGGATCGGCGGGTTGTCGACCGGCAGGTCGTGCAGGTTGAGCGCCGCCAACACCAGGTCGATGGCGCGGCGCGCCTGCGCCTCCGGCGCCTGGTCGAGCACGACGTCCATCGTGCCGTCACGCAGGCCGCGCGTGCTGCGCTCGGTCAGTTCATGGCCGACGAAGAAGACGTCGCGACCGCGTGGGTGCCGGCGCAGCACTTCGTTCAGCGCCGTGTTGGCGCCACCGGCATTGTACAGGCCGGCAAGGTCGGACCAGCGCACAAACGCCTCATGCAGCTGCTCGGCATTGCGGTCGCCGTTGTCGAAACCGAACAGGGTGGCGAGGGGCTCGAAATCCCGCCCTTCGTCGATCAGATAGTCGAAGAAGCCGCGCACGCGGTCGCGGTGGACGCGATAGATCTGGCTGTGACAGATCGCGACCACCTTGCCCGGCCGCCGCTGCATCTTCGCCATCAGCAGCCCCGCCATGCGGCCGGCGGCGTAATTGTCGATGCCGACATAGGTGCTCTTGGTGCCGGAGATCTGGGTGACGATCTGCACCGTCGGGATGTTTTCCGCCTCCAGCTTCGCCACCGCCGCGCTCACCAGCGGATGGTCGGGCACGGCGAGGATCAGCGCGGCGCGCCGCATTTCCGGTTCGAGGATGCGCTTGGCGATCGCCGCCGGATTGGCCTCGTCGAGAAAGGTGCGGTGGACGGCGATCGAGCGGTCGAGCGTCGCGGCGATGCGTTCGAAGGCACGGGAGAGGCGCGCGAAGAAGGTGGCGTCGGGCCTGACCAGGATCACCTCGATGCGGATGACGCCCCGATGCGCTTCGGGGAGCCGGCGCGGATAATCGAGCGAGCGCGCCGCCGCCACCACTTTCTCGACGGTCTCGGGGCGCACCCCGCCCCTGCCGTTCAAAACGCGCTCCACCGTCGCCGTGCCGACCCCGGCGCGGCGGGCGATCTCGAGAAAGGTGGGCTTTGGAATGGGCGGGCTCCTGGGGGTGCTGAGTTGGTAAGAAGACAAAATATCCAGGCGCCAATCGATTTCCAAGAACAGGTAGCGCGCCCCCTGCCCTGCCGGTCATCAGGAGATGTCGCCTTCGGCGAAGCTGCCAATCTCCCCCCTCGTGGGGGAGATGTCCGGCAGGACAGAGGGGGGCGCCGTAGAGTAGAAGCCTTGGCGAAACAAACCTCAGTCCCACCGCTCGAGCATGCCGCATACGCCCTTACCACCCAGACATCGCGCCAATGCGAAATCGATGCGCAAGGTTATGACCGACGCAGAGCTGAAGCTCTGGAACGAACTTCGCGCGCATCGGCTGATGGGCCTGGGCTTCCGCAGGCAGTTTCCGATCGCAGGCTACATCGTCGACCTCGCCTGCCCGGAGAAGAGGCTGATCGTCGAGGTGGATGGATCGCAGCATGGCGATGCTGGGCGTGCGGATGCTGATGCGATCCGGACGAAGCGACTGGAACAGGACGGTTGGACGGTGCTGCGCTTCTGGAACGACGATGTCCTCCGCGACATCGACAATGTCTGTCAGCACATTGTTATCGCGGCGGGATTGGCTGGACCGACCTGAGACGCCGGCGGGACAGCGCCCCCCTCTGTCCTGCCGGACATCTCCCCCACGAGGGGGGAGATTGGCAGCTTCAGCGCCGGTTTCCAGCAGGGCGCTCCAACGCCTCAAAACATAAACGCTGCCGTCGCCGAGTTTGGTCCCGTACGGCCGTCGGCGACGCCGCCCAGGCCGCACTATCCTGCGAACGTCTCGACGATGATGCGGGCCACATCGGCGTGGACTGCCTCGCGCGAGGCCCGCGGCGCAGTGGACCCGGTGTAGTAGACGGCCGCGAGAATGGGGGCGCCGTTGGGCGGCCACAGGAGCGCGACGGTGTTGGTCGTTCCATTGTCGCCGCTGCCGGTCTTGTCGCCGATGCCCCATGCGGCGGGCAGGCCGGCACGAATTCGCGCCCCTCCGACCTTGTCTTCGATCAACCACGCCTCGATGCGTTTGCGCGATGCAGGCGACA
The DNA here is from genome assembly GCF_002294955.1 of Mesorhizobium sp. WSM3864. Classification (NCBI taxonomy): domain Bacteria; kingdom Pseudomonadati; phylum Pseudomonadota; class Alphaproteobacteria; order Hyphomicrobiales; family Phyllobacteriaceae; genus Mesorhizobium; species Mesorhizobium sp. WSM3864. The sequence continues at coordinate 47,539 of NZ_NSGD01000024.1, forward strand.
GCGCGTCGCCCAACAGGATGCGCCTGGCGTCGCCGAGCAGGGCTCGCGGGCTGGTCGTATCGCGCTTGTCGCCGGGGATGGCCGTGTTCAGCGTCGGCTCGGTGCGGTCGAGCCGGGTGACGTCGTCGCCGAGCGTGCGTGCGAAACGAGTGAGGCCCTGCGGCCCGCCAAGCACCCTGAGCAAAAGGTTGCCGGCGGTGTTGTCGCTCCACACAACCGCCGCGGCGCAGACATCCTCAAGCGTCATGCCCTCGCCGGAGTGCTCCTTCGTGACCGGCGAATAGCCCGGTTCGACATCGGACGCGGCATAGACGATCCGGTCGTCGAGCCTGGCCTTGCCGTCGTCGACGGCCTTCAGCACGCCCGCCGCGGCCAGGAACTTGAAGGTGCTGGTGATCGGAAACAGCTCGTCGGCCCGGTATTCGATCGCGGCGTCGGTTCCGGTGCCGAGGACCATGACGCCAAGGCGCCCGCCATTCCTCGATTCGAGCGCTTCGACCGCTTTGGTCGCGGCCACCACATCGGCCTTGCCCGGTCGCGTCGCCGCCTGGATGCGGACGATCGGCAGAGTTGCGAATGCGCCGGCAAGCGCTGAGCGCCGGGTGATCGAGAGGGTCATCTTGGTTCTCCTTTTTGGGCAGGTCTTTCGGGGCGCCGGTCGTGCGCCGGTAAAGGGTTGCGTTTGGGGCGTTCGGCGACCGAGCGCCGCGGCGATCGGGTGTGCGGCTCAGTCGCCAAGCCGCGACAGCACCTGGTAGGCCGCCCTGACCCGCGCTTCGTTCGGGTAGGCCTTGTTCGCCAGCATGACGATGCCGATCTTCCTCGACGGGACATAGGCGACATAGGCGCCGAAGCCGTTGGTGGAGCCGGTCTTGTTGAGGATCACATCGGCGCGGGGCGCCATGGGCGGCTCGATCGCGGTTGCCGGGGTCGGCTCCAGCATCTTGGGCGCGTTGCCGGCGACGATCTTCGCCAGTTCGACCGGATAGGGATATTGCTCCCAGATCAGATCCTGGATCAGTTCGCCGGCGCGGAAATAGCCGGTGTGGGTGGCATCGAGCGCGCGTGCGACATCGTCCGGCACCTTGCCGATGCCCATGTTGAGTTCGAGGAAGCGGATCATGTCGACGGCGTTCGACTTGATCCCGTAGGCCTCGGCGGCAAGCAAGGCCGGGGTGACGCGGACGGGCTTGTCGTTGCGGTTATAGCCCCAGGCATAGGATTTCATCTGTGCGGCCGGGACGTTGACGTAGGTTCGCCGCAAGCCGAGTTCCGGCAACAGCCGTTTTTCCATCAGCGCCGGGAAGCTCGCGCCCATCGCCTTGGCGGTGGCCATCCCGAGCAGGCCGATGCTCGGGTTGGCGTAGGTGCGGGTGGTGGCGGCCGCGAATTGCGGCTTCCATTGGCGATAATAGGCGATGAGCTGTTTTTGCGTCTTCACCGTATCGGGCAGCTGTAGCGGGAAACCGCCGGCCGTGTGCGTGGCGAGGTCGAGCAGCCTGACATGGCCCAGCGCGCTGCCCTGAAGCTCGGGCATGTGCTTGCCGACCTTGTCGCCAAGCGCGAGCTTGCCCTCGACCTCGGCATAGGCCGCGAGCGTCGCGGTGAAGGTTTTGCTGATCGAGCCGAGCTCGAACAATGTATCGCGGGTGACGGCGGCCCTGGTGTCCTTTTCGGCCACGCCATAGTCGATGAAGAAACGCTCGCCGTTCACGGACACGGCGACGGCCATCCCCGGAATGTCGTACTGGGCGATCACCGGCTTCACCGCCTCATCGACGAGGTGCCTTATCTTGGCGTCCTGATCGGCGGCGCGAGCGCCCGACAGGCTGCCCGGCGCGCAGGCGAGGACGACGGCAGCGATGGTGAAGCGAAGCCGGCTGCACATGATCTGCTCCCTCAGGATCGGACGATTGCGGGTTTATGACCCCTTCGAACCGGCTACAAACGATGATAAATCGCAACAGCTATAAGATAATCTTGGGCATCGATGGTTCGACCTTACCTGCCGCTCAATGCATTGCGGGCCTTCGAGGCGTCGGCCAGGCATCTCAGCTTCACACGCGCCGGCATCGAGTTGGCGGTGACGCAGGCCGCCGTTAGCCAGCAGGTTCGATCGCTCGAACAGCGGCTCGGCGTGCAGCTGTTTCGCAGGTTGCCTCGCGGCCTCAAGATCACGGCGGAAGGCGAGGCTCTGCTGCCGATCGTCGGCGACGCCTTCGACCGCCTGGCGCGATCGCTGGAGCGGGTCGGATCTGGAAAACTGTGCGAACCGCTCGTCGTCGGCGCCGTCGGAACCTTCGCCGTCGGCTGGCTGCTTCCGAGACTGGAAGACTTCCGGCGCACCCATCCGTTCGTCGAGCTGCGCCTGTCCACCAACAACAACCGCGTCGACCTGGCGGCCGAGGGATTGGATTTTTCGATCCGCTTCGGCAACGGCGCCTGGCATGGACTTGATGCGACGGAACTTTTCGAAGCACCTCTGACGCCGCTTTGCACGCCGGAACTGGCGGCGACGCTTCACGCGCCGCAGGACCTCGGCGCGCTTACCTTGCTGCGCAGCTACCGTCAGGACGAATGGAGCCGCTGGTTCGAGGCCGCCGGCATGGAAGCGCCGGCGAACTTCGCGAGCGCGATCGTCTTCGATTCTTCACTGGCGATGATGGAAGCCGCCGAACAAGGGGCAGGCGTTGCGCTGGCTCCGGCGCTGATGTTTTCGCGACAACTGAGCAAGGGGTCGATAAGGCGCCCTTTCCAGGCCTCAATATCGCTCGGCAGCTATTGGCTGACCAAGTTGAAGTCCAGGGAACCGACCGCCGCGATGTCGGCCTTTGCGGACTGGATCACCAGCTTGGAACCGGACAGACGAAGCGCGCTCAGCTAGCGGTGCTTCAGCCGGCTTTCGCCGCCTCCGATGCCCCGAACCTCAGCCCATCCATCAAGAGCTTCACCAGCCGCCCCGAGCGGTCCCGCCAGTCGGGCGTGTTGGGGGCGGAGTAGATGCCGCCCAGCGCATGCAGCACGTCCGACGCATCGACGTCGGCGCGGATCTTCCCCGCAGCTGCGGCCTGTTCGACCAGCCCCTTCAGCGCGCCGGATACGCGGCCCGAGGTATCGGAGAACAGCGTCGAGTTGGTGGTGAGCAACAGCCGCAGGCTTGTCGCCAGACCGCGCTTGGTGGCGATGTAGTCGACGAAGCGCTGCATCCAGAGTTCCAGCGCCACATCGGGCGGATGAGCGCCGGCAAGTTCCTCGGCCGCATGGCAGAGCGCTTCCACCTCGCGGCGGTAGACCACCTCGACCAGATGCTCGCGCGTCGGGAAATGCCGGTAGAGCGTGCCGATGCCGACTCCTGCCCGCTTGGCGATCTCCTCCAGCGAGGCATCGACACCCTCGGCGGCAAACGCCTGCGCCGCCGCCTCGACAAGCTTGTCGCGGTTGCGCCGCGCGTCGGCGCGCAGCGGCTTTGGCGCCGGCGTTTCAGGCTTTTCGGCAGGCTCCGAAGGCTGTTCAGTCAGTTTTTTCTCCACTGTCGCAATATGGGGCTTGAACCCATGCGGGTCAGCCCCCACGTAAATAAACGGAGGCGCCTCCGTTTTAGTGGAGTTGTCTTATCATATAATCAGGGCAAGCGGTATGTCACGGGGTAAGCGCCTAATCTCCCCCCTCGAGGGGGAGATGTCGCCGCAGGCGACAGAGGGGGGCGCCGCGCGTGAAGCGCCTTGCTGGCGCGCGACGCGCGAGGACGTTGGCGCTCGACGTGAGACGACCCCCTCTGCCCTGCCGGGCATCTCCCCCGCAAGGGGGGAGATTAGCTGCTTCGACGCCTTGCCCCTCTCCTCCCAAGCCCCATTTCCCTCCCCCTAGCGTCCAGCAATCGGAGCCCGACGCCTCATGACCAGCCAGACAATCATCGACCCTCCCGAAGACGGCCATTTCAGGAACGGCAAGGCCAGCAACGGCGCAAGCCCCACCACCTTGTCCGTCCACCTCACCATCAACGGCCGTGACCACGCGCTCGATATCGAGCCGCGGGTTACCCTGCTCGACGCGCTGCGCGAGCGGCTCCACCTCACCGGCACCAAGAAGGGCTGCGACCAGGGCCAGTGCGGCGCCTGCACCGTTCATGTCGACGGTGAGCGGGTGCTGGCCTGCCTGACGCTCGCCGCTCAGGTCGAGGGACGCTCGATCACAACAATAGAAGGGCTCGCCGACGAAGACGGCACGCTGCACGCCGTGCAGGCCGCCTTCCTCGAACAGGATGCATTCCAGTGCGGCTATTGCACGCCGGGACAGATCATGTCGGCGGTGGCCTGCATCCGCGAGGGCCATGCCGGCTCCGACGAGGAGATCCGCGAATACATGGCCGGCAATCTGTGCCGCTGCGGCGCCTATCCGCACATCGTCGCCGCCGTCCGGCAGGCAGCCGAGGGACTCCGCTCATGAGAGACTTTTCCTATCTCCGCGCCGACAGCGCCGAGGCCGCGCGCAACGCGGCCGCCCTTCCCGGAGCCATGCTGCTTGCCGGCGGCACGACGCTCATCGATCTCGCCAAATGCGGCGTCGCCGAACCGGCCACCGTCATCGACATCAGCCATATCGCGGGGCTCAACGCCATTGATGTAACCGCCGACCGCGCCGTCATCGGCGCGCTGGCCAAGATGAGCCATGTCGCCGACAACGCCGAGGTGAAAAGCCACTTCCCAGCGGTTTCGGAAGCGTTGTGGCAGGCGGCCTCGGCACAGCTGCGCAACATGGCGACCATCGGCGGCAACCTGATGCAGCGCACGCGCTGTCCCTATTTCCGCGATCCGCAGAACTTCCCGGCCTGCAACAAGCGCGAGCCGGGCAGCGGCTGCTCGGCGATCGGCGGCGTCACGCGCGGCCATGCGGTGCTCGGCACCAGCGAAGCCTGCATCGCCACCTATCCGGGCGATCTTGCCATCGCGCTGGTCGCCTTCGACGCCGAGGTCGATCTCGGCGAGCGGAAGCTGAAGGTCGAGGACTTCTTCCTCGCCCCTGGCGCCACGGCCGAACGCGAGCACGACATCCGCCCCGGCGAAATGATCACGGCCATCGAGATCCCGGGCTCCGCCGCGGCCCGGCGCTCGACCTATCTCAAGGTCCGCGACCGCCAGTCCTATGAGTTCGCGGCGGCGAGCGCTGCCGTCGGACTGGAGCTCGAGGGCGACGGCCGCACCATACGCGACATCCGCGTCGCGGTCGGCGGCGTCGCGACGAAACCGTGGCGGGCGCGCGCCGTCGAAGAGGCGCTGAAGGGCAAGCCGCTCGACGAAGCGTCCGTTCGCAAGGCGAGCGAGCTCGTCATGGAGGGCGCCGTCGACCATGGCGCCAACCGCTACAAGATCGCATTGGCGCCCCGCGTGATCGCGCGCGCCATCCTGAAATTGGGAGAAACGGCATGACCGTTCATGACATGAAACACGCAGGCTCCGACAGCGCGCGCCTCGAAGCGGTGGGCGGGCGCCTGTCGCGCGTCGACGGCCCGGCCAAGATCACCGGCGCGGCGCATTACGCGTTCGAACAGCAGCTCGAAGGGCTGACCCATGCGGTGCTGGTCGGCGCGACGATTGCCGCCGGCAAGGTCACCGGCATCGACACGCGCGCGGCGGAAACCGCGCCAGGCGTGCTCGCGGTGCTGACGCCCGACACCATCATGGACCTGAATTCGGCATCGGACTGGTTCGGCAGACAGCCGTCCGAAGAAACCTATTGCCCGCTGGTGCGCGAGGTCACCTTTTCCGGTCAGCACATTGCTGCCGTCGTGGCCGAGACCTTCGAGCAGGCCGTCGCCGCCGCGGCGCTGGTCAAGGTCAGCTATGACGAGATGCCGGCAATCGTCGACCTCAGCGACGGCAGCGACGGCATTCCGGTCGACGCCATGACCAAGGAATGGGGCGACGCCGAGGCCGCCTTTGCCGAGGCACCGGTGCGCGTCTGCGCCGCCTACAACACGCCGCGCGAGTTCCAGGCGGCTATGGAGCCGCATGGGCTGATCGCGCGCTGGGAGGGCGACCAGCTCACCATCTGGGAACCGAGCCAATGGCTCGACGGCATGGCGCGCACCTATGCCGAATGGTTCGGCGTGCCGTTCCAGAATGTGCGGCTGGTCTCGCCCTATATCGGCGGCGGCTTCGGCTCCAAGGCGCTGGCGCTCGCGCACAGCGCGGTGGCCGCGGCAGCGGCAAAGATGCTCGGACGCCCGGTGAAGCTGGTGCTCAACCGCCCGCAGAATTTCACCTCCTATGGCGGCCGCGCCGCGACGCGCCAGACAGTTGCGATCGGCGCCGACAAGGCGGGCCGCATCCAGTCGATCGTGCATCGCGGCGTCAACGAGACGGCGGTCGACGGCATGTGGGTCGAGCCGCTCGGCTCCGTCACCTCGATCATGTATGCGACGCCCAATTTCTCCTCGAAGCAGAATGTGGTCAGGGTGAACACGGTGGTGCCGGGGGCAAAGCGCGCGCCGGGCGAGAACCCGAGCGCCTTCGGCATCGAATGCGCCATCGACGAGCTCGCCTATGAGCTCGGCATCGACCCGCTGGAGATGCGGCTGATCAACTATGCCGAGCAGGATCCCCACGCGAAGAAGGCGTGGTCGACAAGGCAGTTGCGGGAGGCCTTTGCCGCCGGCGGGGAAGCCTTCGGCTGGGCGAAGCGTTCGCGCGAGCCGCGCTCGATGCGCGACGGCCACCAGCTCATCGGCTGGGGCGTGGCGGCCGGCACCTATCCGGTGCGGCGCGCCTATGGCGAGGCCGTGGTGAAGCTCCTGGCCGACGGCTCGGTCGAGGTCGAGAGCTCCTCCATCGACATGGGCCAGGGCGCCTACACGATCCTGGCGCAGACCGCGGCCGAGACGCTTGGCGTGCCGGTGGAGAAGGTGTCGGTGAGGCTGGGGGATTCGCATTTCGCCCGCGCCGGCGTCACCGGCGGCTCGCGGCTTGCCGGGGTCATGACCGGCGCCGTCTACAAGGCGGCGGGCCAGGCGCTGGACGAGCTGATCGGGCTGGCGCTCTCCGATCCGCGCTCGCCCTTCCATGGGCTGCAGGCGAACACGCTTCAAGTGAAGGGTGGCCGCATCGCCTCGCCGCGCGGTGACGGCCCGGAGTTCTCGATCGCCGAGCTGATGCGCGCCCTCGGTCGCGAAAAGATCGAGGCCAAGGGCGACACGGTTCCGGCCAGCTTCACGCCGGAGCAGCGCTACAACAACTACACCACCATCGCCATGGCGCTGCCGCACACCGAGGGCGATTATTCCCGCCACTCCTGGTGCGCGCATTTCGTCGAGGTGCGCGTCGATGAGGATTTTGGAACGGTGCGCGTGTCGCGCGTCGTGTCGGCGCTGGATTCCGGCCGGCTCTACAACCCCAAGCTGGCGGAGAGCCAGTGGAAGGGCGGCATCATCATGGGTATCGGCCAGGCGCTGCTGGAAGAAGGCATCGTCGACCGCCGCCATGGCCGCATCGTCAACGGCAACCTCGCCGACTACATGCTGCCGACCAATGCCGACATCCCGGACATCCGGACGATCTCGGTCGGCATCCCCGACCCGCATTCCTCGGCGCTGGGCGGCAAGGGCGTCGGCGAGCTCGGCATCGTCGGCGTGGCGCCGGCGATTGCCAATGCGGTGTTCCACGCCACCGGGAAGCGGGTGCGGGATCTGCCGATTACGCTGGAGAAGTTGATTTAGCGCCGGCCTTGTCTCCCCCCTCGAGGGCAGGGCTATCGCATATGAGTAAAGAGTTCATAGAAGAAGTCTTTGCTCCAGTTGGCCCTGCGCAT
>NZ_NSGD01000025.1:0-54951 GCF_002294955.1 Mesorhizobium sp. WSM3864
ACACTGTCCTTGAATTTCGTCTGGCTGGCTGGCGCCCATTCCGAGCCGAGGGCAGCGGACCATACCCGCGCTTCCAGGGGCAGAAAGCGATTGGCGAACATTGTCGCCAGGTCCGCCTCCTTGATCGGCCCGCGCTGCGTTCCGTTCTCTTCATAATACCAGTCAGTCATGCTTCCCCCGAGGTGGTTTTAAAATGGGATGGAATTTGCCGAAGAGATGCGGCGTAGGTGAGAAATGTAGAGTATACTCTGTGGCGAGTATACGCTGCAAGCGGCTGTGGTACGTCCTATGGACATACGGCAGCGTTTTGCGCGCAATCTTCGGGCGGCACGGGAGGCCAAGGACATTTCCCAGGAGCACCTTGCCCATGAGGCTAAGCTGCATCGGACTTATATCAGTTTGCTCGAGCGTGGCCGGTACTACGCAAGCCTGAAGGCAATCGAGAAGATCGCCAAGGTGCTGGAGATAGACCCAGCTGAACTGCTCCGCAAAGACGAGGCTTCTTCCGGCAGCGAGTGAGATGCGCTGACTATTTTGGTCGAACTCACTCATGCAGCCGGCACCGGTGCCGCTGAGGCGGGTTTTTGCTGTACGGTAGGGTCCCCGATCGCGGACGTTCACTGCGCCCGAGCCTCGGTGGAGGAGGAAGCCACGGCTTGTCGCCACATTGAGAGGATCTTTTCAACCGCCTCTCCGCTCAGATGGGCGAGCGGGGCAAGGGCTATGGGCTCGACTTGATCGGCTGTGGCGCTAAGTGACTGGAGTATCGCCACCACGCCTTCCAGCATTCTGAGTTCCGGTTCCATATCGAACAAGTGTTGGCGAAGGGCGTCGATCGTGCTTTCGTCAGATATCTTGCCGTGTCTCTTCGCCATAGCTGGTCTCGTCTTGATGATAGACCAATGCTTGCTTCCGGCGAGAAGTCCAGTCGGTTTTCGAGGAAGTATCAAACTGAGAACGCCGCTTTCTGGCGGTGGATGACTATTCGGTTTGATCCAAGGGCAGCTTGAAGCTTGTATTTTCTTTGAAGACGCAAAATTTACATGCGAAAGCGATCTGTCCGACCGTTTTCACTGCGGTGGAGAGCCTATTAGGCAGCCCGTCTGAATACTTACTCATCATGTTAGCCAGCAGTCCGCATTGACGGCGGCTTCTGGGCCTTCTATTGCCTGGTGATATCGATTTCCGCTGGGCAATCGTGAAGATCGCAAGCCCCAAAGTTTTAAGGAGCTGGACGTTGACTGTTGAAAATCAAAGCAACCTGATTGAGCTGACTGCGGATATCGTTGCTGCTTATGTGCAGAACAACGCCGTGCCGGTTGCAGGGTTGCCGGACCTTATCGCCAGTTGTGAATTTGGCTCTATCTCAGGTGAACAACCCAGCTCAGGCGAAAGAGGAGGCTCAGAAGCCGGCGGTCAATCCGAAGCGCTCTGTGTTCCCGGACTACATCATCAGCCTCGAGGACGGCAAGAAATATAAATCTCTGAAGCGCAACCTTCGCACCGCCCATGATATGTCGCCGGAGGAGTATCGTGAGAAGTGGGGCCTGCCCAAGGACTATCCGATGGTCGCACCGAACTATTCGGCAGCGCGCTCTGCCTTGGCAAAATCGCTAGGGCTTGGGAGAAAGACGGCGCCGGCCCCCGGGAAGAAGGCGGCGACGAAGCGACTCGATGTGCTGGTCGATCTCAATGCCACGCGCACCAAGGTGTTCGATCCCGAGTATCTCTTCACGGTTTCACCGCCAATTCGGATTTCATCAAAAACCGCCCCCAGGTTGCACAGAACTTCTGCAAGGCGGTCATCGAGACGATCAGCTACATGAAAGACCCTGCGAACGAACAGAAACTGGTCGATTTCACCGCAAAGACGCTCAAGCTCGATGTGGGCAAGGCCAAGGCGTTGATCGACGTCTACAAATCGGGCTTCAATGCCAAGCTCACCAAGGAGCGCTGGGAAGGCATGAAGAAATATGCCGCTTTTGTTCCAGACTGGACGACGAACGCGTATGAGCCCTGCGCGAGCCTGACTTCGGGCTGAGGTGCCGAATTGGTCGCCGCGGCAGGTTCATCGGGCTTAAAGGGGAAGGCCGGTCGGCCTTCCCACCGAAATGTCGCGCGGCTCAAGCGACTTGCTGGACAAATCGGCGTCGGAATAGCATTTCTGGCGTTGTGGCAACTCGTCTACATGTCCGGCGTCGTCAAGCCGCTGATTTCGCGAAGTCCCGGGCAGGTGTTCTGGTTTTTCGTCCAGATCGCCACCGATGGCACGTTGCTGCCAGCGCTCTATTCCACGGTCGAGGCGACAGTGGTCGCTTTCGTGCTGGCCTCATTCGTTGGAGTTGTCATCGGCATCGGCCTTGGTCTGTTTCCTAGGCTGGAGGAACTGCTGGACCCCTATATCAGTGCATTCAACGCCATGCCGCGGATCGCCTTCGCGCCGGTCTTCATACTGCTTTTCGGCGTCAGCCAGGCCGCCAAGATCGCGCTTGCCTTCAGCGTCGTGGTTTTCATCCTGATGGTCAACGCGCGCGCCGGCATTCGCACCGTCGATCGCGATATCAGGCTGATGGTGACGGTCATGAACATTTCCAAGCGTGATATGTTCATGAAAATCCTGCTGCCAAGCGCCGTGCCCTCCATTTTCGCCGGGTTGCGCCTTGGCATCATCTATTCGCTTCTCGGCGTAGTGACCTCCGAGATATTGGCGTCGCGGGTAGGGCTCGGCCAGCTCATTGCGGGATATGCCGGCACTTTTCAGCTCGAAGGGGTCTACGCCGTCTGCATCGTGCTGGCGGTGATCGCTTCGTTGCTAAACGCCGGGATGGCTCTGCTCGAACGCTATCTGCTCGGTGCGCGAGCGCTCTAAACCGCGAGGACGAAGGACGATGGCACCAAGCATATCGCCTGCCGCGCGAACCGACGGCGTCGCCGCCAGGCTTTGGTGATGGAGTTCCAGACCATGTCGGGCCCAGTACGCGGGCTGGATGATGTGTCGTTGGGCCTGCGAGGGGGTGAGTTCCTGGTTCTCGTCGGACGTAGCGGTTCCGGCAAAACCACTGCGCTCAACGTCCTGGCCGGGCTCGACACTGCAACGAGCGGCGAGGTGAGCGTGCTTGGCCAACCGCCTGTCGCCGCCCGTCCACAGCTCGGCTACATGTTCGCGCGCGACGCTTTGCTGCCGTGGCGAACTGCACTCAAGAACGTAGAGTTCGGACTGGAAGTGCGCGGTTTCGCAAAAAGCGAAAGACGGGCCTTGGCCCGAGACTATCTGGACCTCGTCAGTTTGAAGCGCTTTGCCGATAATTATCCGAGTCAGCTTTCCCAAGGCCAGCGGCAGCGTGTGGCGCTCGCGCGCACCTGGGCGCCTTCGCCGAAGATACTGTTGATGGATGAGCCTTTTCGGCGCTCGACGCACAGACGCGTGAATCGCTTCACGAGGAGTTCGTGCGCATGTGGGCCGCTGACAAGAAGAGCGTTGTCTTCGTGACTAACGATCTGAACGAGGCGATCACCTTGGCCGACCGTATCCTTGTCTTCAAAGACGGCAAGATCGCCAAGGAATTCTCGATCCCTTTCCCTCGACCTCGGGACCTCGTCGATATCACGGCGGATCGGACGGCACGCGACATCTATCATGAGATAAGGCAACTGCTTTATCAGCATTAGCCGGCTGATAGCCGCCTCGGAGGTGGGGCGACCTGGACTGGCCAGCAAATCGCTGGTGGATGTCTGCCCGCGAATTGAGCCAATCCGGACTTCTCTGCCGAGACCCCAATTTCTGAATTGCCGGCGATAGTTCGTTCCAACGCGCGCCCGCGCCAAAACGAGTTCACTCGAGGCGCTTTATGGTGTTGATCCGGGAATGCATGTGCTCGTCCAGGCACCGGTGAACATTTTATGGGCGGCAAGCATCAGGCACGAGTACGGTGGTCAGCCTGCGTCACGGGGCCGAAGCCGAGAAGGTTGCTTGCATCGCGCAGGTCCGGGAGCGTTACGATACCTTCGGGAAAAGCTGTCGGCGAGGGCCCGCCACGAATGCCGAGGAATGCGATCCCCAGCTCACAGGCAGCAGAACATTCCGTGGTGGAATCGCCGACCGCCACCACGGTTTCGCGCGAAAGCCCCGTGTGCAAGATTAGGCTGAAGGCCTCGCGTTTCTTCGTCGGCGCGCCGATGACCAGCTCGAAATAGTGATCAAGGGTTCGCAGACGGATGACCTCGATCAGTTCTTGCTGCGGGGTTCCGGAAACGACGAAAAGCCTGGAACGACGGGACGCGTTTTCAAGCAGTTCCCGCGCGCCGGGAATGAAAGGCGCGACGAGGATTTTCTCAAAAACGATTTCGGTGAACCTCTTCGACAGCAGCGCCAATCGCTCCTCGGTCGGGGCGCGACCCAATATCTGTTTGTCGAAATAGTCGAACTTCTCCCGGCGTGAAATACCGCCATGCAGCCGCTGGTAGCGGAGGACGGGTTCCCTCCACTGCTGCCCATAGCCGGAATAGATCTCAGCGAATGCCTCTGCTTTGATCTCGGCAGAGTCAAGGATGACGCCGTCGAAATCGAATATGATCGCGGCGGGTCGAGAGGGAAGAAGCGGTTTAAGGGTCATGACAGTGCCTGTGTGCCCACTCGACATTGAGGTGAGAGGTGCCCGCGGACCTGGATTCAGACGGCCGCGGCCAAGCGCAACTGCTTCAAAGCACGCGGCGGGCACGCGGATTTTCTCACGATCAGGTGCGAATCGAGCCTGACAAAGCGAGGGGGCTCGCCGCTCGACAGCGAGTTGTGGAGCATTTCGGCCGCCAGCCTCCCCATTTCCTCGGCAGGCACGGCTATGGTCGTTAAGGGGGGTTCCAACTGCGCTGCATATTCTGCATCATCGAACCCGACGATCGAGATATCCTGGGGAACCCGGATTCCGAGTCGCCGACTTTCGCTCAAGGCTCCAAACGCCATGACGTCGGTGTTGCAGACCACCGCCGTGGTTTCCGGGTATTTGTCCAGGATGGCGCGTATCGCCTCGGTTCCGTCCCGGATAGTGAAATTGCGAATGATTATGTTCGCTGCCCCATGGAGATTCCTCGATCCGACGAAATCCTTGTAGGCGGCGATCCGAGCGCGCTGACGATCACTACCCTTCGGACTGCCGGCAATCATGGCGAAATTTCTGTGCCCCAAATCGGCAAGGTATTCCATCGCGCTTTGCGTAGCCGCGTAATTGTCAAATCCAATGCAGGGCACGATCTCATCGGGTAGATATGAGTAGGTCGTCACCACTGGGATATGCGGTTGCTTGAGATAGCTCACGAGCGCCGGGTCTTCTATCGCGCCAACCAGAAGAAGTGCCTCGGCGCCGCGATCCACCAATGTTTTGACCTTCTCAAAAACATTGGCGTGTTCGAAGCCAGTTGTTGCAACGATCGTCATGTAGCCGTGCTGCGCGAAGCTATCCTGAAAATGATTGATCATCTTCGCAAAGATCGCATAGTCCAGCGTTGGGATCGCCGCTCCCACGATATGGGTCTTGCGGGAGCGCAGCGCTTTTGCCGCCGGGTTGGCCGCGTAACCCAGATTCTGCGCAGTCGCCAAGACCCGTCGGCGAACGTCCTCGCTGACGAGGTCAGGGAGATTGAAGGCCCGCGACACAGTGGCTACCGAAACCCCCGCCTCGCGGGCAACGTCAAAGACGCCTGCCTTTTTCTTCAGCTTGGGCTGTTTGGCTCTTTTGCCCGGCATAAGCCGCACCATTTCGTTGGCTTTTATCCACCTATGGCTTTTGTCCTCGACTTCACCTCGCTTGACAAGCCATAAAACGCTCAAATATGTAATCGTTTACAGAATTTTTTATGTTAGTCCGGGTTTGGGCTTGACATCCCCGTTCGGCTCGCAAAGAGTGAAAACGTTTACATCAGTTGGGAACGCCGAGGCCGGCTTTTGCCCCGCCTCGCAAAAAAGGAGGATCAACAATTGACCGCGTCGATCGGACTGCCAGTGTCTCGTCGCAACTTCCTGAAGGCCTCTGCCGGCCTTGCGGCCGCCTTGGCCGCCTATCGCACTTCGTCAGCATATGCGGAGGAAGTGACGCTCAATATCCTCAATAGCAATTCGGTCTGGGCAGGGGCCCTCACCGATCAGGTGGCGAAGGCATATACAGCCGCGAAGATCACCGGGGAATCCAACCCTTATGAATCTCACTACGAAAAGATGCTGATCGAACTTTCACAGGGTTCGGAAACGTTCGACATCATCACCACCGACAGCCTCTGGGTCCGGCAGCCGCAGCGCAATAAGTGGGCGCCCACCATGGAGGACATCAAAGCCGCCAACCCGGATCTTCCCGAGATCAAGTACGGGAACGTCACCGAGGGATCGCTGCAATATTCCATCTACCAGGGCAAGCACTACGGCCTGCCGCTCGCCATGACGATTCCGGTGTTCATCTATCGCAAGGACCTGTTCGAGAAAGCCGGTATCGACAAGGTGCCCGTCACCTGGGACGAGTATGTCGCGGCCGCCAAGAAGCTGCACAGCTCAGACGTCGCCGGAAACACGCTTTGCCTGGGAGGGCAGGACGCCCACATGTCCGGCGACTGGATGACGCGCGTCATGGGCATGACCAAGCTTGCGCCGACCGACGACGGCTGCTTCAACGATGCCAATGAACCCGTCTTCAATTCGGAAGGACAGGGCGAGCATGCCATCGAAAGGCTGAAGGAGGTCTTGCAATATTGCCCGCAAGGCGTGTCCGGGTTCGACTACCCCGAAGGTCAGTCGGCGATCGGGCAGGGGACTGCGGCTATGATCATTTCTTGGTCGGACGCGCTCTCCGGCATTGAGAGCGGACCGCATGCCGGCAAATTCGGCTATGCGGTGGCGCCGACCGAAAAGTTCCAGCAGTCTATGATTGGCGGCTGGACCGTTGTGCTTAACGCCGCCAGCAAAAAGCAGGCCGACGGCTACAGGTTTTTGGCCTGGCTTGCCGATGGCGGTTACAAGTACTTCTCGGAAGCGGGTGAAACCTCGATCTGCTACAAGCCTGATCTCGAAAATCCGGACATGATCAAGAAGATTCCGGGGCTTCATGTCTTCGAGGATTTCAAGACCCGCGGGACCCAGCCGATTGCGATCCCGCCTTATCGCCTGACCAATGCAGTGGAAGTGCAGCGGGCAATCTATGAGGAAGTCCTCGCCGGCGTGACTGGGCGAAAGACCCCCAAGACCGCGATGGTCGATGCCGTCGATCGCGTGGGAAAGCTCGTCAAGGGCTGAAGCCGCCGCCCGCAAGCGTCTGGGTATTCCAGCGCTTTCGAACAGGAACGCGCTGGGCAGGCGGATGCCCGCTCGGCGCCTTCGGGATCAAGGACCATGACAGTCAGCTTAGAAGGTTTGCCCGTCGCGACCGACCGGGCCAAGCGTGCCGGAGAGCGTTACACCGGCATGATCCTGCTCGCGCCGACCATGATCATCATGACGGTCGTCGGGCTCTTTCCGCTCCTGCACTCGCTCTATATGAGCCTCACCGGTTATCGCCCGTCGGACCCGGACAAGTTCCAGGGGTTAGTCGGCCTCGCCAACTATGCCGATGCTGTGACGGACGCCCAGTTTCTGCACTCGATTCTGCTGACGCTGCTGTTCACCGTCTTGTCGGTGGGATTCTCGCTCACCTTGGCGGTGCTGCTGGCTCTTCTCTTCAATGTCCGGCTCCCGGGTTTCACGCTGCTAAGGACCATCATCATCGTCCCCATGCTGATCACACCGATCGCCGTCGGCATCACCTGGCGCATCATGATGATGCCCGACCTTGGGGTACTCAATTACGTGCTGGGCCTCGTTGGCATTCCATCTCAACCATGGGCCGGCGAGAAAGCCAGCGCGATGGCTTCGATGCTGCTGGTCGATATCTGGCAGTGGACGCCGTTCATGTTCCTAATCATCTTCGCCGGCCTCTCGGCTTTGCCCAAGAGTCCCTTCGAGGCAGCGGCGATCGATGGCGCCTCACCGATCCAGACCTTCTTCATGGTCACGCTGCCGATGCTCAAACCGGTGATCGTGATCGCGAGCCTGCTCAGGATCGTCGATGCCATCCGCACCTACGACACAGTCTACATCATCACGCGCGGCGGCCCCGATTTCGCCACCGACTTGCTCAGCATCTATCTCGCAAGGGTCAATTTCCGCTTCTTCAGCCTCGGCTATGGTGCTGCGCTATCCTGGCTGACGCTCCTCATCATCCTCGCCGTGGTTCTCATCTTCGTGAAATACACGGGCTTCATGCGCATGGTGAATGAAAAGGAGGCCCGCTGATGTCGAGTTCGACGGCGCCACGCGGACGCATGCTCAGCGGCATCGGCTATTATCTCCTTGCCCTGATCGCGACCGCCTTCTTTGCCTTTCCCATTGTGTGGATGACGCTTTCTTCGCTGAAGTCGGATGTCGACATATCGGCCTATCCGCCGAGGTGGTTTTTTGCTCCGACATTGGAGAGCTACCGCAAGCTTTTCACCGAGCTTAACGCGATGGATGCGTTGATCAACAGCGCATTCATCGTCTGCCTGGCCACGCTGTTTGCGATGATCGCGGGCACGCTCGCCGCCTATGGACTGGCGCGTTTCGACGTCAAGAACAAGAACTTCATCGCCTTCGAGGTTCTGTCGATCCGCATGCTGCCGCCGATGGTGAGCGTCATCCCGCTGTTCATCATCGCCAAGCAGCTGGGCATCTTCGACACGCCTTGGCTCCTGATCGCCGTCTACACGCTGAACGGATTGCCCTTCGTGGTCTGGGTGATGCGCGTCTTCATCCAGGAGACACCGCAGTCGATCGAAGAGGCTGCCCTGATCGACGGATGCAGCCGCTTCGAATGCTTCTGGCGCGTGACCTTGCCGCTGCTTTTGCCCGGCCTCGCGGCGACAATGGTTATCATATTCATGTTCGCCTGGAATGAGTTCCTGCTGGCCAGCATTCTGACTTCTTCGGAGGCGCGCACGCTGCCGGTGATCGCGGCGAGCTCGATCAAGGCCAAGGCGATCTCGTGGGGATTGGGCTCGGCGGCCGGCGTGCTGATGTCGTTGCCGGTCGTCGTGCTCGTCCTGTTGATGCAAAAATACCTGGTCAGGGGCCTGACGCTTGGCGCCGTGAAGGGATGAGGAACGACAATGGGTATTGAAGTCAGATCAGTCTACAAGCGCTTTGGCGCCTTCACTGCTGTGAATGGCGTGTCGGTCGACATCAAGGACGGCGAATTCTTCGTCATGCTCGGCCCCTCCGGTTGCGGCAAGACCACGACATTGCGCATGATTGCCGGACTGGAGCTTCCCAGCGACGGCCAGATCAAAATCAATGGCCGGGACGTGACATATGAGGAGCCTCGTCACCGCGATATCGCGATGGCGTTCCAGGACTACGGTCTCTATCCGCACCTTTCCGTGTTCCAGAACATTGAGTTCCCTCTGAAGGTGCGCAAGATCGCCGAGGGCGAGCGCAAAAAGAAGGTGCATGCGACTGCGGAGAAGCTCGGGATTGCTGAGTATTTGGATCGCAAACCGGGGCAGATCTCGGGAGGGCAACGGCAGCGCGTCTCCCTGGCGCGGGCTTTGGTGCGCAACCCTCGCGTCTTCCTGATGGACGAGCCGCTTTCGAACCTCGATGCGAAGCTGCGTGCCACAATGCGCACCGAGATCAAGAAGCTGGTCACCAGCCTCGGCATCACCACGGTCTACGTGACGCATGACCAGATCGAAGCAATGTCGATGGCCGACCGGATCGCGGTCATGCGCAAGGGCGACATGGTCCAAGTGGCAACGCCGCTGGAGATCTACGACAGGCCAAGAACCGAGTTTGTGGCCGACTTCATCGGTTCTCCTCCCATGAATCTGTTCCCCGCCCATTTCGACCGCAAGAAGGGAATTGCCGCCTCCGTCCAGCCCTTTGCCGACAGTCTGTCAGGGGAGGTCGCCGACAAGGCAAGCAGCTTTGCCGACGCCCAGGGACAATTCTTCGTCGGGGTCCGCCCCGAGCATCTCTTGATCGTTGGTGACGGCGTCGACGGCGCCGCGTCGGCGAGCGTCGATTTCGTCGAGCCGCTTGGCCAGACAACCAATGTCTATGTCGACTGCGGTGGTCACAAGTTCATCGTCGTCACCGATCGAACAAAGGCCAAGGTCGGCGACGTCGTCGGGGTGCTCGTTGCGCCAGGCAAGAGCCGCCTCGTCGCGCCAAACTGACCGAGGGAAATAGATCGATGGACGTCCGCGAATACGACAATTGGATCAATGGCGCCTGGGCGAGAGCAGATCGCAAGGTGGAACGCAAATCGCCTGCCCATGGCGCGTTGCTTGCCCGTTTCGCGCAAAGCGACGAGCACGCGGTGAACGCTGCTGTCGGAGCTGCCCGCAAAGCCTTCGACATGAGATCAATCTGGTCATCCCTGCCTGGCGCCGACAGAGCCAAGGCACTTGGGCGTTGGGTCGATTTGATGACCCGTGACGTCGACAAGTTGGCTCTGATTGAGGCAGAAGAGGTTGGCAAGCCGATCCGCTTCGCCAAGGCTGAGATCGAGTGGTCCATCGAGCTTGCGCGCTATGCGGCAGCGCTGGCATGGCAAATTCCTGGAGACCTGGTCTCTAATGTCGGGGACGCAAATCTGGGTCTTGTCACCCGTGAGCCGCGCGGCGTGATCGCAATGGTCACGCCGTGGAACTTCCCCATGGTCACCCTGTTCCAGAAGCTGCCCTTCGCGCTCGCGGCCGGCTGTACGGTTGTGATCAAGCCATCGGAACTGACCTCTGGTTCGACGCTCGAAATCGCCAAGCTTGCGACAGAGGCTGGCATCCCAAATGGCGTCATCAATGTGGTAACCGGCTCGGGCCGCACGGTCGGTGAAATCCTGACCGGCCATCGCGATGTCGATATGATCTCTTTTACCGGATCGACCGCGGTCGGGATAAGGATCGCGCAGCGCGCGGCCGAGCAGGTCAAGCGCGTTGGCCTCGAGCTGGGCGGAAAGGCGGCGAATATCGTTTTTGCCGATGCCGACATCGATGCGGCGCTGGATGGCATACTGCTCGGCTACATCCTCAACCAGGGAGAAGAATGCGTCCAGGGAACCAGGCTCCTTGTTGAGGATAGCGTCGCGGAGAGCTTCCTGGAGAAGCTTGTAGAGCGCTCGAAGAAGATCCGCCTCGGCTTGCCGACTGACGGGCAGGCAGACGTCGGAGCGCTGATCCATGAAAAGCACATGGATCAGGTGCTGGCATACATCAAGAGTGGGATGGACGAGGGCGCGACGCTTCTGCTCGGTGGCAACCGCGTCACCGAAAACGGCCTCGCCATGGGCTACTATGTTGCCCCTACCATCTTTTCCAACGTCACCCCTGACATGACAATCTTTCGCGAAGAGATTTTCGGTCCGGTGCTTGCGGTTACCCGTTTCAGCAGCGTCGAGGAAGCAATCGCGCTCGCCAATGACACGAGCTACGGTCTGGGTAACGGGCTATGGACGAAGGACATCGACAAGGCGATACGCGTTTCGCGAGAACTCCGCAGCGGAACGGTCTACGTCAACACATTCCTGGAGACCGCTGTCCAGATGCCGTTCGGCGGCTTCAAGCAAAGCGGGATCGGTCGCGAAAACGGGTTGGACGGCTTGCTCGAGTTCACCGAGGTGAAGTCGACCTTCATCAAGCTTGGAAAACGCGCCGACGCCCTGCCGCACACCGTGGCATGACAGCAAGATCGTAAGGAGTGCTTCCAAGGTGACCGACAAGAAGACGTTCGACTATATCGTCATAGGTTCCGGCTCGGCAGGCTCCGTTATCGCGTCCCGCCTCGCCGAGGACCCTTCGACCACGGTTCTGCTCCTGGAAGCGGGCCCATCCGATCA
The DNA here is from genome assembly GCF_002294955.1 of Mesorhizobium sp. WSM3864. Lineage (NCBI taxonomy): Bacteria > Pseudomonadati > Pseudomonadota > Alphaproteobacteria > Hyphomicrobiales > Phyllobacteriaceae > Mesorhizobium > Mesorhizobium sp. WSM3864. The sequence continues at coordinate 11,886 of NZ_NSGD01000025.1, forward strand.
GCACATCTATATCCGCATGCCGGCGGCCCTCGGCTTTCCGCTGATGAACGACCGCTTCAACTGGTTCTACAATTCTGAGCCGGAACCGCACTTGCAGGGTCGCATCGTTCATGAGGCGAGAGGGCGCGTGCTGGGCGGATCGTCCTCCATCAATGGCATGAATTGGGTCCGCGGCAATCCATGGGACTACGACAACTGGGCGAGCATCGGGGCTGACGGATGGTCCTATGAGCAATGTCTGCCCTATTTCAAGAAAGCCGAGACATTCGACAGGGGAGCGAACGCGTATCGCGGTGGCTCCGGGCCGATGCGGATCGAGACCTGCAAAGCGGAAAATCCGCTCTACCACGCCTTCCTGAAGGCGGGGGTGGAGAGCGGGCTGAAGCATGTTGCTGACCACAATGCATATCAGCAGGAAGGTGTTCATATCACCCAGCGCAACGTCCATGACGGCATTCGCTGGAGCACCTCGCAGGCCTATATCCATGCCCAGCCCCGCAAGCCCAACCTTACCGTGCTCACTGGCGCGAGGGTCACGGGCATAGAGACCAGCAACAAGCGCGTCGTTCGGGTGGTTGTGACCACAAAAGCCGGCGCGCAGCAGTTTGAGCCGGAGCGCGAAACGATCCTGTGCGGCGGAGCGCTGAATTCCCCGCAACTGCTGCTGCTATCCGGCATTGGCCCTGCCGATGACCTCAGAAAGGCCGGGATCGCGCTGAAACACCACCTGCCTGGCGTCGGACGAGGGTTGAAGGATCATGTCGCGGCCCCTGTCATGTATCGCGCGACCAAGGACGTATCCGCTGCCAAGAAACTCTCAACCTTCGGCAAGGCGAAGCTCGGCCTTCAGTGGCTCCTCTTCAAGAAAGGGCTTGGCGCGACCAATTTCTTCGAAGTCGGTACCTTCATGCGCACGCGGGCAGAAGAAATCATACCGAACGTGCAGTTCGAGTTCGTGCCGATGCTAGGTGAATTCCAGCACGGCAATGTCAAGCTCGAGAACGGCTTCCAGTACTTCCTGAGCCTGATGAGGCCAAAGAGCGAGGGTCGTGTCTGGGTGGAGTCGGCCAATCCAATGGCGGCGCCGAAATTCGTGTTTAACTATCTCGAGCACCCTGACGACATGCTGCAGGCGGTTCAGGCCGTGAAGGCGATCCGCAACGTGGTCCGTCAGAAGGCATGGGACGAGTTTCGCGGCGTGGAAGAAATGCCTGGCCCTTCGATCGCCACCGACGACGATATCGCCAATTGGTTGCGCGGTATTGCCGGCACCAACTACCATCCATGCTGCACCTGCAGAATGGGCGAGGGGGATGATGCGGTCGTCGATCGGGAAGCAAAGGTGCATGGCATTGAGGGCCTCAGGGTCGTCGATGCCTCGATCATGCCTGAGATCGTCAGCGGCAACCTCAACGCCCCGGTCATCATGATGGCTGAAAAAGTCGCGGACGCCATTCGCGGGATAGCGCCGTTGACCGCTGACCCGCAGCCTTACCACACCGGCTAAGGAGCGCGAGCATCAAATGCAGCAAGCGCTTGATCTATAGCATGAAAACGATTACAACTATGTAAATTCATGATTAGCAATATGGTTCCGCACCGCTGGTTGCTAGCAGGAAGTATACGGCGAAATCTATAGCTTACGGCATCCAGTCATTCCATGCGGAATGAGGTCGCGCCGCAGGCTCAACGGTCAAATCAGTCGCGCAAAAGGAGCAAAGACGTGAGTGAATTAAAAGGCATCTGCGTGCCGATCTGCACGCCATTCAAGGACAATGGTGCTGCGCTCGACGAGGGTGCATTGGCGGCAAACATCGACTCGCTGATCGAGGCGGGAATTCACATCATCGCCGTGAATGGCGGGACCGGAGAGTTTCCTTTCCTCACCGAGCCCGAGAAGCGGCGCATCGCCGAGATCGCGGGCAAGCGAATCAATGGCCGGGCCAAGCTTATTGTCCAGACGTCTGCCCTGCGCACCGAAGACGCGATCGACAACTCAAAGCACGCGCGGGACGCTGGCGCGGACGCGCTGCTCATCCTGCCGCCCTTCTTCGAGGGCCCGGGCGAACCGGGAGTGCGCTACCACTACGAGCAGATTTCCAGGGCCGTCGCGACCCCTATCATGGTCTACAACATTCCCCAGTACACCGGCTTTGACATCACGCCTGACGTCTTCAGGCGCTTCAGCGAGATCGACAACGTCAAGTACATCAAGGACAGCACGTCGAACATGATGCGCATCGATCAGCTCTCGGCCCAAGGCGCCAAGGTGTTCAACGGCTGCGACTATCTGAATTTCTACAGCCTTGTCAGCGGCGCGCCCGGCGTCTTCACCGGATCCGGCAATGCCGTCCCGAAGCAGCTCGTGAAGCTCTATGATCTCATTCAAGGCAAGAACCTGGCCGAGGCGGCCGCTCTTTGGCTCAAGCTGCGCCCGCTGTCGCTGCTGCTTTGGACGTCTCCGTTCAACCCCGTCGCCAAGGCCGCGAGCACCAAGACGGGACGTCCCGTCGGCGAGTGCCGGCTTCCCGTCCTGCCGCTGACCGAGGCGGAGGTGAAGCTGGTCGACGAAGCCCTCGCGGCCGCCGCCTGAGCGAGTGTCCCTTGTCCCCGGGGACACCGTCTCCCCGGGGCAGGCCTGGAAGCGCCGGTCCGCTGCGGCATGCTTGGCAATTCACCGGTCGTCATTCGGCCGCATCCCTCGGAACGCCTCGCACGCGACTGAACAAGGAGGACGACACATGCGGTTATCGCGGATGATCAACGTTGTCGGCGCCCATGCTGAAGGCGAGCCCAACGACGTCATCACCGGCGGCGTCATCGACGTCCCTGGCAAGACGATGTTCGAAAAGGCGCGCTGGCTGGAGACAAAGGGCGACGATCTTCGCGCGTTCCTTCTCCACGAGCCGCGCGGCAAAGTCACACTGTGCACCAACCTGGTCCTGCCCTCGTCCCACCCCGACGCCCAGATGGGCTACGTGATCATCGAGCCGGCTTCGTATCCGCCGATGTCGGGGACAAACACCATCTGCACGGTCACCGTGCTGCTTGAGACGGGTGTCATCGCCATGCAGGAGCCCGTCACCAAATTGACACTCGAGGCCCCGGCGGGGCTGATCGAGGTCGAAGCGCGATGCCGCAACGGAAAATGCGAAAGCGTGAAGTTCCGGAACCAGCCGTCCTTCGTCATGCATCGCGACCGGATGATCGAGGTCCCTGGCATTGGATCTCTTCGCGTCGACGTCTCCTATGGCGGGATGATCTACGTGATCGTCGATGCCCGCGACTGCGGCTTCGCAATTGAGCCGTCGGAAGCGCGCGACCTGTCCGACGTCGGGGAAAAGATCAAGCGCGCGGCGGCCGAGCAACTGCCGTCGATCCATCCTGAAAACCCGGCAATTCATACCATAAACCAGACGCTTTTCGCCGGTCCGCTCACGGTCTGCGACGGGGTAAAGTCATCGCGCAACGGCGTGATCGTCTCGCCTGGCCGCCTCGATCGCTCGCCCTGTGGCACCGGAACTTGCGCGCGACTGGCGCTCCTCCATGCCCGCGGCGAGATCGCGCCCGGCGAAAAATTCATCCACGAATCGATCATCGGGACAAAGTTCGAGGGCGAGATACTCCAGACTTCCAAAGTGGGCGACGTCGATGCCGTCTCCGTCGCGATCAGCGGGCGGGCCTGGATCACTGGCTTCCACCAGTTCGTGCTCGATCCGAGCGATCCGTTCCCCACCGGATACACGCTTTCCGACACCTGGCCCAACGCCTGACCAAGACCCTTCAATGCGATCCGCAGGAGTTTAACATGAACCTCCACACAGACTTCCACGCCCAAGCCAAGACGCTGAAATTCGAGACCAGGGCCTTTATTGATGGCGCCTATGTCGCGGCCCAATCGGGCGAGACCTTCGAGACCGTGAATCCGGCCACAGGCAAGTTGCTGGCCAACGTGGCTGCCGGCGGCGCGGCGGACGTCGATGTCGCGGTCAAGGCTGCGCGACGCAGCTTCGAGGCCGGCAGCTGGTCGGGCCTGCCTCCGCGGGAACGCAAGAAAGTTCTGCTGCGCTTTGCGGATCTGATCGAGAAACACAGTGCCGAGCTGGCGCTCATCGAAACGCTCGACTGCGGCAAGCCAATCAACGATTCCATCAATGTCGACTTGCCCGACTCCATCGAGACATTGCGCTGGCATGCGGAAGCGACCGACAAGATCTACGACCAGGTGTCTCCGGCGCCGCGCGACGTCGTGTCGATGATCGTGCGCGAGCCGATCGGCGTTGTCGGTGGCGTGATCCCGTGGAACTTCCCGCTGTTCGTCGCCATGTGGAAGCTGGCGCCCGCCCTGGCTGGGGGCAACTCCATCGTCCTGAAGCCGGCTGAGCAGACATCCCTGTCATTGATCAGGCTGGCGGCGCTGGCATCCGAGGCAGGCATACCTGATGGGGTGTTCAATGTCGTACCTGGCCTGGGGCCGACTGCCGGTCAGGCCATAGGCCTCCACAGAGACATCGATTGCGTCAGCTTCACGGGATCGGGAGAGGTGGGTCGGCTATTCCTAAAGTATTCGGCAGACTCAAACATGAAGCGCATCATCCTCGAATGCGGCGGCAAGAGCCCGGCCATCGTGATGGGCGACATCAGGAATTTCGCTCCGATCGTCGAGAATGTCGCGACTGGTATTCTTTTCTGCCAGGGCGAGAACTGCTCGGCTGGCTCGCGTCTCATCGTCCATGAGAGCATCAAGGACCAACTGCTCGATCAATTGAAGCCAGTCTTCGAATCCTGGACTGTCGGCGACCCGCTCGAGCGCACGACGCGCATCGGAGCGATGATCGAGCAGGAGCATCTTGCCAAGGTGCTCTCCTACATCGAAACCGGACGCAAGGAAGGCGCCAGGATCGCCTTGGGCGGAAGCCAGATACTGGCGGGCACGGGCGGCAGCTTCATCCAGCCGACCATCTTCGATGGCGTTTCGAACAACATGAAGATCGCCCGGGAGGAAATCTTCGGCCCGGTGCTGTCGGTGATCACTTTCAAGGATGAGGTCGAAGCAGTCCGCCTGGCAAACGACACCAACTACGGCCTCGCCGCGTCCCTCTACACCGACGATCTCAACACCGCCCACCGTGTCGCCAAGCAGATCCGCGCGGGAACTGTTTCGGTGAACTGCTATTCGGAAGGCGACTTCGCCGTGCCGTTTGGCGGCTACAAGGAGTCCGGCTTCGGCGGCAAGGACAAGGGCCTGGCCGCGCACGACCAATACACGGAGACGAAAGCCGTGTGGATCCAACTGCGCTGATGACATCACTTGGCCAGCGTCTGAGCTGGCCAGCACATTCCCGGTCGGGAACGGAAGGCGCCTGCGGCTTCGCAGGTGCACCCCATTGAGTTGAGGTAGGCTGATGACATCGATGGAAACGCTAAGGGCAGAGCGACTTGCCGCGCTGCGCCTGACGGCCGCCGGGCGCCCAAGGCGGACCGCCAACCCATTTTTTGGCGTCGGCCCCATCACCGACCTCACCACCGACGAGGTCGATGCGCGCCTCCTGCGCTTCGAGTTCGATTCCTGGCTGGAACGCAACTACAGGAAATTCGACGATAGGGGCCACGATATCGGCCCCTTCACCACCGCGGAGATCGGCCGCGGCATGCATCGCGGCTATCCGGCCGACAAGATCCTGCTCGACATGATGCGCGAGATCCATCGCTACTTCGGCTTCCCCAAGTCGAACCAGATGGCGGTTGGTCTTGGGGGAGGGCATAGCGGCTTCACCGCTTGCGTCATGCACCTGATGAACGCAAACGACGACAAGCAAAGGGTCTATGTCGACACGCCAGCGCCGGAATCGGAAGCGGCCGGCTCCGGCGGCTTCTTCCGCCAGTCTTGGGGTGCCCAGCTTGTCGAACTGCATCGCTATTCAAAGCGAGGCGACGAACGGCGCGTTCACTTCTCGCCAAGAGAAGGGATCATCCCATCCCCCGACTACCTGCGCGGCTTGGGGATCGCACTCTTCGTCGGCGTCGGTCATGAAACGACTGGCGCCACCACCTATACGTCGCAGGATATCTCCAACCTCCTGGAGTGGCTTCGCAGCGACCCTGACAACCATCACGCCGTTCTGGACGCGACGTCGCTGCTCGGGGCGATGCCTTGGGGTGACCACGTCGTGCGGGAACTGCTGGCAAGGACCTGCATGTTCATGCCGTTCCAGAAGGCTATCGGCGGCGTCTCCGGTTACTTCGTCGCGACGTTTACGCCGCAGGCGCTGCGGCTCATCGAGCGCAACCAGCGGGATCCTTCCTGGGCAATTCCCCGCCAGCTCAAGATCGCTGTGCCGGCAGATCCCAAACGGCCCCTGAGCGGCGATCGCTCCGTCGCGGTCGGACCGCTTTATGATCCGCAAGGCGACAAGATGCTGGGCGGTGTTATCAATACCTACTCCGCGCTCGCCTTCGCAGAGACGACTTTCGGCCTGCTGCGGTCCGAGAGGCGGCTCGGCTCGGTGGAGACGCTCAACCGACGCTCAACAGCCAATCGGGACGCCATCAACGACTGGGTGTCGCGCAGTGCGGTGCTTCGGCTCAGCGTCACCGATCCTGAACGACGCGGCGCCGCGGTAACGCTGTTGAAGGTGGTGGACCCAGCCCTGGAGAGCTCGGGTCTGCACGCCCGCATCATCGCGCGCTCCAAGCAACTGCTTGGCTATGAAGGGATCACCCACCCTGACGGAAATCACGAGCCGGGGCTGGACGTGGCCCGTTACGTCAACGCCTTCCCGGGAACGCCGGGCGACTATCGGGCCTGGATCGGCGGGGTTCGCGCCCCCAACGACGTCGTCGCGCTTCTGGACAATCTGCAATATGCCTATCTCAGGGCCAAGGTTGCGGTCATCGAGGAGGAACTCGCCAAGCTCGGAGAACACTTTCCTCAGTCACTGAGTAGGATCGAGAGCGACCGCAACGGCGATGCCAGTCGAGCCTATACCGTGCTTGTCGCTGATCCGATCGGATTGCGATTTGGACCAGAGGGCACGCCGGACCATAGCGAGGTGCTCGCGCACATCGAGGCAAGGGGAGGCGTGTTCCACCATGGGCCTCTCTGCCGTGAAGCGCTTGAGCCGGGCCGCGTCCATTTCTCCTATCAGCCGGACCTGAGCAGCGCCGCCGAGATCCTGCGGCAGACCGACAAAGGTCAGTGCGATGCTGTCATTGTGACAGCTACGGCAATCCCGGAAGGAGCGGTCTTTTCAGAGGGAGGCGTGCGCATCGGTGCCGGCACCGGCAACATGCAGTCCAGGTCCTGGGGAGGGCCGAACGGCGGCGGCCCTGCGCCTTTGATGAACACGCCAAGCTTCAACAGCCGAGCCACGGCGCAGATGGCGCTCAAGGCGATGCTCAAGGTGATTCCCGATCTCCCGGTCGATCACTTGCATCAAAGGGTGGTCGACGGGCATTTCGACACCGCGAGGAACCTCCGCGATTTCCCCACCGAAAAGATCGAAGGCAAGAAGATCGCCATCATTGGATATGGCAATATCGGCAGGGAGTTGGCCAAGCTTTGCAAGGCGCTGCGCATGCGTGTCTGTGTGCATGCCCGTGCAGTTCACCGCGAGTGGATAGAGGCCGAGGGCCTCAAATATGCAGCGACGCTTCAGGATGCCGCGCGTGGCGCCGACTTCATCAGCCCCCACACCGGGCTCGGCGCATTTGAGCAGGCTCGGGGATGCTTCGCAAATGTGGGACTGATCGACGGCGAGATACTCTCGCTTCTCAACGACGGTGCGGTGGTCATAAATTACGACCGCGGCGAGATCATCGATGCTTCGGCGCTGGCAGTCGCCCTTGAATGCGGAAAAGTCCGCCATGTCGCGGTCGACGCCGACATCTTCTTCGACGGCCAGACATCCTCCTTCGTCGGCCCGCTGGTCCCGTATCGTCAGCTTGCTCTCAAGTTTCCCGGCAGGCTCGAGCTTCTGCCGCACGCGGCCGCCGACACCGATCACCCCTCTCGTGTGGCCGGGGCGAAACAGGCCGTCGACCAAATTATCGAGGCAATTCTCAACCGTCGGATCGTCAACCGCAAGGGCGAGCTCCCCGCAGGCTACGTGGACGGTGGATCCCGCACGGTCCCCGGCATCGGAAAGCCTTCGCGCGATCAACTTGCCGCGCTCATTGCCGACCGGCCCGCCCTGGAGGAAGGCAGGGCTCTGAGCGAGAGGCTTGCCGCGATCTTCGGTGCCTTGTCATCTGCCGGGACAGAAGCGCAGCAATCCCTTCTCACGCAATATGGCAATCAGCTGGCGGAAACCGGCGCGCGCCTTAATAGTCTTCTTGAGGAGAGGGGGCTCTGATGCAGGCGCGCCTCTCGCTTGGCGTCGCCCGTCGAGGACACGACGAGGCGCTGCCGGACTTCGAATTCTTCCGCAGGCTGGCCGATGCGGCTGCCGCCGAGACGCTGCCGAGATTTCGCACGAGAGCGTCGGCGAATGCCAAGAACAAGACAGGCGTCATATATGAGCCTGTGAGCGAGGCGGCTCGCGCGGCCGAAAAAGCCATTCGGGCGATCATAGCCGCCGACTATCCAATGGACGCAATGCTGGGCGACCAATTCGGGCCCTCAGGATCAGGGCCAATACAGTGGGTCATCGACCCGATCAATGGTGCAAAAGGTTTCCTGTGTGGGCTTCCGGTATGGGGGACCCTGATAGGGCTCACCATAGGTGGCCGCGCCACGATGGGCATGATGAGCCAGCCCGATACCGGGGAATTCTTCTGGTCTGATGGAATGAGATCGGTGTGTCGCTCTGCCCAGGGCGAGACGGTGTTGAAAACGAGTGGCGTCCAGCTTCTCTCGGAGTCGATTTGCCACACGAATTCTCCTGAACCCTTCGCACGCCGTCCGGGCAGGGGCTTTGCGCGGCTCGCGTCGTCGGTCAAATTCACGAGGTACGGCGGCGACTGTTACGCATTCGCCATGCTGGCGGCCGGCCAGATCGACCTCTGCGTGGAACTTTCCTTGCAAGCCTGCAACATCGCAGCGCTGATCCCGGTCATCGAGGCCGCCGGCGGTGTCGTCACCCGCTTCGACGGGGGCCGCGCGGAGCGAGGTGGAAACATCCTGGCATCGGCAAACGCCATCCTGCATGAGGCAGCGCTGCGGGTGCTCAATGACATCTGAACGACAGCCGCCAGATTTGGGGATGTGCGGCAAGGACAAAGTCCCAAGAAAAAGCGATGACAACGGTACCGAGGGACGATCCCGCCTGTGGGGCTGGTGCTGGGTGGCTGTCGCGACAGCGGCTTTGTATCTCCTTGTCTGGGTAACCCGGTAACCGGAACGGCTATCGGGCGATCAGCCGCACGCTCACAGGGCCATCAGCTGCTTCCACGTCGCGGCCGCAATGGCGATGCCGCGCTCGGCTGCCAACTTGCGGGCAGCGAGTCTACGTTCGCCCGGCAGGCGCGTCTGTCCGGCGCCAACCATCGCTGCGACCAGTTCCTCGATCCGCTGCGTGAACATCCTCGGTGAGTCATTTCCCCTAGTCGGATCGATCAGGATAATGGTTTCGCCCGTATGAGCCGATTCCGCGCCGGGATGGGCCGACCAGTCGACCTGATGGGAAAAGTTGCTGCCGGTCAACGCTCCAGCAAGAATGTCGATCATCATGGCGATGGACGAGCCCTTGTGCCCGCCGAAGGGCAGCAGCGCTCCGCCCTCCAGTATCGCCTTTGGGCTGCGGGTCGGCAGCCCTGAGGCGTCGAGGCCAATCCCGTCCGGAAGGAGCTTGTTTTCGCGCGCCGCGACCGCCACCTCGCCATGAGCCATGGCTGCTGTCGCCTGGTCGAACAGCAGCACTTGGCCATCCAGGCGCGGCACGGCAAAGGCCATTGGATTTGTGCCATAGAGCCGCTTGCGGCCGCCATGAGGGACGACATAAGTGACGCTGTTGACCACGCCGAGCGCGACCAGTCCGGCTTCGGCGAATGGCTCGACATCAAGCCAAAGTGGCCCGTTATGGTGGGCATTGCCGATCGCTAGCACGCACGCGCCGGCCGATCGGGCCCTGTCGATAGCTCGCGGCATGGCCGACTCCAGCGCCGGTCTGGCATAGCCGTTGCCGGCGTCGACGTAGAGAAAGGCACTCCCCGCGTCGCGGATGTGCGGGACGGCGCGGCCATCGACAAAGCCGCTCCTGAGATTCTTCACATAACCGGTCATCCTGAACAGGCCGTGGCTTTGCGAGCCATCGCGTTCGGCGCTCGCACAGTTCGTAGCCAGCACGCGAGCGACGTCATCCGACGTTCCGTTGCGCAGCAGAATGGATTCGAGCGTAGCGACAAGATCGGGGAAGCTGCGGTAGATAGCGAGTTCGTCTGAGGGCGGGTCTGTCACGATGACCGCGAGTTGCCAGCAACCCGCCCCGCTGCCTGTGATTTCGGGGCTGCCAACGAGCACGTCAGGTGCCCATTGGCGGCCGAGTGCCTGGCACAGCCTGGGAGCGGGTCCATGCTCGGGCAGCCAACACGATGGCGCGAGCTATTCATTGACGTAACGGCGTGCGCAACCATGGCCAAGTGAAATCAAGACCTCGTGCTCAATCGTCCCGCAGGCCTTCGCGAGATCGTGGTCGCGAACATTGGGGCCAAGAATTTCAACCGGGCTCCCTGGCGCCAGCGCCCAGTCTGGAACGGCCGAGACATCCACAGTCAGAAGATCCATCGAGACGCGGCCGACAACCTGGGCTGCGAAACCTTGAACATAGACCGTGGCACGGCTTGAACCGCCTCGGGAGTAGCCGTTGGCATAGCCGACCGCGACAGTAGCGATCTTAGCCTGCTCGACCAGCCGATATGTCGAGCTGTAACCGACCGGCGAACCGCGCTTGATCGTCTTGACCTGGATGATCGGCGCCATGACGCTGGCCGGTTGCAACATTGGGTTTTTACGGCCCGTCAGCGGATTGATCCCGAATGTCGCCTTGCCGGGTCGCACCATGCCGAACAGATAGTTTTCTCCCAGATAGACGCCAGCCGAATTGGCCAGCGACAGCTTCGCGGCAGGCAGCCCACTGACTGCTTTCAGGAAAGCCTTGCGCTGGAATTCGCACCGCTCGAAATCGAGATCGTCGGCAGCCGAGAGGTGCGACATATAGAGGATGGGCGGAATTCGCGACAGGAGAGACAAGTTCTCGCGAAGCCATGCGGCATCGTCCGCAAGCAGCCCAAGCCGGTTCATGCCGGTGTCGAAATGGATGATCGAGTCGAGGGGGCGCCCAATCCTATGCGCTGCCTTGTGCCATTCCTCGATCTGGTTGCGGCTGTTGAGGACGGGAAGGAGGTTCGAAACGACAAATGCCTCCGTTTCCCCGGGCAGAAAACCGCCCAGCACACAGATCGTTGCCCCCTGGAGCACGGTTCGAAGCGCCACGCCGTCATTGGCAGTTGCCACAAAAAAGGTTTTGGCGCCCGCTTGCCGCAGCGCGATCGCACACGCGATCATGCCATGCCCATAGGCGTCGCCCTTCACGACAGCCGCGCAATCGACCCCTCCAGCGATGGCGCACAAGCGCCTGTAGTTCTCCCGCACAGCCTCAAGATCGACGACCATCTCGGCCTGGTTGACCAGGCCTTGAATTCCTTGCCCGGAGGGTGAGGAATGACTTCCATTCATGATCGGCGAGCCCGTTCCAGCATAGGAGTCTTGTAAACGTTTACATTCTTTAGCTCAATGGGATTATGATTTTTTGAACTGCTGAAATCCTCTCAGTCGCTCTAGGCCCTGCTACGGGCACGGCCGTTGCTATCGCCTTGAACCGACACCCCATTGGGTTCTGGCGCAGAGTTCGCCAGTCATTGTGGATGTCGCAGTCAGCCGGCCTAGATCTCGACGAAGCCCAACACGCTCAACCCTTCGCGCACCTCAGGCGCGCTCATGAAGAGTTCCCAGATCAGCCCGCTGCGGTGGTTCTCGATCATCGCTATGATCGGCCCCTGATTTATCGCCAGATAGGTTCGAGCGAACCAACTCAGGTTCTCGCTGAAGCTGTCGACAAATCCAAAACTTCCCCAGATGCGATGAAGCGGTTTTGTGAGGAAGCCTCTCAACGCCCGCATGGATTCCACCGGCGTGTAGGGAAGACTAGACAAGGCTGCGCTTGGGGTAATAACGCCCCTGTCATGGTCCGGCGCGTGCGCAACGTAGCCGTATGGGCCGTGGCCCGAGGTTAGTCCCCAGCAATCGGCGCCATAGCCGGAATGCCCGTGCGGGTTGCGAGCGCAATGTTCGTAGTTGATGCGCGTATGGGCCACATTCTGTTGCCAGTAATACGCATATCGGTCCCTCAGGCGCCGAGGGTCCAGCCCGCAGAATGAATACTGGGCCAAAAACAGGGGCCCTCCATAGTCCGGCCCAAGTGGAAGGACTGTGCCGTAGAAACTCTTCCCGTTGCACATCCGGCCGTCGCGGGCGAACCCCCTGTGATAGGCGCCGGCCCTGATCGGATGGGTGTCAGAGCCAGCTGCCAGCACATAAGGCAGCAGTCCTTCGTTCCATCCCGACACGGGGCAATTCATCGCCCATCCGCAGCCAGGACTCCAGTGCCAGTAGAGCGTTTGCTCGTCGCGGCAGTACCACTTCCATTCGATTGCTCGCCACAACCGGTCGATCCGCTCTCGCAAGCGCATCTCGGCAACAGATTTCCGGCAAAAGTACTGGCGCGCGCAAAAGAGGCCCTGGAACAACAGGGCAGTCTCCACGCAATCACCACCGTCGTCGTTGCGAGCGAAGCGGATGGTCTTCCCGCTCCGGCCATCGACGAAGTGCGGAAACATGCCGTGATATCGGCTGACCTTTTCCAGGAAAAGGGTTATGCGGCTCAGATGCTCGATCGCGTCATCGCGAGCGATCCAGCCGCGTTCGACGGCCACGATGATGGCCATTACCGCGAAACCCGTGCCGCCTATGGCGATGAGATCATTGTCGGCCCGGGGCGCAAGCCGCTGTCGGTCGCGCGCCATGCCGCTTGCCGGGTGCGCGCCATCCCAGAAGTACCTGAACGTCTGACGCTGGACAATTTCCAGCAGCGCTTCGTCTGCCAAGTCGCTGAGGTCTTTCATGCTTTGGATGCCGGGAACGGGCTGCGTCAGGGAAATGAGTCTGGATGATAGTCGTTTGCTGCGCAGGCCGCCCTGCCAAAGCTGGGAACCTCTGTCGCCGGTGCCAGTCGAGGGAAGGAGCTACCTGGAAAACGTGCCGGCGAAAGCGTCGAAAATCGGGATCGCCTTGCGCTACCGCGTCTTGTCGAGCAGGGCTGATAGGTAGTGTTCAGCCGCTGAAGACTGCGCCTGGGCAATCATGCCGCGTTCAGCACTTTGTTCGGCCAGCATGGACATAGCGGGTGGAAAGAGTTCTGCAAAGATGAGAAGAGCCAAGAAAGCGCAGGAAAATTTCAAGATCCGCGACAAGACAGCGGGCGTTTGATCCTGAGAGTTCATGGTGTCCCTTCGAAGATCTCTAACAAGCGGTCGACTCGCGAGCTCACATGTAGCGACCAACGCCCCAGAATAGTAAACGCTTACATGAACCTGTCAACGGCTCCTCAATGATGCGCCGTCGCGCCGCCAAGCCACGAAATCGCGAGATGCCGCCGTCAAGTTCTAGCCGCGGAACTGGTTGCCGACGATGTGCCTGCCGAGCTCTGTGCCGCTGCAGGTGATGCCGCCAATGACCTGCCTCTTCTGCGCTGGTCGAAAACGCGGCTGACCGTTGCCAACGCGATTGCTCCAATCCGCACCATTGCGCACTTTTGTGGCGGCAACTGCGACGAGGGCGGCTTGGCCGACGCCCTCGATTGGCTTTTGCAGTCGGCTGACGCCCACGACCGAAACGGTTATCGCACACGGTAGGCGCCTCGATCAATCATTACTGGTCGCCATCCCACTTGATCTGCCCATTCGTTGGCGTCGAGGTCGCGCTGTCAACTTTGCAGCACTCGCCGCCTCGGAGGAGCCTGCCAAGTGGCGGTTGGCGTCTTCGGCCTAAAGACTTCGTCACCGCATCAGGGACCGCGCCGAAAAAGAAACGGAAACGAATGCCAGCGCGATGACGGCGAAGCTGGCGGCGAGCGAGAAGATTTGAGCGATCAGCCCCAGCAATCCCGGCCCCAGCAGCAGTCCAGCATATCCCATCGTCGTCACGGTTGACATGGCACGAGCAACAGACGGGCCGCCCACACGGCCGGCGGCTGCAAAAAGAGTGGGCACTATATTAGCAAGGCCCAGACCACATATAGTGAGCGCCGCGAGAACGACGGCAAGATTGCCGCCCATCAGGATCATTGCGACCACCGAGCCTGCGCAAACCGCTGCGCAGTATCGCAACATTCGCATCTGGCCGATTCTGTTGACGATGGCGTCACCAAACAACCGTCCCAAAGCCATCATCGTCGCGAATGCAGCAAAGCCGTAGGCTCCCGTGCTTTCTGCCCCACCGCTGCGCGTCACGATGTAGATCGCGCTCCAGTCCATCATTCCGCCCTCGGCCAGCATTCCTAGAAATGCCAGGCCGCCGAGCAGGAAGAGATGGGTTCTGAAGGTGCTATGGAATTGAGCATCCCCCGTCTCGGCTGCGGCGGGAGGGCTGTGGATCCAGCTCGACCTATTCCATCCAGACCAGGCGACGAGCGCAACCAGCGCAACACAAATTCCCGTCACCCCGAGGCAAAGGTTCAGAGCGCCGCCGCGCGACAGTATTTTGCCCACGACAAAAGCGCCGGCCAAGCTTCCGAAACTGAACGCGGCATGGAATGAGGACATCACCTGACGACGCATGAGACGCTCCAATGCCGAGGCGTCAGTGTTCATCGACACGTCGAGCGTTCCAAACCCGGCGCCGCCAAAGAAGACAATCAGCGCCAGCGAACGGGCTCCCCCGGCATAAGGCAGAGCCAACAGCGCGGCGCCGAATGTGACCGAACCCGATAGGCTGAGCACATTGCTTGGGACAATTGCCACCAAGCGGCCGACATTGGTCATCATCGCGATCGCGCCGAGAGCGAAGCAAATCAAGACCAGTCCAAGCTGCCCTTTGTCCAGGTTCATCTGAACGCTGAGAACTGGAAGGGAGGACGCCCACGCCCCAATGCCGACGCCGCCACCCAAAAAGAAGAGGCTGCAAAACAAACGGCTGTTTTGGATCGCTAACGGGGGCGTCGAGCTTTCCTTCACTGTCGTCGACCTCCGCCTGGTCATCGTCGTCTTCGTCCAGGCCACTGGCCATGCCCGCAAGGAAGCGATTTCCCATTCTTGGAGACCTCACCAATGAGGTGCATCATTTCGCTCAAATGTCACAGTTATTGGCCGGCGCGGATACTGTGCAATTTCGCAATTCGCCGATAACCGACGCAGACCGACGCGGAATGCATGGCTTGCCGATGCCGATCGCGGGCCACTCATTGTCGTCCCGGCGGCTCCGCGAGGATGGAATGGCCGAATCCGGCCCTGGCCATCCCTTGGACACAACTCAACGGCTTTGAAGCTTCGCAATACCAGGCGTTGGCAACGGAATGCAGCTTGTGATTGGAGCCAAGTTCCGTGCAATAGTGCCAAATAGGGACCTACTGGCCGACGGGCATCGGACAAATCTTCAGGGCGGGTTGGAGGGAGATCGGGCCATCCTACTCTCCGTGTTTGATGAAATCCGCTGTTCTTTCGCCGATCATGATGCAAACAGCGTTGGGGTTGCCCGAAATGAGGGTTGGCATGACCGATGCGTCCGCCACGCGAAGACCCTCGAGACCGTGAACGCGGAGCCTGGGGTCGACGACCGCCATATCGTCATGGCCTATGCGGCAGGTGCCGGCGGGATGAAGCGCTGCATGCGCGGTCTCTTGGCAGAACCTTCTTACTTGGATCGGCGTCGCTGTTGCGGCGGAAGGGACCTGCCTCGATGCTATGTAGCGCCCGATGGCCGGCTGTTCCATGATGTCGAACACCCCCATCGTTCCTTCAACCACCGCATCGAGATCATAGGGATCGGAAAAATACCGCGGCGCCACGCGTGGGTTGGCGTAAGGATCGGCACTTTTCAGTGTCACTTCCCCTCGAGACCGAGGCCGGATCTGTCCTAGGTTTATCGTGCAGCCGTTTCCGCCCGGGACGGCGTCGACCCCTTCCTCAATGCCCGCACCCACGACCATGAAATATTGCACATCAGGGATGGCTTCGCTTGTGTTGCCCCACCAGAACGCCCCTCCTTCGATCAGGTTCGAAGAAGCCGGGCCATCCCTGAACAGTAGATAGTTCAGGCCAGCCGCGGCTTTCCAGTGCGGCTTCTTGTATTTGTCGTAGCTGTGGGGCCCGTTCAACTGATAGACGAGCGATATCTCGATATGGTCCTGCAGGTTCTGTCCGACCCCGGGCAGATCGGCAACGACAGGAATGCCATGTCCGCGCAAAGCGTCGGCCGGACCGATCCCTGATAACATCAGCAATTTCGGCGAGGCAATCGCACCTGCCGACAAGATTACTTCGCGACTGGCCATGAGGGCCCATTTGCGGCCCTTCGCTACATACTCGACCCCGACGGCCCGCCCCTTTTCGACAATTATCCGCGTGACCGTGGAACCCGTTCGAACCTGGAGATTAGGTCGGTGGCGGGCGGGTTTGATGAAGGCCGTTGCGGCGCTGCTGCGCCGCCTGTTTTTGGCGGTGATCTGGTAAAGACCGCAGCCGGCCTGATCGCCGGAATTGAAATCAGGATTATAGGGCAGCCCAGCCTGCTGGCACGCCTGCAGCCAGGCGCGTGTGAGGGGGTGGATATGGTCGATGTCGGAAACGCCTAGCGGTCCCCCTACGGCGTGGGCCTGGTTGCAGAACCGGTTGTTGTCTTCCGACCGCCGAAAGTAGGGCAACACATCATCATAATTCCAGCCATCCGCGCCGAGCGCTTCCCACCGCGCATAGTCGGATGGCGCGCCGCGGATATAGATCATCGCGTTGACGGAACTGCCGCCGCCCAGCACCCGGGCCTGGACCATCGTCGGCTGCTCGACACGGGATTGGGCTGCGGTTGGTTCCCAGGGAATCCTTTTCAATAGGGGCCCTTGTGCGGTCTTATAGTAGGCACCCGGGATATGGATGTAGGGATTGAAGTCGCGTGGGCCTTCCTCCAGCAGGAAGACCGAGGCATCAGGATCTTCCGAAAGCCGCGCGGCAACCACGCATCCAGTCGAGCCGCCGCCAACGACTATGTAGTCACAGTTGGTCTGCACAATTTCATCCCGCGGTCGGATGCCCAAGAGGGCCGAGCCATACTTTGTCATGGGGTCGAGATCCTCTGATCGAGCTCCAGCCTGAGGTCGGGTTTCATGCCGGATTTTGGCGCGGCAGATCTCCTGTTCGATCATCGATACGACGCAATGTCGAAGCTGCCTCTGCCAATCTCGCCCAGTAGGCAAACATCGAGAGCTCATGACAAGTTCGCAACGCATGGAACATGGAAGCAATGTGACGCGCCGAGCGAGAAAGTTCGCTGTGGTGAGGTCACTCTTTGCCTGGCATCGCTGCCGCCCTGAGAGCCAGTCTTTCGAAGACACCCGATTGCCGGCTTACCCACCGGGACCGGCGCACTTCGCAATATGGCGCAGAATTGACGTCAAGTTACGACAAGAATCGTCCAGACGCGCACTTCTTTTGGCGTCCGCATTGTGGTGTGGTCGGGCTCAGGTTACCCTGATGATGGACGACAAAACCGTGCCGAACCAGACGAGAGACCTTTCGTTTGCCGACGACTTCATCTTCGCCAAGCTCGTCGAAGATGTCCACGACTATCCCGTTGAAGACGCTGTCGTTGTGAATGTCAGCCCCAGCGCGATGATCACCGGAGATGAGCATCCGGCGATCGTGCCTGCCTGGAAATCGACATGGCTGAAGGGCGGGCAAATCAAATCCGCGGAACGGGCGGCGCTTCTGAAGGTGCGAAAAGCCACCAATCTCGGCGGCTGCATGTTTCGTGGCTGGGACTGGCTTGGCAATCGAATCAAGAGCTTCCCACGCGACACGCCGCTGTTCATTTCCCCGCAGGATGAGATCGGCACGGTCAGCACCGATCCTTTGGTATTCACCAACGAGCGCGCAGCACCCGGCTCCCCGCAGACGTTCACGCTCAAGCTGAACCTTTGGTGGTCGCCGGGAAACACTGACTGCTTCATTCACAATGAGCATCGCTTCCTTGAAACACACACGCAAATCCACGGCTCCGGCCGGATGCAGAAATTTCGAATTCGTGACGAAACGACAATTTATGAAGACGTTGTGATGCCCGTCGGTTATTCGCATGACCCGTTTTGCAGGGTTACCGGCAAGAATGAGTGGACCTACCCATGGCACCGCTACTACGCGGATACCGATTCGGTGTGGCTCGCCATAGAACTCCACCCCTGAATTCGGCGATCCTTGGCGCGCTTCGCGGGCGGTATCAAGCATTGGCGCCGAGGTCCGTTCTCAGCGCAGTTTAAGCCGGTCAAAACCGGCCGGCTCTCGGAGGAATTTGTTGAAGTGAAGGAAACAACATGAAGCTCGACAGCATGCGCGTTGAGGGGGCTGACAACGGCTCCGCGGCAATCGAGAACGCCTTGGTGCTGCTGCGGGCCAACGCGAACACGGACTGGTTCTTCGCCCCGAGCGGCAAAAGCCGGGCCGCGAATGTCACGCGATTGGTGCGCGAGATCGACGAGCAGCATTTTGCGCTGTCTGCCAGGGTCTCCGTCGACTTCGCCTCCGCTTACGACGCCGGCGCGATCTTCATCGAGTGCGACGACAACAATTGGGCAAAGATCGCCTTCGAATTTTCTGCCGCGCGTAAGCCGACCATCGTGAGCGTGGTGACGCGCGGCACATCCGACGACTCGGACGGTCCTCGTCATTCGGGCGCCCACGTGTGGCTGCGTGCTTATTGCGATGGCGAGACGATCGCGTTCCATTTTTCGGAAGACGGCAAATACTGGAATTTCCTGCGCTGGTTCACTCTGCCCGGCGTCGAAAGGCGGCCGGTGCGCATAGGGTTGGGCGTTCAATCGCCGACGGGCGAGGGGACGACGGCTGTTTTCTCTGACGTCCAGCTTTCTGTGGCCAAGATCAGCGATCTGCGCAACGGACAATAGCTGACCGCAATTGGCCGTTGACGACAGCGGCTCAGCCCGCTTGATCCCTCATCATCGCGATTTCGATTGGCGCAACGGCGACCGACTTCATGGCCTACGCGTTCCCTGCCAAGGCGCCAGTGATGCGACGTGGCAGGACACCGGAAATCACGATCCGAGTGACGGATGTTACGCATCGCGTTTGGAGATGGTCCGTTCCAGTTCCCAAGAACAGCGATCTTTACGGATCGACTGAGGTGTTGGCCCGCATCGAGTACAAGCGCGGTCGCCACCCCAAGATGCAAGGTCTTGGCGCCTTGGCCGCGCACCTGCTTGATGCCAACTCGCGCCGCGAGTTGCGGGCTTCGCCACAACGATCGGCATCCGGCCGCGCTTGTCGCCGAGACGGCTTTTGACCCTACACAACGAGATGCGTTCTGACAGGCGAACGGGTCCGGCCGACCGAAACCAGGAGCGAGTGGCCGATCCTGTGCATTCGGAGCCACCGCCGCGAAACGCTCTTGACAACCTCGGCACTTCGCGGGATGTTCATTCAGTAATAGTTACTTTCACTGAGTGAAATAAGGATTGGCAATGGCGACTGTGCTTCAAAAGGACGAGATCAAGGGGATTATTCCGCCGCTCGTCTCGACCTTTGGACCTGATGGTGATCTCGACCTGGAGCTCTTCAAGGGTGAGCTTCGGTTCATGGAAAGCGCCGGCATTCGCCTTGCCGTGGTCGGCGGAAGCACAGGTTCGGGGGATGAGCTTTCCGCAGAAGAACTCGAGCTCTTGGTGGAAACAGCCACGGCCAACAGCAAGCTGCGCGTAATCGCAGGGATAATCACAACCACAACCCGCGACGCCATCAAGCGTGGTCTGCTAGCCAAGCAGGCCGGCGCCTGTGCGCTGATGCTTGGGCCGCCAATCTATAATACCCCATCGGGGGAGGGGCTGGAGAAGTTCATCCAGGATGTTGGGGCGGCGACCTCTCTACCCATCATCTACTATAACCACTTCTTCAACCCCCCTGCCGTCATGCAGCGCGTAGCCCAGCTGCCCGAAGTCATCTGCGTGAAGGAAGTGGCGCTGGAGCCGGTGACGGAACTCGTCCAGACCGTCGGCGATCGGGTCGCCATTGCCGCTGGCGCGGACAGCGTGAACATTGCGAGCTTTCTGTTTGGGGCGCGGGCCTCGATTTCCGGCATCAACACCGTCATCCCGAAACAGTACGGGGAGATCTTCGCCGCCCACGCGGCGGGCGACTACGTCCTTGGCCGGAAGCTGACGGACAAGATCGCGCCGCTCGCACGGGAGATGACCAAGAGCGTGAATTTCCCCGCCCGCATCAAGTTTGCCATCAACGCTCAAGGCCGCAGGGTTGGTGAACCGCGCAAGCCCAATGGCAACCTGGCCAAGGAGGATCAGGAAAAGATCCTGAAGGCCCTCAAGCTTGCAGGATTGCTTGCCTAAGCCGTGGCCAGCGCGGGCGCTCCGTCCATTGGTTGAATGAATAAGCCGAAGAAAACCATCTAAACAGGAGGGAATGTGGAATGAGCAAGGACATAAATCGCCCAAAGGCACGTTCGACGCTTATCAGGCGGCGCGATGTGCTGAAGACAGGCTTGATGTTGGGCACCGGTATAATGCTTGCCGGGGCGGGCCTTCGCCCGACCCTGGCCGATGAACCGAAGCGGGGAGGGACGCTCCGCGTCGGTCTAGGCGCAGCCGGGGCGAAATCGTCGCTCAACCCCTTCATCTCGACAGGCGATATGGATTTCGCGGTCGCCCAGTCGATCTTCGACCGGCTCACCGACTTCGATAAGGATGGCAATCTCTACAACAAGCTGGCGGATGACTTCACTCACAACGCCGAGGGCAACGTCTGGAAAATCAAGCTCAAGAAAGGTGTGGTCTGGCATGACGGCGCGCCTTTCACGGCCAAGGACGTCGTCTACACCATCCAGTACATCCTCAATTCCGACAACAAGGCCGATGCCTACCCCAACCTGGCGCCGCTCATGGAGCCGAAAGGGGTACGCGCGCTCGACGCCAATACGGTCGAAGTCGAATTGAAGCAGCCCTATGCGCTGCTGCCGCAAGTGCTGGGCAGCAAGGTCATGTTCCTCATGAAGGACGGCACGACCGACTTCGACAAGCCGATCGGGACCGGGCCCTTCAAGTTTGTGTCATGGTCCCGCGGTCAGCGGGTGACGCTGGCACGCAGCGATAACTATCGCACGCCCGGCCAGCCATATGTCGATGGCGTCGAATTCATCGCGATCAACGACCCGACCGCGCGCATGAATGCGCTGGTGGCCAACCAAGTCGATGCCGTGGCTCAGCTCGATGGAAGTCTTGCGCGCCTGATTGAAGAAAATCCCGCACTCACCCTGCTGCGCTCGAAGAGCGGTGCCACGACCGACCAATTCATGATGACGAACCTGAAGCCCTTTACGGACGTGCGCGTCCGCCAGGCGTTCCGGCTCATGATCGACCGCCAGCAACTGCTCGACAACGCCTTATCGGGATATGGCAGGATTGGCAACGACCTGCATTGCATCACGGATCCAGACTACGCCTCCGAATTGCCGCAACGCGCTTACGACCCGGATCAGGCGAAATCGCTGCTCAAGCAGGCGGGCTTTGACAATAGCCAAGCGATCACCCTCTACACCTCGGATGCCGCTCCAGGCATGCAGGCGTCGGCTACGCTCATCGCCAACCAGGGCAAGAAGATCGGCGTCAATATCGAACTTCTGGTCGTGCCGCCCGACAGCTACTATTCCGGTCCGAACTTCAAAAAGACGCAGATGGGCAGTTCGGATTGGGGACAGCACACTCTCGAATCCCAGTTCGGCCAAGGCTATGCCCGGGGTGCCTACTGGAACGAACCGGATTGGACCAGTGACGAGTTCGACAAGTGGGTAAGCAAGGCAAGAACCACGTTCGATGGCCCCAAGCGCCGCGAATATTATGTGGAGGCTCAGAAGGTCCTGTGGAACGAGGGAGCTTACATCATCTGGGGCTTCCGTGATCTTCTCGACGCCGCCAGCGCCAAAGTCAAGAATATCGTTCCCTCCACCCAGAGAAATCTCGGCTATTATCAGTTCGAAAGCGTCTATCTCGGGTAAACTGCAGCCGCCGTGGCCAGCCAAGCCGCGGCGGCTCCCTTTCTCTGAAGGTGAGACCCCTTGAATAAACCCTTGCTGCAGCTTCTGTTGACAAGAATAGTCCTGGCTGTCGTCACTCTTTTTGCCGTCTCCATTGTCGTCTTTGCCGCGACCCAATATCTGCCGGGAGATCCGGCCCGGGCAGCGCTCGGTGCCAAGGCGGACCCTTCGGCGGTGGAGGCGCTCAGGCGCGAGTTTGGCATGGATCGGCCGGCCGTCGTGCAATATGCCAGCTGGATCGGGGGCGCGCTCACCGGCGACTTCGGCCGGTCAATTCCGTCCGGCCGGCCAGTCTGGGAGACGATTGGGCCGAGGGCCGTCAACACCCTGATACTGACGGTCACATCGCTGCTCCTGCTGATACCGCTCTCCTTCGTGCTCGGCGTTGCCGCGGCGATCTACAAAGACAGATTGGCCGACCACCTGATATCAGTTCCGACAATCGTGACCGTTGCCCTGCCTGAGTTCGTAATCGGCACGGTATTGATTGTGCTTTTCGCGGTTTATCTTCGTTGGTTGCCGCCGGTTTCGCTGATCAACGACAGCCTTCCGCTTTCATCTCAATCGACCCTTTTCATTTTGCCGGTCCTGACCCTGCTCGGCACAACGCTGGCCCAGGTCGTACGCATGGTGCGGGCGGTGGCACTCGAAGTGTTGAACGCCGAATACATCTATATGGTACGGCTGAGGGGCATAAGCCCCGCGCGGGTGCTATTACGTCATGTTCTCCCCAACACCATCACACCCAGCATCCAGACGATCGCGTTGAATGCGGCCTGGTTGGCCGGCGGAGTGGTGGTCACCGAGTCCGTCTTTCAACTGCCGGGCATCGGCAGCGCGCTCTCGGAAGCGGTTATCAACCGAGACATGCCGACAGTGCTGGCCATCACGCTGATCATCACGGCGACCTATGTGCTTATCAACCTGGTGTCCGAAGCGCTGATCCTTCTTCTTAATCCAAGGCTGCGCGTGGCGCGCGGCACGACCTAGCCGGAGAGATTGACCGTATGCGCCGCTCCGTCCTGCGCCTGACCCTGGCGAGCCCAGCAGCTCGCATCGCTCTGGTCCTGGTCATCATCATCGTTGCCCTCGCCTCGTTCGGACCATTGTTCAGTCCGTACGCCTTCGATGAAATCGTCGGGGCTCCCTTCGCGCCCATAACCCACGCGCATTGGCTCGGAACCGACTTCCTGGGGCGCGACACTTTCAGTCGCTTTCTCTATGGCGGGAGGACTGTGCTCGTCGTCGCGCTTTGCGCGACCGTGGCGGCCTATGTAGTCGCGGTGCCGCTTGGCATCTACTCGGGCCTGCGGCGAGGCCCGCTGGATATTTTTCTGATTGCCATTTCCGACGTGATCTACGCGCTCCCGCCGGCCATCTTTCTTCTCGTCCTTCTCGCCTCGACCGGGCCAAGCCTGCCCACAGTCATCATAGGGATTGTGATCCTGCATTCACCCCGCATCTTCCGTATCGTGCGACTGATCACGATGGACATATCAAAGAACGAGTACGTCGAAGCTGCCTTCGCGCGCGGGGAAAGCTGGGCCGCAATCTGCTTCCTTGACATCCTGCCCAACGTGCTGACACCGGTCCTGGCCGACTTCGGGGTCCGACTTTGCGGGTCGATCATCCTCTACGCTTCGCTAAGCTACCTGGGCCTGGGCCTGCCACCGCCGGCGGCCGACTGGGGTCTGATAATCAGCGAAAACCGGATTGGCATCACGATCTCGCCATGGATCGCAATCGCGCCAGCTCTGGCAATTGCTGCCTTCTCCGTTGCCGTCAACGTACTTGCCGACAGCTTTGCGCGCTCGGTCGGTCGGTCGAAAGAGATTTGAAATGACCGAAGCAATCCCGCTCGTTGTGCAATCGCTTTTCATGCATGACCTCAACGGCCGCGAAATCGTCAGCGACGTCTCCCTTCATGTGAAGCGGGGTGAAGTCCTGGCCATCATCGGTGAATCGGGATCTGGAAAGACGTCAGTCGCCTTGAGTTTGCTAGGCTTTGCGCGGCCGGGAATGCGCATTTCCTCCGGCAACATTTTGATTGGCGGCACCGACATCCTCTCACTCTCGGGCCGGAGGAAACGTGCCTTCCAGGGCGGCAAAGTATCGCTGGTTCCACAGAATCCGACCACGAGCTTCAGCCCCCGCATGTCAGTCGGCAAGCAAATGGCCGAGCTTCTTGCGGCGCACGGCCATTCGGGCACCGGCATGAAGCAACTGATGCGTGACGCGTTGCGGAGCGTCGATCTCCCAGACGATGAAAAGTTTTTGAGACGCTATCCCTTCGAGCTCAGCGGCGGTCAACTGCAACGCATCGCAATTGCCATGGCCTTCGTCACGGCTCCGCAGGTCATCGTGATGGATGAGCCCACCACGGGCCTGGACGTATCCACCCAGCAAACGATCCTTGAGTTGATAGCGAGGCTGGTCAAGTCCAGCAGCGCCAGCGTGGTCTACGTCACCCATGACCTTGCGGTCGTGAACGTCGTGGCCGACAGGGTGGCCGTCATGCTTTCTGGAAGGATCGTCGAGCAGGGGAGCCGCAGGCAGGTCTTCGCAGCACCGAGCGACGACTATACGCGCATGCTGCTCGACGCTATTCCACGACTGGTAACCGATGGTCCTGCGGGGGCGTCCGAGGCCGACGGTGCCAAAATCCAGAGCGTCCTCGAGGTGAAGAACCTGCGCGCGGCTCATGGCCACGTCGAGGTCGTGCACGGCGTTTCATTCTCGGTCGGCAAAGGCGAGTGCGTCGGCCTTGTCGGCGGCAGCGGCAGCGGCAAAACCACTACGGGCCGATGCGTGACCGGTTTGCACAGCAACGCTTCGGGCGGCTTGTTGTTCGAGGGGCATTTGATGCCGTTCGCCGTCTCAAGTCGCTCCAAGGCAGATTTGAGCGCCATGCAGATCGTCTTCCAAAATCCTGACCGCTCGCTCAACCCAAAGGAATCGATCGCGCAAAGCATCGCCCGCGCCGTTCGCCTGACGGGGCTGGCTGACAAAGCAAGGGTCGGTGCCGAAGTGCGGTCGCTTCTTGACCGGGTTCGATTACCGCAACGGGTTGTCAATCTTTACCCGGGCGATCTATCGGGAGGTGAGCGTCAACGCGTGGCCGTGGCCCGCGCGCTCGCGGTCAAACCTAAGCTTCTGGTGTGCGACGAAATCACTTCGGCTCTCGACGTGTCTGTGCAGGCGGCCGTGGTCGAGCTTCTGCTCGATCTGAAGAAGGACGGCCTTGCGATGCTTTTCATAACCCACAACTTGCCGCTGGTCTCCGAAATTGCACAATCCATCATAATCATGAAGGATGGGAGCATCGTTGAGGCGGGACGAACGAATGACGTCCTGCGTTCGCCAAAGCACTCTTACACAAGAATGTTGTTGGACGCCGCGCCGCGACTTAATTGACGACCGGCTCGACTTGGAGCACCAAGGGGCGATTGCTACGGGATTCGCTGGAACGATCTTGCCAAACGACCTGTTCACCGACGAGGAAAAAAGTGCCCGCTTCGACGCTGTCGATCGGGCGGTTGCAGTCTTGCGCGTTCTTGAGCGCTCTGATCAGCCCATGTCGCTGTCGATGATCGCGCGCGAGGTCGGGCTGGGACAGCCAACCACGTCACGTTATGTGGCCAGTCTCGTCGGGCATGGGCTGATCGAAAAGGTGAATGGAAATCGCTATGTGCTGGGCATTGGGCTTTATATTCTTGGGCAGAAATCACTGCATCGCAGAGATGTTCGAACGGTAGCCCATCCCTATCTGGAAACCTTGCATGAACAGTTCAACGAGACGGTCAGCTTCGCCCTTTGGCTGCGTCACGAGGTCATTGTCGTGGACTGTATCGAGGCCATGCAGACGTTGCGTCAGGGAGCGTCCGTGGGCGTAGTCAATCCATGGCACGCCACTTCTCTCGGAAAGTCCATTCTCGCCTGGCTTGATCCGCATGAAGTGGACGTGCTGCTGAAGCAGCCGGGGCTGCCCCGCTACACGCATAACACCCTCACCACCGTGGACCAATTGCGTGCCGAATTCCCACTTATCCGGGAGCGGGGCTATGCGATCGACAACGAGGAGTCCGCCATAGGAGGTCGCTGCATCGGCGCGCCTGTTTTCGATCAATCGGGACGCCCGCTCGGCGCCATCAGCATCAGTGGGCCAATCGCGCGTGTTACCGACGAGGATGTCCCCTCGACTGGAGGGCGAATTGCAGAGATCGCAGGGCAGATCTCCCGTGCAATGGGGTATTCGGGAAAGCCATCCCGTGACACCAGGCACGTCTAGGCCGCTCTTGCTCCTCGCTTTCTGGTGCGGGTCACTGGCCCGCAGCATCCTGTGCAGATTGAAGGCCCCTCGTTGGCTGCCCTCCTTGAACTGTGGCGGTGCGGCGCTTCGAGGCGGCCTTAGCCAAAGCCTCCGCGGCGCGCAGGGCGGCGACATTATCTGACCCCCGTGCCAGCCAGGTCAGCCTGCGCTCCCCGGCGCTGACAAAGTCCTCGACTGCAGCAACATGCGAGTCCCCGTCGCGAACCGGCACGAGCTCGTTCTTGGCTGCGTGCCGACGCATGAGCGTACCCGAAGCCTTGCCATTCAGCGTACCGTGGGCGATCAGCGTGCCGCGATCTCCAGCCACCACAACCGTGCTTTCCAGGTCGGCGATCGCAAAACTTTCGAATGCATGAAACAGACTGCCATCGTCGAGTTGGAAGGAATAGGAAATCTGGTTGGGTCTGCCATCGGCAACAGTGCAAATGGCCGAGACTTCGCGCGGTTCTCCACCCGTCAGGAACCTGGCAAGGTCGATGTCGTCGACGGACATGTCGAGATAGATGTCGCCCTCGTTGTCGAGATCGTCCTTTCTGCGCTTGGCTGCGGGCTTGTACGGTCCTTCGCGGGTAAGAAGGATCGATTGCACCTTCCCGATGTCACCATCCAGGATCAGTCTGCGCATCGTCTGGTGGATGGCCGACGCACGGAATGGTTGATGTACCGCAAGCACAATCCCGGCGCTGTCGCACAGACGCACAAGCTCAGCGGCCACTTTGCTGTTTTCGGAGATCGGTCCGTCACAAAGGACGTTCTTGCGAGCTTTGGCCGCGGCGGTGATGTAATGGGCCCGCCGCCTCAGACGTGCACTGACATAGGTGAACTCGACCCTAGGATCGCCGAGGGCATCCGACAGGTTGGTCGTCCATTGCGGAATGTCGAGATCCTGAGCGAAATGAGCTGCATCCATCTTTCGGCGGCTGACCACCCACAACGGAGTATGCCCCTGCGCTCTGATGCCCGCGACCATCTGCTCCGTGGCAATGGTGCCGGTCCCCATAACTGACCACCCAGTCTTGCCGTGAATTGCCATGCCGGGCGCTCCTGATCTGGCCTCAAGTATGGGCGCATTCGCCTCTGGCAGCCAACTTCGCATCTCGTTGAAGTCTGCATTAAACTGACGTACAGATAGCGTCTGTTCGCGTCATAGGGGAGGCGATCGAGGTGAACCACATCGCGGGGGATACCGCCGCGCTCGCGGCAAATTTGAGGACCTTGTGCGATCGCCACGGGTCTGTCGCCGCTGTTTGTCGCAAATTAAACGTCAATCGGCAACAATTTAACAAATATCTTTCTGGCGCCCATGTGCCGTCCAGCGCCAACCTGCGTACGATCGCTAACTTCTTCGGATTGAGCGTTCCGATCCTCTTCTCCGACCCCGAGGAGTTCAGGACGCTGATTGACGGCAACTTTTTTCATGCGATGTCAACTGCGCGCCATCTGCCGGAGTTTGTCAACTTCCTCTCGAATATTGTCTTCGACGGTAGTGTGCAGGATTCGGAGATCCTGGGTGTCTATGACCGATATCAGTTTTCATCGATCTATAAAGGTTTCATTCTAAAATCGGCATTCTGCCTCTATCGAAATAATAATTTTCTCCAGCATTACTATATCGAGCGGTTCCCGAGCTTCGACCGGCCGGGAAGAACGGAATACGTCTTCAAGTACTACGGGTTCAGCTTCCCAGTTGCGGACCGGCTGTTTACGGCCGATTTCGAAGGCATCCAGAGCAATGAGCTCACCTTCGGTGTCTATGCCCAGGTCAAGCGAAATGCGAAGCGTTTCATGTTCGGCATCGCCAGTGGCATTGCCGCCAATGCCTTCCGACAGCCCTATTCGACGAAGGTCGCCTTGCACTACAAGGGGCCGGGCCTGCTCCAACGCAGTCACCTCAAGGAACTTACCGTGATTGACAGGAGCGACCCAGGCATCCCGAGGGAAGTGCTGCAATATCTGGGCGACGGTTCGGACATGATCCAGATGTGAAATGCGAACCGACTAAGAGCATTACTCGTCGGCCCTATATTCGGCTTTGACGAACCCGACTTTCACGCTACCCGTTCAATCGCTTGAATGTCTTGCAGTTTAGGTGTTCAGGACGAGTTCATTCAGTGCCAACCGATGCAGCGACGGCGTCGCGGCGGCAAGGACGGGGCCTCCTTCCTCAGCTCGGCCGCCGTCGAGACGAGTGATCACACCACCTGCCTTCTCAATGATCGGGATCAGCGCGACGATGTCGTAGGGCTGCAGGGAAGGTTCAACCGCCAGATCGATCCGGCCCGCCGCTAGCATGGCGAAGGCATAACATTCCCCACCGTACCGGGTCATCTTGACCGCGCTGTTCAGCCGCTCGAAGCCAGCTTTGAGATCGCCGTGAAAATGTTCGGGGGAGTTGGTGTGGAGAATGGCGTCGGAGAGGGTGTCGATGCCACGCGTCCTGAGTGGCTGGGGCTCACCGGCGCGCCGGCGCCATGAGCCTGTCGCGTCCGCCCAGAACCGTTCGCCGATATAGGGCTGGCTGAGCATCCCCATCTCGGCGCGCCCGCGAACCGTCAGACCGATGAGCGTTCCCCAGACGGGAATGCCGCAGATAAAAGGTCGAGTTCCGTCCACGGGATCAAGCACCCAACGCCAGTCGCTACCGCTGCCCGTCTCGCCGAATTCCTCGCCAAGTACCGCGTGTTCGGGAAACTCCGCCATTATAGCTGCACGTAACGCGATTTCTGCTTCTCGATCCGCCTCGGTCACCGGATCGAATCTATATCCGGGCTTCGGCTTGGTATCGACGGCAAGCTCGACCATATAGCGGGGCAGCGTCTCGGCATCCGCCAAATCAGCGAGACGGTGCAAGAATGATGAGTCCGGTGGCTTTGACATGTGTCACCTTGGCAAGGATTTAGAAGATCATTGGCTCGTCCGCTCGGAGCCGGGGAAGGCAATCCACGATTTGGAAGCTGAAGAACTGACGCTGATCTCGGAAAGCATAACGCCCCGCAGCCCTTCGTAAACGTCTGCGATTGGCACCGGGAGCGCACCTCGCCAGTTTCGGCCGGCTTCAAGCGCAGTCGCATAATCGCTGTATAGAACGGCGAGTGCCTCGAGGTAACCTTCAGGAGAGCCCGCCGGCAGACTGGTCGCAAGTTGCGCATCCGAGGACATGTCGCCGTGGCCGCGACGATAGGTAAGGTCGCCTTCGCCGAGGCGGGACGCCGTGAGTGTCTCCGGTGCCTCCTGACGCCACTCGAGGGTGGCCTTCGAGCCGACGATCTTGAAACGCAGGCCGTTGCGGTGGCCCGGAGCGGCAAGAGAGGACCACAAGAGGCCGTTGGCGCCGCCCTCGAATTCCAACTGGATCACGTCAGTGTCGTCTAGCCCGAAGGAGTCAACGGTTCGCATCAAATTGGCGTTGAGTGCGGTGCACCGGAGTCCGGAAACAAATTCGAGGATGTTGAAGGCGTGGGTTCCGATATCCCCCAGCGCGCCCGTCGGTCCCGCTTTTGCCGGGTCGCCGCGCCATACCCCGCCCTTGCCCAACTTCGAGGGATCGTTGACCAACCATTCCAGCAGGTACTCTACATGCATGAAGCGTACCTGGCCGATTTCGCCCGCGCGGATGCGAGCGCGGGCGTCTCGGACCATTGGATAGCCTGTATAGGTGTATGTTACGGCGAAGAACGTCTCGTTTGCGGCAGCGATCCGCTGGAGCTCGCGCGCCTCTTCTGAGGAGTGGACCAGTGGCTTTTCGCAGATGACGGGAATCCCCGCTTGGAGAAACAATTTGCACGGCTCGAAATGGAGATGGTTGGGCGTAACGATAATCGCGACTTCAATGGCATCATCGCGCGCCGCTTCCGCCGCTGCCATGTCACTGAAGCTGAAGTAGGTGCGGTCCCAAGCCACTCCTAGGGCCTTGCCGGCTTCAATGCAGGAGTGACGGTCAGACGAGAACGCGCCTGCCACCAGTTCGAAACGATTGGTTAGCCGCATGGCAGTTCGATGCCGGCTTGCAAAAAAGGAACCTCGTCCTCCTCCAACCATACCCGCGCGAAGGCGACGTTTGCGGGGGATGTCATCTGTCAGGAGATTCATGGGGTACTCTTGCGCATTTGGCCCGGCTCTCATCGGGTCTGGAAAGACAGGCGTCGCGCGTCGCTCAATCCGGCAGCGCCCGCGTCACGATTGAAGGCATCCTCCCACTCGCTCAATCGAGCGACAATTTCGCACGGCTCCAATCAGTGACGCACAGTGATGCGACCGTTGATGCCGTTCGATCGGAATGAGAGCCGAGCGCTCTATCGCGATAGCCGCACCGACATCATAGTCGCTCCACAAGACGCGCCGGCGCCACGCCAAAAGCGCAGCATCTCCGCATGCAGCGGGGGCGTCAGGCATGATGAGCTGCGGATTGGTCGCGAGCCGGTTCTACCGATCCTGAAGTGCATTCCAAAGCTCGCCGGCAGGATCGACTGGCGTCGTCGCCCGCAGCGCGCGCCCCTGTCGTAGGCCAAGCGTGATGTCTGTTCACGACGACATTGCGGCATGAGGCGCTTGGGATTTATATCCGCTGGGCTGGAACCGAATTGAAAGTTGCCCGGGTCCTAAGGATGTTTGGAAATGCTTGCTGAAGAACGCCAAGCGATCATTCGCGACAGACTGTCGGAGCATGGCAAGGTCCTGGCCAACGCGCTGGCTCTTGAATTTCGTGTCTCTGAAGACACTGTGCGCCGCGATCTACGCGATCTTGCCAGAGCCGGACTTTGCCGCAGGGTCTATGGCGGAGCGCTGGCAAGGGCATCGGAGGCCAAGACCGGGCCCGAGCGGTCGAGGTCCTCGACCATGGATCTCGCACCGCTGGCTGCTGCCGGAGCGAAACTCGTACAATCCGGCGCAACGATCATGATGCACCATGGAGCCCTCAGTTTTGCCTTCGCCGGCGCCTTACCCCGCGACATGTCTTTAACGATTGTGACGAATTCCCTACTTGTCGCGACTGCGCTGGAAGGGCATCGTCAAGCGAGCGTCGTTCTTTTGGGCGGCTTGTACGACCAGGACAAGGGATGCTCTGTTGGAACTACCGCCCTTTCGCAATTGGAGCAGTTCAACGCCGACATGTTCTTTGTCGCCGATTGCGCGGTCCATGCTTCCGTCGGATTGACCGCCTTCGACCTTCCCGACGCCGAAATCAAGCGCGTTATGTGCCGCCGAAGCGCCGCGAGAGTAGTTGTCGCTACGGCCGAGAGCATCGCGAAAACCGCCCCCTTTCAGGTTTCGGGACCTGACGCGATCGACCATATGCTCGCTGGGCGCCAGCTTGATGCCGAGACCCTCGAACCGTTTCGACGCCAAGGCACAGTTATCCACCGAATAGCCTGAGGACTGCGACAAAATCTTTCGCAAGCCGTCGGTCCGATGTTGCCGGATGACGGATCGCTCAAGACTAGGAGCCGACAAGATCCTGCATCAGGATTTTCAACTCGCGCGCCACATCGTAGCTGTCCATCTGGTGCTGCTTTTTGCAGAACAACTCGCAACTCCACCAGCTGTCGTAGCCGGTGGATTTCACTGCAGCCACCCACTCTCTCAGGTTCAATACGCCCTTGCCGGTTTCGACGTCGCGAAGAACAGGCTCGTTAGGGATGCCACCGCTGAACGCAAGAGAGTCACAAATGTGAACTCCGTAGATGAGGTCTTTGTCCAATTGCGAAATGCGTTCCGGGCCGTCGCCGGACGTGTAACAGTGCCAGAAATCGACGACGACGCGTATGTTGTCGCGTGCCGCTTTCCTTATGGTCAGAAGCTGCCTGTCAATCGTATTGAGTGGGGTCCAGGACAGCGCCTCATGGTAGATGACCAGGTTGCGTTGAGCAGCGAGGTCGGCGACGGCTGCCAGCCCGGACGCCGTGATGTCGATCTGCTCCTCGATCGGCAGCCCGACGACGCCTCGGTAAAGATCCGGGTGCCTCTTGCTGGCCTCGGGATCGAGAGCCGCGAGACTGATTGGACCGGTGATGACCTGAATGCCCTTCGCTCCAACCGAGACGGCGAGTTCTATCAACTCTTCCGCGTCCTTCAGCAATGCTTTGCGGGCATTGCCGTGGCGCTCCACATCGAGAAGAAATCCGATGCCTGGAATGAACATGTCATCGATCAAGCGGCGCAGCTCCTGGAAAGTGAACCCGGCATCCAGAAAAGCGCGGATCTTGGTCCCAGAGGCTTCCAGTCCGTCGAAGCCGAGCTCGCGCGCAATATCCACATCTAGGGCCAGCGTGCCGTGTCGCGCCACGAGAGCATGCAGAATTAGCTGGTTGCGCTTCGTCGTCATTGCTGTGCCCGTCGATTGACTACCGGATTATGTCCAATGCCAGGTCCCTGCCGGATCATGACGGTGGCATAGAGCCTCGCTGGCTCTGCGGCGCCAGGCCCCGATAACCACTCTGGTTGCTCATGGCTTTCACCATCGCGAGCCGATTACCCGCGCAATCAAGACATATCGCATGCCGAGGGGGAACTGCGCGGCAGCCCGAATTCGTGCGCGACCTAAGGTTCCGGTCGCGTCACATTGCGCCAAATTCGCTGCTAAGGGGGCAAAATGGCTTCCGATTAAAAACGAGCCCGCTATGCGGCTGAGTTCGCAGCCCACGGGAACTGACCGATCCCATATGTCGCAATGCTTCTTTCTCAGCGCGTCACATCGCGTCTATTAAAGCTACCCTGCGAACTTGTCGCGCAGCCCCAGATGACTGCTTACTAGGCGCATGGACGAGGAGCATATCCACAATCGCCTCGCCAACAAAGACAAGAGGGTCGAACAATGAAACTGACCGGCGGGCAGATCGTCGCGAAAGCGCTCAAGGAATATGGCGTCGAATACGTGGCTGGTGTTCCCGGCCATGGCATCTGGTCTCTGTTCGATGCCTTCCTGGAGGAAGGCTCGCAATTGCCCTTCATCCAGGTCATGCACGAACAAAGCGCCGTTCACATGGCGGACGGTTATTTCCGTGCAAGCGGCCGGCCAATGGCATGTTCGACATCGGTCGGGCCAGGTGCGACCAACACAATTATTGGCCTCGCCACAGCCTATTGCGATTCCACCTCGCTGTTCTACGTCTCCGGCTCGCCACAGACCTACATGCACGGCCATGGCACCATGCAGGAGATCGAGCGCCAACAGGACAATGCTTTCCCGCGCATCACCGAGCAGGTGACAAAACGGGCATGGCAAGCCCAGTCCGTGCAGGTCCTGCCGAGCATTATGCATCGCGCCTTCAACGCCATGCTCACCGGCCGCCCGGGTCCCGTGCATGTCGAGGTGCCGATGGACGTTCAGGTCGAAGCGGCCGATGTCACCATTCATCCGCTGGAAAAGCGCCTTCCCATTGGCGTGGCCTATCCCGATCCGAGCGCGATCGAGGCCGCGGTCAAGGTCCTGTTGAGTGCCGAACGCCCGGTCATCGTCGCCGGTGGCGGTGCGATCACGGCCAACGCGTCGAGCGAACTGACGCGTCTGGCCGAGCGCGTCGGCGCCGCCGTTTCGATCACCTGGAACGGCAAGGGCGCCATCTCGGAAGATCACGAGCTCTTCATTGGAGCAGTCGGCCAGACCGGCACGACCTGCGGCAACAAGATCACTGCTTCCGCAGATGTGGTCGTTTCGGTCGGCTGCCGCTTCACCGACTGGTCGGCATCTTCCTTCGCCAAGGGCGTCTCGTTCTCGATCCCTCCAGGTAAGCTGATCCATATTGACCTCGACCCGCGCGAGATCGGCAAGACCTATCCGACCGAGGTGGGGATCGTATCAGACGCAAAGGTGGCCTTGGAGGCGATCCTGGCCCTCATCTCGGAGGGCGATGCTAAGAAGGCTCTGGGCAAACGCGAGCAGTTCCTGGCCGACGTTCAGAAGGCCAAGGCGGACTGGATCGCTCAGGTGTCGCCGCGCGAAAACAGCCGCGAAACGCCTTTCACCTCCCAGCGCCCGCTGGTCGCTTTGCGCAAGGTACTCGATCGCAACGGTATTGTGGTTGTCGGTTCGGGCAATACCCAGGGCTCGGTGAAGCAAAGCTTCCCTGTCTACGAGCCTCGCACCCACCTGACCTCGGGCTCCTATTCGCCAATGGGCTGGGCGGTGCCGGCGGCGTTGGGGGCAAAGCTCGCATGCCCGGACCGCCAAGTCGTGGCGATCGTTGGCGACGGTGACTTCATGATGTCGCTGCCCGAAATGGGTACTGCCGCGATGAACGGCATCAATGTGGTCTTCCTCGTGCTGAACAATTCGGGATATATGTCGATCCGAGGCGGTCAGCGCAAGTTCATGGGCCGTCACATTGCTTCCGAATTCAACCATCACTCGGGCAATGGTCAGCCTTATTCGGCCGATATCACGGCTTCAGCGCGCGCGTTCGGGCTCGAGGCCTGGAAAGTCGAGAAGGATGAAGATCTCGAAAGCAGCCTGAAGGCAGCCTTGGAATGCGGCGGGCCCGCTCTCGTCGAAGTCATCGTGTCGCGTGACGCTGCGGGGCCGTTCGCCACCGGCTGGTGGGATTTCCCCTCGCCAGCCTACTACGAAAAAGAGCAGGCTGCTTACGCCCAGATGCGTGCACGCGAACAGCACCTCTAGCAAAATTGACGCGAGGGTTGGTCATGCGCCGCCCTCGCATGTCGCCATCCACCACATTGATGATGCGGCGCGCAAGCGCCCGCAAACCAAGAGTTATTGCCATGATACGCACGGTCAAGCCCGCCAAAGGCAGTGTCGCAGACGATGGCCAGCCCGCAGTCACCGCGACAGTCCAGGCATTGCTGGCGCAAGTCGAGAAAGGGGGCGACGCGGCAGTGCGCGAATTGTCCATCCGCTTCGACAAGTTCGACCGCGACAGCTATCGCCTGACCAAGGCTGAGATTGACGGATGCATCAACGCGTTGAGCAAACGCGAGCGCGAGGATCTCGATTTCGCCCAGGACCAGATACGCAAATTCGCCGAAGCCCAGCGGGCCACACTTCGCGATCTGGAGATCGAGACGCTACCAGGCGTAATTTTGGGGCATAAGAACATACCGATCCAGAATGTCGGATGTTATGTACCGGGCGGCAAATATCCGCTGCTTGCCTCTGCTCACATGACGGTCTTGACCGCTCGCGTGGCAGGCTGCGAACGCGTCATCACTTGCGCTCCGCCGTTTCGAGGCAAGATCGCCGACAAGATCGTCGCCGCCCAGGCCCTTGCGGGCGCGGACGAAATCTATTGCCTTGGCGGTGTCCAGGCGATCGCGGCCATGGCCTATGGCACTGAGACGATCGCTCCCGTGGATATCCTGGCCGGCCCCGGCAATGCCTACGTCGCCGAAGCGAAACGGCTGCTGTTCGGCGAAGTTGGCATCGATCTGTTCGCCGGTCCGACCGAGACCTTGGTGATTGCTGACGACAGTGTCGACGGTGAGATCGTGGCGACCGACCTGCTTGGCCAGGCGGAGCACGGCGTCAACTCTCCCGCCGTTCTGATCACCAATTCTGAGAAACTTGCCCGCGATACCCTCGATGAGATCGAGCGTTTGCTCAAAATCCTGCCGACTGCGGCTGTCGCCGGCAAAGCCTGGGAAGACTACGGGGAGATCATCCTGTGCGACACGCTGGATGAGATGGTGGCGGAAGCGGATCGCATTGCCTCCGAGCACGTGCAGGTCATGACACGTGATCCGGACTATTTCCTTGAGAGGATGAAGAACTATGGCGCTCTGTTTCTGGGCGCTCGCACCAACGTCTCTTTCGGCGACAAGGTGATCGGAACCAACCACACGCTGCCTACGAACAAGGCAGCCCGATACACAGGCGGTCTGTGGGTCGGCAAGTTCCTTAAAACCTGCACCTACCAGCGGATCGAGACCGATGAGGCGTCCGCCTTGGTCGGCCAGTACAGCTCGCGCCTCTGCATCATGGAAGGTTTCGCCGGCCACGCCGAGCAGTCCAACATCCGCGTCCGCCGCTATGGCCGGCGCAACGTTCCATACGCATCGGCAGCCGAACCGCTCTGATGCGCAACACGCCCGGCACGCGCCCCACAGGATCGAGCCGGATCATCGAGCCACCAACGCAAGCAACAAGGGGAACTACAATGAAGCTCACCACCATCCTAGCCGCCTCGATCGCCTTCATGCCGGTTGCGGCAATGGCAGAAAGCAAGGGCAAGGTCGAAGGCATTCATCACTGGGTGTCCGAAAGCGAGGTCAAAGCGCTCAAGGTCATCACCGATAAGCTGGCCTCCAAGGGTTACACCTGGGAAGATAGCGCGGTCGGCGGTCTCAGCGGCGCCAACGCGCTGCAGGCATTGCGCACGCGTCTTGCCGCCGGGAACCCCCCGGCAACGATGCAGTTCCTTGGCTATGAAGGGCTCGACTGGGGCAAGCAGGGCGTCCTGCGCTCTCTCAACGATCTCTACACCAAGAACGGTTGGGACAAGGCGCTCGCCCCGCAGCTGCTTGCATTCGTCAAAAACGGAGACGACTTCATTTCCGTGCCGATCAACATGCACAGGCAGAACTGGCTTTGGGCGAACAAGGCCGTTTTCGACAAGGCCGGCATCAAGGAACCGAAGTCTTGGGATGAGCTGATCGCCGACGGAGACAAGCTCCGGGCCGCCGGTGTGGTCCCGCTCGCCATGGGTGACGAGAGCTGGCAGATCCTCGAGGTCTTCGAGGCAATCCTTGTCGACGTGAACGGGCCCGAATTCTACAAGAAGGCAGTCATCGACCTCGACGAGGGCGCTCTTTCGAGCCCCGAAATGATCGCGACGTTCGACAAGCTTAGGAAGGTCCGCGGACTTGTCGATGACGGCTTCACCGGGCGTGATTGGGCCGTCGCAACGGGCATGGTCGCGGATGGCAAGGCCGCCATGCAGGTCATGGGCGACTGGGCCAAAGGCGAGTTCCTTGCCAAGGGCCTCAAGCCCGGCGTCGATTTCCTCTGCTTCCCAACGCCGACCGACAAGCCCAACTTCAAGTTCGTGATCGACGCATTTGGCATGTTCAAGGTCGATGATGCCGTGACCACAGCAGGCCAGGACGCCTGGGCAGAATCGATCATGGATCCCGAGGTGCAGAAGCAGTTCAACCTGATCAAGGGTTCGATCCCGGCTCGCTCCGACGTTCCGGTCGACAGTTTCGATGACTGCGCGAAGCGTAGCTATGCTGACCGTGAGGCGGCGGTGAAGAACGGCGCGATGCTCGGCGGCCTCACGGAAGGCTTTGCTGCCCAGCCTCAATTCGCCGGCGTCTTCACCGACGTCGTCGGCAAATTCTTCGTCACCGACATGTCGTCCAAGGATGCTGTTCAGGCCCTGGTCGACGGGATCAACAACGCCCGCTAGTCCAAGCCATCAAAGCCCTGCCGGCAATCGTGCCGGCGGGGACACCGTCCGCAACAATGCTCGGCAATAGCGAGGTTGGTCAGTCCCATGTCGCTCAAAAACAAATTGGACCTATGGCTGCCGCGGCTCGTCCTGTCGCCCAGCCTGCTGGCCGTTCTGATTGCCGTCTATCTCTTCATAGTCTGGACGGCCTGGATCTCGCTATCTTCGTCCCAGATGGTCCCGAAGTTCGACTTCGTCGGGCTCGAGCAATATGTCCGTTTGTGGTCGACCCCGCGCTGGCACACTGCAGTCGCCAATCTCTTCATCTTTACGGCGTTATTCCTGGCGATCACCATCGCGCTGGGCTTGTTCCTCGCGATTCTGCTCGACCAGAAGGTGAGGGCGGAGGGCTTCCTGCGAGCCGTCTACCTCTATCCCATGGCCTTGTCATTCATTGTCACGGGCACAGCCTGGAAATGGATCCTGAACCCGGACCTCGGCCTGCAGAAGGTCGTCAACGAGCTCGGCTGGACCGGTTTTGTCTTCGACTGGATCACACAACCAAGCTTTGCAATCTACTGCGTGGTGATCGCAGCGGTCTGGCAATCGACGGGGTTCGCGATGGCCATTTTCCTGGCCGGGCTGCGAGCGATCGATACTTCGATCATCAAGGCCGCGCAGATCGAGGGAGCCAGCCTGCCGCGAATCTACCTCAGCGTCATCGTGCCGATGCTGCGCCCAGCATTCCTGAGCGTCATCGTCCTCCTGAGCTATATCTCGATCAAGAGCTTCGACCTGGTGCTCGCCCTCACAAATGCCGGGCCCGGCAGCGCCACCGAAATGCCCTCCACCTTCATGTTCGCCGCAACCTTCAGGCGCAACCAGATGGGCGTAGGTGCCGCCAGCGCCATTATGATGCTGATGACGGTCGCAGCCATCATCGTTCCCTACCTCTATTCGGAATTGAGGGAGGACCGCAATGCGCACTGAAGCACGCTCGGCGCGTCGTTCACACCAGATCGGCCGCCTGTTCATCTATGGCTCGCTGATCGCGCTCGCCGCCTTCTACCTGATGCCGCTTTGGGTGATGATCGTCACCTCGCTCAAGTCGCTGGATGAAATCTATGGCGGCTCCTTCATCGGGGTGCCCCAGGCGATCACCTTCGAAGCCTGGAACAAGGCATGGCAGGAGGCCTGCATTGGCACGGCCTGCACGGGACTGCGGCCATACTTCATCAATTCCATCCTGATGGTTGTGCCCGCCGTCATCCTGTCCACGGGGATAGGCGCGATAAACGGCTATATTCTCACGAAGTGGCGTTTCGCCGGCGCGAACGCGATATTCGGATTGTTGCTGTTCGGCTGCTTCCTGCCGTTCCAGGCCGTTATCCTGCCCATGGCGCAACTGCTGGGTCGCTTGCACCTTTCGGGTACCATTCCCGGTCTCGTGCTGGTTCACACGGTATACGGCATCAGCTTCACGACTCTGTTCTTCCGGAACTATTTCATCACCATCCCGGACGAACTGACCCGCGCGGCGCAGATCGATGGAGCTGGGTTCTTCCGGATCTTCTTTTCAGTGATGTTGCCGACCGCGCTCCCCATCATTGTGGTCTCTTGCATCTGGCAATTCACGCAGATCTGGAACGACTTTCTTTTCGGCGTGTCGTTCACCGCAGGGCAATCATCGCCGATCACCGTGGCGCTGAACAACATCGTCAACGTGACAATGGGGCGCAAGCAATACAATGTCGACATGGCGGCCGCCATGATTGCCGCCATCCCCACGCTTCTCGTTTACGTCGTCGCTGGACGCTACTTCGTGCGCGGTCTAACCGCCGGCGCCGTGAAAGGCTAGTGCTATGTCAACGCTTGAAATCGATCGGGCCCGCAAGCTCTACGGTGACCTCGAAGTCCTGAAGGAGGTCAGTATCTCCATCGGCACCGGCGACTTCCTGGTGCTGCTCGGCCCTTCGGGTTGTGGCAAGTCCACACTGCTCAACATGATCGCCGGCCTCGAGAACATCTCAGGTGGCGAAATCCGCATCGCCGGCAGGGTTGTCAACGACCTGTCGCCGAAAGACAGGGACATCGCCATGGTGTTCCAGTCCTACGCCCTCTATCCCACGATGACCGTGCGCCAGAACATCGAGTTCGGCATGAAGATCCGCGGCGTGCCGCAAGCCGAGCGGGACAAGGCGGTCAAGACGGCGGCCGACCTGCTCCAGATGACGCATCTTCTGGACAGGAAGCCCTCGCAACTCTCGGGAGGCCAGCGCCAGCGCGTGGCAATGGGGCGCGCGATCGTGCGCCAACCCAAGCTGTTCCTGTTCGACGAACCTTTATCCAACCTGGACGCCAAGTTGCGCGTCGACATGCGAACCGAGATCAAGCGTCTTCATGCACGATTGGGAACCACAATCGTATACGTCACGCATGACCAGATCGAAGCGATGACGCTCGCCACGCGCGTTGCCGTGATGAAGGACGGCGTGGTCCAGCACCTTGACGATCCGCAGTCGGTCTACGACCGGCCGGCGAACGTATACGTGGCCAAGTTCGTGGGCTCGCCCTCCATGAACATCGTTCCGGCGAGACTTGACGTGGAAGACGGTCGGCCAGTCGCGGTGATCGACGTCCCAGGTGGGGCGGCTGCCCGCCTCTCAGGCATCCCTTTGTCTTCACAAGCGGCAGCCAAATACGCTGGGCGCAGTATTCTGCTGGGCGTTCGTCCGGAGTTGTTCAGCGTCGCCGGCGAGCAAGCCGCGCAAGCGGTGACGGTAAACATCGACGTTGTCGAGCCTACGGGCCCCGATACGCTTGCTCTTTTCCAGGCAGGCGGGGTCGAAGTCACAGCTCGTGTGCCGCCAAGGGCCGTGGCAGCCCGCACTTCGGCGACCCTCGCGGTCGATACTGGCAAGATCGTGCTGTTCGATGCCGACAATGAGCAACGCATAGACTGAGGCATCGAAGTGGATCAAACAGCTGATATCGTCATTATCGGGTCAGGCATAGGAGGCGCTTCCCTGGCCCATAGCCTGGCCGGCACCGGCAGGCGCATCGTGATTCTGGAACGTGGCGAGCACCTGCGCGACGCGCCCCAGGCGCGCGACGACCGGGCGATATTTCTCAAGGGCTTCTACCGTTCGACCGAAGAGTGGCTCGGCGACGATGGGCAGGCTTTCCTGCCCGGCAACTATTACTATGTTGGAGGCAATTCCAAATTCTTCGGCGCGGTGATGTACCGCTACAGGCTTGAGGATTTCTCCCCCCGCCCGCACATGGACGGCGCCTCGCCTGGATGGCCGATCACCTACGAGGAGCTCGAGCCCTGGTACGAGCGAGCCGAGGCGATTTTCAAGGTGCGGGGTGACCCCACGCAGGATCCCACCGAGCCGCCGCGCACCGGTCCTTACCGTTTTCCGCCGGTACCCGACGAGCCGGCCATAGCGGCCGTGCGCGCTCGCTTGAAAGAGGCGGGGATCCATCCAGCCAGCCTTCCCCTGGCTATCGACATCAATGAGTGGCTTCGCCGCGCAAAGACCGGGTGGGATGCGTTTCCCAACACGGGTTCCGGCAAGATCGACGCCGAAGTTGGACCGCTGACTGCCGCGTTGAACAGCAGCAACGTCAGTCTCGTGACCGGGGCCAGTGTCGTACGGCTGGAAACCGATCCGACGGGTCGCAAGGTGACTGCCGCGGTGTTTTTCAAGGATGGAGTTGAGCGGCGGATCAGCGCTGGCGTCTTCGCCGTTGCGGCTGGTGCGGTCCAAAGCGCGGCACTCTTGCTGCGGTCGGCGAATGCCGCGCATCCGCGCGGGCTGGCCAACGGCTCCGACCAACTCGGCCGCAACTTCATGAACCACAACACCACCGCCATGCTGGCGATCGATCCGCGGTCGGCCAATACGTCGGTCTACCAGAAGACCCTGGCATTCAACGACTTCTATAACGCCGATCCGGAAACAGGTTTCCCGCTTGGCAACGTGCAATTGCTTGGACATATCACGGGTAACATCCTCAAGGCGAACGCGCCCTTGCTGCCACGGTGGCTGGCGGGGCTGATAGCCCGCAATTGCTATGGCTGGTTCTTGACCAGCGAGGACCTGCCCAATCCAGAGAGCCGGGTCACGGTTCAGAATGGCCGCATCGTCATGCATTGGGTTCGCAGTAACATGCGAGCGCACGAGCTGCTGATCCGCAGGACGCGAGGTGTGATGCGAAGGGCGGGCTTCCCCATCGTTCTTACTCGAACCTTCGGCAGAAAGACGACTTCGCACCAGTGTGGCACTGCCAGGCTTGGAAGCGATCCGGAGACGTCGGTTGTGTCGCCTGATTGCCGTTCCCACGAAATTGCAAACCTCTATGTAACCGACGCTTCTGTGCTTCCGACATCCGCGGCCGTCAACCCGGCACTGACTATCGCGGCGCTCGCCATCAAGGCTGGCGCCGTCATCAGCCGGTCGTGAGGACCTCATCTTAGTATCCAGACTTGTGAATCTTGCACCTGCGTGGGTGACGCCCGAGGTCTTGGCTGAGCGGAGTTAGCAACCATGATTGCCGACCGTATCGAAACGGATCTGATCGGACCGCTCGCTGTACCGGGCCACGTGCTCTATGGCGTGCACACCCGTCGAGCAGAACAGAACTTCGATGTGTCCGGGCTGCGGCTGAAGGATTTTCCCGAGTTCATCCAGTCGATGGCGATGGTGAAAAAGGCTGCTTGTCTTGCAAACATGGAACTCGGACTGCTCTCGCCCGAAAAGGCCCAGGCTATTTCAGATGCGTGCGACGATATCATCGAACTGAAGGGGATCGAAGAAAACTTCCCGGTTGACATGATGCAGGGAGGGGCCGGTACGTCGACAAACATGAACCTCAACGAGGTTGTGACCAACCTGGCCCTGATCAAACTCGGCGCCAAAATTGGCGATTACGCAAGGCTGCACCCCAACGACG
This sequence comes from Mesorhizobium sp. WSM3864, assembly GCF_002294955.1. Taxonomy (NCBI): domain Bacteria; kingdom Pseudomonadati; phylum Pseudomonadota; class Alphaproteobacteria; order Hyphomicrobiales; family Phyllobacteriaceae; genus Mesorhizobium; species Mesorhizobium sp. WSM3864. The sequence goes on from NZ_NSGD01000025.1 coordinate 54,829, forward strand.
ACGTAAACCTCTCCCAGTCGACAAACGACGTGTATCCTACCGCAATTGACGTTGCCCCCAGTTTCTATCCAGTTTTGAGTTCGTTTCCGGCCTGGGTTGTGCCCTGCTGGGCGGGTGAAGCGA
>NZ_NSGD01000026.1:0-52681 GCF_002294955.1 Mesorhizobium sp. WSM3864
TCGCTTCACCCGCCCAGCAGGGCACAACCCAGGCCGGAAACGAACTCAAAACTGGATAGAAACTGGGGGCAACGTCAGTTGCCTCTGGAAGAAGAAGACGACCGCCGAGCGGGGCGGGGGACCAGGGTGTGTTCGACGGTCGTCGGAGGACGGGGGCCATAGAGTCAGCAAACTGCGTTGCCATCGGCCCTAGCTTACTATGCCATTGATTCCACCCGGATAAAATAGCAAATGTTGTGGTCGAATCACGGCGGTCGACGACGCCTTCTCGCGAGGCGCCGGTTTCTCAAGAGCCGGCGTTGAATTGAGCGCCGCCCCTCTCACACGGCTCCACCAGACATAACTTCAACCCTGAGGCGCTTCATTCCCTACCGACCTTAGAGGGGATCTTCTCGCACCTTTTCTCGCGAGTGACTGCAATATCTAAGCGCCGCTATAAAGGCCGCGGCTGCCACGTCGCATTTGTGCTTGGAAGGACCATTGCTCTGAATCACAATTTCGGCCTGCCTGGTTGTCAGACCGTGCTTTGCCGCAAACTCGTCTACGTCGGCTCCCGTCCAGCGCGACCGCTTCAAAACTTGCATTTCGTCTCCTGGTTCGAAATCTGAGGAGCCAACGCGGGGCGGTTGATAAGGTTTCAGATGAACGGCTGAAGCCTCAACTCGGCTGGGCACCAAAGCCGTCTTTCTCGTCGCCGGCTTTTAGGGGCGTCGCCACGCTCTTGGTCTCTTTTCGTTCTGCACTCTCGAACGGCGGGCAACTTAAATAGCCAGGGCTATGGCCTCGGCTAGAACCCTGCCGCGCTCACGCCTGGAGGCTGTAGAACGGCCCGGCAGCCATCTTGCTTCGGGGGGAAGTGGTAACGCACCGCCGGGCCGAGGTGGTCCGGGAGTGGGTAGCCGAAAACCCCGGACGGCGTTAACCATAGCGTCACGACGGGCGAGGGCAATTGTTGTTTTGGGTCACGCCGCGAAGGCGTGACCGATCGCGAAACCGATGCCGATGGCAATGCCCGTAAAGAACTTGCCAGCAGCATCTAGGGCAATGACGCGGACCTTGGCCCAAACCGTCTACGCGGGGCTCTCGAGGGCAGTGGCGATATCATCGAAGATCGCGGCCATAGCAAAGATCCTAGATCGAAACGGATTCGCTGTGAATCCTCCCGTCCTCTGGTGCGAAGACAACAGTTCTTAGCGAATGCTGAAAGAAAGATCGCCGGGCGAGGAACCTCAAATCCTCAAGCCCGGCGCACTCATCCTGATCCCCATCAGGAGTCCGGTAGAGGAACCGGCAATTTCTTTGATGCAACGCGGATGCCAGGGTTTTGGTCCCGAAGTGAGACAGGCAAGTGCCACGCTACTAGGAGTCTGTTTCTAGCGGTTCGTGGCCCGGCTGTTCATGCCAGACCACTTGCCGCAGATCGCGCCAGTCGACGGCCTGTCCGCAGACCGGGCACTTGTTGAAATGGTCGCATTCGTTGACGTATTCCTTGCTGTGGCGGCGGCCGATGATTGGCGGCCCGAGGTCGGACAGCTTGGTCACGTCGCCTTGTCCACAAGCGGCGTCTTCCTTGTCGGCGGTTTGTAAGGGGTCACCACTCTGACCCTATCGGCATTCACCGTGACAGGCACGCCTAAGTTGATGGTCACTTTGCCTTCATCTACGCGGGTGACATCGCCTCGCAGCTCGATCTCCTGGCCCTGCTTAAACCTTGGAGATCCGATCAACGATGGAATGGGGCTGCCCGTAACACGGGATCGACACGCTCACCCGGTCCTCAGTGACCCCCCTGCGTACCTTGGCTGTGATCGCGACCTCGTCGCCAATATTGATGCTGCCCTTCGCCATGAGATTGAGTCTGGCGCGGCGACTGGCTTCGTCAAGCTTGAGCTAATATCTAACAAAGGACATGGAACAAAGATGACCCCCAGAAGTCATGTTTCTGCTTCTGGGTCCGAGATAGTCCGCCGCCAAGCCTCCCAGCGGCGGGCTTATTGGTGCAGCCGCGCGGTGGCAACTTAAAAAGCCCGTCGCTTACGCTCATATCCCCACGGGTGGGAACCAAACCGGTCAAGTCGCGTTGCGGACCACTGGGGACTTTTCCTATGGCCGAAATCGGGCAAGAGCTTAGCGACCGCGCGCGGGCACATAAGCAATTGATCGTGCAGTTCCTAACTCGGGAAACCGGCATCACCGAAACCCAAGCGCGCGAACTCGTAGACATGATCGGCTATGCCCCGGCTTCGCTCCTTCGAGAGGCGCGGTTGCTGAAAAGCTTTAGCGCGTTTAACCCAAATCAGCGGAGGAACACAGGGAAGCCTACCGGTGTCCCGGTTGAGTCTCGCGGCGTGTGTCTCCGGCACGAGGCTCACCGCCGGGCTGGGGCCCCCGGGAGCCTGTTCGACCCTCTCAGGCGAGCGGGCTCTTGTTTGCAAACGGATATAGGGCAATGAAGGACGGCGACGGCAAGCCGCTGGATCGCTCACCGGACAAAAACATCCACCTTTTGGCAGCGCGGTTGGCTAAAGAGACGAGTCTATCCGAGGAGGAGGCGCGCGGCCTGATCAAGTTGATCGGCACAGATTCGAATTCGCTGTTGCGGGAAGCTAAATTCCTCAAGAACCGCCATTGAGCACGCGCGGCACGAACTTCCTGCATCAATGGCTCGCCAACAACCAGGCGGGCATGATCAGCGCGGACGTCCTGTCGATCGCCGAGTTCATCCAGGAGCTGTTTGCCGACGCGAAGTCGCTTGAGATCAGCAGCACTGAACTCGAGGAAGACGCCGGCAGCATCTATCAGGCGATCCCGGACGCCATCGTTCATCACGAAGGCGGGGCACCGGAATGGCCAGGCAGGGAACGGCGGGCATCTAGCTCTTTTCTCCTGCCGACGCGGCTTACGGTTTGGCTATCCATTCGTGGCAATCAACAGGCTGGCCAGCCATTCCCTTTCGGCGGCGTCCGCATTTGCCGGTAATAGCTTCTCGAGTACCCTTTCAAGCATCGTTATGTCCTCGGGTTCGAGAACACTCTTTGGCAGAGAATGCATCGGGCACCCCCCCAATAGGAACCTCTGCGGCCCGGCCCGCTTAATCTAGGTGACACAGGATATCGCGGGTCGGGCCACCCCACCGCTTGAAGGTGGGGAGCTTTAATTCTGCATCCATATTAGCGGACTCGCAACTTTCGCTATTTGCGACTGAAGTCCGATGTTCCCGTGCATAAGTCGGGTCAGCCGCCCGACTGGAACATCGTGGCGGGCAAGCGGTTATAGATTGGACGGCACGGTTGGTGTCCCAGTTCTATCCGAGCCGTCCCATAGGCAAGCAAGGGAGCCCACTCGACCCTCCCTCACGAGTGGGCTCCAGCCGTTCTGGCGATCTGGATCATCTCTGCCTACATCGCCGCCATGAGTGCCGGCTGGACCATTCAAGAACTGATCGACGCGGGTATGTCCGTCGCGGGCGGCTGCCTCGACTGCCATCGTCATCAGAAGCTCGATCTGTCGGCGCTCCGCGATCGCTTCGGCCCAGATGCTCCGGCTATGGAGTGGGACTTGAGGCCGAGGATGAAATTCGCGGCCTGCGGCGGCAAGCGGATCACCTTGACATATTCGCCAGACACCGGCCCGAAAGACCTCTTAAGCGACAAGCGGGGCGGAACTAACTCCCCGGAACCTATTGCCCTTATCGCAGTTCCGTGGCTAGGCGGCGCTGTAAAGCGACGCGTCGGGCTGGCGTTTCGGCCCCCATTCGGGAGAATTGGAGTGGGCTGATCCCAGAGGAGGCCCGACAAAAGAGCCCGTTCCGCACTGGGCGGGCTCTTTCAATGTGTTGACGGCGCTTAATGAAGAGCATTTCAAATGAACATCTATACCGTTGAAACCATGTCGGGGATGGACGTGGTCTCTGTTGCCTACGCGAAAACGACCTCACCGAAAGCAGCCGCTGAATGGGTGACCGGCCGGAACGTACGGGACAGGCGAGACGAGTCTGACTGGGTTCGCGTCACCGACGAGACCAATCGAGCGGTCTACAAATTTTCCTTCATATAGGAAAAGGACCGCCGCCGATACCGAGCCTGACAGCAGGTTGGGCGCTCTGTGGTCCCGAGCCATAATTTTCGGGTCGACGGAGCGCTGGAAGGCCGTTCACGTTATAAGTCTACGGAAACCCCACCTCCAGACGCTCCCGTCGAGAACATCGCCCGCGCGTGCTGAAGGGCGGGACGATCATCACGGGTTTCCAAAACTCGGAAATCAGCTGCTCTCTACGCAATCAGCACTCCCAAGGAGCCGAACTGAGGTTGGCCGCAGACATTCAGATTCCAGCACGCTTTCTGCTCTACGTTCCCGTCGGCGGGATCGCTTACAGGGCTGTTGTTCGTTGGCGAAAGAATGACCGCGTCGGCGTCGAATTTGAGGGTACCGAGCCAAAGCCGAAGTTCCATTACGGTTGAATGCCGAAGGCAGCACCTAATGGATAGAGACTAGAGCGGGCAACCAACGGAGAGGAGTGAACGTCCGAAGTGATGGTTGGACGGCGGAGCAGGCGTTACCTTCGACCGCGCTCTCGTCGTCCAGCGCGTAGGGCACCGGCAGGTAGGCGTTGGCCATCAGCCATTCACCGACGATCGTTCTGACCAGCTCCGGCGTGGACAGCCCCATTTCCGCGGCCAGGCCTGCCAACGCTTCCTCGACCTTCGGATCGAGCACGAGCCCCGTCCCATTCCTCAGCATCAAGGCGGCCCTGCGGAGCATCACCTGAAGGTCGGCTCTCGAGATCTCTGCAATCTGGTCGGCTGCTCCTTCGAGGTCCTTTGCTATGATCTCACGTATCATGATGTGCCCTCCGCTACAGGTAGCGCTCTCCCTCCCCGCGGTGCTGAAAGCAGAACCAGTGTGATGGCTGCCGGGGGGAGCAAAGCCCCAGCCCGCATCTTTCCCGCACCCCTCGTGCTCGCAGGCGTGACCGAGGGATCCGCGCTCGCGCGTTTGCAAAGGCTCGCCAGGTCGTGCCGGTTCGTCGCTCATGCCAAAAAGATTCCATAGGCCGGCTTGACGTTCAAGAGTTTTGTTCTTTCTTTGTTCTCATGGCGCACGAGATGATCGACACGCTGGGCAAAGCGACCCGGCACAACATGCTTTTGAAGGTGGAGTGCGCCTGCGGGAACGTGCGCTACTGCCGGCCGGCTGACCTCATGATGGTTTACGGGGGGCGCCAATCCCTTCCGCCTGAGGTTCGACCGCAGCCCGTGCAAGCCGGAGATCAAGGTGACGCTCGTCGAGGTTCACCCCGAGCATCTACTTCCCCCTCTTCGCTTTACCCCGACACTGCACAGGCGGCACACCGCCAGGGCCGTCAAAGATCGATTGAAACATTGCCTTGCGCCCGGCTGCAACAGGCCAGCACATAACCCGCAGACTTCTCTTCGGAAGTGAGCCCGCCAAGATCACACATCGACACTTCGCCGGAGAGCTTGGCTATTCGGCAAGTGCCGCAAACTCCTTGCTGGCACGCGGTGGGGACATAGACGCCACATTTGCGCGCTGCATCCAGCAGGGTCTCTCCGGGCGCGCAGCAATGCTCTATTCCAGACTTGGTGAAGTGGACAAAAAACGAAATGGCAGAGGCTTCATCCGGAGCAGCACCGCCAGCGTAGCCTCCGAAGCTCTCCTCGTAATAGGCCAGCGGTTCAATACCAACTTCATCAAAACTGGCTCGTATTGCCTTCATGTAGAGTTCGGGACCGCAAGTGTAGACTGTACGATTGGCAAGATCGGGAACAAGGCGCAGGAGCAGGGGGCCATTTAACCGGCCACTCGGTCCTGCCCACGAGGAATCTCCCTTGGAACAAAGCAATGTCACCTCGACGTTGGGAAATCGGGCAGCGAGTGCATCGAGTTCCGATTTAAAGATGATATCGCGTGCCGAGCGCACGCTGAAGATGAGCCGAAGGTCCAGATCGGATGCTCGATCCGTCAACATTCGCAGCATCGACATAAGAGGCGTGATCCCGCTGCCGCCCGCAAGAAAGAGAGGCTTTTCGCTGGCAGCGCCCTCGAGTTTGAACGAACCAACGGGGCCTTCAATCTTGATTTCGTCACCGGACCGCAGATTGTCATGGAGCCAATTGGAAACGAACCCGCCAGGTGTCCGCTTTACCGTGATGTGCAAGTCAAGTGGACGAGTCGGTGGAGAGGAGACGGAGTAGGCTCGCGTCACTTTGAGCCCATCAATGCTGAGGTGAAGAAGCACATATTGCCCCGCATTGAAGCAGAACATGCGGTCTGACGCAGCCGAAAAGACAAACGTTTTCACGTCGTGCGTCTCTTCGATCACCCGACGGCAGACCATTGCCTGCGGCGATGAGTCGGCCCATTGCCGCTGCCGCATCGCAGCAACAAATTCGGAAGCCGGAAACGAGGTGTGTGCGTTCATTTGGGCTCTCAGTGACGCGCCAACATGCCAGCCGAAGCCTTCGCGGAACAGCGAGTTGAGCCTTACTTTTTGATCGGGTATTTCGATCTATGTTTCGAGCGACATCACCGCGAGCTGGAGCGCACGAAGGCCCTTGCGGATGATCGGCTCATGCTTGCGCCGGGCGAGCATGGCCGTATGGACGGGCTGGTAAAGCGTCGGGGCGCCCTCGACCAGGAACGATGGGACCTCGGCCGTGAACCTGCGGGCATCGTCGTTGCGCATGTAACAACTCCCCCCGGTTCGTCGCAGCATTGCCTCGGCCAAGCTTTCGGATCCCATGGATAGCCTGGAAATTGCCAGGGCAGGCATCAGCTCCGAATGGGTTTTCTCGAGTACGACGGTGTACCCCGGGCGAATGTAGCTGTCAGGATTCACCTCCGATAGCGTCCTCGCAACGGTGGAGACCATCACATATTCCTCGACCATGAGGTGCTCATAAGTAATTTCGGGAAGATAGCGGGGTGCATAGAGCACGGCTATGTCGAGATTTCCCATGCTGAGATCGGTCACCATCTGATTGGAATAGTCGGACTCTACATGAATCGAGGCCTTTGGAAGAACCTGGCAGAGCGCCTCCACCCACCCAGGCAGCACCGAGCGTGTCATGCCAACCTGTGCGGCCACACGTAGCGTCCCTTCGAACCGGTTGAATGCGCGCACGTCATGGCGCGCTTGCGACCAGGTCGAAAGCATCGCTCGCGCGTAGGCTTCGAAACGTCGCCCCGCCGCGGTCGGCTCAGCGCCAGCACGACCACGATGGAAAAGCTCTGACCCCACCGCACTTTCCAGACCCTTGATCCGAGAACTCACCGTAGACTGAGTAATGTTCAGCCGGTCCGCAGTCCGGTTGAAGTTGCGCGATTCGATAATGTCGAGGAAGGTCTCGATGTGGTCCAACTGCATGCATCATACCTTAATCGAAAAAGCCGATCATTAGCCAGAGATCATTGGCTTGATCCGGCAATTGTCAAGGCGGAAGGTGGAGGCAGTAAACGGCTAGGCGCGGCTAAGCCAGACAGGGAGCGAAAGCTAAAGTGTTTATCGTCGACTGCGATTGTCACAACTACTGGTCAAGCGCCACGGTTTTGGAGCCGTATCTTTCGGGCATCTGGAAGGACATGTTCATCGAGGGCGAGAAGACTGGCCCCAAAGGATCTTTCCCACACGGCCATCGCCCCTGGTTTCATCCGCAGGATTTCTCCCGAAAAGATGTGCGGCCCGAGACCGAGGCGGACAACTACCGGATCATGAAGGAAAAACATCTCGACAAGTATAATGTCGGGGTGGCAGTCCTGACCGGCGACGAGCCCATTGAAGCCTCGACCTTGGCAAACCCGTATTACGCTAGTGCCCTGGTCAGTGCCTACAATGACTATCAGATCGCGGAGTGGTTGCCGAAGGACAATCGCTTCATGGGTTCAATCGTCATTGCGCCCCAGGATCCAAAGCTGGCGGCCGCTGAAATCCGTCGGCTGGGCAATCATCCTCGCATGGTCCAGGTTCTAGCCTCCCAAGGCTCAGTGAAGCCGTATGGTGATCCCTTCTACCACCCGATCTATGAAGCCTGCGCGGAAATGGGATTGCCGTTCGCGATTCACCTCGGCGGGCACGGAGGCGTCAACTGGAACGCTGTCGCGCCTGCCCCCACTACTTTCTTCTGGGAAACGCACGCCATCCTGCACATGTCGGCGATCAGCCATGTCGCCAGCATGATCGCTCACGGCGTCTTTGAGAAATGGCCAGAACTCTATTTCGTCGTGATCGAATGCGGCGTCGCATGGGTGCCGACGGTGCTGTGGCGCCTCGATGCTGACTACAAGGCGCTGCGTAAAGAAACGCCATGGCTCAAGATGCTGCCATCGGAATATTGCCGCCGTAATATCCGCTTCTCAACACAGCCGCTGGAGCAGCCAGCCAACGTGCAGCATCTGTGGTCCATTCTGGAAGCGATGGATGGCGAGAACACGCTGATGTTTGCGTCAGACTATCCGCACTGGGACTATGACGACGCCAATACGCTCCACATTCCGCCTTCCTGGAAAGCGAAGGTGATGGGGCAGAATGCGCTCGAGGTCTACAAGCGCATTCCTGCCATTCTGACCGCGAACGCTGCCTGACGGAGCAGAATATGGGCGAGAAAACCTTCGTCTGCCGCGTTGACGAGATCGAAGCCGGGACACCTGTCATTGCCAAAGTCCGGAGCCTTTCGGTGGGTGTGTTCCGCATCGGAGAGAGCTTCCATGCGCTGCTCAACATCTGTCCGCATCGCGGTGCGCCCCTCTGTGAAGGGCCGCAATGCGGGACGACCGCGCCGGTCGAGGATGCGCGGTTCATCTATCATCGAGAAAACGAGATCGTGCGCTGCGCCTGGCACGGCTGGGAGTTCGACATCAAGACGGGTTCCGCACTCGTCGACCCAACTGTGCGTGCGCGAACATTCCCGGTCACAGTTGAGGACGGCAACATTTATGTGACGGCGTGAGGGTCAAAAGGATCAGCAGCCCGGTGCAGGGAGACGGAACCAACGGAAAAAGGCCTGACCGGCTGACTTGAATGGGTTCAAAAAAATAGCGGAAAATCCGCAAATGGGAGAACGGAAATGTCTGAATCTGAGTACAAATTTCGCGTCGCGCAAAGTCTGATCGGGCGCGGCAAGGTTTCCCGCCGCGACTTCATCCATTTGGGACTAGCGGCGGGCCTAACCGTCGCTGCCTCGGATCAGATCTTCGTCACCGTAGCACGGGCACAACCGCAGCAAGGCGGCTTCGCCAAACTTGGCATGGCGCATGGCGCGACAACAGATTCCATCGATCCGGCCGGCTATCCGGACACTTTCACGCAGACGGCCTTTTCAGGCGCTATGTCCAACGGCCTCACGGAGGTCGACGCCAAGGGTGGCATACAGCCGGACTTGGCCGAGAGCTTCGAATCTTCCAACGGGGCGAAGACTTGGGTTTTCAAGCTGCGCAAGGGCGTGACCTTCCACAACGGCAAGAAAGTGACGGCCGAAGATGTCGTGACCTCGATGCGGTATCACATGGGTGCCGATACCAAATCGGCGGCGAAGTCTCTGCTTGAATCCGTTTCCGACATCAAGGCGGATGGCCCGGAAACGGTGGTCTTCACCCTCAACAGCGGCAACGCCGATTTCCCTTATATAATGAGCGACTATCATTTCGTCATCATGCCGAGCGTGGACGGGAAGGCGGATTGGGCATCAGGAACACGAACCGGCGCATTCGTGCTCGAGAATTTCCAGCCTGGGGTTTCGGCCAAGCTCAAGCGCAATCCGAACTATTTCAAGAACGGCAAGCCTTACTTGGATGAGGTGGAGTTCATCGCCATTACTGATTTGGCGGCACGCATGGCTGCCCTCTCCACCGGGGAAGTGGATTACATTGGCCGCGCCGATCTGAAGACACTCGGCATGCTGAAACGCAATCCAAAAATCGAGATCATCGAAGTCACCGGCTACGGCCACTATACCTTGCCGATGAACGTCACTATCGCACCCTTCGACAATCCGGACGTCCGCATGGCAATGAAGTGGGCGATCGACCGTCAAGAGATCGCTGACAAAATCTTCCTCGGACATGCCACCGTTGCCAATGACAGTCCGATCGCGCCGGCGATCAAGTTTTACAAGAACCCGGAGCCGCAACACCGTTTCGATCCTGAAAAAGCCCGCCATTATTTGAAGAAGGCGGGAATGGAAAAGCTAAAGGTTGATCTCTCGGTTGCCGATGCCGCTTTCGCAGGTGCGGTGGACGCGGGGGCGCTCATTCGCGAGACTGCCGCACAGTGCGGCATCGACGTCAATGTGGTGCGCGAGGCGGAGGACGCCTATTGGGACAATGTCTGGCTCAAGAAACCGTGGTGCGCTTCCTATTGGAGCGGTCGCGCGACAGCCGACTGGATGTTCACACAAGCCTTCGCAGCGGAATCCAGCTGGAACGAGTCATTCTGGAAAAATCCTCGTTTCAACGAATTGCTTGTCCAAGCACGAGCCGAGACGGATGAAGCCAAGCGCGCCGCTATGTATGGCGAGATGCAACAGCTGACCCACGACGATAGCGGTAGCATCGTGCTGGTGTTTAACAACTTCGTCAGCGCCCAATCCAAGAAACTAGGCCATGGCGATGTGGCGCCGAATTGGGAAAATGACGGACTGAAGATGGCAGAGCGCTGGTGGATGGCGGAGGCGTAGGGGGTGTTTGCCAGCTGCGTCGCTCGCCCTGCGGACGGCGCAATCCTGGGAATGCGCGCATGCGTTTGAATCCGGTCGCAAAGACGGTTCTACAACGGTTAGGCCTCGGCCTAATTACCCTGTTCGTCGTCTCGATCATCATTTTTTCGGCGATTGCAATGCTCCCCGGCGACTTCGCCAAGGCGACACTCGGTCAATCTGCCACCCCGGAAACGGTCGCGGCCCTTCAACACGAGATCGGCCTCGATCGCCCCCCAGTTGAGCGTTACTTCAGCTGGATCGGTAAGATGGCAAAGGGTGACTTTGGATCCTCTTTTGCCAGTCGAACCGGCTACCGGCGGACGGTCGCCGAGATCATCGCACCTCGCCTTTACAACACCATGTTCCTGGCGGTCATGACCGCTCTCATCGCGGTGCCGCTGGCGCTGGGGCTGGGCATTGTCGCGGCCCTGTATCGCAACAGCTGGTTCGATCGGGTTGTAAACACGGTAACACTTACGACCATTTCGTTCCCGGAATTCTTCGTAGCCTACATGCTCGCCTTCCTGATTATCTCGCGCGATACCTTTGCGGGCACCGAATTCGCACAGTCTTTACCCGTCTGGCTGGCGATTTCGATAAACTGGACCCTGAACGTCGTGCCGAAGTTCCCGACGCTGGCCAATATCAACGACCAGACCCCTTTTTGGGACCATGTCTGGCGCGCCGCTCTGCCGTCGATCACGCTCACGCTTGTCATCGTTGCTCACATGATGCGGATGACGCGCGCAGCGATTCTCAACATGCTTTCGAGCCCCTATATCGACATGGCCCGGTTGAAGGGAATGAGGCCAATGGTGGTCGTGCTTCGGCACGCGTTGCCAAACGCCTGGGCCCCGATTGTGACGGTTGTGGCCTTCAATCTCGCTTATCTCATCGTAGGCGTCGTGGTTGTCGAGGTGGTGTTCGTCTACCCCGGCGTCGGCCAACTGATGGTCGATGCCGTGAGATCGAGAGACGTACCGGTTGTTCAAGCCTGCGCGCTGGTGTTCGCCGCTACCTACATCCTGCTCAACCTGATCGCCGACATCATTTCGATCGCAACCAACCCGAGACTTTTGCACCCACGATGACAAGTGCAGAGCCCGTGATCCAGACCACCAGGGCGCCAAGGGTAAGGCGGACGCGCCGATCTCGCATCAGAATAGCCCTGAAGAAGGCCCCGCTCAGCGCCTGGTTCGGTATGGGCGTGATGCTCTGCTACGCTGTTGTCGCCTTGTTTGCGCCTCTGATCGCTCCATATCGAGAAACACAGGTCTTTAGCGAGGCATTCGCGCCCTGGAGCCACGAGTTTGCGTTCGGGACTGACCAACTCGGTCGCGACATGCTTACACGACTGATCTACGGCGCCCGCAACACGATCGGCATTGCCTTCATCACAACTATCTTGTCCTTTGCAGCGGGTGTGACGCTCGGCCTTCTCGCTGCAACGTACCGGGGCTGGCTAGACCAACTATTGTCACGCGCCGTGGACGTATTGATGTCGATCCCGAGCCTGATTTTCGCGCTGATGTTGCTTTCGATATTCGGCTCTTCAATAACCAGCCTGATCTTGGTCATAGCGCTGCTCGATTCGACGCGCGTGTTCCGTCTGGCCCGAGCAGTTGGCCTGAACGTGGTGGTGATGGAATATGTCGAGGTCGCACAGCTGCGGGGCGAAGGCCCCGCATGGATTCTCCGCAAGGAAATCTTGCCCAACATTCTGCCGCCGCTCATCGCAGAGTTTGGTCTGCGATTCTGTTTTGTTTTTTTGACCATTGCAGCATTGTCGTTCCTGGGCGTCGGCATACAGCCGCCATCCGCCGATTGGGGATCGATGGTGAGGGAAAACGCGACGCTGATTACCTATGGCGATGTCACGCCGCTTCTGCCGGCGGGCGCCATTGCCCTCCTCACAGTAGCGGTGAACTTCGTCGTGGACTGGTTTCTGCATTCAACGAGCGGGCTGCGTGATGAAAAGTAGCAGTGTCATCGCGCGCGAAAGGGGGACAGATCTTCTCACGGTCCGCGACCTTCACGTTGAAGGATTCTCCGACGAGCGCTGGCACCCGATCGTGCGCGGTGTGGATTTCTCGCTCAAGCGGGGAGAAGTGTTGGGACTGATTGGCGAATCCGGAGCCGGGAAGTCCACTATCGGCCTTGCTGCAATGGGATATGCCAAGCCGGGATGCCGAATTACCCAAGGCTCGGTGCTGTTCGATGGGGTCGATCTTTTGTCGATGAGCGAAGCACGCCGTCGGCGGCTCCGAGGCTCCCGCATTGCCTATGTGGCGCAAAGCGCGGCTGCCTGGTTCAACCCGGCTCACCGGCTCCTTGATCAGACCGTGGAAACGGCGGTTGCGCACGGGATCGCCAGCCGAGGTGAGGCCAATCGTGATGCTGTGGAGCTTTATAGACGCCTCCACCTTCCAGAGCCTGAGACCATAGGCTTCCGGTATCCGCATCAGGTATCCGGCGGTCAGTTGCAGCGAGCTATGACCGCTATGGCCATGGCTTGCCGGCCCGACCTGATTGTGTTCGATGAGCCGACAACTGCGCTCGATGTGACAACGCAAGTCGAGGTCTTGGCGTCGATCCGCAGGGTCGTTGAAGATTTTAACACTGCAGCGATATACGTGACACACGATCTGGCGGTAGTGGCGCAGATGGCGGACCGGATCATGGTTCTACGCCACGGACAAACTGTCGAGGAAGCGGGTACACGGCAGATGCTCACAGCCCCTGCTCAGGAATACACTCGGACGCTCTGGGCTGTGCGCAAACTTGCCAAGCCGGAGATTGAGGCCCGGGACCACATACTTACCATCGACAATGTCACCGCCGCATATGCCGGAAGGGTCAAGGTGCTGTCGGACGTGTCCATCAGGGTTCCGCGTGGCCGAACAGTCGCGTTGGTGGGTGAATCAGGGTCCGGGAAATCGACACTTGCCCGTGTCGTGACCGGTTTGCTGCCTGCTATGTCCGGTTCGATCTCATTTGACGCCCAGCCGCTTCCCCTGTCTTTAAAGCAACGCTCGAAAGACCTGCTGCGGCGTATCCAAATGATCTATCAATCGCCGGACAGCGCGCTTAACCCTCGCCAGACTGTCGAGGAGGTAATCGCGCGTCCGCTCGAGTTCTATTTAGGCTTAAAAGGGGAGCAGCGCGACCGCCGGATCGGCGAACTCATGCATATGATCGAGATGGACGAAAGTTTCCTCGACAGGCTGCCCGGTGAATTGTCCGGAGGCCAGAAACAGCGGATCTGCATTGCGCGCGCGCTCGCCGCGAATCCCGAGCTCATCATCTGTGACGAGGTCACTTCGGCTCTGGATCAAATTGTGCAAGAAGAAATCTTGAAGCTTCTGATACGCCTACAGCGCGAACTCGGCGTCAGCTACATCTTTATCACCCATGATATCGCGACAGTAAGAGCAATCGCGGACGAGGTCGTCGTCATGCACCGAGGGAAAGTTGTGGAGCAGGGTTCAAAAACCGAGATACTGACGTCACCCCACGCTGCCTACACCGAACTGCTACTCTCCTCCGTCCCGGCAATGGATCCGGATTGGCTGACGGGACTTCTAGCAAAACGGAAGAACCAAGGCATTCTGGGCGCGGCTGGCTGAACGAGCCCTGCGCATCGGATCAGCACTTCTCGAATTCTTATTCCCCAGGATTGATGGGGCTTCCAACTCGGAAATGCCCCGACGGCAGCTCTGCGCCACCATCCGGCCATTGGAGCTAGCTTGCCCGCCGTCCGTAAGCAGACTTCGCTGCTCAAAAGGCGAGAACGATGCACAGAGACGAAGTTAAGGGCGCGATGTCGCTGCAGACAGGTCAAAGGATGTCGCTAGGTCAAACCCCTCACGGGCATTCTACACAAGTTCGAACGACGACCGCTGGCTGGTCGTCAAGGTCGGCGAGCGGGACGAGATTTTCGTGAGGCATGAGCCGAACCGGGCCTCGGGCGGTCTCATTGGGACGTATCGGGACATTGCGCGATAGCGCCCCATTGATCTGTTGACTTTTTCTTCGTCTAGGAGGGGCTGGTAGAGGAACATGAACCGGGAACTGGAGCGAAAGCGGTCAGTGGTCAATTCTGATCGGCTCGAGGGATGTATCGCGCTTCGCCGGATGGAACCTTAGCACCAAACTGAAGCGTGAACAGCAGTCGACTATCGTCATCTGTCACATGCATGTTCCAAGGGGTCATGTGTTCCCAGAACGATTGCTGCGAATCGTCTATCATTTGGCCGGCCGCTCGAACGGCCTCTCGCCGCGCGGCGTTTAAGTCGGGCAAATCGATTCCTGCCTGGTCTGGAATGAACTCACCGTTATCGACATGGAAAAAGTAACGCGGCATGCGGTAGTCTCCCAGCAACCTACTTCTTAACGACAACAGTCCGAATTTGTTTCCGAAAGCGGCTGAGCAGCTCCGCAAGAGCCGCTGAGTCGACCCGTTAGCCCGCGTGTCCCCCCGGACGTGCGGGCTTTATCGGACGAGCCGGAAGAGGCTGGTTCCCTGACAGATCGTTCCGCACACCCGGTCCCACATACAATCCGCACTAAATGCCCGGAACGGATCGACGCGTGATTCGCAGCATCAGAGCTGGTCGGCTTCGGTCGGCGGGTTTTTTGTGTCATCAAGCAATGCGGCGAGGAGCTCGGGCCGAGCTTCGACGCCGACGAAGCTGCGAACAAGGTCATAGGCATGCCTTTCCCACTCTTGTCGCGGAAGACAATCGTCTAGTACGGAACGCCGGAAGGCTTCTCGGATGTTATTTGGGGGTCATGAGCACACATCGGCCCAAGTTCCTCGCCGGGGGGCCGGCCAACCCCAGTCGGATCTGATCAGCAGCGATGTATGTCCATTCGCGAAGCAATCCAGGAGCTATTCCGGCGCCAAGGCCCTCGGCATCAGCAGCATCCAGATCGACGAAGAGCGGCAGCCGCTATCGGGCGACATGCTGGATGTGATCCTTCATGAGGAGCGCATAGCAGATTAGGTCAGCTCCGGGTTTGGCGGCAGAAAACCAAAGTCGGGAATGTCCAGAATGAGATAAGAGGCTTGCGTTGGCGGTAAATCAAGCCTATATATCTGCAATCGATGTTTGCTGTTGAACTTGTTTCTGCGCTCCGGCGCCCGACGATCTTCCTCTCAAATCTCGACTAATATGACGTTTGGCGTGTCGCCAGACGCGAATTTCTATGCCGATTTGAAAGGAAATCGCTATGAACACTGGAACCGTAAAGTTCTTCAATTCGACCAAGGGCTTCGGCTTTATTGCTCCTGAAACGGGCGGCGCGGACGTGTTTGTCCATATCACGGCTGTTGAGCGTGCCGGTATGGGCACAATCGTAGAAGGTCAGAAGCTGAGCTTCGATGTGGTGCAGGACCGCCGCAATGGCAAGAGCGCGGCCGAGAATCTTCGGGCCGCCTAAAGGATACCGCTTCTGGCCCTTGACCACGGATGTACTGGCACTGGCCGTCGAGGCGTTTTGGAAAGGTCGGGCCCGCCCGGCCTTTTTTCGTTTAAGGAACTTATGATGCGCAATGCAATTGCGGAAGCCGTGTTCAAGCCGAAGCCGACAGCTAGGGAGAGCAAGGGCGACGCGACCACACAAGCCGCACGAGAGATCATGGACAAAGAAACCGCAGATCGCGAGTCAAAGACGCAGCGGCTCAGACTGGCTCGGCTGGCCAAAGAAGCTGCCGCCCCCGCCGGTTTGCCAAAGGCTAAACGTGCATCGGCAAAGCGGCGCGTTGCAGCCTGACCGCAGGGAAGCACGCGGCTGGCAAGAAGGCTCTCTGGCCGAGCATAGTGGAACATCCGACGGGGACGGCGACGAACCCAATCCTCAATCACGACCGGCGGTGACCGATGGTGGAAAAATATTCAAACGCGCGAGGGCATTTCTTCGCAGCCGTAAGGGCACTGGCCGCGTCGTCGGATGGCATTCAAACGCGGCTGATCGAAGCGAACGAGAGCATCCTCAACGTGACCCTCGACGAGTTCGCGGGCGACCTGGAGCTGAAGCTCAAGTTTGCACGCATTTTGGACCTCCTGGCCGTTGATCAGGACGACTTGGTCACGGCCGCGGTTGAGACAGCGGCACACATGACCGATTTTGAAGCGGTAAAAGTTGCGGACCTGATCTGCGATTTCTGTTTTGAGCTCACTTGGCCGACTGCGACCAACTCTTGATGGATCGCGACCGCCGTAATAGCGAAATCAGCCCACTTTCCGAATGGCGCCTGCGCTCATTGCCTCTGCAGCGCATCAGCTCCCATCAGCTCTCCAGCAGGTGCCGCTCGCGCCGGTTTGCCGGGGTCGGGTGCGCCCGCCAGCACGTTGCCACCGACCGCTCCGGCTTGTCATAGGCGCTAGCCACCGCCCGCGCCCCCTGACCAGTTCACCCCGAAAGTTCATATCGAGATCGAACCTGATGCGTTCGGTCTCAAGCAGCACAAGCGCTCCCTAACGGTCGGGCAGGGGCACAATCACCCTGCCAGCCGCGACCGTTGCGATCAGCGCGCTATGCGCATCGCTTTGGCGCCCGTCGTCAGGCACGTGAAGCCTGTCGGGCATCACTGCAAGAAGCTCTCCGACCTGGCCCAGAGGCCCCACGCCTGACCAGCCACCCAGCGCCTCATGCGGACGTCGCGACAGACGCTGGCACACCCGAGACACAAAACCTCATAGCTCGCCGCCTGCTGCCCCGCGGGTTCTTGCATGAGAGGCTTTCGTAGGCCTGACGGCAGCCGAAACCCTTCAGCATGTCGGTCATACAAGGCTCTGATCTCGCCCAAAGCAGGCGAAGGCTGACTTCACGAGGAACCTCGCGAACTCGGCCAGGCAGCAACTCGTTGTTCTGATCGCATACGCGGAGCGCTCCTAACTCATCCGCGTCTCTTTGCTTGCCAAGGTGCGAGATCGGAGCAATTCGCAGGCTCATGCGTTGGATTTCAACCCCGCTCGAGAGGATCTCATCATTGGACCCCACCACCGAGCTAGCCAAGTTGCGCCGACATGTCCGCATTCTCGTGGACCTTGGCCGCGTAGCGGGCGAGCAAACTCCGCTCGGCCGCTTCCTCGATCAGGCCTGTGTGCAGGTAGCCCGGGCTGTTGAGATAAACCACGCAAAGATCCTTCGCTACCGCCCGCGCACCGCGGACCTGTTCATGGAGGCCGGCTTCGGGTGGAAGGAAGGGACTGTGCGGAACGCTGTTTTTTCGGCGGATCTGCGATCGCCGCCCGGCCGAACTTATCAGACAGCCGAGCCTTTAGTGATTGTCGATGGCGCGGCCGCTGAGCAGCGTGGAGAATACGTCTTTTCCGATGTGCTGAAAGAGCATGGCATCACATCGCTGGCGAATGTGCCGATCCTCATCAAGGGTGCGGCCTGGGGCGTGCTGGAGGTGGATTCCTCGGTGACACGCGACTTCAGCGAAGATACCGTCGACTTCATGACGGCTGCTGCTGCCCTCATTGCTTCAGCAATGCGGCGGCCAGAGGTGGACCGAAGCAACCTGGAGTCCACCACGGCTCTAGTCCAGGCGCAACAACGCGAGGTGCTGCTGCGGGAGATGCAGCACCGCGTAAAGAACAACTTTCAGCTGATCCTGGCCTCGATAGCCATCCAGAAGCGCCGCCTTGAAAGGCCGGAAGTGCACCGGGCCCTGGAACACGTCGCTAACCGAGTTAATGCCATTTCGCTTGCTCATGACCAACTGGCACCGGGGCAGGACCTCCGAACGGTGGATGTCGCCGGTTACCTGCGGGCGCTCTGCGCTTCGCTGCAGACGCAGGTGGAAATTGCAACGATCGAGATCGCGGCCGACGAGGTCGAGCTCTCGATTGAACGCGCGGTGCCGCTCGGTCTTATCTTGAATGAAGCCGCGATGAACTCAGTCAAGCATGCGTTCGGGGCGGGGGGCGGGCGTATCGTTGTCAAGCTTGAGTCCGGGGTAGGCTACGGCGAGGCACGCCTGACCGTTGCCGACAACGGTCGTGGCATTCAGAATCCCCGGCCTGGCGGGTCGGGACAGAAATTGATCCAGGCGCTCGCCCGGCAGGTGGGCGGTAACCTCCAGCAAGAGAGCTCCGCCGCGGGCACCACAATAACCGTGATCTTCCCTGTCATTGCATAACGCTCGCTCCTGTCGCGTACATTGGCTTCGCAGGCGCACACACCGATCTAGGCAGCAGCCAATGCACTCTCTCCAGATCCCGCCAAGGCTAGGGACCCGGGGCGCCTCGCCTGTCAGTGTTCCAGCAATTTCGCCAACACGATTAAGAGACGCGCCTCTGCGGTTGGCTTTCCGACATTAGGCGCATCCCCCAGAACTGCCCCGCCGACAAGCTCTGGCCTGTCGTAGGCGCTCGCCAGCGCGAACGGGACATTGAGGCTGCTCAACTCTTCAGCCAGCGGGTGACCAGATCGCTGCCCAGATTTACGTCGAGCAGTGCAACGGACGGCAATTCAACTTCCAAGAGGCTGGATGCTTCTGCGACGGTGGCAACCGGGCCAATAACGCGCCACCCACGACGCTCAAGCATAAATTTGAGGTCCATCGCGATCGGGTATTCATCTTCCACGATCAGGACCGTCTTTTCCACCGGCCTTCAATCTTTGTTGCCTTGTCCCCGTGAGCGGAATGGCCATCTCCACCTTGAAACCCGTCCTCGCATAGGTTGGTTCCACCTTGCCTCCCAGATCGTATGCGACAGCGAACTGGATGAGTTGACTTCCGTAGCCCGTGGAGACGGGCGGGCTCACGCCGGGGCCACCGCTTTCCGACCAGGTGAGCCGCAGCAGCCGGCCACCCGCTTCCTCGACGACAGCGCACGTGGACCTGTCCGCTCGCCTTCGACAGGGCCCCATATTTGAGAGCGTTTGTCGCCAGCTCATGCAAGGCAAGCCCAAGGGACATCAGTTGCTTGGGGTCCAAATGAACTGGCGGTCCGGGATCGACCATTATGGCGTCGGGGCTTGCTGCAAACGGTTCCAGCGTTCGCACCACCAGCTTCTCAAGGTTGCCATCACCACCGCCTATGAACCCCTGCTCATTGGCGTCGATAATGGCGGTCAACCTGCCTAGAAAGGCATCGCGATACTCCTTCCCCGAGACGCCTTCAGCCTTGGTCTGGTTAGCGAGCGCCCGTACCAGACCAAGCAAATTCTTCATTCGGTGCCGAAGCTCGCCGAAGCGAACTTCAAACTCGGCCTCTCTGTGAGTGCTCTCCGTGGCGTCGACGAACGACAGCAACATAGTGGTGCTGACATCGTCGGGGCTGAACACGGTGTGGGCGGTGACCAGCATAGTCCGCGACCCGACGCCGGGGAAATCGTGCTCCACCTTGTAATCAACAATCGCCCTGGTTTTCGGGATCACGTCGGTGAGCAGGAGACGCAGTTCGGGAATATCCCACTGACCATCTCCCAGATCGTAGATGTGCTTGCCTATGGTTTCATAGCGCTCGACTTTGAAGGTTCGGAAGAAGGCACGGTTGGCGCTCTGGATGCAAAGCGCGCTGTCCAGGACCAGCAGAGGAACAGGGACAGTATCCACAATCCCCTGCGCTTGCACGTGCCCGGTCCTCAAGATCCGGTAGAGGTCTTCCAAGTTCAGCATAGCGTGGTCCCACGAAAGTGATCTTGTTGCCTGCAATCTCAGGCCAACCATGTCGTGGGTCAAGAGCAGGGGCGGCTGGCGGCCGCGTTGCTGTTGTCCGCGGGCAGAAGCTTGTGCAGATCGGCTGTGGATATGCCGCCTGATACACGATCGCTGACCGTGCCCGAACAGGTTACGGTCTCTCCTGCCTCACCGTATCTACCCCAAGCGACCCCGTTGGAAGCGACCGCAGCAGCTCACCTTCCGGCTTTGTTAGGTTGAGCCAGGCGAGCCAGTTCTCTGGCTCAAGGACCACGACCTGACGGTTGTGATAGGGCGCACTCCGGACTAGGATCAGTCGTCAGCATCGTAAAGCTCGGCAGTTTGTTGCCGGCCGCTTCGCGCCAAAGCCCCGCGATCGCCATGAACGGGGCCTCCTTGAGCGTAAAGCGGTGCTTCGCCTTCGGGTACTTCGTTCCGGTGAACTCGAAGAAGGCCGATGCCGGCACAAGACAGCGCCTGCTGTTTGCGAACTGTCGCCCCTCAGACCGAAAATTGAACACCGGCCCGCCTTTGGGACCGGACGGCGGGAAGCCGAAGGTCATCGAGGCTAGCTCGATTGCATCGTCGGCAGCGCGCATGATGGGAGCCGGGTCATTGATGCGGATGTCGTCAGCTTGCGGCAGATCGAGCTCGGTCTGATGGGTCGGGATATTTAAAGCCAGCGCCTCCATCATTCGGCAGTACTCAGCCCAAGCGATATGCTGCTCGTAGTCGTTGCACATGGGTATGACCTTAGTTGTTGTCTGCCTCTCGACAGACGACGCGCCTCTCGAGGCCCTCTGGTAGCAGAATAATTCATAGGTGCACTTTTAGGTTGAACATTGACTGACGAAGATGTTCAAATGACTTGGCGGCTAGGATGAACAGGGGGGCTGATGAACAATAAACCGTGGGAGCGGTGGGCGTTCGAACGGCGACCGCTGCCCGACTTCCGGCGCGAAAGCATGATAATCGCTTCCAAGCATCCGTGCGCCTCCCTCGCTTGATACGGAAAGATTGTTAAGGTTGGACGCCGGCTATGGCTTCTTTAGGAGGCGGGCCTCGCGAATGAGCGAATTAGGCTCATTGCCGATCATGTCGATGAGGTCGCGGGCTTGGGCTTCGGTGATGCCCGTTTCTCGCGTGAGAAAGTGCACCCTGAATTCCTTCTGTGCGCGCGCGCGCTCGCCAAGCTCTTGCATGTTTTCGGCCAAAAGGAAAAGTCCCCGGTAGCTAGCAACGCGATGGTCGGAGTTTGGTTCCAACGGAAGAAATCCCGTCGCAGCTAATGAGGCTATGCAGGCTTTTTGGTTGCCACTAAGGCGCTCTCGGAACGACCGCCTCTCGCAGAACTCACGAACGCGTGATCTAGTTCCAATTTTAGCAATTGCAGGATTGCTGAAGCGCGCGGATTCTCGTTTCGACTCGGAGCTTTTCAGCCCGGTTCAGTGCGTCGGTGATGTGGTCGCCGGTCGGTTTCATAGGAATCAACGGCATGCAGCGTTAGGCTAAGCGCTTTTTGTAAGGACCCGCGCTTGCCAGCTTCGGCGCGACGGCGCCCACTCGGTGGGCAATTCTAGTTTTCCGCATGACTAAAGACGACGGCACCGTTATCCTTGCGGACTTCAACGGATATGACCCCGTCATCACCCTTTCGGGTCTGGAACATTGAAATTGCATGATCCCTGGCCGTCTTTTCGGCGTCGAAGGTCACCTTGTCGATGATGCCTTTTCGCCCATACCAGATAACAGTGTAGGCCATTGGGGCTCTCCCACGCTTTACGCTAAGCATAGAGGAGTTCGATGCGTGGCGCGACGGTCTGTCGGGGGCGGATAGCAGCCGCTCAAATTTCAATGACACACTACCTGCAAGCGAGCTCTCTCGTCGGGATCAGCAGTTCGACAGGCCCGGCTAGACCGTCTCTGCAGGAGAGGGGAACTGCGCTAAGCCCAGTGCAGCCGGCCGGGAATGTTCCAGCCGACAATGTCGTTGCTTGATAAAGCGAGCTTCACGCAGCAATGGCGCCCAGTTAAGGCCGACCAGCCTGATCAGGCTCCGGGCTTGTTCCTCCGTTACGCTCTTGGTCTCTTTTCGTTCTGCACTCTCGAATGGCGGGCAACTTAGATAGCCAGGGCTATGGCTCGGCTAAACCCTGCCGGCTTCACGCTCCTGGAGGCTGTAGAACGGCCCGGCAGCGATATTGCTTCGGGGGAAGGTGGTGACGCGCCGCCGGGCCTAGGTGGTCCGGGACTGGTAGCCAAAACGGCGTTAACCATAGCGTCGCGGCGGGCGATGGCAATTGTTGTTTTGGGTCAGCCCGCGAAGGCGTGACCGATCGCGAAACCGATGCCGATGAAAAATGCCCGACAAAGAACTTGCCGGCAGCATGCAGGGCAACGCCGACCTTGGCCCAAAACGTCTACGCGGGGCTCTCTGGGGGGCAGTGGCGATATCATCGAAGATCGTGTCCATAGGCCGGCGTTTTCGCCCAGTGTTTAGCGACTGCTGAAAGAGATCGCCGGGCGAGGAACCCCAAATCCTCAAGCCCGGCGCACTCATCCTGATCCCCATCAGGAGTCCGGTAGAGGAACCGGCCATTTCTTTGATGCAAGGCCGGTGCCAGCATTCTTGTGCGGAAATGAGACAGGCGAGCACGACGCTTCTATGCGTCTGTCTCTAGCGGTTCGTGGCCCGGCTGTTCATGCCACTTGTCGCAGATCGCGCCAGTCGACCGCCTGTCCGCAGACCGGGCACTTGTGGAAATGCTCGCGTTCGTTGACGTATTCCTTGCTGTGGCGGCGGCCCATGATTGGCGGCCCGAGATCGGACAGCTTCGTCACGTCGGCTTGTCCACCAGCGGCGTCTTCCTTGTCGGTGTTTTGTAAGGGGTCACCACTCTGACCGTATCGGCATTCACCGTGACAGGAACGCCTAAGTTGATGGTCACTTTGCCTTCGTCTACGCGGGTGACATCGCCTCGGAGCTCGATCTCCTGGCCCTGCTTAACCTTCAAGATCCGATCAACGATCGAATGAGGCTGGCCGTAGGATGGGATTGACACGCTGACCCGGTCCTCCGTTACGCGACGGCGCACTTTCGCCGTGATCGCGACCTCGTCGCCGATGTTGATGCCCTTTGCCATGTCGATACAACTCCGACGCGGCCAGTAGGTTCGTCAAGCAGATGCTAACGTTCGACAGGGCACAAAGACTGCCCTAGTCAAGACGATGCCCGTCATCCCAGGCAACGGGATGGCGGGCATTGATCTAGCTGCTGCCGACGAGGAAGGTGACGCATTTCCTCACCGGCTCCATGCAATGCTGTAGCAAGCATTTGGTTTCGCCGCACGGACCAAAGCGTCAGACCATCCGACTTCGGTCGCATCGGGCGGAAGGGAACATTCCTACAGTGTCCCGGTTAAGTGTCGCGGCGTGTGCCTCCGGCACGAGGCTCACCGCCGCGCTGGGGCGCTCCCCCTGGGAGCCCGTTTCGACCCTCAGGCGAGCGGGAGGCGCGGGGCCTGATCAAGTTGATCGGCACAGATTGGAATTCGCTGGTACGCGAAGCGAAATTCCTCAAGCTGCGCCATTTGAGACGCGCCCGGCAGGGAGACGCAGGTTACGGTTTGGCTTTCCTATCCATCGTGGCGACCAGCGCCGCCTCGTCTGTCGTCCCGTTCTGGAAGGCCGCGATCAACAGGCTACCCAGCCATTCCCTTTCGGCGGTGTTTGCACTTTCTGGGAGGAGCTTCTGGAGCACTCTTTCGAGCATCGCCATGTCGTCGGGTCCGAGAACACTGTTAGGCTGAGAACGCATCGGCCACCCCCAGGAACCTCTGCGGCCCGGCCCGCTTAATGTAGGTGACACAGGATGTCGCGGGTCGGGCCACCCACCGCTTGAAGGTGGGGTGCATTGATCCTGCATCCATATGAGCGGACTCGCAACTAACAGTTTTGCGACTGAAGTCCAACGTTCGGCCGGCATTAGAACCATTGATGGTGCAGTGGCTTCAAGAAACCACGGCCGTTTAGGATCGCGCTATCATGCTAACGCATCAAACCCGCCGCTCGTAGGGCATCTTCGATGACTGCCTGTATGCCATGCGGGTCCGACTCGGGTCGAGGCGCGGATATGTTGCGGGCTGACGGAATGGGAAATTTTGCCAGCGCCTGTTCCGCGGTCGGCGACGACGAGCGGGAGGACGGCCTTTCGGCCTCCATATTAAGATTCGATCGCATCGAACCATTCGTCTGCGTCGCATCGATATCCCAGAAACGCGCGATCTCGCGCGTGGACGAGATGCCGACATCGAGCATGAAAGGGCCTGGACTGCCCAGGCCATCGCGGATCGGCGTACCGTGTCCCATTCCGGCAATCATGTTGATCTCAATCATTGCCTCACCCCCGACATTCCGCCAGACCCGCTTCGCAAGCCTGCCGGCCGTTTCAGAATGCGTCGGCATCTTCTTGTCGAATCCATGAACGCCCAGCCATTGTGCCGCGACGGCGTCCGCGTTGGATGGCGCGACTGTTTGGTCGGCCGTGCCCTGCCAGATCGAAATCCTCGGCCACGGTACCCTATGGTCAGAAGCATGACGAAGGATCCGTTGCAGTTCCTTTCCCGACGGACCGCCACGGCCGCGCATGCGCTCGAACGCCTGCGGGATCGTCGTCGCGCTGCCGTAGGGTATGCCGGCAATGATGGCGCCACCTGCAAACACTTCCGGGTAGGTCGCCAGCATGGCCGCCGCCATCGCGCCGCCGGCCGAGAGGCCGGTGACGAAGATGCGCTTTCGATCGATCCCCTTGGCGAGGACCATCGCCTCGATCATCTGGCGTATCGAAAGCGCCTCGCCCGTACCGCGCTGGGTGTCGGCAGGCTCGAACCAGTTGAAGCAAAGGTTCGGATTGTTGGCACGTTGCTGCTCGGGAAAAAGCAGGGCAAAGCCGGCCTCGTCGGCAAGCTCTGACCATCCGGAATGATGGTCGTATGTGGCGGGATCCTGAGTGCAGCCGTGGAGGACGACAACGAGTGGCGCATTCGTCGGCAAGTCGAGCGGAAGGTGGAATCTGCCTTTCAACGCTCCCGGATTGGAACCGAAGTCGGTCAAAGCCTGGAGACGGTCTTGTCCTCTAGGGCCTGGGACATGAGTGGGGCGTTGCGCGCGCAACGCGCTCAGGCGCGCGATTGTATCGGAGATTTTTCGCAATATGGCTGTCCCTGTTTGGCGCCCGGAATTGCACGGGATCGTAGGCAACGCACTTGCAGCAATATCGTTGCTGCACTGCACAATAATAGAGACGGCTTGGACTGCCAAATGAAAGATCGGCACGTGGCCCGGTCGTTTCCGTGCGCTACGCGACGCCCGGTAAGGTAGAGCGCTGCACGCCGTCCAAGGCGGTCGCAGCGCTGGGCAGGAAGGGTTCCGCTCTTTCACGCTACATAACCGCTCGTCCGAGAATACCTGTCACCCGGTCGGTCCCGGCACTTCATAAGTCCAGACCGAACCCCTTCAGGACATGCGGACCGAACGAATTGATCAACGGGATGTCTGCCGCGTCGCGGCTACGCGCAACAACGATCCTGCCAATCCGCCGCGTGTTGTTGCGCGGATCGAAGGTATGCCACTGGCCATCGAGGAAGACCTCGATCCAGGCGCTGAAATCCATCGGATCGACGACCGGGACGCCGATGTCGCCTAGATGGCCGTTCACGTAGCGGGCGGGGATATTGAGACAGCGGCAGAACGTGACGGCAAGGTGCGCGAAATCGCGACAGACGCCGACACGCTCGTGAGGCCTCGAAGGCCGTTCGCGTCGAGCGGGCCTGCATATAGTCGAATCGGATGTGATTGTGGACGAAGTCGCAGATCGCCTGCACGCGGCCCCATCCCGGAGCAACGGCGCCGAAAATATCCCAAGCAATTTGGCTGAGGCGGTCGTCTCGCAATAGCGGCTGCCCAGGAGGTAAACGAGGCTGTCGTCCGGCAGGTCCGGCACCGGCACGATTGACGGAGCCGTCGAGCCGGTAACCGAAGAGAGGGAACTGGTTGCGCCTTCGCGAGAAGCGGACTTCGACCCGTCTGATGGCGGTGGTATGGCTGACGAAAGCAGGATCACTCCACATCGCTGCCGAATGAGGCAAAGCCGAAGCCGGTTTGACGGCAACGGCACCTCCTCGATCCGATCGACTAAATTTTTCGGCCGCGCTGATGAGCGCTGCCGAGACCTCGAAAGCACGATACCTGCAATATCGAGGCACGCCCACTTTGACTTGTCGCCGTTGACGAAAGACTGGACTGATTACGTGAGGCTATCGCCGACAGCCCTTTGTCTTGCAGGAACGTCAGCCGTTGTTCACAGTATCCTTGAGGGCCTTGGCGGGCTGAAACACCAGCTTTTTCGATGCGGCGATCTTGATTGTGGCCCCGGTCGACGGGTTGCGTCCCTCGCGCGCCGGCTTGTTCTGCACCTTGAATTTGCCGAAGCCGTTCAGAGACACTTCCTCGTCCTTGGCGGCAGCTTCGGTAATTCCTTTCAGCACATCCTCAACTACAGTCTTAGCCTGCGCCTTCGACAGGCCGTGCCCCGTAGCAAGACGCTCCGCCAGGTCATTGGTGTTTACTGCCATGTATGCCATCCCCTCTTGCGTTGATTGGAACGCTCGCCTTATTGCACAGCTTTAGGGGAATCAGGAATACCGCTCTCGCGCGTTATTTTTGACTTCGGCACTCGGAGATCGTGCCTTGAATCCAGAGACGGCGCAAACCGTGGTTCTCACCCACGTCGCTTGAGCCCATGGTTCCCGGCGACTGCGGCCCCCGACCTTCCGCCAAGCCCCTGAAGCACTGTCGCCGAGGGGGCTGCCGAGGGCGACAATGACAAGGGTCCGTACTACCGCATCCTCGCCAGCGCCACCGAGTTCGGTGCGGCATGCAAGAAGACGTCGCGCGAAGGCCGCGACTACCACTCCGTCAAGCTCGATGATCCAAGCCTCCCCGCTCCGATCTACGCGAGGCCTGGTAGACCGAAGCTGAGGGCGAGTTTTCGCTCATCCGGTCTCGCCCGCGCAGCCGAGTGAGGTCGGCCCAATACAGAGAAGCCCCGTCCGCCGGAAGGGGGCCTCTCTCTGCTCACGTCCGCCCCAGCGCTGAACAGTAAACTGCGGGACCCTTCTAGGCCTTGGCGGCAACTTTGCGCGTTTTCTTAACCGGAGATGTTGCCGTCGCTGCAGCCGTTGCAGCCGCGGCGGCGCGGGGCGCCCGCGTTGGTTTCGCCGCCAGAGCCGGCTGCTTTGCGCGCGGACGCCCAAGTCCAGACGCCTTCGCCAAGGCAGAGCGGGTGGCGGCATAGTTCGGCGCGACCATCGGATAATCGGCTGGCAGGTTCCACTTCTGCCGATATTCTTCTGGGCTCAGATTATAATGTGTTCTGAGATGCCGCTTCAACGATTTGAACTTCTTGCCGTCTTCCAGGCAGATGATGAAGTCGGGCGTCACAGATCTCCTGATCGAGACAGCCGGCTCCTGTTTGGCCAAAGGTTCTGCTGCAGCCATGCCAAGCCCACGAAGGGCCGCATGGGTGTCGCCGATCAGCTTTGGCAGTTCTGCCACCGGCACCGAATTGTTCGACACATAGGCGGAAACGATATCAGCTGCGAGTGACACAAGATCGGCATTATCGTGAGGCTCATCGGACATGGTGTTGGTGTTTTCCCTCTTGATTGATTGGTGGATGGACCTGCTATTTGTGCAGATTGACCGATAGATCAAGCGAATAATGGATTGTTTGCTTTCCCGCACGAATATTTGAGCGATTAGCTTCCTTCTCCGACTCTAATTGCCATTCTCCTTTTTGAGCCGAATGCGACAGGCTCCTCAGGACGCGAACGGCAGCTTTGCGCCTCATCTCGGCCGCAACGATGTTGACTGCAGTTGCCTATAAGCCGACATCTGATTGGAGGTCGCGCTAGACAATCCACGGTGGCGCCACGACGTGCAAGTGATCCTGATACCATACTCGGTAGGCCTGCGACTTGGACGATATCTGCCGCAGCCCGATTAAGGCAGGCGCTCGCCATTTCGCGACGCGGCGAAGCTTCTGGTCCGCGATACCCTCCGATCCAGCTATTCGTACCGACCGTTTTCGCCGGAACAACGTTGTTCGAAACATATGCGGAAATCACGTCTGCCATGAGTTCCAAAATTGCATCTTTCGAGGCGTCGTCGGTCATTTCTCTCTCCTCTGATTGACCGTGCATCTTGTTCACTGCGCCACGGCTCTTGACGCGAAGCGTGGCCCAGTCGTGACATCGATGATCTCTGGTATCGTGCTGTCGACGCCGCCGTCCCAGCCGCCGCCGAGCGCCTTGTTCAATGCTATATAGTCGGTGGCGATCGACACTCGGCTTTGGAGCAGAGTGTCATCGGCTGAGTAGGCCGATCGCTCGGCATCCAGCACATCGAGAAGGCTCGTCTCGCCCGCCTTGTAGAGCGTCCTTTCCAGCCGCGCGGCTTCGCCATAGGATTTCGCGGAAGAGGCGAGCCTGCCGTTTCTGATGCGCTCCTGCGATAGTGAAACCGTTGAGTTCTCCACGTCTTCCAGCGCGGTCAGCACGGCGGCCTTGTATGCGATGAAGTACTGGTCGCGCTGGGCTTTGGCGACGTCGACGGCCGCCCGCAACTGGCCGCCGTTAAACAGCGGCACGCTGAGCGCCGGACCGAACGACCAGCCGATGGTGGAGTTCTTGCCGAGATCGCCGAGCTTGAGGGATGTGGTGCTGATGTCGCCGGTCAGGCTGACGCTCGGATAGCGCGCCGCCTCGGCCTGGCCGATCTTGGCGGTGGACTGCGCATACTGCCGCTCAGCCATGCGCACGTCCGGACGGGTGAGCAGGATGTCGGCCGGGATGCCGGTCGGGATCGGCAGGCGGGGCGCTGGGATCGGCTTGGTGCGCTTCAGCCGCTCGGTAAGGGCCGCCGGCGGCCGGCCAGTCAGCACCGAAAGCCGGTGCACGGCTTCGGCGTAGCTTGCTTCCAGCGTCGGAATCTCCGCTTCCGTGCTGCTTGCCTGTCCCATGGCCTTGGCGACATCTGCCGCCGTCGCGGTGCCGGCCAGGGCCATCGTGCGGGTAAGCTCGGCGGTCTGCCTTTGTGACGCAGCCGAGCGCCGGGCCAGCGCGATGCGGGTCTGATAGCCGCGCGCCTGGATATAGTTGGAGGCGACATCGCCGATCAAGGTCAGTAGGGTCGAGCGCAGGCTTTCCTCGGAAGCGTCCAAGCCGTAGCTGGCGGCCTCGACGCTGCGGCGGTTGGCGCCGAAGAGGTCGAGTTCCCAGCTGGCATCGAAGCCTGCCTGGTACTGGTCATAGGTTGTGCTGGTCGCCGTGGCCGAGCTGGTTGCTGCGGTCCTATTGCGGGTGGCCGAGGCCGAACCCTCGGCGGATGGTAGCAACTTGCCCCCCGACTGGCGGTAGCTTGCCCGCGCCTCGCGGATTTTGGCCTTGGCGGTCGCGACATCGAGATTGCCGGCGACCGCTTCCTCCACGAGCGCGTTCAATTCGGGATCGCGCAGGCGCTGCCACCATTGCGACAGCTGCACCGGCTTAGCCGGCTTCACCGCCTTCTGCCCGCTCCAACTCGCTGGCATTGCCAGAAGAGACTTCTGGTAATCCGGACCGACAACGCATCCCGAGAGCAGGGCAGCGGCAAACGCGGGCAAAAGAAGCCCCTTCGCGGTCGCGAGACCGCGTTCAAAACCTGGCATGGAAAGAAACCTCTATTCTTGAGTGGCTGTGGCTGGGGTCCCGTCCGTATCCTGCTTGGTCGCCTTGCCCTTGAAGATGCGGCGCACCCTGACGAAGAGAAGCGGCACCAGGAAGACGCCGATCACGGTCGCCGCGATCATGCCGCCCATCACGCCGATGCCGACCGAGTTCTGCGCGCCCGAGCCCGCGCCGCTGGCGATCGCCAGAGGTGTGACGCCGAGGATGAAGGCCAGCGACGTCATCAGGATGGGCCTCAGGCGCTGTCGCGCCGCTTCGAGCGTTGCTTCGACCAGGCCCATGCCTGCCGCCTGCCGATCAATGGCGAACTCGACGATGAGGATGGCGTTCTTCGAGGCAAGGCCGATCGTGGTGAGCAGGCCGACCTTGAAATAGACGTCGTTGGTCTGGCCAAAGAGGGTGGCCGCCGCCAGCGCACCGAAGATGCCGATCGGCACTGACAGCATCACCGCGAAGGGGATCGACCAGCTTTCGTAAAGCGCGGCAAGGCACAGGAACACGACCAGCGCCGAAATCGCGTAGAGCGACATCGCCTGGTTGCCGGAAAGCTTCTCCTGATGCGACAGGCCGGTCCATTCATGCGAATATCCGGCGGGCAGTTGCGCGACCAGCCTGTCGATCTCGTCCATCGCCGCGCCTGAGCTTTGGCCGGCGCCCGCGGCGCCCTGGATCTCGACCGCCGCCGAGCCGTTGTAGCGTTCGAGGCGGGGCGATCCGTAGGTCCAGTGGCTGGAGGCGAAGGCCGAGAACGGCACCATGGCGCCGCTGGAGTTGCGGACCTGCCATTTGTCGAGATCTTCCGGTTGCATACGGAAATCCGCGTCCGACTGCAGATAGACCGGCTTGACCCGTCCCCGATCGATAAAGTCGTTGACGTAGTCGCTGCCCCAGGCGCTCGACAGCGTGTTGTTGATGTCGGCGAGGCTGATGCCCAGCGCGCTGGCTTTTTCCTGGTCGATATCGACCGAAAATTGCGGCTGGTCCTCCTGGCCGTTGGGGCGTGTGTTGGCGAGCAGCGTGCTCTTCCCGGCCAAGCCGAGCAGCTGGTTGCGCGTCTGGATCAACGCCTCATGGCCGGCGCCATTGACATCCTGGAGGTAGAAATCGAAGCCGTTGGTGTTGCCGAAACCCTGGATTGCCGGTGGGGCGAGGGCGAAGACTTGGGCATCCCTGATCTTGGAGAAGGCGGCCATGGCGCGGCCGGCGACCGCAGACACGGAAAGAGCCTTGGTCTTGCGCTGGTCGAAATCCTTCATCCGCACGAAGGCGATGCCGACATTCTGCCCGGAGCCGCCGAAGCCGAAGCCGGAAGCCGTGAACACGCCTTCGACCGCGTCCTTCTCCTCGTTGAGATAGTGGTCGGTCACCTGAGCCAGCACGCGCTGGGTGCGGTCCTGCGTCGCGCCGGCCGGCAGTGAAGCGCTGGTGATCAGGATGCCCTGATCCTCATCCGGCAGGAACGAGCTCGGCAGACGGGCGAACATCCAGCCCATGGCAACGACGATGGCGAGGAACACGGCAAGGAAGCGCCAGGAACGGTTGATGATGCCGTGCGAGCCGTCGCGGTAGGCGATGGTGCTGCGATCGAACATGCGGTTGAACCAGCCGAACGGACCCCTTTGCGTCGCATGGTCCTTGGCCGGGCGCAGGATGGTGGCGCAGAGCGCCGGCGTCAGCACCAGTGCCACCAGCACCGAGAGCACCATCGCCGAGACGATGGTGACCGAGAACTGCCGGTAGATGATGCCGGTGGATCCGCCGAAGAAGGCCATCGGCACGAACACGGCCGACAGCACGGTGGCGATGCCGATCAGCGCGCCGGTGATCTCGTTCATCGATTTGCGCGTAGCCTCCTTCGGCGGCAGGCCTTCCTCGTGCATGACGCGCTCGACATTCTCGACCACGACGATGGCGTCGTCGACGAGCAGGCCGATGGCCAAAACCATGGCGAACATGGTGAGCGTGTTGATCGAATAGCCGAAGAAGGAGAGCACGCCGAATGTGCCGAGCAGCACCACCGGCACGGCGATCGTCGGAATGATGGTGGCGCGCAGGTTCTGCAGGAAAAGCAACATCACCAGGAACACCAGCACGATCGCTTCGGCGAGCGTCTTCACCACTTCCTCGATCGAAAGCCGCACGAAGGGTGAAGTGTCATACGGGTAGACGACCTCGACGCCTTGCGGGAAGGTCGAGCTCAGGCGATTGATCGTCGTGCGTACAGCTTCCGCCGTGCTGATCGCGTTCGCGCCGGTCGCCAGGCTGATGGCGACGCCGGCGGCCGGCTTGCCGTTGTAATGGGCTTGGGTGGTGTAGCTTTCGGCGCCGATCTCGACCTTGGCAACATCGTTCAGCCGCACCAGCGAGCCGTCGGTATTGCTCTTCAGGATGATGTTGCGGAACTGCTCGGCGGTCTGCAGCCGGCTCTTCGCCGTCACCGTGGCGTTGAGCTGTTGGCCCTTGCGCGCCGGGAGCCCGCCGAGCTGGCCGGCCGAGACCTGCGTGTTCTGCGCCTCGACGGCCGTGGCGACATCGCTCGGCATCAGCGCGTATTGCGCTAGTTTGTCCGGGTTGAGCCAGATGCGCATGGCATAGCCGGAGCCGAAAAGCTGCGTCGAGCCGACGCCTTCGACACGCTTCAGCGTGTCGTTGACGGTTGAGTCGACATAGTCCGCGAGGTCGGTCGAGTTCATCTTGCCGTCGCTGGAGACGAAGCCGATGACCATCAGGAAGCCGGTCGAGGATTTGGAGACGGTGATGCCGTTGTTCTGGACGACCTGAGGCAGCTGCGACTGCACCAGCTGCAGCTTGTTCTGCGTCTGCACCTGGGCGGTGTCCGCGTTGGCGCCGCTGGTGAAGGTCAGCGTGATCGAGGCCTGTCCGGTCGAGGTCGACGTCGCCGTCATATAGTCGAGATTGTCGATACCGGTCATGCCCTGTTCGATGACCTTGGTCACCGAGTTCTCGACGGTCTGGGCGTCGGCGCCGGGGTAGGTGGCGCTGATGTTGACGGTGGTGGGAGCGATCTGCGGGTATTGCGAGATCGGCAGCGACTGCAGCGCCAAGAGGCCGCCCAGCATGATCACGATGGCGATCACCCAGGCGAAGATCGGCCGGTTGATGAAGAATCCCGACATCGCTTCAGTTCCCGGTTGCGCCAGAGGCCGGCTGCTTGGCGGCACCGGCGGCATTGCCGCCGGCGGTCGCCGAGGCGGAGCTCTGCTTGCGGTCCTTGATCTCGCCGGTCGTTTCGTCGATCGTCACTTCGACCGCTGTCGCGTCGCCTCCGGCGCGCACCAGCTGCAGGCCCTCGACGATGACGCGGTCGCCGTCGCCGACGCCCGAATCCACCAGCCAGTTGTTGCCGACGCCGTTGCGCACGCTGAGCACGCGCTGCTCGACCTTGCCCTGGGCATTGACGACCATGGCCGCCGCCTGGCCCTTGGGGTCGCGGGTGACGCCCCGCTGCGGCACCAGGAAGCTGTTTTGGGCGACGCCTTCCTCAACGATGGCGCGCACATACATGCCAGGCAGCAGCAGGCGGTCGGGATTGGGGAACTGGGCTCTGAGCGCGAAGGTGCCGGTCGACTGGTCGACATTGGCGCCGGCGAACTCCAGCTTGCCGTTCTGCGCGTAGATGGTGCCGTTGTCGAGCTTCAGCTTGACGCTGACATTGGTCCCGCTGAATTTCAGCCGGCCTTCGTTGATCGCCTGGCGCAGATTGAGCAGGTTGGTGCTGGACTGCGTGACATCGACATTGATCGGATCGAGCGAGCGAATGGTGGTCAGCACCGTTTCCTGGTTGGCGGTGACCAGCGCGCCCGGCGTCAGCGAGGATTTGTCGATGCGCCCGGCGATCGGCGCGGTGATCGAGGTGCGATCGAGGCTGATCTTGGCGGTTTCGACGCTGGCTTTGGCGGCTGCGACGTCGGCCTGCGCCTGCGCCAGCGTCGCGGCGGCATCATCGTAATCCTGCTTCGAGACGACGTTCTGCTTCAGCAGCCCGGCATAGCGGTCGAACTTGGCCTGGGCGGTGGGCACCGCGGCTTCAGCCTTCTGCTGCGTCGCGACGGCGCTGTCATAGGCGGCCTGATAGCTCGCCGGGTCGATGACGTAGAGCGGCTGCCCCGCCACCACCTCGGCGCCTTCCTGGAACAGCCGCTGCCGGATGATGCCGTCGACCTGCGGGCGTACCTCGGCCACGAGCGAGGCAGCGGTCCGGCCCGGCAGCTCGGCGGTGATCGCGACCGATTGCGGATGCAGGGTGACGACGCCGACCTCAGGCCTGCCGGCGCCTCCCATGCCGGCGGGCACCTGGCTCTTCTCCTGCGAGCAGGCTGCAAGCAACAGCGCGGCACAAAGCGTTCCTGCCCAGGCAGACAGGCGGCGCGGCCGCGCCAGCGAAAGAGAACGATTAGGCTGGATATGCATTGACAGTTTCTTTCACTGGGGTTGCGGCCCTTGCCTGATCGGTAGCGCCGGGCGCTTCGACCAACAGCTTGCGGAGGTGACGGGCAAGGAACCGCTGGATGTCGTCCATGAAGGTATAGACGACCGGCACATAGACGAGGCTGAGCACGGTCGAGGAGAGGAGCCCGCCGATGACGGCGATTGCCATCGGCGCACGCGTCTCGGCGTCGGCGCCGATGCCGAGCGCGATCGGCAGCATGCCGGCGCCCATGGCGATCGATGTCATGACGATGGGCCGGGCTCGCTTGCGGGCAGCGTCGAGCAGCGCCTCGAAGCGGCTCATGCCGTGCTCCTTCTCGGCGACGAGAGCATACTCGACGAGCAGGATCGAGTTCTTGGCCGCGATGCCCATCAGCATCAGTATGCCGATCAACGGTGAGATGCCGAGCGCCTTGCCGGTGATGAGCAGGAAACCAAGCGCGCCGCCGACCGACAGCGGCAACGCGACCAGGATGGTCACCGGCTGCACGAAGCTGCGGAAGAGCAGCACCAGCGTCAGGTACATCAGGATGATGCCGGCGGCGATTGCGGTGGCGAAGCCGGAAAACAGTTCCTGCATACGTTGGGCATCGCCGCGCGCAAGCTCATCCACGCCCTGCGGCAGGCTTTTCATCGCGGACAGGGCGCGGATGGCTTCGGCCGCCTGGCCGAGCGTCAGGCCGGAAAGATCCGCCTCGACCGTGGCGCTGCGGCTTCTGTCGACACGCGTGATGCTGTTGGGGCCGGCGTTGAAGCCGATATCGGCGACGGCGCCGAGCGGCACCGTGCCCCTGCTGCCGGTCAGCGGCAGCATGGCGAGCTTCGCCGGATCATCGATGGCGCCGTCGGGCACGGTGACGACGATCGACACCTGACGGTCGCCGAGATTGAATTTCGCCAGGCTGGTGTCGGTGTCGCCGATGGTGGCGATCTTCACCGTCGCGGCGATCTCGGTCGGCGTGACGCCAAGCTCGGCCGCCTTGGCGCTGTCGGGCCGCACGATCAGCTCAGGCTTGGTGGCGGCCGCGGTCGAGGTCGGATTGATTAGCCCGCGAACCGATTTCATGCCGTCGATCAGCGCGTTGCTCGCCCTCTCCAGGGCCGCGCCATCATCGCCGACCAGCGTGATCGACACCTTGGCGCCGGCGAAGCCGTCGGCGCCGAACTGAATGCGGGCGCCGGGGATGTCGTTGAGCCGAGGCGAGGCCTCGGCCTCGAACTGCTGCTGGCTTATCCTCCGCTCACCGCGCGGTCTGAGGTTGACCGTGACGGTCGCGGTGCGCACTTCGCCCGAGCTCGAGCTTTGGTTAGGACCGCCGCCCGAAGAAGCAGCCGTGCCGATGGTGGCAAATATGCTGTCGACGGCCGGCTCCTTCTTGAGCCGTTTGGTGATGTCCTGCACCACCGCCGTGGTCTGCTCGATGGTCGAACCGGGCTGCAGCTCGACCGAGATCATCGAGCGGCCGCGGTCGGCCGCCGCCATGAACTCGGTCGGCAGCCGGGTCGCCAGCAGCATCGAACCGGCGAAGAAGGCAATACCGGCCAGCAATGTGATCCAGCGGTAATCGAGCGCGTTGCGCAGCAGCCACAGATACGTCGGCACCCAGGCAGGCGTATCGTCCTCGTCATGGCCGCCGGCGCGCACCAGATAGGCGCCCATCAGTGGGGTGAGCATGCGCGCCACCAAGAGCGAAAACAGCACCGAAACGCAGACGGCGACGGCGAAGGAGAAGAAGAACTTGCCGGGAATGCCGGGCATGAAGGCAACGGGCAGGAACACGGCGACGATGGTCGCGGTGGTCGCCACAACGGCGAGGCCGATCTCGTCGGCCGCTTCGATTGCCGCCTGGTAGGCGCTGATGCCAGTCTGGCGCATATGGCGCACAATGTTCTCGATCTCGACGATGGCATCGTCGACAAGGATGCCGACGACCAGCGAAAGCGCCAGCAGCGTGATGTTGTTGAGCGAGATGTCGAAGGCCGCCATCACCGCGAAGGTCGGGATCAGCGACAGAGGCATCGCCACCGCCGAGACCAGCGTTGCCCTGATGTCGCGCAGGAACAGCCAGACCACGCCGATAGCGAGCAGCGCGCCCAGCCATAGAGCTTCGAAGGCGGCGTCGTAGCTTTCCTGGACGAAGCCGGACGAGGAGGTGATCTCGGTGAATTTTGCCTGCGTGGTCTTGGCGCCCATTTCGGCGATCGCGGCGCGGGCGGCCTTGACCACGTCGATCTCGCTCGAGCCGACCGATCTGTAGACATTGAAGGCGACGACCTGCCTGCCGTCGAGATAGGCGGCCTGGCGCGGCTTTTCCCAGCTGTCGACGACAGTGCCGAGGTCGGAGAGCTTGACATCGCCGGCGCCGCTCAGCGCGATGCGTGTGTCGGCCAGCGCCTCCACGGTCGTTGCGCTGGCGAGCGTGCGCACCGACTGCTCCTGGCCGCCGATATTGGCGCGGCCGCCCGGCTGGTTGACGTTGTTGGAGGCGAGCGTCTGGCTGACATCGCCGGCGCTGATGCCGAGAGCGGCAAGCCGGTCGGGATCGAGCTCGACGCGGATGACGCGATCGACGCCGCCGGAACGGGTGATCTTGGAGACGCCGTCGACGCCGAGCAGGACCTTGGCGACGTCATTGTCGATGTACCAGCTCAGCGCGTCGGGCGACATGGTCGGCGCCTCGACGACGAAGGTGAGCACCGAATTGCCGGTTGCGTTGACCTTCGCCACGACCGGCGTCTGGGCCGCGGCCGGCAGGCTGGACTGCACGCCGGAGACGGCGTTGCGGACATCGTTGGTCGCGGTCTCGGGGTCGGTGCCGAGTGTGAATTCGATGGTGGTGACGGAAGAGCCCTCGCTGATCGAGGTCGAGACATCGTCGACTGCTTCGAGAGTCGCGACCGCGTTCTCGATGACGCGCGCGACCTGGACTTCCATTTCGCTCGGCGCTGCGCCCGGCTGCGCCACCGTGACGGTGACGGTCGGCAGGTCGATGTCGGGCATATTGTTGGTGCGCAGCTGCATGAAGCCGTAAACGCCGGCAACGCTGAGCGACAGGAACAGCACGATGGTCGGAACCGGATTGCGGATCGACCAGGAGGAGATGGCGTTCATTGCGCGGGCTCCGCCGTGCTCGCAGCATCGGCCGCTTTCGTCTCGTCGGCGGCGACACGCACCAGATTGCCGTCGTTGAGGAAGCCGGCGCCGGCGACAACGACGGAAACGCCTTCCGACAAGCCGCTTTCGATGGCGACGCGGCCGTTCTGGCGCGTGCCGGTTGCAACGGGATGCGCGCTGACCTTGCCTTGATCGTCGACGACGAACACGGCCGGCTTGCCGGCATGCCAGACCAAGGCCGTTTCGGCGACGGTCAGCTGCCGGGACGCAGCCGTCTCGATCGTGACGCGGGCGAACATGCCGGGCCTAAGGCCCGAGCCTTCGCCGACGGCGACATAGACGGTGGCGAGCCGGGTGGTCGCGTTGACCGTCTCGGCTACCTGGGAAACGCTGCCGGAAAAGGCGCGGCCGGATGCATCGACGATGTTCGCCGGCTGACCGGCCGAGATTGCCGTCAGGACCTTTTCAGGGACAAGCACGCCGACCTCCAGCCTGCCGTCGCGGACGATCTTCATCAGCTCGGTGCCGGCCTGGACGATGGAGCCTGTCACAGCCGGCTTGCTGGAGACGATGCCGTCGAACGGGGCGCGGATCGTCGTCCTATCGAGTTGGGCCTGCAGCCGTTCGGTGGCGGCTGCCGCCTGATCGACCCCGGCCTTGCCGGTCTTGACGGCGGTCGCCTTGTCCTCGGCGGTTTCAGCGCTGACGGCGTTGCTGGCGAGCAGCTTGTTGGCGCGGGCCGCGGCCGACAGCGCGGAATCGAGGGTTGCCTGGGCTTGCGCGACGGCTGCCTTCTGCTCGGCGAGCTGGGCTTTAAGCAGCGAGTCATCCAACCTTGCGACGACATCGCCGGCCTTCACATGATCGCCCTCGGCCACCAGGACTTCGGTCAGGCGCAGGCCGCTTTCTTCGGCGCCGATCGTCGCTTCCTGCCATGCAGCCACCGTGCCGGTTGCGCTGACCGACGATGTCACCGTCTGGGGGACCACCTTCTCCACCGAAACGGTGAGCGTCGCTGCCGGCGCAGGCGTCTGCGCCGCCGGCTCGGGCGTGGCGCGGCCATAAGCCTTGAGCGCTGCGACGGCGGCCAGCGCGGC
Organism: Mesorhizobium sp. WSM3864; assembly: GCF_002294955.1. Classification (NCBI taxonomy): domain Bacteria; kingdom Pseudomonadati; phylum Pseudomonadota; class Alphaproteobacteria; order Hyphomicrobiales; family Phyllobacteriaceae; genus Mesorhizobium; species Mesorhizobium sp. WSM3864. The sequence goes on from NZ_NSGD01000026.1 coordinate 38,817, forward strand.
CAGCAAGGCCGCCAGAAGAAGATGTCTTTTACGCAATTTTGCGGTCATGATTTTCAGTGCTTGAAGACGAGATCGGAAGCGGCAGGCGGTAGGCGGCGAAGCTCAACCGGATCGCCCCTTTCAGCGCCTGCTTCGACAGGATCTGTTGCCTGGCACCGGCGCCGGAGCGGATCGGCAAGGGCGAGCCCCGCGAGGTAAGCAGCCGCAGCATCACCAGGGTTTCCCACATCATCATGCGCTCCATGCTTGACGGCGGTCGCGCGGACGCGTCCGCCAATTCGCAAGAGAACCGGCCGGCCCGTGAACGGGTGGATCAGCGGACCGGCCGGCGCAGACGGTCAGAGTTGCTCGCCATTCCGGGGTAGGGGTGGCTGAAGCTGTCCGTGCGGACCTCCGGGGCCGGCTGCGTCGTCCGGCGGATTGCCCCATGGACCGGGGGGCGGGCCGTGCGGCCGATCCGCCGAAGCGAGGATTTCGAGCTGTTCAGGCGTCAGCTTGGTGCGCAGCACGGCGATCGCATCCTTCAGCTTGGCGGCCGAAGCCGCGCGTTTGGTGACCTCGTCGGCCAGGCGTTCCTGGAAGGCGAAGGGATCGCGTTGCGCCTGGCCGGGGCCGCCGGGGGAATCCGGCCCGCCCGCCTCGGGACCGCCGGGAGCGCCGGGGCCACGGTCGAACCGCGGAGGCGCCAGCACCGCCTGCAGCGCGCTTGTATAGTCGCGCCAGGCATCGAGCTGCCCGGACCGGATGCCGATGCGGGTCTCGAGGGCGGAGAGCCGGGCGGCAAGCATTTCCGGCGGCGGCGGTCCCATGCGGCGGAAGCCGAAGCCTTCCGGCGCTTGCGGCCCGTGCCGCATCGGCCCAGGCGGGCGAGGCCAGGGCATCGGCCCCGGGCCCGTGTCGTCCTTCTGATTGATGGCCGGCGGCTCGTCGCCCGGTGCGGCGCCGGGATCGGGCTGAGCGGCCAGCACGGGATGGATGGCCGCGACCGAAAACAGGCCGAGAGCCAAGAGTTTGCTTCGCATGACGTGATCCTTTGCTGCATGCTTCCGATGGCTGGAGGATAGGAGGCGTCTTTTGCCGCTTCGCGTCGCGGCATTGCCGAAGGTTTCCGGAAAAAGGAGATTTGTTTCCGAATGTTTCCAACGGCTTTGCGGAAACGTTCCGTTGCAATTTTCCGTGCCGCTTGGCGGCGTCGCTCCCTATAATCAGGGACGAAAAGGCAAGCGGGCGAAGAATGCAGACACAATCCCACATCCTCGTCGTCGACGACGACCGCGAGATCAGGACGCTGCTCGGGCGCTATCTCGACGGACAGGGATTTCGTGTCTCAGTGGCGGCGGACCGGCGCGAATGCGAGCACAAGCTTGGCTCCGGCCAGTTCGACCTCATCGTGCTTGACGTCATGCTGCCTGACGGCTCCGGTCTCGACATCTGCCGGAGCCTGCGGGACCGCAAGCCGCATATCCCGGTCATCCTGGTGACCGCGCTGAAGGAGGATGTCGACCGCATCATCGGGCTGGAGCTCGGCGCCGACGACTACCTCGGCAAGCCGTTCAATCCGCGCGAGCTTACGGCTCGCATCCGGGCGGTGCTCAGGCGCTCGGCGCCGGACGAAGTCGCCCCGCCCAAGGTTCGCGTCTATCATTTCGCCGGTTACCGGCTGGAGCCGGACACGCGCAGTGTGATGAACGCCGACGGAGCCCTGATCGATCTGACCGGCGCCGAGTTCGACCTGCTGCAGGTCTTTCTTGACCGGCCGGGGCGGCTTTTGTCGCGCGACCAACTGCTCGATCTGACGCAAGGGCGCGAGCGCGAGCCGCTCGACCGATCCGTCGACGTGCTGATGAGCCGGCTGCGCCGGAAGTTCGCCGAGGCGGGCGAGGAGAACCTGTTCAAGACCGTGCGCAATGGTGGCTATCAACTGACCGCGCGCGTCGAGACGGCGGAGACCGGGGCATGACCTCGCTGCGCCGGCGGCTGATCATCCTTCTGGTCGTTTCGATCCTAGGCGTGGTCGGGCTTGCCACTTTCGTCGCCGTCAAGGTGCTCGGTGGGCCGTCGCCGGAGCTGACCATGGGGCCGCTGGCGCACCAGATACAGTACATGGTGCAGCTGGTTCCCGGCCATGTGCCGGGCGGCGGCGATGCGCCGGTGACGATCAGCGATCGTCCGGCGCCGGGTTTCGAGGACCGCAAGCACACGCGAGTGCTGAACGACATGCTGCGCCAGAACGGCCTCGATGTTTCGGCCGTCGTCAGCCGCAATGCCGGGCACCCTGGGATGGTCGCCTCTGTCGCGCTGCCCGATCATCGCTTTATGATCGTCAATGTCCCCGACTTGGGCCCGCCGCGCGATGTCTGGTATGTTTTCGCCGGCTGGATGGCGCTGATCGTGCTCGGCGCGACGCCGGTGTCGATCTATTTCACCGGCGTGCTGGTGCGGCCGCTCGAAATGCTCGAAGCCGCCGTCAGCAAGATCGGCTCGGACGGGGTGCTGGCGACCTTGCCGGAAAAAGGCCCGGTTGAGGTGAGGGCCACCGCCCATGCGCTCAACGAACTGTCGGCAAGATTGAGAACGGCGATGGAAAGCCGCATGCGGCTGGTGGCCGCCGCCGGCCACGATCTCAGGACCCCAATGACTAGGATGCGGCTCCGCGCCGAGTTCCTCGAAGAGGACCGCGAGAAGTGGCTGAGCGACCTCGACGAGCTTGACCGGATCGCCGACAGCGCCATCCGCTTGGTGCGCGAGGAGGTCAACCAGGACGCGGTTGAGCCGGTGGCCCTGGACACGCTGGTTCGCGATATCGAAGTCGAGATGGTCTCGCTCGGTCATGCGGTGACGATCGACCATCTCGACCATGTGTCGGTCAAAGCCGGCGCGCTTGGCTTGCGCCGGGCGCTGCGCAACCTGATCGTCAACGCCGCCACGCATGGCAAGAACTGCACGGTCTCGCTATCCGGGCAAGGCAACCGAGCGGTTCTCACCATCGCCGACCGCGGCCCCGGCATTCCGCCGGACCTCTTGAACAAAGCCTTCGAGCCGTTCTTCCGGGTCGACCCGGCGCGCATGCAGTTCATTCCCGGCGCAGGACTTGGGCTTGCGATCGCCAAGGAGATCATCGAGCGTTATGGCGGATCGATAAGGCTTGAGAACAGGCAGGGGGGCGGGCTGGTGCAGACGATCATCTTTTCCCGGGAGTAGAACACGAGCCAACGGTACCATCGGCTCCCTCGATAAACCTATGATGTCACACAATCAACTCTGAGGAATCAGGGCATCCCGGAGCCTGGCATTTAGGGTAACGATGATCTTTCGCATGACTGCGGCGATGGCCACCATTGGCTTTTTGCCGTTGGCGCGAAGGCGCTTATAGAAGGCGGCAAACTCCCCCTTTCCGGCGGCGGCGCGCAGAGCCGGCATGAACAGCGTGCTTCTGACTTCGGGGCGGCCGCCGCGGATCTTGCGGTAGCCCTTCTTGAGACCGCTGTCGTTGGGATGGGGCGCGACGCCGGCAAGCGCCGCCGCCTGGCGGCGGGTCATGGAGCCGAGTTCGGGCAGGCCGGCCAGCAGCTTGGCGGCCACGATCGGACCGAGGCTGTCCATGGCCGTGCATATGGCGGCCCGCTGCTTGAGGGTATTGCTGTTGGCGATCAGCTCGCGGATCTCGGCATTGATAACTTGGATCTGCCGCTCGACGACTTTGATCACGGCCTTGAAGGAGGCGGCGAGATCGCGGCTGCCAGGCGCCTTGGCGCGGTTCTTCTCGGCGACCTTGGTGGCGATGAGCTCCTGGCGGCGTCTGACCAAGGCGCGCAAGCGCACCTCGTCGACGTCCGGAGCCTGCCAAAGAGGCAGTTTTACCCAGCGCTCACGGCCATAGGCGCAAAGCATGCCGGCATCGATGGCATCGCTCTTGCCCTGTGTGCCGAAGGAGCGGATGAAGCTCTTGACCCTGAGCGTGTCGGCGCGATGGCAGGCGATGCCGGCGCGCAGGCACTCTTCGAGTAGCAGCCCTTCATAACCGCCTGTCGGCTCGCAGACGACAAGGTCTATCTGTTTGTAGCTCTTCAGCAAGGCGCGGATCGCCCTGCGCTGATTGGCGATGGTGCGGGTGGTGGCGCCGTCGCAGACAGTGATGGTGTGCTTGGCGATATCAAAGCCGAGACACAGCTGCGGTTGGTGGTGCAAGAAGGCCATGCTGGTGGTATCCTTATAGGGCTTCGGATTGTTTGCGGGCGTGGCGCGAGCCAGCGGCCAATCAACTCTCCAAGCGATGGCGGACAAGACGGCAGGGACCATGATGACGTCGGGCGTTACCCGATCCTAGGGACGGTCGCCTGCCGCCGGGACTGCTGGCTGTGATGGGCCGCAGTCCCGGCCGCCAAACTACCCGATCCTTCTCAAACAATCCCAGGGCTCGATCTGTCGACAGGGAAAAGGCGCGACTTACGCGCCACGTTCCAGCCCGGTCTCGCGCGCGCCGGCGGTGGCAGAGCTGGCGCGCCTATCTGTGCAAGAACGTGGGCTCTGCTCGTCTCGGAAGTGAACTCTTCGCTGAAGCCGCAATTTGCCCGCAGTATTTCTCCGCCCATGCGCCCTTTCCAGACATTTTGTGTAGCAGTCGTATCGCGAGAAGAAGGCGAAGGTCTTTGAAACGCTCTCCTATTTGGACTGCGTCAACTTCGCCCGGCAGTGCAAGGCAACGGCGCTGTTTTCGGTGGCCTGATGGACGAAGTCTGCCCGCCCTCTACCGTTTATGGCGCGTTCAATGCCTACGATGGCGAAAAGACCATCGTACAGTACGAATTCAACAACCATGAAGGCGGGCAGGGCTATCAGGAGCGCGAACAGATGGCGTGGCTGAGCGGGCTGTTCGGTGTCGGCTGACGCGAGCGGCCCAGCACTAAGCGTTTCGCCTCGCAGCGCGCCTCTGCTTGGCCGCGCAATCTAAGCTCCAACGGCTATCAGCCGCCCCTGTTGCTCTACGCGCTTCCATTCTGCAGCAGCACCCGGGCATACGCTTCGAGGGCCTACCCAACCTAGCAGCTCAACGATGCTGAAGCAGCTTTAACAGCCGCCCTGGCCGAGCCCGCGTGGGTTTGGATGGCATCGGCTCCCCTGCTCGGTGTCAGCTTACTCAGTGCTCTGCCCGAGGACCGGACAGGCAGCAAGCGGTCCCCCCAATCCCATCCGAGTCAGTATCTAGCGTTGCTCCCGTGGCCAATCATGGCCGAAGGAGAAACTAAATGGGACATTCTCACTATGACCTCACCGCTCCCGATCGCCGCGCCTGGAACGCGGGCAAGAAGGTCGGAACGAAACGGCCGTTGAAACCTCGACAGATATGGGCGATCCGGTTCTTTCTCGACCGAGAGCGGCGATTGCGCGATCGAGCCCTCTTCGATCTGGCAATCGACAGCAAGTTGCGCGGCTGCGACCTGGTGAAGATCAAGATCGGCACCTTGGTTCTCGGGTCGGAAATTCGTACCCGCGCGATGGTCGTGCAAAAGAAGACAGGCCGACCGGTTCAGTTCGAGTTGATGAGCGATGCACGCTCCAGTCTTCTCGGATGGTTAGAACGGCGCGGCGGCACGGTCGACGATTATGCGTTCCCGAGCAGGATCGACCCAAAGCGTCACATGAGCACGAGGCAGTATGCCCGCCTCGTGGACGAATGGGTTGTGGCGATCGGACTTCGACCTCAGGTATACGGAACGCATTCGCTGCGGCGTACCAAAGCGTCGATCATTTACAAGACGACAGGTAACCTCCGCGCTGTTCAGATTCTGCTGGGCCACACCAAAATCGAGAACACAGTCCGGTATCTCGGCGTCGATGTAGAAGATGCCCTCGAACTCGCCGAGGCCACGGAAGTCTAACCAGAAGCGGCTCCATTTCCGAGTGGAGCCGCGGATGCTAAGCGCCTCATTTCGGCCGTTGAGGTCAGTGCCGCTGGTCACCAAAAGCGGACCTGCACGGCCGGCGTGTACTAGGAACCAATTTTGCGTCCCGGCGACCATTGGGACTGCGCCGCGCGGGGGCGCGGCTGTCAGCCGGCTTATCAGGTTCGCCGGCGCATGAGGAGCAGCGCCTGTGCGCCCCGAGTCGCCGGATCGCTCAAGCACCGTGACCGTCATCGCCGCCCACACCACGGTTGTCGTCAAGGCCATCTCCATTTGGAACCGCTGTGTCTCCTCATCGTTGAACCGGAGGCTCCTTAACTTCAAAACGATCGTGGCACGTGATTAACAGCTCGACATTTATAAACGTGCGGCTTGAGATGTTTGGACCAACTTTCGAACCGATAGGAATCGGGCCAGTACTGGCTGCAATAAGTGCCGTGGCTGCCGCTCTTTGCATTGGGCGGCCCAAGCAATGACCGATGTCAGCTCTGAAGTTGAGCGAGAGCAAAGCAACACGGTTGCCAAAGGGCCATTTCAGCGTTTCCTCCGCGTTATCGGCCCCGGCTTCATCACCGGCGCCTCCGATGACGACCCCTCAGGGATAGGCACGTATAGCCAGGCCGGAGCTCAACTCGGGTTCAACATCGGCTGGACCATGCTCTTCACTTTTCCTCTTATGGCGGCGATCCAGGAGATTGCGGCTCGGATAGGTCGCACCACGGGCAAAGGCCTCTCGGGAAACCTTTCTCGCTTTTACCCTGCCCTTCTGCTTTATCTTGTGGTCGTCCTGCTATTTTCCGCCAATGTGATCAACATAGGTGCCGACTTAAGCGCGATGGCTGATGCGCTCAACCTTCTGGTCGGAGGGCCCAGCTCGGTCTATGTCCTGGGATTTGCGCTCGTCAGCGTGGCGGCAATCGTGTTTGTCAAATACAGCCGCTACGTCAAAATTCTCAAATGGACCACGCTTAGCCTGTTCGCCTATGTCGTGGCGATGTTCGCTGCAAAGATTCCATGGGGCGAAGCGGCAAAGGGGGCGTTGATTCCGCACGTCGAATGGAACGGGACGTTCTTCACCACGCTGCTTGCCATCTTGGGCACAACCATCTCCCCGTATCTGTTCTTCTGGCAGGCCTCGCAGGAGGTCGAGGAGGAAAAGCTCGATCCTTCCGCCAAGCCCCTGAAGTGGGCACCGTGGCAGGCTCGAAAGGCGTTCGAGCGGATTCGCGCTGACACACTGGTTGGGATGGCCCTGTCCAACCTTATTGCCGTCGCAATCATCTTCACAACGGCGGCGACGCTTCACAAGACAGGCGTGACCGATATTTCCTCTTCCACGGACGCGGCAAGGGCACTGGAACCGGTGGCCGGCAAATTCGCTTTCGTCATCTTTGCGGCGGGAATCATCGGTACCGGGTTACTGGCGGTCCCGGTGCTCGCGGGCTCGGCCGCCTTCGCGGTCGGCGAGGCCCTACACTGGAAGGTTGGCCTGGCCCGGGAACCGAAGAAGGCGGTTGCCTTCTATGGAACGCTTGCCACGGCCGCGGCTCTTGGCACCGGCATCATGTTCACGCCAATCGACCCGATCAAGGCGCTTTATTGGAGCGCGGTAATCAACGGCATCTGCGCGGTGCCGGTGATGATCGTAATGATGCTGATGGCTGGCCGAGCCGACATAATGGGAGACTTCCCCATAGGAGGGTTGGCTCCGCTCCCTGGGTGGCTCTCGACCGTGGCCATGATGCTATGCGTCGTTGGTTTGGCGGCGCAATGGCTACTGTGACCGCTTTCGAATTCCGGCAGCGATAGATGACCAAGCCGATCGAGAAATGGCCTGACACCTATGACCCTGAGGTCTTTGCCAAAAAGTATGGCCTCACGCTCAAGCAAGCCAAGACGTCATCAGTTCAACCGGTCCTTCCAAGCAAGGTTGCGACGCTTGCCATGATCGTAGGAGACGACCGTGTCGTGACGGTGGTGAAGGCGCCGCCCCTCCCTCCCAAGCCCATATTGCCTGTCTTGTTCCGGACGAGCCCAGCGAGCCTAAACTTCAAAGGAGCGTTAGCGTCCAGTATCGGACCACAATATTAGCGCGGCCGCGGATATCGTTCTAGGCAGCCACTCGTCCGAGGCCGCCCCCGTTACGCGGCTCTAGGGTTCCTCAAAGGCGAGCGACGGTCGCCGCCGGTCTTGCAATCGCGCTTGCGCTTTGAAAGGTGCGCAAGCAGGGCCGCCAAACCCATCGCGTTGAGGACCCGCGTCCTAGGCACGCCCCCCTTGCGCGCCATCTCGACACCCCAATGCATGTGGTCGAGTTCTCGGATCGAATGAGCGTCCGGATTGATGCTGAAGATGCAGCCGTAGTCGAGTGCCTTCTGATGCCACCGCCAGTCGAGATCGAGCCGCCACGGATGCGCGTTGATTTCGACAGCGACGCCATATCTCGCGCACGTTCTGAGGACCTTGTCGACGTCGAGATCATAGCCGGGGCGACGCAACAGCTGGCGACCGGTCATGTGTCCGATGATTGTCGTGAAGGGGTTCGCGATTGCCTCAATGATACGGTCCGTCTGCTCTTTCTTCGGCAACTTGAAGCGGCTGTGCACGCTCGCGACAACGAAATCAAACTGCTCCAAAACGTGGTCCGGATAGTCAAGCGAGCCATCAGCCAGGATGTCTGCCTCGATGCCCTTGAGGATTCGGAATTCTCCTCCATACTTTTTGTTCAGCCGATCCGCTTCGCGGTGCTGCTCAGCAATCTCCCGCAGTGTGAGGCCGCCCGCATAGTGCGCAGACTGCGAATGGTCGGCGACACCATAGTACTCGAACCCGCGCTCACGGGTTGCTTCAGCCATGGCCTCAAGCGTCTCAGTGCCATCGGATGCGGTCGTGTGAGAATGAAGGATGCCATTGAGATCTTCATCCCGCACAAGGGTAGGGAGCTGCCGCCTCGCTGCCCGCTCAATCTCGCCCCTGCCTTCGCGCAGTTCAGGTTCGATCAACTGCAGGTCCAATGCTGCGTAGATTTCCTCCTCTGTCACTGATGCGATCAGCTTTCTCCCGCGGTAGAGCCCATCGGGTTTGAGGGCGAACCCTCTCTCGGCCGCAAACATCCTCAATTGCTCTAGATGGGCCGCGGACCCGGATGCTTCGAGGAAGCTTGCGCCAAAGTGCTTCTTGTCCGTTACGACAATCCTGAGGCTGGACTGCTCGATTTCGGTCCGTTTCTTCCCCTGCGCGACCAGCGCGAGGTCGGCAACAAGTTCGCAACCACGTCGGAAATCACCGGCGATTTCCACGCGCGAAAACTCGGGGTGCTCCTGCTTCACCGACATGACCGCATGCTCAAGAAGAGCGGCGGCCTTGTGCAGGTGAAGCTGTGTTTCGCCGCTTCGCGCGATAGCCAGGTTCTGCAGGATTTTAGTCTGAAGCGAAGCACCGAGGCCTTTGACTGGCCGGATGCGATCTGCCCGTGCTGCCGCTTCGAGCTCGGCCAACGAGTTCGCGCCGAGCGCCCGATGAAGCTTCAGTATCTTGTCGGGCCGAAGCCCGGGTATGGCAAACAGCTCCATTACACCCGCCGGCACCTCCTCGCGAAGCTTCTCAAGGCGTGGATGCGTGCCCGATTCGTAGAGCTTGCGGATAATGTCTGCGATCGCGTCACCGATCCCCGGGATCCTGGTGAGGGCGCCGGCGGCGATGATCCGGTCAAGCGGCTGCGACAGTGCAGTCAGACTATCCGCCGCTCGCAGGTAAGCCTTGATGCGATAGGGATTGCCCCCGCGCAGCGACGAGCGATGTGCGTATTCCCTTAGGAGACTGGCGACGGTCCTTGAATCGGGTTTTGCCATTGTCGAGGCAAACGGGGCCAGTCTCCGCAGGTTCCAATCAGGCAAGGGCAAGCGAAGAACTCCATGCTGCTGCCGTTTTCCCGGAGTGGGGCGCTACAGATTCGGCAACGATTGGTCGGCGCGACCCCATCCCGCCAGAGCTTTATAGGCTGCACGTTTCTTCAATTCAGGAGCGTCGCCGACGCGGAAATGCGAGGGCGTATCAATCGTCTTCATCTCCGCCCAGGTGATCGGCGCCGCGACGGGCGCGCCAGGTCGGGACCTTGCGCTATAGGGCATGATCGCGGTCGCCCCGCGCTGGTTGCGCAAATAGTCCACAAAGATGCGACCTTTCCGGCGCGCCTTTGACAGTGCGGCCGTGAAGTGGGCCGGATCGCTCTGAGCGACAGCTTGAGCGAGGCGAGACGCGAAGTTTTTTACTTGCGGCCATTCGGCTTGAGGGGTGAGGGGCGCGATTACATGCACCCCTTTGCCTCCCGTCAACATCGGGAAGGTCGCGAGTCCCAGCGATTTCAGAATATCACGAAACTGGAAGGCAGCCGCGCGGACAGCTTCGAAATCGAGACCCTCATCGGGGTCGAGGTCGAAGACGAGGCGGTCGGGCTTTTCGACATCCTCGATCCGAGCTCCCCACCCATGCAGCTCGATCGTTCCCATCTGGACGCAGGTCATCAGCCCAGCGGCATCGTCGACATAAAGGTATGGCTCCTCGTGGCCGTCCTTTTCGGTGATACCCACTTGGTGGACTTTGTCGCCAAAGCTCCCGGCATCATGCTTCTGGAAAAAGCACTTCTTGGCCCGGCCCTGGGGGCACCGGACCAGACTGATCGGCCGACTGCCGACCCAGGGAAGCATGATCTCCGCGATGGCCGCGTAGTGGTCCGCGAGCTGGCCCTTGGTGATATTGGACTCCGGATAGAGACTGGGTTCTTCGCGGGCAAAATTGCCTCGAGCTTCTCCTTGCGTTCAAGGAGAGGACGCCTGGTGAGATCTTCACCGTCGAGTTGAAGGAGGTCAAAGACATAAAAGTCGATGGTGGCTGGCGCACCCTTTAATGCGTTCTGAAGCGCCTGGAAGTTTGATCTTCCGTCGGCATCGACAACGACGGCCTCGCCATCGATCAGGGCGGAGCGGACCTGGAGCTTGCGGGCTTCCGAAAGAATGGAAGGAAAACGGTGAGACCAGTCCAGGCCAGATCGCGTATAGGCCCGCGCTTCGCCGCCGCCGACGGCAACAAGAATGCGATAGCCGTCATATTTCATTTCGTGGATCCAGCGGTCGCCGGCAGGGACGGTATCTACGAGCGTTGCGAGCTGGACGGGCCGAAAAGTGGGCAGCGCTAAATTGGTTCGGTCACGAATAGGCGACTTCGCTTGAGCAGCGCTCGACCCAGGGATTGCCTTACGCGACGTTGGCTTGACCACTCTCACGCACCCCAAACCCGAGACGAAATGGCTTAATCGCGTCCAACGCGCGATTGCTTCTTTGGTTTCGTTCCGGGGGGTTGAGCTTGTCTCCATTATTGCTGAGTCCGTGTGCCTGCCTGCAAGCCCGCAGCGGTATCGTTGCCCGAGACGGCAAGTATGCGGACCGCCCATCCCGCTTCGGAAGCAGCTCCGCGATCGCCTGCATCAGCTCGTGCAGAACACCAGAGTGGCGCCTCCCGCCGATGCCCCCGGCCATCATCGACCCGACGGTTGAATGGGTGAGGCCAGGTAGCATCACGGCCACCGTCCGGCATCTTAGGAACGAGCCCAAGCTCCGGCATGGTAACGTGCAGAGCATCAGCGAAGAAGGAACCTAAAGCCGCCTTCCGGCTTCTCTGGCCATGACCACTCGCGGGATCAATTTCTTAGACCGGTGGATGGCGGATCACCTGCCGAATGCGATCACGGACGATTCAATGGCCATCGTTTACCTCGTCGAAGAGGCCCTGAAAGCTGCTGAGCGAGAAGGCATTAGCCCCGACGAGATCAGCGAGGAGGTTGGCACAGTCTTCGAAGTGATCCTCGATGCGATGCAGAACCGAGAAGGCGGCTTGGCGGCCTGAGGCTCCTGTGGAGCTATGCGTTGCATTAGGAAATGTTAATGTCGGCCGCTGCAAAGGCGGCGCATAATGCCGACCTGCCCCGGCTCGCAACACGGGGTAAGAGGCCCGGCCTGTCCCGCTCCAGTCGTCCCCCGACTTCCCCGCTCGCAGGCCGGGTCGCCTCAGCTTCAACTGATGGGTAAACTGCAATCGGAGCGGCTCGCCAGGGTCGACACCCGGTTACATTCCATAGGTCACTTGAACGCGTACCTGTTAACAACCCCGTCTGCCTCATGCGTGACCCGGATCCAGCGCTGTTAGTCACCGCGTACGTTCGTGACCTCACTGCCCGTGGCCGTTTCGGCTGCCACCCATGGCGTATTTGCACTGACGGTACGACTACTCACAACGCTGTCCCCATCCATCTCTTCCACGCGATAAGCCTTCATGTGTGACCTCTGCTCTATTCATCCCGTATCTGAACAGAGATCCAGGAAGCTTAGTTCCTGGACGAAGCGGCGACCCGAAGAGCGCGGGTCAAAAGACGATGCCCGTCACCCCAGGCAACGGGATGGCGGGCATCGATCTAGCGGCTGCCGACGAGGAAGGTGACGCATTTCCTCGCCGGCTCCATCCAATGCTATGGCGAGGATTTAGTTTCAGCGTTGGGACCAAAGCGACAGTTGCTCCGACTTCGGTCGCATCGGGGAACCTTTCGCACGCCGGCAGGTTTGGTTTCGCGGCGCGATTCGTCCCGAGGCGCGCCGCTGGGTTGCGCGAGACCCCGGAGCCCCGCTCGTCCTCACGAGCGGGCCCTTCCATGTGATGCTGCCGTACAAGGAACCTAAGATCGCGGCCGGCTTTTCCACCGCATGAGCGCGCGCGCTTTGAAATTTCTGGGCCGATGGATGGCAGACCATCTGCCAAACGTGAGCACCGACGACCCAGGGGCCATTGCCGATGGCACTCGGCCATGTCGGCGGGGTGGCACGATGCAGCCTAGAAATGAGGTGCCCGGCCTGCCGAGCAGTTCCGGGCTCTTACCCCGTGCCAACCACGGCGGGGCAGAGATGCATTAGGCGCTACCGTTCAGTGGTAGGCATCCACGTTTTTAGCTAATGAAAAGCCCGCCGCAGCTAATGAGCGTAAGCGACGGGCTTTTTAGGTTGCCACTGAGAGGGCTACATTCCTGAAGGAACCGACCGCTCCTTCGCTTAACCACTGAGGCCTGAATCCGTTCCACAAAGGACCGTTGTATGAGATAATGGCTGATCCCTCGCCGAGGGCGACGATCATGTCATTGTCGCGTTGCAGTGGCGTCTACGGGCCCGCTGATCTGGACTTGCTCCAGCGGGTGTTTAACCGGTTGTGCGACGAGCGACGCCTAGCCAAGAGGGATCGCGAACAGCGGGAATATTTGGCTAGGGAAATCCTCCAAGCTTTTGATGACGGCATCACCGACGAAGCTGACCTGCTACGAGCGCTTTCTAAGCGACGGAGAGCGTAGCGCGCCTGCGGCCTCGGATCATTCGCGTTGGAAAAAGTTGGCTATGGCTGAACGCTTGTCTAGGTCGGCGGCTTTATCGGCTAAGCCTCAGGTCGGCCCCAATTGGAACGGCTACACGCCTCAGAGAAGGTCCGACAAAAAGAGTGCTCACACCGGCAGGCTCTTTCAATGTGGGTCGCAGCGCTTTATGAAGAGCTTTCCAATGAACAGACACCGTTGAAACGATGTCGGGACTGCGAGCCTCTTCCAGGTCACCGCACGTGCACTAATGCCTTCGGCCACGGTCACCTCGGGCTCACGCTCGCACCGATCACTGCCCGGCTAGTCGGCATGGTCCTTTCACGGAAAGCATCGCACGCCTTTGGCTCGTCCCGGTTCTAAACCCGACTGGGTAGTCGAACCAGGGAACCGCCTGTTCGGTCGCGACAGGCGGTTTCTCTTGCGCACGCGTTCTTGAGGCTCCATGCAAAGGCTACCTGGTTTTGCGAGCTGCGGCGCCTGCCCGCGCCGGCGCCTCCTGGATGTTGGCGGCGCCGCCCATGTCACCATTCTTGGTGCGGCCGGCCCCCGGCCCT
>NZ_NSGD01000027.1:0-49126 GCF_002294955.1 Mesorhizobium sp. WSM3864
CGTCTTGCCATGATCGACGTGGCCGATCGTGCCAATGTTCACATGCGGCTTGGTGCGCTCGAATTTACCTTTTGCCATAGTCTCTTTCCTTGGGCGGCCTTGACCTTCAGTTCAGTCGAATGCGGGGCGATTAGCGACAACGGCCGCAAAACACAAGTGCCTTGTGGTTGAGCGTTCTCTCGCTCGAGCCGAACCAATGATCTGATTTCAGGGGTATGGCGCGGATATAGGATCGCGACAGGCGAATTCAAATCCGCGCGTCTTGGCGCCTCGGCTAGCTCATTGGCGCCTCGGCTAGCTCATCGACAAGTTTCGCGCGGGTAGACGCCCGATCGGCCGGAACTGGCCCATTGCCGCCCCGATCCGGCTCTGATTTCTTCAGCCAATGCAATTCATTCCGGCAAATATCCGCGGTCCGCTGTTCATGATCGTCTCGACGGGCTCCTACCTCGTCAATGACACGATGATGAAGCTCGCGACCGCAGGGCTGCCGCCCTATGAGGTGCTGCTGCTGCGTGGCGCGGCCGCCACACTGTGGGGCATGCCGCTGCTTTTCATGCTGGGCTATGGCAGGTAGATCCCGCTGCTGTTCGAACGCAAGGTGCTGCGCCGGAACCTTTGCGAGCTGGCGGCGATCCTCTGCTACGTCGTGGCGTTGGCCAACATGCCGATCGCCGATTCGACGGCGCTCGGGCAGATCACGCCGCTCATCGTGCTGGTCGGGTCCTCGCTCCTTTTCGGCGAGAAGATCGGTGCGGTGCGAATGGCGCTGATCAGCCTAGGCTTTGTCGGCGCCGTCATGGTGGCGCAACCGACGATGCAGGGCATTTCCATCTATGCCTTGCTGGCGCTGGGCAACGCGGCCCTGGCCGCGACGCGCGACCTCGCCGGACGTAAGGTGGGCGCCGAGGTGCCCGGCATGATCGTTGCCATCTCCGCCGTGGTTGTCGTGCTGCTCGGCTCAGGTGTCGCACACCTTGTCTCGGAACAGTGGGTGATGCCGGAGGGCCGTCATCTCCTTTTGCTTGCCGGCGCCGGCCTGTTCCTGATCTTCGGTCACTTCTTCATCTTCATGGCCTATCGCGTCGGACCGACAAGCGCGGTGGCGCCCTTCTATTATTGCTTCACCGTCTGGGCGGTGATTTCCGGCCTTTTGGTGTTCGGGCAGCTCCCCAACGCGCTCGCCGTCTGCGGCATTCTCCTGGTGATCGGCAGCGGCCTCGCCATCGTCTCGCTCGACGAGCGAAGGAGGCGCTTGAGCATTGTGGCCTGAGGTCGTCCGGACTGAAAAGCTGAACGCTACAGCCCCACCCTTTTCTTCAGCGGACGTTTGGCAAGGAAACCGACGAGGTTGCGCAGCGTCCGCGCGTAGACCAGACGGCCGTTGCGAAAAGCCGTCAGATCGCCGGCGACATGCAGCGAGGACGTCTCATCGGGATCGCCTTGGGGGATGCCTCCCCATCGTGCCGGATCGTAATAGTCGACAAGGAAACCGTAGTCGTAGCGGCAGAAGCGCATCGCCCTTCTGAACGCCGCGGGGGAAAGATCCGAGGGACTGACCTTGCCCCGGGCTGCCTGCAGCCGCGGCATAGAGACTGTCTTGCCGCTGACCGTGGACAGGAAGGCGCCGACCTTGTCCATGTCCTCGAATTTGAAGACGTGCTCGAACAGGAACAGGCTGGAACCGATGAAGCGGCGTGGCGAGGCGACGTGAAAGTGGATGTCCCCTGAGCACGCGCAGTATTTTTCGATGTTGAGGATGAAGGTATCGGGATCCGGGTTGGTCGGCAGCCCAAAGCTTTCGAGCAACTCGAGGTTGGGCGAGCGTGACCGTAGGACATCGGTGTCCAATATCCTGCTGGAATAAGCCGAGAGCAGCCGCTCCAGCGGATCACGAACGATCGTGAATTTACCGCCGAGACCGTCATAGACCGGCTCGAACGGATCGGCCCAATTGGTTGCAATTTGACTGTGGACGTCGTTGTCCGGGTCAAGCAGAGTGGCTTCCTTGCCGCCGAGCGCCATCAGCGCATATTTGACGCTGCTGGTGCCGCTTTTCGGGATTGGATAATAGGTGACTGGAAGGCCTTGAATCTGGACCGCCATCGCCGTTCCGCCCCACGCCATCCAATGCCAATACGCAGCGCGGTCGCGTTCGACGACCAGCGCTCGGCTGACGATCCCACCACGGCGATCGAGCCGTGGTTTCGCCGATCGTTCGACCGTTCTACAGCGTGCGCCTGCCGGAGAACTGGTGATAAGCCCAGAGCACGACGACCGAGCCGATGACGGCGACAATCAGGCTCCAGATGTTGAGGCCGGTGACGCCCGATGCGCCGAAGGCGCTGAAGATCACGCCACCGACGATCGCGCCGACGATGCCGAGCACGATGTCCATGATCAAGCCCTGACCGGTCTTGTTGACGATCTTGCTGCCGATGAAGCCGGCGATCGCGCCGAGAATGATCCAGCTGATGATGCCCATTTCTTCCCTCCAATCCCCCCGCTGCCAATCATTTTCATATGATTGTCAAAAGCTCAAGACAGCTTGAAAATTCCCCCGGTTGAGCCATTCTGGCGCCGGGTGGACTTGGTTGATAGGAGATCCATGATGGGCCTTTTTGACAACGCCGTTCCCGGCGGCAACATCACCAAACCCCTGATGATCGCGCTCGGCGCGCTGTTGGTCGGCAAGATGCTGAGCGGCAGAAGCGAGGAACAGCCAGCCGAAGCTCAGGCCCCCGCCCCAACTCCCGCCGGAACCTCCGCCGATGGCGGCCTGCTCGGCGGACTGGGCGGGCTGCTCGACAGACTGCGAGACGCCGGCCACGGCAACGTTGCCGATTCCTGGGTCGGCACCGGCCAGAACCGGCCGATCAACGCCAACGATCTCGGCTCGGCGCTGGGGCCGGCGGTGATCCGCGAGATCGCGCAACGTACCGGTATGAACGAGCAGGAGCTGCTGCAGCAATTGTCCACGGCGCTGCCCGGCGTTGTCGACAAGCTGACGCCGAATGGCCAAGTCCCGCCACAACATCAGGTGACATCGGCTTTCAACAGCTAAGCACAAGGCGGGCCGAACACGCCGCGCGCCACGGGTGCTCGGCGTCTTTCATTTGAGGCATACGAGGAGAAAGATCTGGAGCGGGTAGCGGGAATCGAACCCGCATATTCAGCTTGGAAGGCTGCTGCTCTACCACTGAGCTATACCCGCCTGCGCTAGCATCGGAAAACAGTGGCACACTTCCGGTGCTTTTCGTTTCAGGGCTTCCGGGCCGGCAGTGGTGGAGAGGGTTGGATTCGAACCAACGTAGGCTAAGCCAACGGATTTACAGTCCGTCCCCTTTAACCACTCGGGCACCTCTCCAGTCTGCCGCCGGAGCCATGCAACGAGGCATTTCAGCCGACCCGGAGCCCGAGTAAGGATCTTCTCCGAAATCAGCGATGCGCCTTATGGCGGCAAGGCCGGTGGGTGTCAACCGGCGCGGCCAGGGTTTTTCGAGGATGTTCGGCATTCGTCGCCGCAGCCCGTATCCTTAGCCGGCCGGGACGGTTATAGAGGCCGGCATGAGCGACAACAAAAGCAGCAAACCGGGCACCCCGAAGGATACCCACTACGCCAAGCTGAGGCGCGCGCATCGCGACCAGAAGGCGGGCGGCGCGCCGGCATTCCGGCCGCGCCAACCGGTGCCGCCAGGCGAAGGCCCCGCCGACGGACTGGTGCGGCTTTACGGCCTGCACACGGTGCGGGCCGCGCTCGACAATCCGCGACGCAAGATCAGAAAGATGCTAGTGACCCGCAATGCCGCCGAGAGGCTGGCGATCGGCGATCTTTCCGCCCTGTCCTTCAAGACCGAGTTGGTCGAGCCCAAAGATATCGACAAAATCACCGGCTCGGACGCCGTGCATCAGGGCGTGTTGATCGAGGCGGAACCGCTTAAACCCAAGCGCCTTGACACGCTCGGCGACACAAAGCTGGTGCTGGTGCTCGACCAGGTCACCGACCCGCACAATGTCGGCGCTATCCTGCGCTCCGCGGTTGCTTTCGGCGCCGGCGCGCTGATCACGACGGCCCGCCACAGCCCGCAGGAATCGGGCGTGCTGGCGAAATCGGCCTCGGGCGCGCTGGAGCACATCGACCAGATCGAGGTGAAGAACCTGGCCGACGCGCTGGGTCAACTGCACGATGCCGGCTTCCAGACGATCGGGCTCGATTCCGAGGGATCGGCGGAGCTGGAAAAGAGCTTCGCCGGAGGAAAAATTGCGCTGGTTCTGGGCGCCGAGGGCAAGGGCTTGCGCCAGAAGACGCGCGAGACGGTGACGGCGCTTGCCCGCCTGGACATGCCCGGCGCCATCCGCTCGCTCAACGTGTCGAATGCCGCGGCGGTGAGCCTTTATGCGGCGCGAAAATTCATAGCGAATAGCGAATAGCGAATAGCGAATAGCGAATAGCGAAACACGGCGGCCCGTCGGCCTGCAATCCCTATTCGCTACTCCCTATTCGCTATTCGCTTCTAGGCCACTTCGTGTCCCGCCATCCGCTCTAGCGCCCTGACCAGCGCCGAGTGATCCTCCTTCGCCCCGCCGTTGGCGGCGCAGGAATTGAACAGTTGCTGCGTGGTCGAGGTGTTGGGGAGCGCAACGCCGAGCGCCTTGGCGCCTTCCAGCGCGAGGTTGAGGTCCTTCTGGTGCAGTTCGATGCGGAAACCGGGCGCGAAGGTGCGCTTGATCATGCGCTCGCCATGCACTTCGAGGATGCGCGAGGCGGCGAGACCGCCCATCAGGGCTTGGCGAACCTTTGCAGGATCGGCGCCGGCCTTTGATGCAAAGACCAGGGCTTCGCCGACCGCCTCGATGGTGAGCGCCACGACGATCTGGTTGGCGACCTTGGTGGTCTGGCCGACGCCGTTCGGCCCGACCAGCGTGATGTTCTTGCCCATCTTTTCGAACACCGGCCTGGCGCGCTCGAACGCTTTGTCCTCGCCGCCGACCATGATGGTAAGCGAGGCTGCCTTGGCGCCGACCTCGCCGCCGGATACCGGCGCGTCGAGATAGTCGCAGCCGAGATCGTTAATTTTCTTGGCGAAGTCCTTGGTGGCGATCGGCGAGATCGAGCTCATGTCGATGACGAGCTTGCCTTTCGACAGAGCTGAAGCGACGCCGTTTTCGCCGAACAGCACATCCGCCACCTGCGGCGTGTCGGGCACCATGGTGATGATGATGTCGGCGGCGCTGGCCACCGCATCGTGGCCGGTGACGGTCTTCAGCCCCTTGGCCGCGAGATCGGCCGGCGGCTTCGAGCGATGGTCGCTGGCGATGATCGGATAGCCGGCGTCGAGCAGATGGCCCGCCATCGGCCCGCCCATGATGCCGAGGCCAATGAAGCCGATGGTTTCCATTTTGCGGTCTCCTGAAGGTCTTTGTCCGAATGGATCGAAGGCTGGCGCCGCCCCTCATCCGCCTGCCGGCACCTTCTCCCCGTGAAGGACGGGGAGATAAGACAAGCTCCAGCGCTGGCGACCCCTCTCCCCGTTTTTCACGGGGAGAGGGTAAGGGTGAGGGGCAGGGGCGACGCTGGTTGAGAAGCGCCTAAGCCGCCGCACTCCCCTGCCCGGCGAACTGACGGAACCAACCGAGTCCCACCTCCGTGCCGGCCTTCGGCTTGTATTCGGCACCGATCCAGCCGGGATAGCCGAGCCGGTCGATATGGTCGTAGAGGAAGGGATAGTTGATCTCGCCGGTCCCCGGCTCGTGACGGCCGGGATTGTCCGCAAGCTGGATATGCGCGATGCGGCCAAGGTTTGCCTCGATGGTACGGGCGAGATCCCCCTCCATGATCTGCATGTGATAAATGTCGTATTGCAGGAACAGGTTCTTCGAGCCGATGCGGTCGATCAGCGCCAGCGCCTGATCGGTGTAATTCAGGAAGAAGCCCGGAATGTCGCGAGTGTTGATCGGCTCGATCAGCAGCTTGATGCTGGCCTGCTCCAGCTTTTCGGCCGCGAAAGCGAGGTTTTCGGCAAAGACGTTTTCCAAAGTAGTGCGATCGGCACCCTGCGGCGCGATGCCGGCGAGGCAGTTGACCTGCTCGCAGCCAAGCGCGTGCGCATAAGTGATCGCCTTGGCGACGCCCTGGCGAAATTCAGGCACGCGGTCGGGCAGCACGGCAATGCCGCGCTCGCCCTTTGCCCAGTCGCCGGCCGGCAGGTTGAAGAGAACCTGCGTCAGGCCGTTCTTCTTGAGGCGAGCGGCAACAACGTCCGGCGCATGGTCGTACGGCCCGATATATTCGACGCCCTTGAAGCCGGCGCGGGCAGCGGCATCGAAACGATCTAGGAATTCGTGCTCCCCGAAGAGCATCGAAAGATTGGCTGAAAAACGCGGCATTCTTTTGCTCCTTCTTTCCGCCGGACCTCAATCGAGCATCACGATCGCCGTCGGCGCATCCTCGTGGCTTTCGGCAAGCTCCTCGAATTCGGTGATCTTGTCGATTTCGGTGCCCATGGAAATGTTGGTGACACGTTCAAGGATGAATTCGAGAACGACCGGGACCTGGTGTTCCTTCATCAGCCGCTCAGCGTCTTTGAAGGCGCCGGCGAACTCTTCCGGCTTGCGCA
Source organism: Mesorhizobium sp. WSM3864 (assembly GCF_002294955.1). NCBI lineage: Bacteria > Pseudomonadati > Pseudomonadota > Alphaproteobacteria > Hyphomicrobiales > Phyllobacteriaceae > Mesorhizobium > Mesorhizobium sp. WSM3864. The sequence continues at coordinate 6,618 of NZ_NSGD01000027.1, forward strand.
CACGAACCGCCTTGCAGCCCATCGCCTCGGCGACCGCGACATGGTCGACGCCGTAGCCGGCCTCGGGATCGTTTGCCCGGTTGACGTTCTCGAAGGCGAGGCTCACCTCGTAGTCCATCGAGAAGCCGCGCTGCGCCTGGCGGATCAGCCCGAGATAGGCGTTGTTCACGACGACGTGGATGTAAGGCAGCTTGTACTGCGCGCCGACCGCCAGCTCCTCGATCATGAACTGGAAGTCGTAGTCGCCGGAGAGCGCGACGATGGCGCGATCGGGATCCGCGGCGCGCACGCCGAGCGCGGCCGGCAGCGTCCAGCCGAGCGGGCCGGCCTGGCCGCAGTTGATCCAGTTGCGCGGCTTGTAGACATGCAGGAATTGCGCACCGGCGATCTGCGACAGGCCGATCGTGGTGACATAGGTGGTGTCGCGGGCAAAAGCCTTGTTCATCTCCTCATAGACGCGCTGCGGCTTCAGCGGCACCTGCTCGAAATGCGTCTTGCGCTTCATGGTTTTCTTGCGCTGCTGGCATTCCTTCGCCCAGCCCGACCAGTCGCGCAGCTTGCCGGCCGTACGCCACTCGGTGGCGACGTCGAGCAGCATCTTCAGCGCCGCGCCCGCATCCGAGACGATGCCGAGATCCGGCGCGAAGACGCGGCCGATCTGAGTGGGCTCGATGTCGACATGGATGAATTTCTTGCCCTTGGTGTAGACGTCGACCGACCCGGTGTGGCGATTGGCCCAGCGGTTGCCGATGCCAAAGACGAAGTCGGCTTCAAGCATTGTCGCGTTGCCGTAACGGTGCGAGGTCTGCAGGCCGCACATGCCGGCCATCAGCCGGTGATCGTCGGGGATCGCGCCCCAGCCCATCAACGTCGGAACGACCGGCACGCCGGTGACTTCGGCGAACTCGATCAGCAAATCGGAAGCATCGGCGTTGATGATGCCGCCGCCGGCGACGATCAGCGGCTTTTGCGCCTGGTTGAGCATCGCCAAAGCCTTCTCGGCCTGGGCGCGCGTCATTGCCGGCCTGAAGGGAACCAGCGGCTCATAGGCGTCGATGTCGAATTCGATCTCGGCAAGCTGCACATCGAGCGGCAGGTCGATCAGCACCGGGCCCGGTCGCGAGGAGCGCATCAGGTGGAACGCCTTCTGCAGCGCCATCGGCACCAGATAGGGTTCCATGACGGTGACGGCCCATTTGGCGACGGGTGCTGCGATCGAAGCGATGTCGACGGCCTGGAAATCCTCCTTGTTGAGGCGAGCGCGCGGCGCCTGCCCGGTGATGCAGAGGATGGGAATGGAATCCGCCGAGGCGGAATAGAGCCCGGTGATCATATCGGTGCCGGCCGGACCTGAGGTGCCGATGCAGAGCCCGATATTGCCGGCCTTGGCGCGGGTAAAACCTTCAGCCATGTGCGAGGCGCCCTCGACATGGCGCGCGAGAACGTGGCGGATGGTACCGCGCGCCTTCAGCGCCGAATAGAGCGGGTTGATCGCCGCGCCCGGCACGCCGAAGGCATTGGTGATGCCTTCCTTTTCTAGAACGAGAACCGCCGCGTCGACAGCGCGCATCCTGGCCATGTTCAGCCTCCACTTGGTTGGTTGGCTTTAGAATGCCAGCGCGTTCTCGATTTTTCAATTTTTTCAGAATATTTTTTCATTTCGATAAAAATGTTGTACCTAGCTGAATTCACTGATCTTTTCCTTTTTCAGAAAATCGCCACGGGGGGCCAGTGAAAAACTTTTTCATTGTGCTCCGCGCAAAATTGCGGAGAATGCGTGCATGGAAACCACGGAAAAACGCCAGCGCGGCCGGCCGCGTGCCTTCAACGGCCCGCAGGAAGCGGCTTCGGTGCAGTCGCTCGACCGCGCGCTGCGCATCCTGGCGATCGTCGCGGACGCCAGCGGCTTGTCCTTGAGCGAGATCGCGGAGCGCAGCGGCATCGCCGCCTCAACGGCCTACCGCATGCTGACGACGCTGGAGAACCACGGCATGGTCGACTTCGACTCGACCGACCAGCTCTGGTCGATCGGCGTCGAGACCTACCGCATGGGCGCCGCCTTCCTGCGCCGCCGCAAGCTGGTCGACCGCGCCCGCATCGTCATGCAGGAACTGATGGAAAAGACCGGCGAGACCGCCAATCTGGGCGTCGCCGAAGACGATTGCGTGGTTTTCGTAAGTCAGGTCGAGACGCATCAGGCGATCCGCGCCTTCTTCCGGCCGGGCACGCGCAGTTCCTTCCATGCGTCGGGCATCGGCAAGGCGGTGCTGGCGCATCTCGAGCCGGAGCGGGTCGCCGCCATCCTGCGCAAGGCCGGCCTGCAACGCTACACCGACAAGACGCTGTCCGACATCTCGGCGCTGGCTCACGATCTGGCGACCATCAAGCATCGCGGCTGGTCGGTCGACGACGAGGAACGCCATCCCGGCATGCGCTGCGTCGCCGCCGCCATCTTCAACGAGTTCGGCGAGCCGATCGGCGGCGTTTCCGTGTCCGGCCCGACGGTGCGGGTCACGCCGGAGCGCCTGGCAGAGATCGGCCCGCTGGTGCGCGAAGCCGCGGCCGAGGTGACGAAGATGATTGGCGGCGTGAAAGCCTACTGACTACGACAGCTTTTGTTTGCGCATGACCCCGGCGTCATGCGCCGGGCAGCGCGCTCTTGGCCGCTATCTCGAAGCGGGCCAGACTAAACGTATCGCTGTACACCGTCGGCTGATAGGCCCTGCCATCTTGCCGCGGCGTTCGAATGCATGCGAAAGGGCGGGGATGCTGAAAACGGTTCAACTCTTGCTCGCCGCTTCACTTTGCGGATGCGCCGCCACGACACCGGTGCCGGACTCCAGCGGGCAACGCGTGGATTCCATACCGGTGTCGCTCGCCCTCGAGGAGATCATTACCGCCGGCGTCCGCCAGCACTTGAAGGATCCAGTCTCGGCGAAGTTCGGGACGATGCTTGCCGGTGAGCGGACGTTGAATGGCCGCCAGGAGATCGTGGTTTGCGGCTTTGTCGACGACAAGCGCTCGGCCGGCGGCTCCAGGGACGGCAAAGCCTTCATTGCCAAGGTCTACCCGGATGCTGGAAACAGCTTCGAACTTGTCGCGATGAGCGGTGAATCGCCGAATGCCGGGCTTGCTGTTGCCGGCGCCTGCCGCAGCGCGGGATTGGCGATCGAGGCCAAGACCTCCTAGCACCAGGCGAAAAAGGGGCCGCGAAGCCCCCTTTCCGGTTGCCGAGACGGTGGCTCTCCTCTGTTTACGCAGTTCCGGACGGAAAACCGCTATGCGCTTTTCCTGGAATTGCTCAGAGGCGACAGTAATGCGGATAGCCGTCGTAGCCGATGTAGGTGTTCGAGCCCGGATCGTAGCTGGCATAGCGGGCCATGCAGCGGCGAACATGCCAGGAACCGGCGTAGCCATCCTCGACATAGACCGTGCGCGGCTGCTGAGCGAGCAGGTTGCCCAGGACGAAGCCGCCAACGCCGGCGGCGATGCCGATGCCGAGCTCGCGGCGGTGATGATGGTCGTGAGCGGCCGAAGGCTGGACGGTGCCGGCCAGCGTGCCGGCGGCGACAGAGGTGGCGATAAGGGTCGAAACGAGCGTGCGCTTGAACATGATGATCTCCTTGGTTTCCTGACCGAGGCGATCGATCCGCCTCTTGATCATCTGTCGTTGCAGCGCGGAAAAGGTTCGAAGTTTTTTTCTGATTTTTTTGAGTGGCCGGAAGCGGCTCAAATCTTTCGGAACTGCCCCTATCCTTGATTGAGGCGACCATTCGCCTCTGGCGATCAGTTGTGGCGGAGCGGCGGCAAAAGGTTCGATGGATGGGTGGATGAGTGAATGGTCGAGAAAACGCCGCCTTTCACCATTCACCATTCACTCCCCTTCACCCCATCCCCGTCACGTGCCGCAGCCAGAGGGCCAGCACGATGAAGCCGATGATCGTGGTGACGCCCGTCCAGTCGATGTTGGCCTTCTTCAGATCGCTGACGGCCTTCATCAGGAGAAGCCAGGTCACGACGATGAGCGGTAGGATGATGACGAATCTGATCATGCGACACCCCGTTCGATGCCATTGCACCCGACAGAGATGTAGGAAGCGGCGCGCCGCTTTTCAGCATGCCGACTAAGCCAAGCGGTCCATTAGCAACCCAAAACGGAGTTTTGTCTTTACTGGCGCACGAAATGTGCTACCGGAGCGCCGTGCCCTTGTAGCTCAGCTGGTAGAGCAGCGGTTTTGTAAACCGAAGGTCGCGGGTTCGATCCCTGCCGGGGGCACCATCCTTCGCTCTGCCAGCTTTCGAGCATCACTATATTCTGGCAATGCGCTATTTCCGGCAGGTGCTGCCATGTCGCGAACTCTGATCGTCATTGGCCTCAGCATAGTTGCCGCTGGCCTGCTGTGGCCATGGGTAACCAGGATCGGCCTCGGCAGGTTGCCCGGTGATATCGTGATCGAGCGCGAGAATTTCAGGCTCTACGTTCCCATCACCACGGGAATTCTGATCAGTGTCGTTCTCTCGACCATTCTGTGGCTGATCAACCGTCAGTGAGTACGTTCGGCCGCGACGCTTTGCTGAAAGCCCTCTACCTGCTCGCTCTTGATCTTCTATACGCCGATCGCAGCCACCAAGATCCGGTTCTGCCGCCTTATCGCCGCGCGCAGCTCCGGGATTTTCGCCTGGTCGCGCTTCACGAACTCGATGAACATCATGTTCATGTTGTTGAAGATCAACTCGCCCACCGCCGGGCCATCGATGTCTGACCGCACCAGGCCGATCTCCTGCAGGCGGGCGATCAGCGCCCGGATCTGTTCGGTCAAGGCGCGGTCGAGCGCGGTATAGGCCTGGCCGAAAGGGCTGTCGGGCAATTGGGTCGAGATTGCCATCGCCTGCCGCCACATCTCCTTGCTCAGGTAATTGAGCGAGTGCTCGATATAGATGCCGATCAGCCTGTCGAGCGCGTCGCCGACCTCGGCCGGCGGGCTGCCGACCACGCCTTGCCCGGCATTCAGCACCTCGCTGACCTCCATAGCGACGATGGCGCCGAGGATGTCACCCTTGTTCTGGTAGTAATTGTAGATCGTGCCGATCGAGACTTCGGCCTGCGCAGCTATGGCCTCGATCTTGGCGCCTTCATAGCCGGCCTCACGGAAAAGCTCCGTCGCCGCATCGATGATGCGGCGGTGCCTGTCCGCCTTCTGCCGTGCGCGCAATCCGCTCATATCGGCCTCTCTGCCACAAAATCATAATTGACTCAATTTTAGAATTGGTTCAACTTTTCCTCAACAAGCCAGCAAGGCAGGGAGAACACTCGATGACTGTCCGGAATCCGCTTTCCAGCCTGAAGTCCCGTCTCGGAGCCGCCTGCGCTGCTGTGGCACTGCTCGCCGCTGGCGGCGCTCAGGCCGCCGATCTCAACGCGCTGATCTGGTGCGACCACTCCGATCCGGCGCTGCTGCAGCCCTTCGAGGAGGCCAACAACGTCAAGGTCAACGTCAAGGAATTCGAGGGCACAGGCGCAGGGCTCGCGATCGTCGATCAGTCGCAGCCGGGCGATTGGGACGTGATGGTGATCGATTCCATCGACGTACAGCGCGGTGTCGAGAAAGGCCTGTTCGAGCCGCTGCCGGAGGACAAGCTGCCTTTCGCCGACCTCTTTCCGGAAGTGAAGATGGACAAGTCCACCGTGGTCGACGGCAAGCGCTACGGCATCACCGAAAAGTTCGGCTACAACACGATCGGCTTCAACAAGACCAAGGTCGATCCGGCCGACATGCAGTCGCTGGCTTCGCTGACCAGCGACAAATACAAGGGCAAGATCGCGATCTACGACTATTACCTGCCGGTCATCGGCATGGCGGCTCTGGCGATCGGCAAGAAGACCGCCGACCTCACCGAGGCAGACCTGCCCGCTCTCAAGGCCGAGCTGCTCAAGATGAAGGCCAACGCCAAGCTGGTCGGGGAAGTCACCGCCAGCCAGACCGCGCTTGCGACCGGCGAGGTGGACGTCCTTGTCGGCGGCGGCGAGTGGGTGACTGCGGGGCTCGCCAAGGAAAACCCGGCGCTCGACTTCTCGATCCCCAAGGAAGGCGCGGTGCTGTGGTCGCAGTCGCTCGCCATGTTCAAGGATTCCAAGAACAAGGACATGGCGCTAAAATTCATTCAGTACATTCTGAGCCCGGAAGGCCAGGCGCGCCTTGCCACCTCCTCCTGCTACTGGGGCATGCCGTCCAACAAGAAGGCAGCGCTCACCGACGAGCAGAAGAAGATCCTGCGCTTCGACGAGCAGCCCGGCTTCCTTGCCCGCGCCCAGGCCTATCCGGCGCCGAACGCCGATCTCGACAAGAAGATGCAGGACATGTGGACCGAAATGCTGCAGGCGCAGTAATCGGCCAATGAGCGGTTCCGGAGGCAGCCCGCGTGCCCTGCCCTGGGCGCTGGTCACGCCGGCGCTGGCGTGGACGCTTCTGTTCTTCGTGCTGCCCTTCGTCGCCATGGGATTGTCGAGCCTGACGGCGCATGAAGGCGGCGGCTTCACTTTGGCCAATTACAGCCAGTTCTTCACCGATCCATCCTATTGGCGGGCGATGGTGAACTCGCTGCAGGTGACCGCAATCGTCACCGTGATTTCGATCCTGCTCGCCTATCCCTTCGCCTGGATCCTCGCCGAGCAAGTACCGGAGCGCTGGCAGCGGTTGGCACTGATGCTCGCCGTACTGCCGTTCTGGACGTCTTACGTCGTACGCTCCTATTCCTGGCTGCTCGTGCTGGCGCAGAACGGCGTCATCAATCGGGCGCTCACCGGCATCGGCTTGGTCACCGAGCCGCTGCAGCTTGCGAACACTCGGCTCGCCACCGTCACCGGCTTCGTGCACTTCTTCGTCATGCTGCTGACGCTCACCATCTTCGCCAATCTGAAACAACTCAGCCCGAGCTATCGCAAGGCGGCCGCCGACCTCGGTGCCGGGCCGGTGCGGACCTTCCTGCATGTCGTGCTGCCGCTGACCCTGCCCGGCATCATGGTCGGGGCTTTCCTCACCTTCGTGCTTTGCATCGGCGACTACATCACGCCGCAGATCCTCGGCGGCAACAACGAGTTGGTCATGCCGCAGCTGGTCATGATGCAGATCGGCCGGCGCGGCGATTTTCCGCTGGCCTCGGCGCTTTCGATCATCCTGATGGCCGTCGTCACCGTCGCCTATCTCGCCTGCGCCCGCTGGCTGAAGATCGAGCGGGCTTGACCATGCGTGCTGCCGTCCGCCTCGCTGCCTGGCTCTACGCGATCGCCGTCTACGGCTTCATCTTCCTGCCGGTGGTCGTGCTGATACTGTTCTCGCTGCAGGCGACCTCTTTCCCCATCCCGCCTTTCACCGGCCCGTCGCTGCGCTGGTACCAGGCGGTGCTGTCCGATGCGCGGCTGACGTCCGCGCTGGTCAATTCGCTGCTGGTGGCGGTGCTGTCCTCGCTCGCATCCGTCACGCTCGGCTTCCTTTCCGCCTGGGGTTTCGCGCGCTTCGTGCTGCCGGGCTCGGCCCTGCTGCGCGGGCTGATCACGCTGCCGCTCACCGTCAGCTATCTGATCATCGGCATGGGGCTGCTGGTGCTGTTCAACTGGGCCGGCGTGCCGAAATCGCTCATCGCCGTCGGCATCGGTCATGTGGTGATCAACCTGCCGCTCTGCTTCGCCATCATCTACAGCCAGATGGGCGACCACCAGATCAACATCGAGCGCGCCGCGCGCGACCTCGGCGCTGCCGAATGGAAGGTGCTGCTGATGATCACGGTGCCGGTCATGGCGCCGGCGATCTTCGCCGGCTTCTTCCTGTCGATGACCTTCTCCTGGGACGAGTTCGTCATCTCCTTCCTGCTCACCCGATTCGAGACGACGCTCCCGGTCGAGATCTGGAACCTCTTGCGCTCCGGCCTCAATCCCAAGACCAATGCCGTCGGCTCGCTGGTCTTTGCGGTTTCCATTGTGCTCGTGGTGCTGTTCGAATTGACCCTGCTGCGGAGAAAGCCGGCATGAGCGCCCCATTGGTCGACATCCGCAACGTCTCGCATCATTTCGGCCACCTTCGCGTTTTGAAGAACGTCTCGCTCGCGATCGAGCCCGGCAGCTACACGATCCTCCTCGGCCCGTCCGGCTCCGGCAAGACGACGCTGCTTTCGATCCTTGGCGGCTTCGTCACCCCCAGCGAAGGCAAGGTGTTCATTCGCGGCGCGGATTGCACCGCCGTGCCGCCGGCCAAGCGCCCGACGACGACCGTCTTCCAGGACTACGCGCTGTTCCCGCATATGAGCGTCGGTAAGAATGTCGGCTTCGGGCTGCGCATGCAGGGCGTCGATGGCGCGACGCGGACGGCAAAGGCACGCGAAGCGCTCGCCCTCGTCGGGCTTGCAGACTCCTTCGACAAGAAGCCGCACCAGCTCTCCGGTGGCCAGCGCCAGCGCGTGGCGTTGGCGCGTGCGCTGGTCATCGAGCCGGCGGTGCTGTTGCTCGACGAGCCGCTCGGCGCGCTGGATCTTAAGCTGCGCCGGCAGATGCAGGACGAGTTGAAAGCGATCCAGAAGCGGGTCGGCACCGCTTTCGTCCATGTCACGCACGACCAGGAAGAAGCGATGGCCCTGGCCGGCCATTGCGTGGTGATGAATGATGGGCGCATCGAGGACGAAGGACCGCCCGAGCGAGTCTATGCGCGGCCGAAGACTCGCTTCTCGGCGACCTTCATGGGCGAAAGCACGATTCTTGCCGGCAAAGCCGGCGAAACACAGGATGGACGCGTCGCAGTGGCGACCAGGCTCGGGCCGATCTCGCTGCCCGGCACGGCGCCGGCTGGCGCGGCTGTGGCGCTTGCCATCCGGCCCGAGCACCTCATCCTTGCGGGAGCGAAAGGCGACGTTGCGCTCGGCACCGCCAGAGTGAGCGACGTCGTCTTCCAAGGGAGCTTCAAGCGGGTGCTCGCTACCTCGGTGCAGGATCCTGCATTGCAGTTCATCGCCAAGGCACCAGCTCCCGCGACCGTCCAGGCCGGCGACACGGTCGCGGTTTCATGCGACGCTCAAGACATCATCCTGCTGGCGGACTGATCCAATGAGCATGCTTCCGGTCATCGAGGCTCCGGACTGGTACGAGAGCATCCGCATGAGCGACGACGTCACGCTCATCCATGAGCCATGGATAAAGCCGTTCTTCCGCTGCAACATCTGGCATGTGCGCGGCCGCGACGGCGATCTTTTGTTCGATACCGGCCTCGGCCATTTCAGCCTGCGGCGCCATGTGCCGCTGGTCACCGAACGCAAGCTTGTCTGCGTCGCCAGCCACACGCATTTCGACCACATCGGCTGCCACCACGAATTTCCGGATCGCTGCGTGCATTCGGCTGAAGCCCAGATCCTCGCCGATCCGCGCAACGAGCGGACGGTCGCCGACCGCTACGCGACTGACGATATGTTCGACGGCATGCCCGACGGATGGGATACGGCCAGCTACCGCATCCCGCCTGCGCCGGCCAACCGGCTGCTTGAGCATGGCGACGTTGTCGATCTCGGCGATCGTGCCTTCGAGGTCATCCACACGCCTGGCCACTCACCCGGCGGCATCGCGCTCTACGAGCGAAAGACCCGCATCCTCTTGTCCGGCGACATCGTCTATGACGGGCCGCTGATCGACGACGTCTACCACTCCGATATCGGCGACTATGTCGAGACGCTGCTTGCCATGCGCGACCTCGACGTCTCGGTCGTGCATGGCGGCCATTTCCCGAGCTTCGGCAAGGTGCGCTACCGCCAGTTGATCGACGAGTATCTTGCGCAGAAGCGGCAGGCGGGCTGTCACCTGCTGCAGAACCGCTAGCGCTTCAAAGCGCCCTTTGCGGACAAGGCATCCCGGCGGCGTCGCCGCAGCGGGAGGCCGTCGGATGCGGCCGCTGGCTCATCTCCTCCGAGTGGCGCACAAGCTCGGCGAACATGAGGGCGAAACTTCCCATCATCAGGAAGACTATGATCAGACGCGTCACTGGCAATAGATAGGTCTCTCGACTGGCCAGCCCCCGCCAACCCATCCACTGCCGGCTAACATGATCGATCCGGCTTTACGAGTGTTTAAGCCTGGTCTTAACCATTGCAGCCATCACATTCGTTGCATGGCTGTCACGAAGCGCGAGCGCCAACGCCTATCCGCATGGCGGGGCGCACCGCCCTTTGCAGATGCGGTCGGCGCATGCTACGCCGTCGCCTGCGCGACCGGCAGGCGGTAGCGGTCGCCGTTCGGGATCCATGAGCAAAGAAACCAGCCGTTTCGCCTTCGTCTCTTCCGACACCGACGACGCCCGCGCGGCGCTGGAAACCCTGTCGGCGCGCTATGGGCAAATACCTGTCGCCGAGGCGGAGATCATCATCGCGCTCGGCGGTGACGGCTTCCTGCTGCAGACGCTGCGCGACACGATGAGCACGGGCAAGAAGGTCTACGGGATGAACCGTGGCACCATCGGCTTCCTGATGAACGAATATCGCGCCGGCGGTCTCGATGAACGCATTTCGAAAGCGGTATCCGAGACGATCCGCCCACTGGAAATGCAGGCGGTGACTCACGAGGGCGAAACGATCTCGGCGCTGGCGATCAACGAAGTGGCGCTTTGGCGCCAATCCTATCAGACCGCGAAAATACGCATCACCGTCGACGAGCAGGTGCGGCTGGAGGAATTGAACTGCGACGGCGTCATGATCGCGACACCCGCTGGTTCGACAGCCTACAATCTGTCGGCGCACGGGCCGATCCTACCGCTCGACGCGCCGCTTTTGGCGCTGACGCCGGTGAGCCCCTTCCGGCCCCGGCGCTGGCGCGGCGCGCTGCTCTCCAACAAAGCGATCGTGCGCTTCGACATATTGGAGTCGGAAAAGCGCCCGGTGAACGCCGCCGCCGACCACACCGAGGTCAAGGCGATCGCCTCTGTCACGGTGCGGGAATCGCCGACCGCGACGGCGACGTTGCTGTTCGATCCCAATCATTCATGGAACGAGCGTATTCTTGCCGAGCAATTCCGCTATTGAGCCGGTAGAAGACAATAACCCCGATTAAGCATCGCAATTAAGGTTACGTGTTCACAATCCGCCGGATTCCCGGCCGTTTCTGTTGACAAATCGCGGACTTGCGCCTAACTGCAACCCGATCTTGCAGGCGCGCGGCGCCCGCCGCAACGCGTGTTGCGATTTTTCCCGAACCAGCCAAAGACAGCCACAACTTGTCCGCAGACACTCAGACCGCTCAAGAAGCGTTGACGTTCACAGACCTCGGCCTGTCGCCGAAGGTCCTCTCCGCAGTCACCGATGCCGGCTACACCAAGCCTACCCCGATCCAGTCCGGCGCCATTCCGCATGCGCTGCTTGGCAAGGATGTGTTGGGCATTGCCCAGACAGGCACCGGCAAGACCGCTTCCTTCGTGCTGCCGATGCTGACCCGGCTGGAAAAGGGCCGTGCGCGTGCCCGCATGCCGCGCACGCTGATCCTCGAGCCGACACGCGAGCTCGCCGCCCAGGTCGAGGAAAACTTCGTCAAATACGGCAAGAACCACAAGCTCAACATCGCGCTGCTGATCGGCGGCGTCTCCTTCGAGGAGCAGGACAAGAAGCTGGAGCGCGGCGCCGATGTGCTGATCGCCACGCCCGGCCGGCTGCTCGACCACCGCGAGCGCGGCAAGCTCTTGCTCAACGGCGTCGAGATCCTCGTCATCGACGAGGCCGACCGCATGCTCGATATGGGCTTCATCCCCGATATCGAGCGCATCTGCGAGATGATCCCGTTCACGCGCCAGACGCTGTTCTTCTCGGCGACCATGCCGCCGGAAATCACCAAGCTCACCGAAAAATTCCTGCATGCGCCGGTGCGCGTCGAGGTATCCAGAGCCGCTTCCACCGCGACCAGCATCACGCAGCGCCTGGTGAAGTCAGGCTCCAAGCCGTGGGACAAGCGCGAGACGCTTCGCAATCTCATGCGGGCCGAAGAGACCGATCTGAAGAACGCCATCATCTTCTGCAACCGCAAGGTCGAAGTGTCGGAGCTTTTCCGCTCGCTGCTGAAGCATGATTTCGACGCCGGCGCGCTGCATGGCGACATGGATCAGCGCGCCCGCATGCAGATGCTTGCCAATTTCCGCGATGGCAAGCTGCGCTACCTCGTGGCCTCGGACGTCGCCGCCCGCGGCCTCGATATTCCAGACGTCAGCCACGTCTTCAACTACGACGTGCCGATCCATGCAGAGGATTATGTCCACCGTATCGGGCGCACCGGCCGGGCCGGCCGCTCCGGAAAATCCTTCACCATCGCGACGCGCTCCGACACCAAACATGTCGACGCCATCGAAAAGCTGATTGGCACCAAGATCGAATGGCATGACGGCGACCTGTCGACGGTCGCCGAGAGCGAAGGCGAAGAAGCGCCTCGCCGTGGCCGCGGCGCGCCGGTCGCAAGGACGAGGACCGCAAGGGCCGTGGCGAGCGCAAGAAAAGCGCGGACCGCCACGCCAGGCACCGCGACGACGAGACGCCGGAGACACCACGCGAAGAGCAGCCGGTGGCCGAGATTGCCGATATTGCCGAGCGCCGCGCCCGCAAGGATGCGATCCGTTCCGAGAACGACCGCAAGGGTTCCGACAACCGCAACGAGCAGCGCGGGGCTTCCCGTCCTCAGCGCGACCACAGCCGCCCTGGCCGCCACCGCCATGAAGAGGACGACGCGACCGTCGGCTTCGGCGATGACGTGCCCGCCTTCATGCGCATCGTCGCGAAGGTCTGACCTCAATACAGCGTCGGCAACAACGAGGCGGCCCCGAATGGGGCCGTTCCTCTACTGCCGGTTCGCTCGAAGGAAGCGCTTTGCCGGGATTGTCCTGCTGCCGCTTACATCGGCCCGGGCATCATCTTGGTCGGCTTCTCCAGCATCGGAAACTCGGCGTCGCTGCATTTCACCTTCGGGTTCGTCGGGCTGAACATGCCGTTCGGATTGTCCCTGAACAGCCAGGCGTGAAGATCGTAATGGACGAACTCCTTCGGGATGAGCGGATAATGCCCCTCCATCGGACCCATGAATTTCTGGCCAAATAGGCTCGGTGGTTCCTTGACATCCGGGGTCAAGGGCACCAGCCATTCTACGGCGACCAGCTTCAAGCCTTTCTTGGTCGGTTCGTAAATGAGCACGTTGGGCTTCATCGGGTCGAGCTTCTGGCCGACGCTCGGAACGTTGACGAAATGGATGCCCATGGCGCCCTTCGGATATTCCATGGTGCCCGGAATCTTCTCGCCCGAGTAATAGACGCAGCCGACGGTCGACAGATAGAGGTCGCGAACGGCGGCCGTGTAGTCCTCATATTTGGCCAGCGATTTTTTCAGAGCTTCGATGTCGGCCTTGTTGGCGTCTTCGGCCCGGGCCGTGGCGGCTCCAACCCATGCGCCCAAGAGGCCAGTCAAAACGAGGACGCCGCAGCGCCCAAGACGAGTCGTTCTTGTCATGCATTCCTCCCAGATTCTTGAACTGGCCGTGCAAGACCGAGGCGGAAAAATGCTGATTGCGCGGCCGGTTGTACCGCCTCGTCCCCGCTGGACAGCGTCGATGCTAGTCCTTTCCAAGGCGATGGAAAGGCATCAATTAGAACTAGCTAAGGCCCCGATGCCTTTTCCCATCTCGAGGTCAAAAACAAAACGGCCCTCGCGGGGCCGTTTTGCATAGTAGAGTAGTTCTCCTGGCAGCAGCTTCTATCAGGTCAGCGGCGACAGCTGGATCTCGACGCGACGGTTCTGGGCGCGACCGGCAGCCGTCGCGTTGGAAGCAACCGGACGTGTCTTGCCGAAGCCGGTGACGGCGAAGCGGCGGGAATCGACGCCCTGGCCCGACAGGTAGTTGGCGACGGCCAGCGCACGGCGCTGTGACAGGTCGAAATTGTGCTCGTCGCCGCCGGTCGAGTCGGTGTGGCCGAAGACGTCGACGGTCGTCTGGCGGAACTTGTTCAGCACCAGCGCCACCGAGTTCAGCACCGGATAAAAGCCCGGCTTCACCGCGTCCTGGTCGACGTTGAAGGTGATGTCGGACGGCATGTTGAGAATGATCTGGTCGCCGCTGCGGGTGACGCTGACGCCGGTGCCCTGCAGCTGACGGCGAAGCTCGGCCTCGTTCTGGTCCATCGTCGCGCCGATCGCGCCGCCGGCAAGGGCGCCAATGCCCGCACCGATCAGCGCGTTGCGGCGGTCGTTGCCGCCGGCCAGCAGACCAAGGCTGGCACCCGCCAACGCGCCGAGGCCGGCGCCGGCCGCGGTGTTGGAGATCTTCTGGTCGCCGGTATACGGATCGGTGGTGGTGCAGGCGCTCACGAGCACAGCCGTCGCCACGGCGACGAGCACGGTCTTCTTCATAAGATTGTCCCTCTCCAAATCGCGGCCGTTGCAGCCGCGCCAAATCAGCCCTTCCGCACGCGTTGTACCATGAATTGCGGCAAAAAGCGGAACGGCAAAGCTACCAGAGGTTCTTGCCGTCGATCACCACCACTTCGACGCTGTCCAGGTCGAAGTCGTCGAACAGGCGAGAGTTGACGCTGATCCTCGGGTTGTCGAAGTCGGGCTGGCCCGTCGACCAGTCCGGCGTTTCGGTGAAGGTGCCGCAGCCGCAGGTCGAGCAGAAACCATGCTTTATAGTTTTCGAGCCCCAGCGGTAGAAGGAGACGTTCTCAGGCGGGCTGGTGAGCTTGAATTGCGACGGGACGTAATAGGCCCAGAGCGACCCGCGCTTGGAGCAGAATGAGCACGTGCATTGCGTCACCGTCTGCGGCGCCTCGGAGACTTCGAAAGTCGTGGCCTTGCAGTGGCAGCTTCCCTTGATGATCATGGATCTCTCCGTTGTCCGCCGCCCGCCCCGCACAGTTCCGTGCGGAAGACGCCGCGGAACTTCCGTGGCAGCAAGGCAACATAAAGACGTCGTCCTGACAACCGTTCGTCAGCAGGCGCAGTAGCGCCCGGTCGAGAGGCTCACATGCTTTCGGCACTGCCTGGCCGCGGCAATCCTAGTAAGAGGGCGGCGGCACGAACAGGCAGATGGTCTTGCCGGCGTCCAATCCGGCCTGGTGCGCGCACCAGTGATATTCGCCATCAGGCGAATCCTTGACCCGCTTGTCGCTGTAGGCGACCACCTCGCCCGTGCCTTTTATCACATAGCCTTCCGGCCGCTCGCCGATCGATGTCTGTGGCACCTCCTTGCAGTCGTAGTTGGCGCAGCAGGCAAAGGGATAGCTCCAGGCTTGCGGAAGCACCGCCGTAGGTTTGGCGTCGTGCGCGACGGCAGTAGCGGTCAGCATCATGGTCCCGAAGGTGGCGAACAGGGAAAACAGGAGCCGGCCGGCCGGGCGAACGGCTCGGGCCGATCTTGACTTGGCAGCAGACATCGAAGCGTTCCTTTCGAGCATCAAGCGTTTTGTCGCTTGCCCGTTCCCGGAACGTGTCTTCCCAGTGGCCGGATCGTCAGTCGCAGATATGCCGCGTCCGGCCATACATGCTTCTATACCCAGCCCGAATGCTGGGCTGATTCCTTGGCCGGCGCAAGAACTGGGCGTGCCCTCGGAATCGCACCGGGGTTCAGCAGCGGCCGCAGAAAAGGGTGCGCCGACTTGGTTAACAATAACTACGACAAGCCTGCGACCAGGGGTGCCTAAGAACGAAATTCTGCCGACGGAAGTTCCGACCGTCAGCCGGTGACATGTTCACGATATTGCGGCAGGTCGTCCGTAATCGTGAACCATTGCGCCTTGGAACCGACGAAGATATGTGCACTTGGGCGAATGCTCGGATCGCCCGTCAGGGTCCCCATGGCAACATGGACGTAGGCACCCTCCCGCACCAAGGAGTAGAGCAGGGAGCCGCACTGCCCGCAATGCGCGTCGTGGCCGCCGGCATCGCCATAGATCAGCAGCCTGTCGTCGCCCGCGGTGAGATGAAACTTGTCGCGCGCGATGCCGGCAATGGGCTTGAAAGCCGACCCTGTGGTACGGCGGCAGTTCGAGCAATGGCAATTCACCGCGTAGGCGAATTCATCGGTCACCTCGTAGCGGACGGTGCCGCAGAAGCATTGCCCGGCAAGCGTACGAGCACCTGCCTTTTCCGGATTTGCCAAGGTCTCACCCCCTGCCAGCCGCCACCCGGCGGAAAGTTTTCGGAATACCTAGTCGAGGTCCGCCACCGCCTCACCTGCACCGCCCTCGATGCGATGCGACAGCGAGGCCTCCATGAATTCGTCGAGATCGCCGTCGAGCACGCTTGACGGGCTGGTGTTTTCGACGCCGGTGCGCAGATCCTTCACCAGCTGATAGGGCTGGAGGACGTAAGAACGGATCTGGTGGCCCCAGCCGATATCGCTCTTCGACGCCTCGGTGGCGTTCGCCACGGCCTCGCGCTTTTTCAGCTCTTCCTCGTAGAGCCGCGAGCGCAGCATCTCCCAGGCCTTGGCCCGGTTTTTGTGCTGCGAGCGTTCGGCTTGGCAAGCAACTGCGATGCCGGTCGCGAGGTGGGTGATACGCACCGCCGAGTCGGTGGTGTTGACGTGCTGGCCGCCCGACCCGGACGAACGGTAGGTGTCGATGCGCACGTCGGATTCCGAAACGTTGATCTCGATCGTGTCGTCGATGACGGGATAGACCCAGACGCTGGCGAAGGAGGTATGGCGGCGCGCATTGCTGTCGTAAGGCGAGATGCGCACCAGGCGGTGAACGCCGGATTCCGTCTTCAGCCAGCCATAGGCGTTGTGCCCCTTGATAAGCACGGTGGCCGACTTGATGCCGGCCTCTTCGCCTTCATGGACTTCCAGCACCTCGACCTTGAAGCGGCGCCGCTCGGCCCAGCGCGTGTACATGCGCAAGAGCATCGACGCCCAGTCCTGGCTCTCGGTGCCGCCGGCTCCGGCATGGATTTCAAGATAAGTGTCGTTGGCGTCCGCCTCGCCCGACAGCAGGGTCTCGACCTGACGGGCCTTGGCCTCGCCCTGCATCGAACGCAGCGCCGCTTCGGCTTCCGCGACGACGCCCTCGTCGCCCTCTTCCTCGCCGAGTTCGATCAGGCCGATATTGTCCTCGAGCGCCTGGGTCAGGCCTTTGACCGCCGCGATTCCCTCATCGAGGCTCTGGCGCTCCCGCATCAGCTTCTGCGCTTCCGCGGGGTCGTTCCAGAGGCTGGAATCCTCCGCGCGCGAGTTCAGATATTCAAGCCGCTTGAGGGCCGGATCCCAGTCAAAGATGCCTCCTCAGCAGGGTTATCGCCTGCCTGATCTCGTCGACAATGTTCTGCGTTTCCGCGCGCATGGCTCTTCGTTCTGTCCTGTTCTTGTCGTTTTTTGGAATCGGCGCGATACATAGGCACGGCACCGCCGCCTGTAAAGCGAAATGGGCCGGCGTTAAGCTGCCGGCCCATTCGAAACCTGGGGAAGTCAGTAAAGGCCGCCGCCACCGTCCTGGATGGCCTGATTGGCCTGCGGCGACAGCGCGCCGCCGGCACCATTGGAGCCGTCCGCGCCCATGCCGATGACCCAATAGCTGTCGGCCGGGCCGGTGCCGGGCTTGAACGCCTCGATGATGGTGTTGGGGTCGCCTTCGGCCGCGCGCATGCCGGTCTTGCGGTTGATGGCGATCAGCTTCATGCCTTCCGGAACCTGGAAGTCGACATTGGGCGTGCCGTCGAGCGCGACGCGCATGAAGTCCTTGAAGATCGGCGCGGCGAGGCCACCACCCGTGGCCCCCTTGCCCAGGCCGCGCGGCGTATCGTAGCCCATATAGAGGCCGACGACGAGGTTCGGCGTGAAGCCGATGAACCAGGCGTCCTTCTCATCATTGGTGGTTCCGGTCTTGCCGGCGATATGGCGGCCGAGTTCGGCGATGGTGGCGCCGGTGCCGCGCTGCACCACGCCCTCCATCATGGAGGTGATCTGGTAGGCGGTCATCGGATCGAGCACCTGCTCGGAATTGTCGACCAGTTCCGGCTCGGGCTGGTTCTTCCATTCGGCGGCGTTGCAGCCCTCGCAGCCGCGTTCGTCCTGCTTGAACACGGTCTTGCCGTAGCGATCCTGGATGCGGTCGATCAGCGACGGTTTGATCGACTTGCCGCCATTGGCCATGATCGAATAGGCCGACACCATGCGCATGACCGTCGTCTCGCCGGAGCCTAGAGCCATCGGCAGATAGGGCGCAAGATGATCGTAGACGCCGAAGCGCTCGGCATATTCGACGACCAGCTTCATGCCCATGTCGTTGGCCAGCCGCACCGTCATCAGGTTGCGCGACTTCTCGATGCCCGAGCGCAAGGTGGCCGGGCCGGCGGCCGTGCCGTCATAGTTCTTCGGCGTCCAGGTCGTGTTGCCGCTCTGGATGGTGATCGGCCCGTCCATGATCACGGAAGCCGGCGTGTAGCCGTTGTCGAGCGCCGCCGAATAGACGATCGGCTTGAACGAGGAGCCCGGCTGGCGCATCGCCTGGGTAGCGCGGTTGAACTCCGACTGCGCGTAGGAGAAGCCGCCGACCATGGCCAACACACGCCCGGTATGCGGATCCATGGCAACCAGGCCGCCTTCGACCTCGGGCACCTGGCGCAGGCTATAGGCGTTGTCGGAGCCCTCGTTCTTCTGCACGAAGATGACGTCGCCGGGTTCAAGCACTTCCGCCGGAGATTTCGCCCTGACGGACTTGCCGTTGACGAAATGGCGCATGGCGAAGCCCATGTCGTCCTTGCTGACGGTGCCCTCGACGCGGTCCTTGACGAGGTCGCCGGAGACCTGACGCGCCGGCTGAATGCCGATCGTCAGCCCGTCGGCAGAACTGTCGAGCACGACGGCGAGCGTCCACTCCGGCACGTCCTCCAGCCCCTTGACCGCGCCGAGCGGCACGCCCCAGTCGCCGGAAACGTCGATATGGGTCACCGGTCCGCGATAGCCGCGCAGCGTGTCGTATTTCAGCAATCCGTTCTGCATCGCCTTGCGGGCGATGAGCTGGATTTTCGGATCGAGCGTGGTGCGCACCGACAGGCCGCCCTCATAGAGCGCATTCTCGCCGTAGCGGGCGATGATCTGGCGGCGCACCTCCTCGGTGAAATACTCGCCCGCGAACAGGTAGGAGCCGTTGCGGCGCGGCTTCACGCCGAGCGGCTCGGCCTTGGCCTTGTCGCCCTCCTCGCGCGTGACGTAGCCGTTCTCGACCATCTGGTCGATGACCCAATTGCGGCGCTCGATCGCCCGGTCGGCATGCTTGAAGGGATGATAGTTGTTGGGGCCCTTGGGCAGCGAAGCAAGGTAAGCGGCTTCAGCGACGGTGAGTTCGTTGACCGACTTGTCGAAATAGGTCAGCGCAGCGCCGGCAACGCCATAGGCGCCGAAGCCGAAGAAGATCTCGTTGAGATAGAGCTCGAGGATGCGGTCCTTCGAATAGGCCTGCTCGATGCGGAAGGCCAGGATCATCTCCTTGATCTTGCGCTCATAGGTCTGGTCGGAGGTCAGCAGGAAGTTCTTTGCAACCTGCTGCGTGATCGTCGAGGCGCCGACCTGACGCCTGCCCGAGCCGAAGTTCTGCAGATTGACGATGATGGCGCGGCCGAGGCCGGTGATGTCGATGCCGGGATGGTTATAGAAGTTCTTGTCCTCGGCCGACATGAAGGCAGCCTTGACGCGGTCCGGGATCGCCTGGATCGGCAGGTAAAGGCGCCGCTCGCGAGCATATTCGGCCATCAGCGAGCCATCCGAGGCATGGATGCGCGTCGTCACCGGCGGCTCATATTTGGCCAGAACCTCGTAGTCGGGCAGATCCTTCGTCAGATGGCCGATGTAGATGGCAAGGCCCGCAGCGACCAGCAGCGCCAGCGTCGTGCCGATGCCGAAGAAATAGCCGATGAGACGAATCATGCCCGCTCCAGTCCGAGGTCCGGGATTTCCTAAACGAAGCCGACAGTCGCGCAAGCTTCAGGGGCGGTCCCAATCCGCAATGGAAACCCATTGTCGCGACCATGTGGACAAAATACGGCAGCACGAAGTTTCAGGAACTCCGTCCGTCAAATAATAACGCCACGTGTTGTCGTCGCGCAACGCTGCTTGCGGTTGTAGGACGGCTCAAGGTTGTGGGCGGGTTCGGTCCCCGTCAGCCCCCAGCCCTGGCTCCCGCTTTCGCCGCGGCAAACAGGGCAACGGCATTGGTTATGCTCTGAGCCGCCTTGCCGCGCCAGTCGGCGCTGAGCAATTGCGCCTCGTCCTTGCTGTTGGAGAGGTAACCAAGCTCGACCAGAACCGAGGGCACGTCGGGCGCCTTCAGCACCTTGAAGCCGGCCGAGCGCTGCGGATTGTTGATCAGACCGACGCTGGTCGACAACTGGCCGACCAGCGTGTGCGCAAAGCTCATCGAAAAGCCGTGGGTCTCGCGGCGGATCAGGTCGATCAGGATGTCGGTGACCTCCTTGTTGTCGTCCTCGATCTTTAGGCCGGCGAACTGGTCGGAGAGGTTTTCACGATCGGCGAGCGCCTGAGCCTCGGGATCGGAAGCCTTGTCCGAGAGCGTGTAGACCGTGGCGCCGCGGAGACCTCTGACGGCGATCGTATCGGCATGGATGGAGATCAAGAGATCGGCTTCGTGCTGGCGGGCGATGCGCACGCGCTCGTCGAGCGGCAGGTACACGTCACTATCCCGTGTCATATAGACATCATAGCTGCCGACCGCGGCCAGCTTGTCACGTAGTTCGGTCGCAAAGGCGAGCGTGACGTTCTTCTCGACCGTGCCGCCGGCGCTCTCCGCGCCGCCGTCGACGCCGCCATGACCCGGATCGATGACCACTGTGAAGCGGTGCCCAGGCGCCGAAATCGGCCCTGTGCCGACACGGCCGCCCTTGTCGGTAGAAACGGTCGAGCCGGTCGTCAGCGATTGGTTGGCCAAAGCCTCGTCGAATTCTCTTTCCGATGCGGCCGACATGTCGATGGTGACGCGATAGCCGCTGCCATCGTCATTCTTCAGCACCTCGAGCTTGTCGACGGCAAACGGTCCCTTGCCGGTCAGGATCAGCCGCGAGCCTTTGCCCTGATCGCCGTAGCGAACGGCGCGCACCAGCCCGCGCGGCTTCACGTCCTTGGCGTTGAGGGCGAATCGCGTGCGCGGCAGGTCGACGACAAGGCGGCTGGGACCGCGCAGCAGGAACCACTTCACGTCCGGTTCTCGGTCGAAGGTCACGACGATGCGCATCTTGGTCGCGTCGCCGGCCATCTTGTAGCCGGTGGCGCCAAGCAACCCGTCGGCCCGCGAGGCGGCGGTCGCGCCAAGCAGGATCACCAGCAGGAAAACAGTCCTTGCCATGAGCCGCAGATATCCGGCGGCGCCACGCTCCTTGTCTGCGGTGCCTGCCAGTCCCATCTCTATTCCAGTCGCTCCCCGTTAGGCGCCTCGCGCCGGCCTGTTTGGCAGAACGGCCTGTCTGGCGGCCAACCCGATTAACGATTGGTATCCAGAGAAGGTTAACCAAGCCTTTCATGCAGCAGGTGGAGCGCCACCTTCCCCTGCGGAAGCGCTTTTTGCCGGCATCCGAAATCGGGGTTGCCTTCCAACCCGCCAAATCATAAAAGCGACATTGGATCACTGCAATCCTGGAACCGCCCGCCCTGCAGCTTCCCGCCAGGGTAAGATGTGCAAGGCGCTTCCGGGTTTCAGATGATCGCGACGATTTTCGCAGGCGTGCTCCCGTGGCGGGGGAATCGCTTGCGCGATGAAAACGGCCGGGATCTCCCGCGCCGGCTCTGTGCGAGCAAACAAGCTGGTCCGGCCAAGCCCGGGCTTTGGTTCAAAAGGTTCTGCTGGGTGCCGATGGCTTCAAGCGCAATCATGGAAAGGTCCGCATCGAACCGCGCCATTGTGGCTGCGGGCGGCACCGCCATCGCGCTCAAGCTCCGGCCGGCGGACATTCAATTATCCGGCAGCCACACAAATCCAGGCACACAGCGGCGGGGTCTGCCTCGCCAGCTGCGGCTGATGGCTGCCGGGAGGAAACGAAATAATGCCCAACAAGATGCTGATAGACGCCTCCCACCCGGAGGAAACACGCGTTGTTGTCGTTCGCGGTAACCGCATCGAAGAATTCGACTTTGAATCCCAGGACAAGAAGCAGCTCAAAGGAAACATCTATCTCGCCCGCGTAACCCGCGTCGAACCTTCCCTTCAGGCAGCCTTTGTCGAATATGGCGGCAACCGTCACGGTTTTCTCGCCTTCAGTGAAATTCACCCCGACTATTACCAGATCCCGGTCGCCGACCGTCAGGCCCTGCTGCGCGCCGAAGCGCAGGAGGCGGACGACGAAGAGGACGAGGAGGCCGAGACCGGCGAGGAACAGCAGGCGCGCGATCGCGGCGGCCGCCGCAACCGCCGGCGCGGCGGCAAGAACCGCGACCGGGCCGAGCAAAAGCGCGGTTCCGATGCTGCCGGTGCCGACGAAGGCGGCGAAAGCGCCGATGAGGTCGCAGCTTCCAGCGCTTCCGCTGATGAGCCCGGCGATGCGGCCGATACCTCGACCGAAGCCACCGAAGGCTCCGAAACCGTTGAGACCGTAGCCGAGGCAGCCGGCGAAGAGGAGAACAAGGCCCCCGAAGCCGGCAGCGACACCGAAGAAGCCGATGCGACCGACAGCGAGAATCGCCAGCCTTCCGAGGGCGGCCCCACTTCGATCGCCGCGAGCATCGATGCGGATGTGATTTCGGAACCGGTGCCGGCCGAATCCACCAGCGAGGTCGCTCCGGCCGAGGAAGCCGCTCCAAGCGACGATGATCGCGGCATGCTCGAAGAGGTTTCGTCCGCGCATTCGGACGAACACGAAATCGAATCGGTCGGCGCCGAGGATGCGCTTGAAGAGGTCCGCAACCGCCGCAAGCCGGTGCGCCGCCAGTACAAGATCCAGGAAGTCATCAAGCGGCGCCAGATCCTGCTGGTCCAGGTCGTCAAGGAAGAGCGCGGCAACAAGGGCGCGGCGCTGACCACCTATCTGTCGCTCGCCGGCCGCTATTCGGTCTTGATGCCGAACACGGCGCGCGGCGGCGGCATCTCGCGCAAGATCACCAATGCCCAGGACCGCAAACGGCTGAAGGAGGTCGTCGCCGATCTCGAGGTGCCGCAGGGCATGGGAGTCATCCTGCGCACCGCCGGCGAAAGCCGCACCAAGGCCGAGATCAAGCGCGACTACGAATATCTGATGCGGCTTTGGGAGAATGTCCGCAACCTCACGCTGCAGTCCACGGCCCCTGCCCTGGTCTATGAGGAAGGCAGCCTGATCAAGCGCTCGGTTCGCGACCTCTACAACAAGGATATCGACGAGATCCTGGTCTCCGGCGAGGACGGCTACCGCGAGGCCAAGGACTTCATGCGCATGCTGATGCCGAGCCATGCCAAGGTGGTGCAGCCCTACCGCGACACCACGCCGATCTTCGTGCGCAACGGCATCGAGGCGCAGCTCGACCGGATGCTGCAGCCGCAAGTGACGCTGAAGAGCGGCGGCTACATCATCATCAACCAGACCGAGGCGCTGGTCTCGATCGACGTCAACTCCGGCCGCTCCACCAAGGAGCATTCGATCGAGGACACCGCGCTCCACACCAATCTGGAGGCCGCCGAGGAAGTCGCGCGGCAGCTCAGGCTGCGCGACCTTGCCGGCCTGATCGTCATCGACTTCATCGACATGGAGGAGAACCGCAACAACCGCGCGGTCGAGAAGCGGCTGAAGGATCACCTCAAGAACGATCGCGCCCGCATCCAGGTCGGCCGCATCTCGCATTTCGGCCTGATGGAGATGTCGCGCCAGCGCATCCGTGCCAGCGTGCTGGAATCGACGATGAAGCCCTGCCCGCATTGCGGCGGCACGGGCCATGTGAGATCGGACTCCTCGGTGGCGCTGATGGTGGTGCGGGCAATCGAGGAATTCCTGCTCAAGGATTCGCGCAGCCACATCACAGTGCGCACGCCGGCGGCGACCGCGCTTTATGTGCTCAACCACAAGCGCGCCAATCTGGTCGAGCTCGAGGCCCGGTTCGGCCTGAGCATCACGCTCGAAGCCGACGAGACGCTGGGCGCGCAACACTACGCGATCTTCCGCGGCGCGGTGGCTGAGAAGCCGGAAGGCTTCGTCGAGGTGCGCAGCCTGCCGACCTATGTCGAGCCGGAAGAACCCGAGGACGAGATCGTCGTCGAGGAGGAAGAAGAGGTATCGGTCCAGGCCGAACAGCCGCGCCATCCACAGCAGGGACAGCATCCGCAGCGGTCCGAGGACGGCGAAGGCGGCCGCAAGCGCCGCAAACGCCGTCGGCGGCGCGGCGGTAAGGATCGCGACCGCGAGCATCAAGGCCATGGCGATGCCGTCTCGGCCCCCGGGCCGGCGGATGCCACAGCGACGACAGGCGAAGCAGCCGAGATAACGGCTGAAGCGCCGGCCGGGGCAGAAGCAGCCGAAGAGGGGCAGGGCAAGAAGCGCCGTCGCGGCAAGCGCGGCGGCAAGCGCAATCGCCGCGAGGAAGGCGAAATCGCTGCCGATGCCGATGCCGGCGATGGTCTCGAAGGCGAAGAAGCGGAAGTCGAAGCTCCCGACGGCGCGCCGCCGGTCGCTGCAGCCGAAGAGCAGGCCGCGCCCTCGCCCGCCAATGACGATGTCGCGGAGACCGAGAAGCCGAAGAAGCGACGTGCGTCGCGATCGAAGAAGGCCGCCGAGGAAACCGTCTCCGAAAAAGCGCCCGAGCCGGCGGCGGAACTTCCCGCTGAACCTGTGGCGGCCGAACCGGAGCTGGCAGCGGCCGCTGCTGCTCCGAGCGAGGCTGAAGCATCCGTCAATGCCCATCCAACGCGGCGCAAACCGCAGTCGATCGACACGCCGGCTGTCCCCGTCGTTTCGTCCAACGTCAGCGAGGAAGCCAAGACCGAAGAAAAGCCGAAGCGTGCCGGCTGGTGGCAGCGGAAGGGTTTTTTCTAAGCTCTGTCAGCTCATTAGGCTTAGTTGTTAAACAGAAGATCCCGTGCCGCCCGGCGCGGGATTTTCGTTTTCTGGCCTTCCAATCTTGCGCCCCAGCACCTGCTAAGGCGCGAAGATCGACCAGTTCATCATCCTGGCGAGCTTCTCAAGCGCTATGGAGCCGAGCTTGGAATTGCCGTTCTCGTTGAGGCCGGGGGACCAGACGGCGAGCGAGGCGACGCCCGGCACGATGCCAAGAATACCGCCGCCGACGCCACTCTTACCCGGAATGCCGACACGGAAGGCGAAATCGCCGGAGCCGTCATAGTGGCCGCAGGTCAGCATCAGCGCGCCGATGCGGCGCGCACGCTCGGTCGACACTACCGACAGCCCGGTCGCCGGGTTCCGACCGCCATTGGCGAGGAAGCGGCCGGCCATGGCGAGCTGCCGGCAGCTCATGGCGATGGCGCAATGATGGAAGTAGACGCCCAGCGCCAGCTCCGGCTCATGGTCAAGATTGCCAAAGGACTTCATGTAATTGGCCAGAGCGAAGTTGCGGTAGCCGGTAGCGCGTTCCGAGGCTGCGACCTCGCGGTCGATGATGATCGTGTCGTCGTCGGCCAGGAATTGGACGAAGCGCAGGATCTCGCCGATCGCCTCGCGCGGCTGGTGGCCGGCAAGCAGGATGTCGGATACGACGATGGCGCCGGCGTTGATGAACGGATTGCGCGGAATGCCGCTCTCATGCTCGAGCTGGACGATCGAGTTGAACGGATTGCCCGACGGCTCGCGGCCGACACGCTGCCACAACGCATCGCCGACCTTGCCCAGCGCCAGGGTCAGCGTGAACACCTTCGAGACGCTCTGGATCGAAAAGGGCTGATCGGCATCGCCGGCAAGGATGATGCGCCCGTCATTGGTCACGGCGGCAATGCCGAATTTCTTCGGATCGACCTTGCCGAGCTGCGGGATATAGGTGGCGACATCGCCGCGATCGCTGCGCTCGGTCATTTCGGCGGCCACTTCCGCCAGCGCCTGTTCAAGCTCGGGCATAGCGTCTATTTCAGCCAACTTTCGATGCGCGCCAGCGCCTCGACCATGTCGTCATGGCTGCCGGCATAGGAAAAGCGCATGGTGCGATGGCCCTGGAGCGGATCGAAATCACGGCCGGGCGTGGCCGCCACATGCGCCTCGGCCAGCATCTTGCGCGCGAAGGCCATGCTGTCATTGGTGTGCCGCGTGACATCGCAGAAGGCGTAGAACGCGCCGTCCATGGGCGCCGCGAGCGGGAAGCCCAGCTCCGGCAGACGCTTCATCAGCAGGTCGCGGTTCCAGGCATAGCGCGCCTTCACCGCTTCCAGCTCTTGCGTGGCATTGAAGGCCTCGACCGCCGCGACCTGCGACAGTTCCGGCGGCGAGATGTAGAGGCTCTGCGCGATGCGCTCGACCGGCCGCACCAGTTCGTCCGGCAGCACCATCCAGCCGATGCGCCAGCCGGTCATGCAATAGTATTTCGAGAAGGAGTTGATCACCGTGACGCCGGCGCCACAGGCAAGTGCAGTGACGTCGGGCGCGGCATAGGCCAACCGGTGATAGATTTCGTCCGAGATCACCGCGATGCCAAGCTCGTCCGCGGTCTTCACCAACGCGGAAAGCTCGTCGGCTGGAATGACCGCGCCGGTCGGATTGGCTGGACTGGCAAACAGCACGCCTTTCAACGGCTTCTCGCGGTGTGCGCTCTTCAGGTGGTCGGCATGCAGATAGGCGTCCGAGCCAAGCTCGATCTCGACGATTTCGATGCCAAGCGCGGCCATGATGTTGCGGTAGGCCGGATAGCCGGGCGCGGCGATGGCGACGCGGTCGCCGGGATCGAACATCGCCAGGAAAGCCAGGTTGAAGGCGGCCGACGAGCCGGTAGTGACGGCGATACGGGCGGGCGCGACATCGATTCCGTAATGCTCGCCATAGTGCGCGGCGATCGCCTTGCGCAGCTCCGCCAGGCCAAGAGCATCGGTGTAGCCGATGCGGCCGTGCTTCAGCGCGAGAGCGGCGGCTTCACGGACGCCGACCGGCGCCGGGTCCGACGGCTGGCCGACCGCCATCGACACCACGGGAATCCCGGTCGCCTTCAGCCGGTTGGCCTCGGCCAGGATATCCATGGCGTGGAACGGCTCGACCTCGCCGCGGCGTGAAAGCGAAACGACCATCTGACTCTTCAGCCTGCCTTTGGTTGGCAAATCCACAGGCAAACCATCGCTCGCTTGCCCTGGAACTGCCGGGAGTTCGACGGCAGCGCCGCACAAATGCCCGATTGGTGTGGGGATCACAAGCGCGCAGGAAGTTATCGGCGCCGACTTTTCATCCTTCGCCCGCTCGTCTACCAGTGGACCTGTCATGTTGAGCCGACCCGAACGATGATCGATAGATCGACCGCAATAGGGCGAACCGCGCGCGGGTTCGCGACGCTCCTGCTTGCCGCCGCCGTCGCGGTGTCCACTTCGCTGAGCGCCTTCGCGCAAGGCGTGCCGGTGGTGCGCGACGCCGAGATCGAGGCGCTGGTGCGCGACTATGCCCGACCGATTTTCAAGGCGGCGGGCCTTGCCAATGACGGGATCGACATCGTTCTCGTCAACGACCAGAGCTTCAATGCGTTCGTGACCGGCCGCCGCCTGTTCATCAACACCGGCGCGCTGGTGACGGCCGAGACGCCGAACGAGATCATCGGCGTCATCGCGCACGAGGCCGGCCATATTGCCGGCGGCCACCAGCAGAAGCTGCGCGATCAACTCGATCGCGCCAAGACCATGGCCATCATCGCCACGCTGCTCGGGGCGGGCGCGATCGTGGCCGGCGCCACCACCAACAGCCGCGGCCTTGCCGGCGCCGGCATGGGCGTCGCGGCCGGCGGCGGCGAGATGGCGCAGCGCAGCATCCTTGCCTATCAGCGGGGCGAAGAAATCACCGCCGACCGCTCGGCGATCACCTACCTGAATGCCACCGGCCAGTCCGGCATGGGCATGCTGAAGACCTTCGGGCGATTCCAGAGCGCGCTTTCGCTGTCGGGCACCCAGCTCGATCCTTACCGGATCAGCCATCCGATGCCCCGGGAGCGCATCGCCAATCTCGAGGTGCTGGTCAAGGCGAGCCCTTATGTCAGCCAGGTCGACGCGCCGGCGCTGCAGCAGCGGCATGACATGATGCGCATCAAGATCGCGGCCTATATGCAAGGCCAGGCGGCGGTGGCGCGGCTGATGCGCAAGAACCCGACCAGTCTGGCCTCGCGCTACGGCGACGCGCAGCAGACCTATCTCTACGGCAACCCTGGCACCGCGCTGACGAAAACCGCGGCGCTGATCAAGGAACAGCCGAAAAACCCCTATTTCCAGGAACTTCGCGGCGACATCCTGATGAAGGCCAACAGGCCCAAGGACGCCGCGGATGCCTATGCCAAAGCGGCGAGCCTCGACGCGGCGCGGTCCGGCTTGCTGCTGGTCTCGCTCGGCCAGGCGCTGATGGCGGTCGGCACGCCGGACTCAATCAACAAAGCGGTGGCGCAGCTCAACAACGGGATCGGGCGCGACAAGGAAAACGCCGTAGCCTACCGCTATCTGGCTCAAGCCTATGGCGAATTGGGGCAAATCCCGGCCGCCGACCTTGCGACGGCGGAGGGCCATTTCTATTCGGCCGACTATAAGAACGCGAAGATCTTCGCCATGCGCGCTCAACAGAAATTGAAGCGCGGCGAGCCCCGCTGGCTTCGCGCGCAGGATATCATAAACTACACGCCATCTAACAAACTCAAGTGAACCTCCCGGGCGCGCGCGGCGACCAGGTTGGACCGGGACAGGCAGAAGGAACTGATCATGAACAAGGCAATCCTGCTCGGCAGCGCCGGCGTGGCGGTGGCGCTCGGCATGCTGGCATTCGGCTTCGTGGCAGGAAGCCCGCAGGCCGCTAGGGCCGACACGACGCAAGCCATCCAGGTGGCCTCGGCGGACAGCAAGATCGACCGCAAGGAGGTCGAAGGCATCATCCGCGACTATCTGTTGAAAAACCCCGAGGTCCTGCTCGAGGTCCAGGACGCGCTCGAGGCCAAGCAGAAGGAAGAGCAGCGGCTCGCCGCACTCGGCGTCATCAAGGACGCGAAGGACGAGATCTTCAACTCCACCTTCGACGGCGTGGTCGGCAACCCTAAGGGCAAAGTCACCATCGTCGAGTTCTACGACTACAATTGCGGCTTCTGCAAACGCGCCATTGAGGACATGAAGGCGCTGACCAAGGCCGATCCGGACCTGCGCTTCGTGCTCAAGGAGTTTCCAATCCTCAGCCCGGATTCGCAAAAGGCCAGCGTGGTCTCGATGGCCTTCCATCTGATGATGCCGGAGAAGTACAGCGAGTTCCACACTGCGTTGCTCGGCAGCCAGGGCCGTGCCACCGAATCCACCGCCATGAAGGTCGCTGTTTCGCTCGGTGCCGACGAGGCGAAGCTGCGCGAGAAGATGAAGGATCCGAGCATCAACGAAGCGCTCTCGCGCACCTACGATCTCGCCACCAAGCTGTCGATCACCGGCACGCCGTCCTATGTGGTCGGAAATGAGGTGGTGTTCGGCGCGCTCGGACAGCAGGTTCTGGCGGAGAAGATCGAGCAGGCCAAGAGCGCGCTCTAGGCTTTGAGCATGATCTTTTCCGAAACCGCTGCACAGTTTTCGGGATCATGCTCTAAGCGATTGCGGGTCGCGATCACAGGCGGTTTTCCGCCGGTTGTGGACAGCGAAAGAACGTACTTGCGCTCTTTTCGCGGGCGGCTATGCCCATTATAGAGGTCCGGCGCGCCGGCTTGAGGCCGGCGCCGAAGAGGTCGGCATATTTGAAAACGATTTTCGTCCTGAACGGTCCCAATCTCAATGCACTCGGCAAGCGCGAGCCGGGGATCTATGGCGGCAAGACGCTCGCCGCCATTGCCGAGGATTGCAAGGCCGCTGGCACGGCGCTCGGGCTCGAGATCGATTTTCGTCAGTCCAATCACGAAGGTGATCTCGTCGACTGGATCCAGGAAGCCGGTGAAAAGGCCGCAGGCATCGTCATCAATCCCGGCGCCTACAGCCATACCTCGATTGCCATTCACGACGCCATCCGCGCGATCGCGCCGCTGCCCGTCGCTGAAGTCCATCTTTCCAATATCCACGCGCGGGAGCCTTTCCGTCACGTCTCCATGGTCGCGCCGGTCGCTGTCGGCATAATCTGCGGGTTCGGGCCACTCGGCTACACGCTTGCGCTGCAGGCACTGGCGGCGCGCCTGTGACCGGCTCCCAAACAGAAGGCTCGAAAATGTCGATAAAGAAGAACGGTGTTGACCAGCAGCTGATCCGCGACCTGGCGGGCATACTGAACGACACCAACCTGACCGAGATCGAGGTCGAGCTCGGCGACCTGAAGGTGCGCGTGTCGCGTCAGTCGCAGGCCGTCCACGCGGTCGCTGCTCCGCTTCCTATGCCGTCCGCGGCGGTTGCCGCGCCGGCTCAGGCGGCAGCGGCCGCGCCCGCGACGGCAGCCGATCCTTCCAAGAACGCCGTGCCCTCGCCGATGGTCGGCACCGCCTATCTCGCGCCCTCGCCCGACGCCAAGGCGTTCATCGAGATCGGCCAGAAGGTCAAGGAAGGCCAGACGCTGCTCATCATCGAAGCGATGAAGACGATGAACCAGATTCCCTCGCCGCGCGCCGGCACGGTGACGGCGATCCTGATCGAGGACGCCCAGCCGGTCGAATACGGCATGCCGCTCGTGGTCATCGAGTAGAGCCGGGAACAGCGGGCAGATGTTCCAAAAAATCCTCATCGCCAATCGCGGCGAAATCGCGCTTCGGGTGCTGCGCGCCTGCAAGGAGCTCGGCATCCAGACGGTGGTGGTCCATTCGACGGCCGATTCCGATGCCATGCATGTGCGGCTTGCCGACGAAAGCGTCTGCATCGGCCCGCCGCCGTCACGCGAAAGCTATCTCAACATTCACCAGATCGTCGCCGCGTGCGAGATCACCGGCGCCGACGCCGTGCATCCGGGCTACGGCTTCCTGTCGGAAAACGCCAAGTTCGCCGATATCCTCGCCGCCCATAACATCACCTTCATCGGCCCTTCGGGCGACCATATCCGCATCATGGGCGACAAGATCGAAGCCAAGCGCACGGCAAAGCGCCTCGGCATCCCGGTGGTGCCTGGGTCGGACGGCGCGATCAGCGACGAGAAGGAAGCAAAGCGCATTGCCGCCGCGATCGGCTATCCGGTGATCATCAAGGCTTCGGCCGGCGGCGGCGGCCGCGGCATGAAGGTGGCCCGCATCGAGGCCGACCTCGAAGTGGCGCTGCAGACGGCCAGATCCGAAGCCGGCGCCGCCTTCGGCGACGACGCCGTTTACATCGAGAAATATCTGGAAAAGCCGCGCCATATCGAATTGCAGGTATTCGGCGACGGCGCCGGACGCGGCGTGCATTTCGGCGAGCGCGACTGCTCGCTGCAACGCCGCCACCAGAAGGTGTGGGAGGAAGCGAACTCACCGGCCCTCAACGCCGAGGAACGTGCGCGCATCGGCGGCATCTGCGCCAAGGCGATCGCCGATCTTGGCTATTCCGGCGCCGGCACGATCGAATTCCTCTACGAGAACGGTGAATTCTATTTCATCGAGATGAACACACGCCTGCAGGTCGAGCATCCGGTGACCGAAGCGATCACCGGCATCGACCTCGTGCATGAACAGATCCGTGTCGCCTCCGGCGGCGGACTGTCGGTCAAGCAGGAAGACATCAAGTTCAACGGCCACGCCATCGAGTGCCGCATCAACGCCGAGGATCCGCGCACGTTCACGCCGTCGCCCGGTACGATCACGCATTTCCACACGCCGGGCGGCCTCGGCATCCGCGTCGATTCCGGCGTCTATTCCGGCTACCGGATCCCGCCCTATTACGACAGCCTGATCGGTAAGCTGATCGTGCATGGGCGCAACCGCGTCGAATGCATGATGCGGCTGCGCCGGGCGCTCGACGAATTCGTCGTCGACGGCATCAAGACGACGCTGCCGCTGTTCCGCGACCTCGTCGGCAATCCGGATATCGCCAACGGCGACTACGACATCCACTGGCTCGAGAAATATTTGGCCAAGGAGGAATAGGATCTTGCGGTTATAATGGCGCAATGACTCGTCCCTACGCGCCCGGCTACCGCATCCCAACCGACCTGCTGCTGAAAGCCTATGCCTCGGGCGTGTTCCCGATGGCAGAGAGCGCCACCGACCCGGAAGTGTTCTGGGTGCGGCCGGAGACGCGCGGCATCATCCCGCTCGACGGATTCCACACGCCACGCAGTCTGAAGAAGACGATCCGCAGGCACCCTTTCGACATCCGCTACGATTTCGACTTCGAGGCGACGATCGACGGCTGCGCGGAAAGGCGCGACGAGCGCCGCTCGACCTGGATCAATGCGCCGATCCGCGAAGCCTATGTCGAGCTCTATCGGCTGGGCCACTGCCATTCCGTCGAGGCGTGGCGCGAGGGCCGGCTGGCCGGCGGTCTCTATGGGGTGTCACTCGGGCGCGTCTTCTTCGGCGAAAGCATGTTCGCCCGGGAAACCGACGCCTCGAAGACTTGCCTCTATTATCTGGTCGAGCGGCTGAACGAACGCCGTTTCGCGCTGCTCGACACGCAGTTCACCACCGAGCACCTGAAGCGCTTCGGCGCCATCGACGTGCCGCGCAGCCGCTACGAAAAAATGCTGGCCGAGGCCCTGAAGGGCGACGCGGTCTTTTATCCCTGAGGTAAGCGGTCACCCGCTCGCAGTTTCGATTGGCGTCTGGGAATGAAACATCATCTTCCAGCCATCGGCGCGATGAACATAGCCGGTGCTGACGAGAGCGGCATAGCGCTCGCCGTTTTCCCGCGTCGCGCGCGCCTCGTAGGTTAGCATGACGATATCGCTGCCGGGTTCGACCATGCCTTTCAGCCGAATGTCGAGATCGCGCCAGCGATTGGGCTTGGTGGCGGTCTTGGCCAGATCGGCATTGGTCATCGCCTGCGCCATCTCCGGAAAGGCGACGAGGCAATCCACATCGGCGTGGGCCGCGAAATAGGCGGAATCGCCAGTCCAGAAGCCTTTCTCGATATCGAGAAGCTCTTTCTTGCTGGCAGTGATCGGCCTGATCGTTGCCATGGAAATCTCCCGTCGCCATCACCGTTTATCCAACGGATTGCGAAAAAGAGGGTTCCGAGAGTTCCGAGATCAGTTCGTGTCTGTGGTGTCGGCGCCATCCGGCGCGGGCGCCGCGTCCGACGGCTCAGGCGCTGCCTCGGCAGGCGGCTTCGGCTTGGCGGTATTCGTCTTCGGCTTGCCCGTATCGGCCTTGGCGGCGGTCGGCGGCGGCACGTCCGATTTTTGCTTGCAGCCCTTCAGCCAGACGTCATAGACGGCGTGCTCGACCGCGTTGAGACCGGGGCTTTCGGCGAACATCCAGCCGGTAAAGATACGGCGGATCTTGCGATCGAGCGTGATCTCGTCGACCTCGACGAAGGAATCGGTCTTCGGCTGTTCGGTCTCGGGCCGAGAGTAGCAGACGCGCGGCGTCACCTGCAGGGCGCCGAACTGCACCGTCTCGTCGATATAGACGTCGAAGGTGATGATGCGGCCGGTGATCTTGTCGATGCCGGCGAATTCGGCGACCGGATTGGTGATGCGGTCGGAAACCGCAGGCGCCGCCGGTGTCTGCGCGGCGGCGAACCCTGCCGTCGAGGCAGCCAGAACGGACGCTGCCGCAAACAGTCCCGTCGAGAGTCGGCCGAAAGAGTTCATGCAGGGATACCGGTGGTTGCGCCCGGGTGATTCTCTCAATCGCCCAAGGCTAGTCAGGGCTGCGCTATCAGCAAGCAGCTAAACGCCAATTGTGGCGACAAAAGACCGAAAACGCGTTTACGAACCGGGCGTCCAAGCGTCGTAGTCGCCAGTGACCTGCGGGCGCTGCTGGTTGGTCAGAATGGAACCTTGCGGGCGATAGGCGCCCGGCGTTCCTGTGAGGTTGGGCCGGTGCGGCTTCTGCCAATCACGAGCCTTATAGCTTTCGCTAGACGGAGGCGTGTCGACGCGATGATGCATCCAGCCATGCCAGCCCGGAGGGATCTTCGAGGCTTCGGAATAGTCACGATAGATGACCCAGCGGCGGGTGCGACCTTCCGAATCGATGCCGCCCTCGTAATAGACGTTGCCGACCTCGTCCTCGCCGACCTTGTTGCCGAAGCGCCAGGTGTGGAAGCGCGTGCCAAGTGTCTGGCTGTTCCACCAGGTGAAAAACTGCAGCAGGAAAGTCTTCATCCAGATCCTCGTTGCGGCTGCGGCCGCGCGGTTTCCTGCTTATGGCGTCACGTCAACGCGAAGGCAAGGGTTTTGCCCTGCCTGCGATGTAAATGCTTCGTGCGCTAAATCGATACACGCGTGGAGATATCGCCACCTCGGCTTGCCAAGCGTTTGCGCAGTTTCTAAAGCTCGCACGCCCGGCAAGCGGGCGGCCGGCCCGCGCCGGTTGAGGGAGGTGACGATTGGCCCCAGAACGGTCCACCGGCAATCGGATCGGCGCCGAAGACATTCGCCGCCGCAAGGGCGGCGTGCCGATCGTCTGTCTCACCGCCTATACCTATCCGATAGCCCGCATGCTCGATCCGCATGTTGACCTGCTTCTGGTCGGCGACAGCGTCGCCATGGTGCTGCATGGCCATGCCACGACGCTCGGCGCTTCGCCGGAGATGATGATCGCGCACGGACAAGCGGTGATGCGTGGCTCCGCAAAGGCCTGTGTGGTGGTCGACATGCCGGCAGGCAGCTACGAGGCCTCGGTGGCGCAAGCTGTTGCCTCGGCAAGGCTCATCGTCGGCGAGACGGGCTGCCAGGCGGTCAAGCTCGAGGGTGGGGTCGACATGGCCGCGCAGATCGCGGCAATCGTCGCGGAAGGCATCCCGGTCATGGGCCATATCGGCCTGCAGCCGCAGTCGGTGGACAAGGACGGCGGCTACAAGATCAAGGGCAGGAGCAGGGAAAACATCGCCGCCCTTTTTCGCGACGCCGAAGCGGTTGAAAAGGCCGGCGCCTTCTCGGTCGTCATCGAGGGCACGGTCGAGGCGGTGGCTTCGGATCTCACCCGCCGGATCGCGATCCCGACCATCGGCATCGGCGCCAGCGGCGACTGCGACGGCCAGATCCTGGTGGTAGACGACATGATCGGCATGACCGTCGACCGCGTGCCGAAATTCGTCAAGGAATACGCAAAGCTGCGCGACACCATTGCGGATGCGGCGGCGCGTTACGCCGACGAGGTGCGCAGCCGCGCATTTCCCGGACCTGACCACGTTTTTTCGGCGGCATCGGGCAAGGACCAGGCATGAGCGGGCCAATCGTCGTCGAGAGCGTTGCGGCCCTTCGCGCGCAGATCCGGGATTGGCGCCGGGCTGGCCTCAAGATCGCCATGGTGCCGACCATGGGCGCGCTGCATGACGGCCACATCTCGCTGGTCAGGATCGCGCTCAAAAAGGCGGAGCGCTGCGTCGTCTCCGTCTTCGTCAATCCGACCCAGTTCGCGCCGACCGAGGACCTGGACAAATATCCGCGCCAATTGGCCCGCGATCTCGACCAACTGCGGGAAGCAGGCGTGCATCTGGCCTTCACGCCAGGCGTGGCGGAAATGTACCCGGCCGGCTTCGCCAGCAAAATCTCGGTCGGAGGCCCCTCCTCCGGCCTGGAGACGGATTTTCGGCCCGCCTTCTTCGACGGCGTCGCCACTGTCGTGGCCAAGCTTTTCCTGCAGGCAGCGCCCGACTGTGCCGTGTTCGGTGAGAAGGACTACCAGCAGCTTTGCGTTGTCAGGCAGCTGTGCCGTGATCTCGATCTGCCGGTCGAGATCGTCGGCGCGCCGACCGTGCGTGATTCCCACGGCCTCGCCATGTCGTCGCGCAACGCCTATCTGGGCGCGGCCGAGCTCGAGATCGCGCGCAAATTCAACGTGGTTCTGCGTCAGACCGCGGCCGAGCTCGCATCCGGCGCGGATGAGGCACGTGCGGTGAATGCGGCTGCCGAAGCGCTCGTCAGCGCGGGCTTTCGGAAGGTCGACTACATCGCCGCGCGGGAGGCCGCAGCGCTCGCGCCCTGGCGGCGGGACCGCGACGGGCGCTTGCTCGCGGCGGCCTGGCTCGGCACCACCAGGCTGATCGACAATGTGGAAATCCCTGCCGCTCCGCCGGCGCTTTAGCCGAGCCGCTTCTCCAGGATGAGCGCGGGCCATCCCGAACTGCCGCCGCAATCCGCTGTCCTGCCTGCCGTCCGAAATCCGTTCGCCTCGTAGAAGGCGATCGCCACCGCATTCGCCTGCTCAACCTCCAGACGCAGCGTCCGCATCTGCGGAAAACTGGCCTCGACTTCGTCGAGCAGCGCCTGGCCGATCCTTTGCCGCTGACAATCCGGAGATACGTAGAGCTGGTTCAGAAGGACGATCCTCGGGTCGGCAGTCGCGGCCGCGAAAGCCATGCCGCCAAGCCGCTTGCCATCGTCAGCGACCAGGAATTCGGAATTCGGCCGGGCCAGTTGCGCCTTGAGCGAAGCAAGAGAATGCCAATCGTCGGTGATCGCCGTTACATCCTCGGCGCCGTAGATGGCGTCATAGGTCGCATGCCACGTCTCAACCAGCAGCGCGCGGATCGCAACAAGATCGCGCTCGCTGGCGGTGCGGACGAACATCGCTCTATTCGATGCCGAGCTTGGCCTTGACCAGCTCGTTGACCGCCTGCGGGTTCGCCTTGCCGCCGGTGGCCTTCATCACCTGGCCGACGAACCAGCCGGCCATGGTCGGCTTGGCGCGCGCCTGCTCGGCCTTGTCCGGATTGGCGGCGATGACCTCGTCGACCGCCTTCTCGATGGCGCCGGTGTCGGTCACCTGCTTCATGCCGCGGCTTTCGACGAGGTGGCGCGGATCACCGCCCTCGTTCCAGACGATCTCGAACAGATCCTTGGCGATCTTGCCGGAGATCGTGCCTTCCTTGATCAGGTCGACGACGGTACCGAGCTGCTCAGGC
Organism: Mesorhizobium sp. WSM3864; assembly: GCF_002294955.1. Taxonomy (NCBI): domain Bacteria; kingdom Pseudomonadati; phylum Pseudomonadota; class Alphaproteobacteria; order Hyphomicrobiales; family Phyllobacteriaceae; genus Mesorhizobium; species Mesorhizobium sp. WSM3864. The sequence continues at coordinate 43,670 of NZ_NSGD01000027.1, forward strand.
GAAAGCGGAGCGTTTTCAATATCTTTGCCAGCCTTGTTGAGAGCCCCCAGCAGGTCGTTGATGACCCAGTTGGCGGCAAGCTTGCCGTCGCGCCCCGAGGCCACCTGCTCGAAATAGTCGGCGATCGGCTTTTCCGAGACCAGCACCGAGGCGTCGTAGGGCGATAGGCCTAGCGAGCCGATCAGCCGCGCCTTCTTCTCGTCCGGGAGTTCCGGCAGATGCTGTGCCAGATCATCGACATAGGCCTGGTCGAACTCCAGCGGCAGAAGGTCGGGGTCGGGGAAATAGCGGTAGTCATGCGCCTCTTCCTTGGAGCGCATCGAGCGCGTCTCGCCCTTGTTGGGGTCGAATAGGCGCGTCTCCTGCTCGATCGAGCCGCCGTCTTCGAGGATGGCGATCTGACGGCGCGCTTCGGACTCGATGGCCTGGCCGATGAAGCGGATCGAGTTGACGTTCTTGATCTCGCAGCGCGTGCCGAACGCGTCGCCCGGGCGGCGCACCGAGACATTGACGTCGGCGCGCAGCGAACCCTCGTCCATGTTGCCGTCGCAGGTACCGAGATAGCGCATTATGGTGCGCAGTTTGCTGACATAGGCCTTGGCCTCGTCGGCAGAGCGCATGTCCGGCTTGGAGACGATCTCCATCAGCGCAACGCCGGACCGGTTGAGGTCGACATAGGACATTGTCGGATGCTGGTCGTGCATAGACTTGCCGGCATCCTGCTCCAGATGCAGGCGCTCGATGCCGACCTCGATGTCCTCGAACTCGCCCTGCCGGTCCGGTCCGACCGAGACGATCACCTTGCCTTCGCCGACGATCGGCTGCTTGTACTGCGAGATCTGATAGCCCTGCGGCAGGTCCGGGTAGAAATAGTTCTTCCGATCGAAGACCGACTTGTGGTTGATCGCGGCCTTCAAGCCCAGCCCAGTGCGGATCGCCTGCTTGACGCATTCCTCGTTGATCACCGGCAGCATGCCGGGCATCGCCGCGTCGACCAGGCTGACATTGGCGTTGGGCGCCGCGCCGAAAGAGGTCGAGGCGCCGGAGAACAGCTTTGCCTCGGACGTCACTTGCGCATGCACTTCGAGCCCGATGATGATTTCCCAGTCGCCGGTGGCGCCGGAGATCAGGCGTTTCGGGTCGGGCGTGCGGGTATCGATGATGCTCATGGAGGCCTATGGGTCGCATTCGTTGGCTGGCGCGATTTTGCTATCGCGTCGCGAAAATCGCATCACTCGCTAGTGCAAACCGTTCCTTGAGACAAGTCCAAAGCCGCGCGCAGGCCTCCAGGCAGCTTGCGCTTGTAAGCCCACGGGCTGTGCTGGCGGCACCTTCCCGCCTGTATCAGGCGGTGGCGATGTAGGCCCGGATCTCCTCAGCCTCGCGCTCGACATCCTCGATCCGGCGCTTGACCACATCGCCGATCGACACGATGCCGTCGAGCATCCCGTCCTTCTCCACCGGCAGGTGGCGGAAGCGACCCTTCGTCATGATCTCCATGACCTCGTTGACCGTGTGGTTCTCGTTGCAGATCTTGACCTTCGGCGTCATGGCCGATCGGACCGGAATATCGAGCGCGGCCGCGCCCTCCCTGGCCAGCACTCGCACGATGTCACGCTCGGAAAGGATGCCGACGATCTTGCGGTCGCCATTGGTGATGACCAGCGCGCCGATCCTATGCTCGGTCAGGATGCGAATAGCTTCGCTCAGCTTTTCATTAGGCCCGAGTGTGAACACGTCATGGCCTTTTTGCTCAAGAATTGCCTTCACAGTCATGGCGTCCTCCTGTGCCTTGCCCGCCGGCTCCTGCCCTGACCGGCATTCACGTTCCGGTGAACATGGTGCGCCGTGATTGGTTGCATTTCAAGTGCGCCGCAGGGCTACTCGGACGGCTGGGGCCGATCGAAAAAACGCACGCCGAAAAAGCCTGCGACAAAGCCGCCGATATGGGCTTCCCAGGCGATCTGTCCTTCGATCCCCGGCGCAAAGCCGAGAAGGCCGGTCGCGAGGTTGATCACCATCCAGACGCCGAGGAACGTCATGACGCCGCGCGAACGCAGCACGATTGCGATCGGCAACGGCTCGCCGGCGAAGGCCGCCTGGCCTGACGAGCGATCGATCCGGAAGCCGTAGCGCGCCGCCGCTCCCATCATGCCCGAGATCGCGCCCGAAGCGCCGACCAGCGGCATCTCGCCATAAGGGTGCATGGCCCAGAACAGCGCGACCGAAGCCAGCCCGGTCACGGCGTAGAACACCGCAAATCGGGCCGCGCCGAAACGATTGGCGAGCGGTGAGCCGAAAGCGGCAAGCCAGACCATGTTGACGGCAATGTGGGCGAGGCCCCCATGCATGAAGGCATAGGTGAAGGGGCGCGTGAACAAGAACCAGTCGAAGCCGTATTGACCGGTGTAGAGCACCGGAATGAAGGCTCCGTCGTAGAGCAGCGTTATTTGCTGGTCGTCGTTCAGCACATATCGCTCCAGCAGGAAGACGATCCCGCAGATCCCCATCACCGCCAGCACAATTGGCGGCAAGTTGAACACCGGCTCGCGGCGCGGCTCCGGCGCTTCGTCGTCTGGTTGCATTTCGGATTCGGTCGGTGTTACCGGCTCGCTCATGGCCTCTTCGCAGCTGGCTGGAGACTCGATTTCGGCCGAGCATGTAGTTCACGCCTGATCGAATCACAAATCGCGAATCGCTCAAGCTGAATCGGATAGGGCTTGGATCGGCGACGCGAATCAAAAGAAAGCCGTCCAGGTTTCCCTGAACGGCCGCTCGAGTCCCCTGCTCCCCGAAAACTGACTGAAGTGCTGCCGATCGCTGCTGAAACGACCGTTTTGGAGTGTTTTTGATGTGCCACAGGCCCCAACGGCGTGCAACGTAAACCACTTGTTAACCTTAACGACCCCGAGACGTGAACAAACGTTAACGATGCTGGCACGCATCCTGCTCCGCACCGCATGAAAGTCATCGGAGGGCGCCCTGTCTGTTCGCCGATGGGACAACAAGAAAGACAGATTGCCGGAGCGGAATGGAAATGAATCAGAACGGATCAATCGCGCTGTTCCAATATTGGAACCGGCTGCGTGATGGCCGCCCGGCTCCGAAACGCTCGGAAGTGGAGCCGGCGGACATCAAGACGCTCCTGGCCGATACATTCATCCTGGAGCGCGACACACGCGCCGAAGCCGTGTTCCGGCTGGCCGGCACCAGGCTCTGCGCCTATTACGGTCGCGAGCTCAAAGGGTTTTCCTTCCCCTCGCTCTGGCGCGAGAAGGACCAGCGGCTTATGTCGCGTCTTATCCACGGCGTCTTCGATCAGAAGTCGGTGCTGCTTCTGACTTATGAAGGATTCAGCCGAAACGGTCGTTCCAGCAAGTTCGAGCTGCTGGCGCTGCCGCTCGATGGCGGCGTCGAGAGCCCTCGCTGCCTCGGCATCGTCAGCGCCGCGGATCGGCCGTTCTGGCTTGGTGCCGACCCGCTCGCCGACGCCCTGATCGACGCGATCCGGGTCATCGATCCCGACAAGGACCCGATGTTCCTGAAGAACCGGCCGGCGATCGATGTTCCGTCGCTCGTGCCGACGGAGTTCGACGCGCCCGAGACCATTTCGGCGCTCGGCCGCGTACGCCGGATACGGCATCTCGTCGTCTTCGACGGCGGGCGCAACGAGTAGAGCGGATCGCGAGATTTTGCCGCGATCTGGTCCAGGCCTTTGCTTGCGTGGCGGGCCGCCCCCAACCCATTTGGGCCGGCTTTTTCCCGTTTGTTAACCTGCTTTGCTGTAGCTTTTTCCGGTGAAATTCCTCGCACGTCGCGCGGAATGCCAACGGGGTGTAGGCAGTCATGAGGTCAGCGGCGGAATTTGCGCCGTCCCGTGTGGAGCGGCGCAATTTTCAGCGTGTCCGGGTGAAAATCTACGGACGCTTCATGCTGGAGGACCGCACGGAACACGCGTGCCAGGTGATAGACATGTCGCCAGGCAATGTCGCCTTGCGCACCGATCGCGTCGGCATGCCGGGGGAAAAGGTCATTGCCTATATCGATCACATCGGTCGCATCGAAGGCATCGTGACGCGCACCTCGCAGGACGGTTTCGCCATGACCGTCATCGCTTCGGACCGCAAGAAGGACAAGCTCGCCGCGCAGCTCACCTGGCTTGCAAACAAGCATGAGCTCGACCTGCCGGAAGACCGTCGCCACGAGCGCGTCGCGCCGCGCAACCCGATGAGCGTGCTGCAGCTCACCGACGGGCGACAGTATCAGTGCCGCATCATCGACCTGTCGCTCTCGGGCGCGGCGATCGAGATCGACGTCAAACCAGCAATCGGCGTGCAGGTCATGCTGGGAACGATGCGCGGCCAGGTTGTGCGTCACTTCGAGGACGGCGTCGCCATTGAGTTCGCCGTCATCCAGCGGCCGGAAACCTTGGATTCGGAATTCAACGCGCCGCGGACCTGACCGCTTAGAATGCGGACATGCATCCAACCGGCCCCCAGCGGCCGGTTTTTTGTTGGCCGGATCAGCGCCTTCCAGCAGCCGGGCGGCATGTCGAGACGCCACGTGATCCGGGTGCGGCGGCCGGTTTAGATTCTCAACAATCCGCAGTCGAGATAGTTCAAATTTTATATTTAATCTACGGGCGTTTTACTCAATCTCTACTTCCGGTTTTTGCGTCAAATAAATCCCAACGTGGCACAGTCTCTCTCAAACGGGGAGACTACCATAATGAAAATGACGAGGGGCAAGCTGTTGCTCTTGGCAATGGCGATGCAGCTTTCCGCCTGGGGCACGGCAAGCGCGGGACCGCTGTTCATGCATACGGGTGGCCGCACCACCCAGCCCGTCGGCCATTATGAACTCTGCCAGCGTATCCCCATCGAATGCCATGAGACGACGCCGAATGGGTCTCCTGTCGAGCTGACCCGCAAGCTGTGGGCGACGATGATCAAGGTCAACAATTCGGTCAACACCCGCGTCAAGCCACGTACCGATATGGAGATCTACGGGGTCGAGGAATACTGGGCCTATCCCGACAACGGTTTCGGCGACTGCGAGGACTACGCGCTGGAGAAGCGCCGCGAATTGATGGCCGCCGGTGTCCCCGCGGGCGACCTTTTGATGACGGTCGTGCGCCAGCCGAACGGCGACGGCCACGCGGTGCTGACGGTGCGCACCAGCCTCGGCGAGTTCATCCTCGACAATCTCGAGCCGAAAGTGCTCGCCTGGAACGACACGGTCTACACCTACCTCAAACGTCAATCGACGGAGAATTCAGGCGTTTGGGTTTCGATCAACGACGGCCGCGAGGACGCGGTCGCCAGCGTCCGCTAGGACCCCAATGCATGCTGCCCCAAGATGCGCAGGGCTTTTGGGCAACGGCACACACGAAGAGATTAAGCACGCCGCATTCATATGGCGTGCCTAGAAAAAGCCCGGTCGAGTCCCCACCCTCCC
>NZ_NSGD01000028.1:0-39777 GCF_002294955.1 Mesorhizobium sp. WSM3864
GATGTGGGACAAGCGCCAGGATCCGGGCGACAACCTGCTGACGGATCTGCTCTCGGCGGTCGACCAGGGCAAGGCGACCGAGGAAGAGGCGATCGGCCTGGCGGCGGGCATGCTGGTGGCGGGGCACGAGAGCACCGTGGCGCAGATCGAATTCGGCCTGCTGGCCATGTTCCGCCATCCGCGACAGCGCGAACGCCTGGTCAGCGATCCATCCCTGGTGGACAAGGCGGTGGAGGAAATCCTGCGCATGTACCCGCCGGGCGCGGGCTGGGACGGCATCATGCGCTATCCGAGGACCGACGTGACTATCGCGGGCGTGCATATCCCCGCGGAGAGCAAGGTGCTCGTCGGCCTGCCGGCGACGTCGTTCGATCCGCGCCATTTCGACGACCCGGAAATCTTCGATATCGGACGCGACGAAAATCCGCACCTGACGTTCTCGCACGGGCCGCACTACTGCATCGGCATGGCGCTGGCCAGGCTGGAACTCAAGGTGGTGTTCGGTTCGATCTTCCAGCGCTTTCCCGCGCTGCGCCTGGCCGTGGCGCCCGAAGCGCTGAAGTTGCGCAAGGAGATCATCACTGGCGGGTTCGAGGAGTTCCCGGTGCTCTGGTAATTCACGGACGCCGCCGGGAATCGCAATCTCTCCGCAACTTGCCGGCGCCCCTGGCGCGCCGGTCAGATCAGCCAGCCAATAGGTAACCAAGATGGACGTGCAAGAAACCATGGCAGCATGCCGGGACGCCTTCGCCGAACTCGCCTCGCCAGCGTGCATCCACGACCCGTATCCATTCATGCGGTGGTTGCGCGAGCACGATCCGGTGCATCGCGCGGCGTCAGGCCTCTTTCTGTTGAGCCGCCACGCCGACATCTACTGGGCGCTCAAGGCCACGGGCGATGCGTTTCGGGGACCGGCTCCGGGCGAACTGGCGCGCTATTTCCCGCGTGCGGCGACCAGCCTTTCGCTCAGTCTGCTGGCGTCCACGCTAGCGATGAAGGAACCACCGACGCATACGCGTCTGCGCCGGCTGATTTCGCGCGATTTCACCATGCGCGAGATCGACAACCTGCGGCCGAGCATCGCGCGCATCGTCGCAGCGCGCCTGGACGCCATGGCGCCCGCGCTGGAGCGCGGGGAGGCGGTGGACCTGCATCGGGAATTCGCGCTGGCCTTGCCTATGCTGGTGTTCGCCGAACTGTTCGGCATGCCCGAGGACGAGATGTTCGGGCTCGCCGCCGGCATCGGCGCCATTCTGGAAGGCCTGAGCCCGCACGCCGGCGATCCCCAACTCGCCGCGGCGGATGCGGCCAGCGCCAAGGTGCAAGCCTACTTCGGTGAGCTCATCCGGCGCAAACGCACCGATCCCCGCCACGACATCGTCTGGATGCTGGTCGGCGCACACGACGACGATGCCGACACGCTGTCAGATGCGGAGTTGATCAGCATGCTGTGGGGCATGCTGCTGGGCGGCTTCGCCACCACTGCTTCGAGTATCGACCATGCGGTCTTGGCCATGTTGGCGTTTCCCGAACAGCGGCACTGGCTGCAGGGGGACGCCGTGGGGGTGAAGGCATTCGTCGAAGAAGTCCTGCGCTGCGACGCGCCCGCCATGTTCAGCTCCATTCCGCGTATCGCCCAGCGCGACATCGAACTGAGCGGCGCGGTAATCCCAAAGAACGCGGACGTGCGCGTGCTGATCGCGGCCGGCAATCGCGACCCCGAAGCCTTCGCCGATCCCGACCGCTTCGATCCCGCGCGGTTCTACGGCACCAGTCCTGGCATGTCGAGCGATGGGAAGATCATGCTGAGCTTCGGCCACGGCATCCACTTCTGCCTCGGTGCGCAACTCGCCCGGGTGCAGTTGGCCGAGAGCCTGCCGCCGATCCAGGCGCGCTTCCCCACGCTGGCATTGGCCGAGCAGCCGACCCGGGAGCCCTCCGCGTTCCTTAGGACGTTCCGCGCGCTGCCGGTGCGGCTGCAAGCGCAGGTGGGCTGAGATGCGCGTGGTGGTCGACCAGGACCTGTGCGGAACCACCGGGCAGTGCGCGCTGACGCTGCCGGGCACCTTTCGCCAGCGCGAACCGGACGGAGTGGCCGAACTGTGCGTGGCAACGATTCCGCAGGCGCTGCACGCCGCCGTGCGGCTCGCAGCCAGCCAGTGCCCAGTCGCCGCCATTCTGGTCATCGAAAGCGACGCTGGCGATGAGGAGCTCGCCAGCGCCGACCCTGCGCCTTCTCCGGTGGAGGTCGAGCGGCATGCCGCGAAAGACCAACGCAATCCAGGAGGACACGATGGGACGGTTTGAAGGCAAGGTGGCGGTGGTGACCGGCGCCGGCGCCGGCATCGGCAAGGCATGCGCCCTCGCCATCGCGCGCGAGGGCGGCAGAGTGGTGGTGGCCGACATTGATGCCTCGGCGGCCATCTCCTGCACCACGCAGATCGCGGCCAAAGCAGACCACACGCTGGCCCTGGCCATGGACATCGCCGACGCGCAGGCGGTGGCAGCGCTGTTCGAGGCGGCGCAGCGGCACTTCGGTGGGGTCGACCTGCTGGTGAACAACGCGAGCGCCATGCATCTGACCCCGCGCGACTGCGCGATCCTCGACCTGGACCTGGCGGTCTGGGATCAGACGATGGCGACCAATCTGCGCGGCACGCTGCTCTGCTGCCGACAGGCCATCCCACTGATGATCGCCCGCGGCGGTGGCGCGATCGTCAACATGTCGTCATGCCAGGGGCTCAGCGGTGACAGCGCGCAGACGTCCTACGCCGCGTCGAAGGCGGCGCTGAACATGTTGTCGGCCTCGCTCGCCACGCAGTATGGTCATGCGCAGATCCGCTGCAACGCCGTTGCGCCGGGTCTCATCATGACCGAGCGTCTCCTCGCCAAGCTTGACGAATGCATGCAATGGCATCTGCGCCGGCACCAGCTCCTGCCGCGTGTCGGCCGCCCCGAGGACGTGGCCGCGCTGGTGGCGTTCCTGCTCTCCGACGATGCTGCCTTCATTACCGGGCAGGTCGTGTGCATCGACGGCGGCATGCTGGCGCATGTGCCGACATACGCCGACGGAGGCAACAGCCCCGCCGCGCGGCCTACCGGGGGCATCGCCGAAGCGGCCGCGGAGCAGCACTGCTGATGGACATGCTGCTCAACCCCCTGGACCGTCGGCACCGGCTGCGGCATGACATCCCGGTCATGCCCGGCGCTTTCCCGCTGATCGGGCATCTTCCCGCCATCGTCTGCGACCTGCCGCGCCTGCTGCGGCGCGCGGAACGGACGCTGGGCAGCTACTTCTGGCTGGATTTCGGCCCTGCCGGCCACCTGATGACCTGCATGGATCCGGATGCGTTCGCACTGCTCCGACACAAGGACGTGTCCTCGGCGCTGATCGAAGAGATCGCGCCCGAATTGCTTGGCGGAACGTTGGTCGCCCAGGACGGCGGCGCGCACCGGCAGGCGCGCGATGCGATCAAGGCAGCGTTCCTGCCGAAGGGGCTGACCCAGGCCGGGATCGGCGACCTGTTCGCGCCCGTCATCCGAGCGCGGGTGCAGGCGTGGCGCGACCGCGGCGACGTAACCATCCTGCGCGAAACCGGCGACCTGATGCTCAAGCTAATCTTCAGCCTCATGGGAATCCCCGCGCAGGACCTGCCGAGGTGGCATCGCAAGTACCGGCAACTGCTGCAGTTGATCGTCGCGCCCCCAGTCGACCTGCCCGGACTGACCTTCCGGCGCGGCCGCGCCGCCCGCGACTGGATCGACGCGCAGTTGCACCAGTTCGTCCGCGACGCGCGCGCGAATGCCGGGCGCACCGGGTTGATCAACGACATGGTGAGCGCCTTCGATCGCAGCGACGATGCGCTCTCCGATGACGTACTGGTCGCCAACATCCGCTTGCTGCTGCTCGCCGGTCACGACACCACCGCCTCGACGATGGCCTGGATGGTGATCGAGCTGGCGCGGCAGCCTGTGCTGTGGGACGTCCTGGTCGAGGAAGCGCAGCGCGTAGGCGCGGTGCCGACCCGGCACGCGGACCTGGCGCAGTGTCCGGTCGCCGAGGCGCTGTTCCGCGAGACGCTGCGAGTGCATCCGGCGACCACGCTCCTGCCGCGTCGCGCGCTGCAGGAATTGCAGCTCGGCCAGCGGCGCATTCCCGCGGGCACCCACCTGTGCATCCCGCTGCTGCATTTCTCGACCTCGGCGCTGCTGCACGAGGCGCCTGATCAGTTCCGCCTGGCGCGGTGGCTGCAACGCACGGAGCCGATCCGGCCGGTGGACATGCTGCAGTTCGGTACCGGCCCACACGTCTGCATCGGCTACCACTTGGTATGGCTGGAAATGGTGCAGTTCTGCATCGCCTTGGCGCAGACCATGCACGAGGCCGGGGTGCGGCCGCGTTTGCTGAGCGGCGTCGAAAAAGGCCGGCGCTATTACCCGACCGCACATCCGTCCATGACAGTCCGCATCGGTTTCTCATGACCTGGCATGGCATGCCCCGTGTGGCGAGGCAGCGGCGCCGGCGACGGGCAGCATTGCAGCACTCGGCGCAACCGCTCGGCGCCGGCAAAACTGCGGCGGCTCGGCGCTCGCAGTGGCCGTGTCAGGTACAAGGACTATGAACAACATGCAGACCGGTTCCACGCTACACGACGACCGAACTGGCGTTTCCGCGCTCGGCGGATTGGGCGCGCAGGCGCGCGGCGCATCCGGCGCGCTACCGCCGGAGATCTGGATGCAGGACGGCGCAAAGCGGGTCGAACAGGCGCTTGCGCGTCTTCTCTGCGCCGAAGATGACGGTGAGACCGAGCTGATGGCGGCCATGCGCTACGCCACCTTGCACGGCGGGAAGCGCACCCGCGCCTTGCTCTGTCTGGCTGCCGGCGCACTGGCCGATACGCCGGCGCACATGCTCGACGACGTCGGAGCCGCCATCGAGATGATGCACGCCTGTACCCTGGTCCACGACGACCTGCCCGCGATGGACAACGACGTGCTTCGCCGCGGCCTTCCGACCGTGCACGTCAAGTTCGGCGAAGCCACTGCGATCCTGGTCGGTGATGCGCTGCAGGCGCACGCCTTCCTGACCTTGGCGACGCTGGATGCGCCGGGTAACAACCGTATAGCGCTCGTGCGCGAACTGGCGCAGGCGGTGTCCGCCGAGGGTGCCGCAGGCGGGCAAGCCTTGGATCTGTCGCTAGTCGGAAAGCACGTCGAGCTGGACAGGATCATGGCGATGCACCGGATGAAGAGCGGGGCGCTAGTACGCGCGTCCGTCCGCATGGGCACGCTATGTGCCATTGCGGAGGATACGGTGCACGCTGCGCTGTACCGTGCGCTCGATCGCTACAGCGCCTGTTTCGGGCTCGCCTTACAGGTGGTCGACGACATTCTCGACGCGACAGCCGATGCCGCGACGCTGGGCAAGACCCCCGGCAAGGACGCGGCGGCGCAGAAGCCGACTTGCGCGTCGATCATGGGGCTGCAGGCAGCGCGCCAGTTCGCGCTGGATTTGTTGCGCGACGCCGGGGAGGCCATCGCCCCGCTGGGGCCGCGTGCGGAACCGTTGGCGCAGATGCTGCAGCGGGCCAAAGCGTATCTCTGCAAGCACGCGCCATGCGCATGAGCGCGCCCGTCCGAATGAAGTCGCCCATGTGCCGCTGCGATCGGCCGGGGCCAGCGGTGCATGCTGCGCTGCGTCCGAGTCCGCGGTGATGGTCAGCGATTGCCCAGCACGGCCGCGGCACACCGGCGCGCCGCGCGCAAGCCTATGCAGCGCACCGGCGCCAGCATCGGGGCGCGTCGCCGCGCCTCAGCAGGGCGGCCGCCCGGCGTTGCACATGCGCCGGGCCGCGACGCGACGGGCCTGCGGCGAGGCGCGCGGCGTCTGCCCGATCCTGATTCTCGTCAACCGTCTGCCGAAGGAACATCCCGCGTGAACGCGCTGTCCGAACAGGTCCTTTCCGAACTGCGCCACCTGCTGAGCGAGATGAGCGATGGCGGCGCCGTCGGTCCGTCCGTGTACGACACGGCGCGAGCTCTGCATTTCCACGGCAACGTCACCGGACGGCAGGACGCCTACGCGTGGCTCATCGCGCAGCAACAGGCCGATGGCGGATGGGGAAACGCGGACTTCCCGCTGTTCCGCCATGCGCCCACGTGGGCGGCGTTGCTCGCACTGCAACGTGCCGATCCTATTCCCGGCTCTGCCGACGCAGTCCAGGCTGCAACCCGATTCCTCAAGCGTCAGCCCGATCCCTACGCGGATGCGGTGCCGGAAGACGCGCCGATCGGCGCGGAGCTGATCCTGCCGCAGTTATGCGGCGAGGCTTCATCCCTGCTGGGCGGCGTGGCGCTTCCGCGCCACCCGGCGCTGTTGCCGTTGCGGCAAGCGTGCCTGGTCAAGCTGGGGGCGGTGGCGACGTTGCCGACCGGCCATCCGCTGCTGCACTCCTGGGAAGCCTGGGGGACGTCGCCGACCACCGCATGCCCGGATGCTGACGGCAGCATCGGCATCAGTCCGGCGGCCACCGCCGCGTGGCGTGCGCAGGCCGTGACACAGGGGAGCAGGCCGCAGGTCGGGTGCGCCGACGCGTATCTGGAGGCGGCATCGCGGGCGACGCGCAGCGGCATCGAAGGTGTCGTTCCCGGCGTCTGGCCGATCAATGTGTTCGAGCCATGCTGGTCGCTGTACACCCTGCATCTGGCCGGGCTGTTCGCGCATCCCGCGCTCGCTGAGATGGTGCGCGTGATCGTCGCGCAGCTCGAGGCCCGCTTGGGCGTGCGCGGTCTGGGCCCGGCCTTGCACTTCGCGGCCGATGCGGACGACACCGCCGTTGCGTTATGCGTCCTACGCCTTGCAGGCCGCGACCCGGCGGTTGATGCGTTGCGCCATTTCGAAAACGGCGAGCTATTCGTCACCTTCCCCGGCGAGCGCAATGCTTCGGTCTCGACCAACATCCATGCCCTGCATGCGTTGCGACTGTTGGGAAAGGCCGCCGCCGGCACTAGCGCCTACGTCGAGGCCAATCGCAACCCGCACGGTCTATGGGATAACGAAAAATGGCATGTCTCTTGGCTGTATCCCACCGCGCATGCGGTCGCTGCGCTGGCTCAAGGCAAGCCCCACTGGCGCGACGAGCGCGCGCTGGCGGCGCTGCTACAGGCGCAGCGCGACGACGGCGGCTGGGGCGCCGGTCGCGCGTCCACATTCGAGGAAACCGCCTATGCGCTGTTCGCGTTGCACGTGATGGACGGAAGCGAAGAGCCGATAGGGCGCCGACGCATCGCGCAGGCCGTGGCGCGTGCGCTGGAGTGGATGCTCGCCCGCTATACGGCGCATGCATTGCGGCAGATGCCGCTGTGGATCGGCAAAGAACTGTATTGCCCCACCCGGGTGGTGCGCGTGGCCGAACTCGCCGGGTTGTGGCTGGCGCTTGGTTGGGGGCAGCGCGTGCTGGCCGAGGGAGCAGGAGCGGCGCCATGACCCAGACCGAACGCGCGCTGCAGCAGGTGCTGGAGTGGGGGCGTTCCCTGACCGGGTTCGCCGACGAGCATGCCGTGGAAGCGGTCAGGGGCGGCCAGTACATCCTGCAGCGCATCGACCAGAGCCTGCGCGACACCAGCGCCCGCACTGGCCGCGATCCGCAGGATGAAACGCTGATCGTGACGTTCTATCGCGAACTGGCGCTGCTGTTTTGGCTCGACGATTGCAATGACCTTGGGCTGATCGCCCCGGAGCAGCTCGCCGCGGTGGAGCAGGCGCTGGGGCAGGGCGTACCGTGCGCACTCCCCGGATTCGAGGGCTGCGCTGTGCTAAGCGCTTCGCTGGCCGGGCTCGCCTACGATCGTCGCGACTATGCTCAGCTTCTCGACGATACCCGGTGCTACTGCGCGGCGCTGCGCGCCGGAGACGCGCAGGCAGCAGGGGCGGAACGCTGGTCCTACGCCGAGTACCTGCACAACGGCGTCCATTCGATCGCCTACAGGAACGTGTTGTGTTGCCTGTCGTTGTTGTGGGGGCTGGACATGGCGACTTTGCGCGCGCGTCCGGCGTTTCGCCAGGTCCTGCGGCTCATCTCCGCGATAGGGCGTCTGCAGAACGATCTGCATGGACGCGACAAGGACAGGTCGGCCGGCGAGGCCGACAACGCGGCGATTCTGCTGCTGCAGCGCTATCCGGCTATGCCTGTGGTGAAGTTCCTCAACGACGAGCTGGCCGGCCATACGCGCATGCTGCACCGAGTGATTGCGGAAGCACGCTTTCCCGCGCCGTGGGGACCGTTGATCGAGGCCATGGCAGCCATCCGCACGCAGTTTTACCAGACCTCGGCCAGCCGCTACCGCAGGGACACTGCGGGGGAGGCCAGCGTGGGCCGGCCTGAAGGCGCGGGAGGCGGCGACGTGCGCGCGCTGCCGTCAGTGCGATCCGACGCAACGCCGTCGCCCGATGCGACCGATGGAGCGAGCATGAACGACTCCGCCCTGAGCCGGCGCAAGGACGACCATCTTGGCATCCTGCTGGATCGGCGAACGGCGCCGGCCACGGTCGCCGCCGGCTGGGAGTATATCCGTTTCGAACACTGCGCATTGCCGGAGTTGGACCTGACGCAGATCGACCTGCGCGCCTCGCTGCTAGGCAAGACTATGCGCGCGCCGCTGCTGATCAGCTCCATGACCGGCGGCACGCCTCGCGCCGAGGCCATCAACCGGCATCTGAGCGAGGCAGCTCAAGCCTTGGGGATCGCGATGTGCGTCGGTTCGCAGCGCGTGAGCCTGCAATCCCGCAACTCCCAGGGGCTGACGCGCGCGCTGCGACACCTGGCCCCAGACATCCCCCTGTTGGCCAATATCGGCGCCGCGCAACTGCGCGAGGCCGACGGCCTAGACTTGGCGCGCCGGGCGGTTGATGCGCTGGAGGCCGATGGACTGATTGTCCATCTCAATCCGCTGCAGGAAGCGCTACAGCCGGAGGGCGACCGCGACTGGCGCAGCGTCCTGGCGCAGATCGCTCGTGCCGCGCGCAGTGTGGGCGTGCCGATCGTGGCCAAGGAAGTGGGCTCGGGCCTGTCCGCCTCGGTGGCCTCTGCGCTCGTCGAGGCGGGCGTGGCGGTGATCGATGTCGCCGGCGCCGGCGGCACCAGTTGGGCCGCGGTGGAGGGCGAGCGGGCCCGCGATGCCGCGGACCGTGCAGTGGCGATGGCGTTCGCCGACTGGGGGATTCCGACCCCGGCCGGGGTGCAGGCGGTACGTCGGGCGCTGCCAACGGTGAAGTTGATCGCGTCGGGCGGAATCCGAGACGGCGGCGACGTGGCCAAGGCCATCCGCCTGGGCGCGGACTTCGCCGGCCAGGCGGCCGGCGTGCTGCCCGCGGCGACGGTGTCCACCGAGGCGGTTGTCGCGCATTTCGAGATCGTCATCCGCCAGCTGGCAGTCGCCTGCTTCTGCACCGGCTCGGCTGATCTGGCGGCGTTGCGTCAGGCGCGCTTGCTGCCCTCGGCGCATCTGCCCGCCGGTTAATGCCGGCGTAGTCCGCACGTGGTCAAAGCGGCGTTGAGCAGCGATGCGCCGCCTGACCTCCATCTCGAACTGTGCGCGGAACGCCAGCGCGCCGGCTGCCTAATCTAGCAGTTGCACTGGCATGCTGTGTGCTCGGCTATCTCGAGCTTCTCCAGTGCCTGCCTGATGTCGTCTCCGGCGTCCTCCGGCAACGGCAAAATGGGGCGCGGTGGCTGGACGTGCGCCAGACCGAGGTATTCGGCGACGACGAACATAACGCGGAAGCTGCCGTAGCGCTTGAACACCGTCCAGAGCGGCTCGAAAGCGCGATTCAACCGAGTGGACTCCACCGCGTCGCCGGACTGCGCCGCACGCGTCAGCGCAAGCGCCGGGACCGCCAGCAGACCTGCCGCAACGCTGTACCAGGTGTCACATCCGGCGAGTAGGGCATCCGCCGCGCCCCAATCGCCGCTGTATCCGATTGTGAACGTGTCAGGCGTCATCGACCGCAAGCGTGCCAGTTCTCCCGTGTAATCCTCATTCACCGCCAGAGGCATTTTCACGGCGACGATGTTGGACACCTCTGACAGCCGGGCGATCAATGCGTCGCTGAATGTGAAGCGCGTGGTGCTTGGATTGTTGTATATGCACAAAGGCAGTTCCCCCGCCTCGGCAACCGAGACGAAGTGCTGGAAGACTTCATCCTCGTTCAGGGGAACGTAGGACATGGGTGCCAGGAGCAGGCCGTCAGCGCCAGCGCATTTTGCATCGCGCGCCAGAGCCTGAGCTTCGTCGGTACGCAATGCACCCACCCCCACGACAAGAGGCGTTTTGCCGCCGATGCATTCCACGGCAGCCTGAACGGCACGCTTGCGCTCTTCCCTCGTGAGGTAAGCATAACCGCCCGTGCTCCCCAAAAGGCCGATGGAGTCTGCTCCCGCTCGTTGAATACGCTCGAGAAAACGAGCCAATGCCTCGGTCTCGACATGCCCTTCCGCATCGGTTGGCGTGAGGGGGAACGCCGACATGCCGCGAAACAAAGTCATCATCCATTCCTTTCGAAGCTACATAGGGGAAAGCAGCATGCGCACCCCGGCGAACACGAAGAACATCGCCAGCAGACTTTCGATCCAACGGCGACAGCGGCGATACAGAGCCACCATCGGCGGTGTGGAGAAGACAATGGCGTAGCCGCAGAATATCGTGACACTTAGGACGGCGCAGCCACCCAATATGGCCGCCATGGTCTGCCACGACGAATTCGGGCCGATCCCCAGTGTGACGAGCGCGATCCATGCCAGCACGGATTTAGGGTTCGCCAAATGCATCAAGAGACCCCTTCCATAGAGCTCACCCCGTGAAAAAGCGACTCCGTCGGTCGAGGCGTGCACCGCCAGCTTCTCGTTCGACGTAAGCGCCGACCGTCCCGCCCTGAAGGCGAGGAATAGCAAGTAAAGGCCCCCGAAAACCTGCAGGACGAGCAGTGCCTGGGCGTACCTGGCCAAGAGGGCGGAGATGCCGGTCGAGGCCATAAAACCCCAGAAGATCGAGCCGCTGACGACGCCAGAGGCGAGTATGAGCGCGGCACCCCTGCCGCGCGACATGGCAACCCCCATGATGCGCATGTTGCTCGGGCCGGGGCTCCCTGCGGCAATGACATAAGCAGCAAAGACGATGAGCAACTGATGGAGATCGACATTCATTCTCTCAGCCCTTGATAATCTCAATCGGATCGATCGCACCGGATTGCCACGGCCATGGATCCGTCGACCGGAAACGTCATCCGGGGGCGATGGCAATTTCTTGGCTCGCAATTTTGCATCAAGGCATTCAATCTTCCGACCAGGGCATTCGTCGCCTCCGTCAATGCGTCGTCCGGCACGGTCTCCAACGCAGGTGACGCAAATGTCGTCGCGCCATCGTTGACTGCCTCCCCGTTCATCATTGTGTCGGGCATTCCACTCCCGTCAGAAGTGGCATCGACGTGGACGCTCGCGGCTCTAAATCCCCATGCAATATTCTCTATTCGACGTCGATGATGGGACCCTCAAATATCCAGGCAACTCCATCAATTCGAGCGCAAGCACCAAGAACGGCGCGACCGGTCCCAATCGCTTCCCTGACTGCAAGCCAATATTGCAGCTCACTGGCTCAAGATAAACTGCCACTTTCTGAGATTTTCAGCGGTCCAGTATAGGAGGATTCTCGCAGTACGGGAGCGACGGGTCGAATTTGCTCAAGAAGGCACGGCCGCAGGTCGCAGGTTGAACAGCTCCATCACCCGCAGCGGCCCCGGCTTCGTCCATCCATAGCGTGAATGATAGATATCCTAATAATCAATTTTACTGATCTTACTGGATTTCATTAGAAGATTCTAACTGAGCGGGCCGGGCGCGTGTTCGGCCTCGTCTGCGTCGGCTGAAGCTGCCGGGAAGAATTCGGAGAAAAACATGTGCGGGATTGTTGGCATCGTTGGGCAACAGCCGGTGTCGGAGCGCCTGGTCGACGCGTTGAAGCGTCTGGAATACCGCGGCTATGATTCGGCCGGCATTGCGACGATCACCGAGGGCACCTTGCACCGCCGGCGCGCCGAGGGCAAGCTCGTCAATCTCGAGACGAGGCTGCAGGAAGAGCCGCTGAGTGGCACCATCGGCATCGCCCACACCCGCTGGGCAACCCACGGGCCACCGACGGAACGCAATGCACACCCGCACTTCACGGACGGTGTAGCCGTCGTCCATAACGGTATCATCGAGAATTTCGCCGAGCTGAAGGACGAATTGGCGGCGACGGGAACCGAGTTCCAGACCGACACAGACACCGAGGTCCTTGCGCATCTTTTGGCAGGACACCGCCGGGCGGGCATGGGGCGCGGTGAGGCGGTGCATGCCATGCTGAAAAGCGTAAGGGGTGCCTACGCGCTTGCCATCCTCTTTGAAGATGATCCGTCGACCATCATTGCGGCGCGCAATGGACCACCGCTGGCGATCGGTCATGGCGATGGCGAGATGTTCCTGGGCTCCGACGCGATCGCGCTTGCTCCATTCACGAATGAAATCACCTATCTCGTCGACGGCGACTGGGCCGTAGTCAGCAGGACGGGCGCCGACATCTTTGATAACGACGGCCTCCCCGTCGCGCGTCCGCGCCAGACCTCCATGGCCGCGGCCACTCTGGCCAACAAGGGCAATCATCGCCACTTCATGGAGAAGGAAATCCTCGAGCAGCCCGAGGTCATCGCCGATGCGCTCGGTCAGTATACCAACATCATAGAAAATGGCGCCGATGCGGTATTTGGCATCGACTTCGCCAGGATCCCGAGCTTGGCGATCTCTGCCTGCGGCACCGCGTATCTCGCCGGACTGATCGGAAAATACTGGTTCGAGCGCTATGCGCGCCTACCGGTCGAAATAGATGTTGCATCCGAATTCCGCTATCGCGAGATCCCGCTGTCGCCGCAGTCTGCGGCTCTTTTCATTTCCCAGTCGGGCGAAACCGCCGATACGCTGGCAGCGCTGAGGTACTGCAAGCAGCTTGGGCTGAAAATTGGCGCCGTTGTCAATGCGTGCGAATCGACCATCGCTCGGGAGGCTGATGTGGTCTTCCCGATCCTTGCCGGCCCGGAGATCGGCGTCGCCTCCACCAAGGCCTTCACCTGCCAGCTCACCGCTCTTGCAGCACTCGCCATCCACGCAGCCAAGGCCCGCGGAACAGTGACGGAAGCTGAGGTGCAGGCGCTCGTCGGGAGCCTCACGGAAATGCCGCGCCTCATGAGGCAGGTACTGGACAGCGTCCAGCCGGAGATTGAGCTTCTGTCGCGCGAACTGTCAAAGTTTCATCATGTCCTGTATCTCGGCCGTGGCACAAATTTCCCACTGGCGATGGAAGGTGCGCTGAAGGTCAAGGAGATTTCCTACATCCACGCCGAGGGCTATGCGGCAGGTGAATTGAAGCACGGTCCTATCGCATTGATAGACTCGAACATGCCAGTGATCGTCATCGCGCCACATGATCGCTTTTTCGACAAGACCCTCTCCAACATGCAGGAAGTGGCCGCCCGCGGAGGGCGCATTATCCTCATCACCGATGGCAAAGGGGCAGCCGCATCGAAACTCGATACGATGCACACGATCGTGCTGCCGGCCACCGACGAGATTGTCGCGCCGATGATCTTCTCGCTGCCGATACAGCTTCTTGCGTATCACACGGCAGTCTGCGTGGGCACAGATCTCGACCAGCCACGCAACCTGGCGAAATCAGTCACCGTCGAATGATTGGGAAGCTTTCATAGGTACGCTCGCACCATTGGCAAAACTCCAAGCCCCTTCAACCGGTGCAGGCGCGCACCGCCTGGGTGGAACATGCCGGTTAGCAACGATTGGTTATCCCTTTGGCCGCCCCTCACGCTGCTTGGGCTGGGCCTACGGGCAAACCCGGTCGAGAAGAGCATCGAATACGCAGCAATGGCGCTAATCACCGATGCTCCTGCCGCACGCGGATAAACCCCTCCGATGTCCACTATCACGTCCTCGGCCAGGATCGCCGAGCGTCTAGCTGAACTAAGAGAACGGATCGGATCAGACCCGTGGGCCGCACAGATTGCCGGCACGTCAGCGGCTCGATGATTGCGGCTCGCGCGTGGTCTTCGTCGGTGAGACGGTAGCCCCTTGACTTCGCCAGGCGGCCAGCTGCGATGTGCCGGCTGTAGCCATCCCGTGTAACCTCCTTCTGGGCATAACGCTCGCCGGTACCCCCGGCCAGTCGCAAGAGGATCGAGCGATGATCGGACGCTTCCAGGAACCGCTCGAAGGTTCGGTCGAGCGGACGACCGAAATAGCGGCCGCACAGCACGAGATTGGGCGAGACAAAGACAGGGACGATCAGCGACTTGAAGGGCGCCTTGACGTAAGTGATCGGCCTGTTAGAAGGATCCTGCGCGGCGAGCGCGGGCACGCCGGCGGCGGTCAGCGCGTCGAGGTCTTTGGACGCCAGGTTGGATTCCGCCGATCCGGTCGATATCGAAGCTGGGATACTGGCCGAGCTCCGCATCCGACTAGTCGGATGCGCCATGCCGCCTTCCAGCAGCATCTCCTCGCCCAGGCGGACGCTGAAGGGAAGGGGATAAGATACTAGCCCCAAACCGTGTGCACGATACTCTCGACGGGAAACCCATGGCGCTTGTCGCGGACCAGCGCGTCCTCATACCGTCGCTGTCCAGCCAAGGCTGAACAGCGCTTATCGCTGCGAATCAGACCGAAAGCGGAACGGCCTGATATAGCGCAGAGACTCAGGAGAGCGCAGTGGTAAGGATGGAAGGCATCAACATGGGACGGTAAGTATTGCAGACCATAAAAGATCGCGAGGCCCGCCTGCCTTGGTACACCATCTATCCGACTGTCTCGGAGTTCTCTGGGGCGGTCGGCGCCGAGGCTTATGAGGAATGGCTCAAGAACCTACCGGCTGACGATCCGGCGTCACTCTACTTGCACGTTCCGTTCTGCCGATCAAAGTGCTGGTTTTGCGGCTTTCCCACCGCCATCACTCGCCATGATGCGCCGATCTTCGATTATCTGGCGGCGCTGCGTGACGAGATACGTTTGGTCTCGGAGCACGCGCCGCAGGCGCTGCCCGTCAGCGATGTGCATTTTGGCGGCGGAACGCCAACTCTCATGGGGCCAGTAGAGTTTCTCGCCCTAATGGAGTTCCTGCGCCGCCACTTTGCGCTCGCGAAAACGGCTACGATCGCCGTTGAGATCGACCCACGCACGTTCACGGCCGAGATGGCCGAAGCCTTGGAAGCAGCAGGCGTGAGCCGCGCGAGCCTCGGCGTGCAGAGCTTCGATCCCATTGTTCAAAAAGCGATCAACCGGGTCCAAAGCGAGGCGCAAACGGCGGCTGCCGTCGAAATGCTGCGTCGGCATGGAGTGAGAAGCATCAACTTCGACCTCATCTTTGGTCTCCCGCATCAAACGGTGCAATCTTGCGTCGAGACCACGAGAGCGGCGGTCGCCATGCGCCCCAACCGGCTTGCGGCGTTCGGCTACTCGCACATCCCGTCCTTTATTAAGAATCAGCGCCTCATCGAGGAGGCATCTCTTCCAGGCAGCGCTGCCCGCGCCGAACAGCATGCGGCCATTGCTGTGACGCTGATTGCCGCCGGCTACCGAGAGATCGGGCTCGACCATTTCGCCTTGCCCCACGACGATCTCGCCCTAGCACAGAAAACCGGTCGCCTGCGACGCAACTCGCTGGGTTACTCGGCCGACACCTGCAAAACCGTGATCGGTTTCGGCGCGTCGGCTATCGGGCGTGTCGGCGAGGGTTACGTCCAGAACGAGGTTACACGGGATTCCTACAGCCGGCACATCGCAGCTGGCCGTCTGGCGACGTCAAAGGGCTACCGTCTTACCGACGAAGACCGCGCGCGAGCCGCAATCATCGAGCGACTAATGTGCGATCTCAAGGCCGATGTGCCGGCAATCTGTGCCGCCCACGGGTCTGATCCGATCCATTTTCTCGAATCAGCTGAACGCTTGGCGATGCTTACCAAGGACGGAATTGTGGACATCGAAAAGGGTTTTGTCCGCGTATCGCGGCAGCATCGCTTTGCGATTCGCGCTGTTGCTGCCGCATTCGATGCTTTTCTCGACCGGGTTGCCCCGTGAGTCAGCCAACGAGTGTGAGGGAGGCCAAGGCGACGCCGAAGCGAAAGTCGACGCACATGCGGTTTGCCTTCTTGTAGATCAGGATTTTTTAGCCGTCGCCGGCGTAGCGGGCCTCAAGCGGCTTCCCGCCCTCCAAGAAGGCCGCGGTGAGGGCGCAACGAGCCTCGAGATCTGCTTCCGATATGCGGACGGCTGCACAGGCGACGCGCAGATAGGCGAAGCGGGGAAGCAAAAGTTTCTCAAGAGTGGTGAAGAAGCCCGGCCTCGTTAACGCCAGCGAGCGCCCCTCAGGAGCGGCAGCCAAGGAGCAGCCGTTTATCGGCGATCGACTAAAACGATCGGTCGTGTGGAGTTGGTCGACACCTGTGAACAAGCCGTGTGCGACATTGCAATAATCCATCTAATGGCTCAACTGCCCACATGGCCGTGAATGAACTGGATTTGTTGGTTTTCCAGATGGCAGTGGAAAGCGTCCGCTCACTCTGCTTGAGCTTCAATGACAAAGCGGCGGAAATAGCAGCGAGGAGCCGCGGAACCCTGCTTTTCGACGTGCGGGTTGACGATGACGCCGACATTCAGCGGATCGCAGCCATCCGATATCGAGACGACCAGATGGGTGTGGTGGCGTTGGACAGACAAGGCCTTGTTAGCCGCTACTGCGTCGTAAATGGTACCTTTTCCCGCTTCATTGTGCCGTTGGAAAATTGGACCAGCATGCCGGTGTCAATGCAGGCCAAAATCGATGTCACTCACCTTGCTAGCCTGTTCCTAGGGGCGTTGCGAAATGCGGGTCATATGCTTGGCAACTAGCGCTTGGCGGAACGCGTCTGTGGAATCCGCGTGGGCGTTGAACCGGTGGCCCATCGAGTTTCTGCAGCGCGCAGATGTGCCACGGCCGGGGAGTGATAGCCGCCTGTTCGACAGCATCGCCGGCGAACCTTGACACACAAGGAATGTTGGCAATTCGGCGTCCGAGAAGATCGCCCAAGATATCCTCAGCGCCCAATATGTCCCAGCTCGCCTGAGAAATTCCCATGGCGGCCAGGCTCACCTCGCGATCCGATCTCGATAGGCCTGTTGTGCCCCAGATCGGACTCGATGTTCAGGATTCCTCAGCGGCTTGCCCGCACCGCCACCGCCAGCTCTCCTACCAAATATCCGACGTGCTCACGATAAGCACGAACGATACGGGCCCCGCTCCGACACAGCAGTCAAGACTTGCTCGGGAATGCGCGAATATCGATACACATCTCGAAGGGAGAGCAACGGCGCGCCAAACAGCCTCATCGCACCAAGTCGTACATAGGGTGTATTCCCGTTCCGGCCGCGCCGGGCGATTCTCGATCCACCTCTCCAGAACGGCGGAGCAATCTCAGTGACGCCCACAAAGCTTCTGATTGGGCAGATCGCCATTGTGTTCGCCATCGTTCTCCTCGGCGTGTGGGCTGCCACACAATGGTGCGCTCATATGCTAGCCTTTCAGGAACAACTCGGCGCGCCCTGGTTTGTCGCGGCTGGCTGGCCGATCTACGAGCCGTGGAAACTGTTGGAATGGTGGTTCCAATTTGATGCCTATGCGCCCGAGGTATTCGACAAGGCCGGCATGCTTGCGGGCACCAGTGGATTGATGGGTTTTGCCGCTGCGATCGCTGGTTCCCTCTGGCGCGCGCGTCAGCGCGGGTTGGTCACTACCTATGGCTCCTCTCGATGGGCGGCGACGCGGGAGATCGAGAAAGCAGGGCTGTTTCAGCCGGCAGGCGTCTTCCTTGGCAAACTGAATGATCGGTATCTGCGTCATGACGGGCCAGAGCACGTCATGGCGTTTGCGCCGACACGTTCGGGCAAGGGCGTCGGACTGGTTGTGCCAACTCTTGTCTCCTGGTCCGGATCGGCCGTCATTCACGACATCAAAGGCGAGAACTGGCAGCTGACCGCCGGCTGGCGGTCGAGGTTCTCATATTGCCTATTGTTCAATCCGACTGATCCGCGATCGGCCCGCTACAACCCGCTCTTGGAAGTGCGCAAAGGTCCGAACGAGGTCCGCGACGTTCAGAACATCGCCGACATCTTGGTCGATCCTGAGGGCGCGCTGGAGCGGCGTAATCATTGGGAGAAGACCAGCCATTCACTCTTGGTCGGCGCCATCCTGCACGTCCTCTATGCCGAGGAGGAAAAGACACTCGCTCGGGTCGCCACGTTCTTGTCGGACCCGCAGCGCTCATTTGTTGCAACGCTACAGCGGATGATGACGACCGACCATCTGGGCGCGGCGGAAAGGCCTCAAGTACACCCCGTTGTGGCTTCTGCGGCGCGCGAGGTGCTGAACAAGTCGGAGAACGAGCGTTCAGGCGTCCTCTCGACCGCCATGTCTTTTCTCGGGCTCTACCATGATCCGACCGTGGCTGCGGCCACTTCGTCTTGTGACTGGCGGATTGCCGACTTGATGGATGCCGCGCGACCTACATCGCTCTATCTGGTCGTGCCGCCATCTGACATTTCGCGCACCAAGCCTTTGGTGCGACTGATCCTGAACCAGATCGGCAGACGGCTCACGGAGCGCCTCGAGGGTGACCCAAAGAAGAGTCGCAAGCATCAACTGCTCATGATGCTGGATGAGTTTCCGGCGCTCGGTCGCCTCGACTTCTTTGAGACCGCGCTCGCCTTTATGGCCGGTTACGGAATTCGCGCCTACTTGATCGCGCAATCGTTGAACCAGATCTCCAAAGCGTATGGCGAGAACAACGCCATTCTGGACAATTGCCATGTGCGAATTGCCTTTTCCTCCAACGATGAGCGCACGGCCAAGCGAATCTCGGACGCGCTTGGCACGGCCACGGAATTGAGATCGATGCGCAACTATGCGGGCCACCGGCTGGCGCCCTGGCTCTCGCATGTCATGGTGAGCCGCCAGGAGACGGCCCGCCCGCTGTTGACGCCGGGCGAGGTGATGCAATTGCCGCCCTCGGACGAACTGGTGCTCGTTTCGGGATTGCCCCCCATCCGCGCCAAAAAGCTGCGCTACTACGAGGATCAGAACTTCACCGAACGGATGCTGCCTGCGCCGGTGCTGCATGACGGTCTCTACCCCGACTGCCCTGCGCCGCGCCAAGACGACTGGACTGGCCAAGTACGCCGAGTCGACCGTCGTCTTGCCTCCGACGACGAAAACGCTGGCGCCGCGCTTGCGGACGAGGGAGGTGTTCAGCAGCAGCGCCATCCCGGCCTGCCCGAAGAACATACCGCCGTCACCCGGGAACCGGACCAGGACGATCTGTCCAGACCCGCAGACGATGATAGCGAGGCGATGGCCGACAAGCGCGTCATGGACCGGATCTCCACCGTCGGACGTGCCTATGGCATCAACGAGGGAAGGGGCGATGACAAGGATATCGTCCCCGGCTTCTGAAGGCCGGCGCGTAGCCGGCGTACTTCAGCGTAGATAACGGCCATAAGCGATTTCGGGGGTTTGGCCGATGCTTGTTCCCGTCGCCGGCGCAACGCCGGCCCGTCGGAACGAGCCGCATGAAGACCCACCGCATTCGTCACCAGTTTCTGCTCGAACCCGAATTGAGCGAGAGGCTGGAGAACCTCAGTCGCGATCCCTCGACGACCAAATCAGCCATTGTGGCCAAGGCTGTTGAGGCGTTCATCGAGCGGCGTGGCGAGAACGAGCTCGACCGGCGCTACGGTGTGCGGCTCGATCGTCTTTCACGCGACCTCGTTCAAGTCCGGCGCGATGCCGAAATGATCCTGGAGAGCCTGGCGCTCTTCATTCGCTTTTCGATCACGCTTCACGCGCACACGCCGGTTCCAGACAAGGCGACGCAAGCCATTGCTCAGGACCGTTTCGACAAATTCATCGAGCAGGTCGGTCGCCAGATTGCTTCCGGGAAACGGTCTCTCGGCAAGGAGAACGGCAGGGGAGGGGAACGATGAGCTCTCATCCGGAGGCCGACCATCGTCGCCGCGCGATGCTGCGCACCGCCATGGGCCCTGCGATCACCGAGGCGCTCTCCGATTCATTGGTGATCGAGGTGATGGTCAATCCCGACGGCGCGCTGCGGCTCGACCGGTTGGGCGAAGGCCGCGTCGATACGGGCGTGCACATGCATCCTTCGGAGGCGGAGCGCATTATCCGCCTGGTCGCGTCCCATATGCGCGCCGAGGCTCATGCCGACAACCCGATCGTCAGTGCGGAACTGCCGTCGGGCGAACGATTCGAAGGACTGCTGCCGCCTGTGGTGCTGGCGCCGTGCTTCGCCATTCGCAAACCAGCGGCAAAACTCTACACGCTGGCCAACTATGTCGCCGACCGCATCATATCGCCGCTGCAGGCCGATGTGCTGAGTAAGGCAGTGCGCGAGCGGCGCAATATCCTGGTCGCAGGCGGCACGTCCTCGGGCAAAACGACCCTTGCCAATGCGCTGCTGACCGAAGTCGCCGACTGCGACGAGCGGGTGATCCTGATCGAGGATACGCGCGAGCTGCAATGCGCAGCAAAGGACTGCGTTGCCTTGAGAACGAGGCGTGGTTCTGTAACGCTTGCCGATCTCGTGCGCACGACGCTCCGGCTCAGACCCGACCGCATCATTGTCGGCGAAGTGAGGGGCGCGGAAGCGCTCGATATGCTCAAGGCATGGAACACGGGCCACCCCGGCGGCATCGCCACCGTTCACGCCAATTCGGCGCGCTCGGCTCTTTACCGTATTGAGCAACTCGCTCAGGAGGCCGTCGTCACCGTTCCTCGACGCCTCATCGCCGATGCGATCGATCTGATCGTCTTCATCGCCGGGCGCGGATCATCGCGCCGCATCGACGCGATTGCTGAGGTCACCGGTCTCGACGGCAGCGGCGATTACGCCGTCACCCAGCTCACGCCTCCTCAACTCCAGCAGCTTTGAAAGGTACTTCATGCTCAAGAAGCTTCGCTTTCTTTCGTCCACCGCGCTCGCGCTTCTAGTCACCGCCCCGGCATACGCGGCTGGTTCCGGCATGCCCTGGGAACAACCGCTGCAGCAAATTTTGGAATCTGTGCAGGGCCCGGTCGCCAAGATCGTCGCGGTGATCATCATCATCACCACCGGCCTGACGCTCGCCTTTGGTGACACGGCCGGCGGTTTTCGCCGGCTTATCCAGATCGTCTTCGGGCTGTCGATCGCATTCGCGGCATCGAGTTTCTTCCTCTCCTTCTTCTCCTTCGGCGGCGGGGCACTCGTCTGATGGCCACCGGAGAACAGCATATCGACGGCTTCGAGGTACCGGTTCACCGGTCGCTGACCGAGCCCATCCTGCTTGGCGGTGCGCCGCGAGCGGTAGCGATCCTCAACGGTACAGTTGCCGCAGCCATCGGGCTCGGCCTTGAGCAATGGATAGCCGGGCTGGTGCTCTGGACTGCCGGCCACACGCTGGCGGTCTTTGCCGCCCGCCGCGATCCGGACTTTGCCAGCGTGCTTGTCCGGCACCTTCGTCTGAGGGGGTGGCTGGCATGCTGAACCTTTCGGAATATCGCGGGAAGGCCGACCGGCTTGCCGACCATCTGCCCTGGGTAGCACTCGTCGCGCCGGGCATCGTGCTCAACAAAGACGGCAGCTTTCAGCGGACGCTGCGGTTCCGCGGCCCCGATCTCGAAAGCGCGACGGAAGCCGAACTCATCGGCATTTGCGCGAGGGCGAACAATGCGCTGAGACGCCTCGGCACCGGCTGGGCATTGTTCTTCGAGGCAGAACGCGTCGAAGCGTTGGGCTATCCGGCCTCGCGCTTTCCCGACGCGGCGTCGTGGCTCATCGATGAAGAACGGCGCGCGGCTTTCGAGGGCAAGGTCGCGCATTTCGAGAGCCGCTACCATCTAACATTGCTGTTCATGCCGCCAGCGGACAGCCAGGCTCGTGCGGAAAGCGCGCTCGTCGACTCTCATCATCCAGAATCCGAAAGAGACTGGCGCCAGGAGCTATCGCGGTTCCGCGACGATACCGACCGTGTGCTGGATCTGCTGTCCGGCTTCATGCCCGAAGTGCGCGCGATCGACGATGCCGAGACGCTGACTTACTTACACGGCACAATCTCGACCCGTCGCCATCCGGTCACAGTACCGGAAACGCCGATGTATCTGGACGGCATCCTAGTCGATGCGCCGCTCACCGGCGGCTTGGAACCGATGCTGGGCGATCAGCATCTTCGCACGCTTTCAATTCTTGGTTTCCCGAACCTCACTCGCCCCGCAATCCTCGATGCCCTCAACCATCAGGATTTTGCCTATCGTTGGACGACGCGTTTTATCCCTCTCGACAAGACGGAAGCGACCAAGACGCTTACCCGGTTGCGGCGGCAGTGGTTTGCCAAGCGCAAATCGATCGTGGCTATCCTGCGCGAGGTTGTAAGCAACGAGCCCGTTCCGCTCGTTGACAGCGATGCCGACAACAAGGCGCTCGATGCCGACGAAGCACTTCAGACATTGGGCGGGGATCATGTCGGCTTCGGCTATCTC
The DNA here is from genome assembly GCF_002294955.1 of Mesorhizobium sp. WSM3864. Lineage (NCBI taxonomy): Bacteria > Pseudomonadati > Pseudomonadota > Alphaproteobacteria > Hyphomicrobiales > Phyllobacteriaceae > Mesorhizobium > Mesorhizobium sp. WSM3864. Next base: position 22,648 of record NZ_NSGD01000028.1, read on the forward strand.
ACCACGACCGTGACGGTGTGGGACGAGGATCGCCAAGCCGCCGCGGAGAAACTTCGCGCGGTCGAGCGCATCGTCAATGGGCTCGGCTTCACGACAATCCGTGAAAACGTCAACGCGGTCGAGGCGTGGCTCGGGTCGCTGCCAGGCCATGCCTATGCCAATGTTCGCCAGCCGCTCATTCACACGTTGAACCTTGCCCATCTTATGCCGCTGTCGTCGGCGTGGGCCGGTCCGTCGACAAACGAGCATCTCGCCAAGGTCACCCGGCAAGAGGCCCCTCCGCTTCTCTTCGCCGTGACCAGCGGGTCGACCCCGTTTCGGCTCTCCACTCATGTCGACGACGTCGGTCACATGCTGATCGTTGGTCCGACCGGTGCCGGCAAGTCGGTCCTGCTTGCGCTGATCGCACTTCAGTTCCGACGCTATGCCGGCGCCCAGGTCTATGTCTTCGACAAAGGCAATTCAGCCCGCGCAGCAACACTCGCCATGGGTGGAGAGCACCACGCACTGGGTGCCGACGGGGCGCTTTCGTTCCAACCGCTGCGCAACATCGACGACCAAGCCAGCCGGAGCTGGGCGGCCGAATGGATTGCCACCCTCATCGCGCATGAGAACGTCACCATCACGCCTGAGGTGAAGGAGGCAATCTGGTCGGCGCTCGGCAGCCTCGCCACCGCGCCGGCGCAGGAACGTACGCTGACCGGCCTTTCGGTCCTGCTTCAGTCCAATGCGCTGAAGTCCGCATTGATGCCCTACACACTAGATGGCCCCTACGGCCGGCTGCTCGATGCCGATGACGATCGCCTGGCTCTGTCCGACGTGCAGTGTTTCGAGACCGAGGAGCTGATGCACAGCCAAGGCGCTGTGCTGCCGGTGCTCACCTATCTGTTCCATCGTCTCGAGGAGCGGTTCGACGGACGGCCGACGCTGCTCATGCTCGACGAGGCTTGGGTCTATCTCGACAACCCGCTGTTTGCCGCCCGCATTCGCGAATGGCTGAAGGTGCTGCGCAAGAAAAACGTGTCGGTGATCTTCGCTACGCAGTCGCTTGCGGATATCGCCGGCTCTTCAATAGCGCCCGCGATCATCGAGAGCTGCCCGCAGCGGATTTTTCTTCCGAATGACCGCGCCGTGGAGCCACAGGCGAGAGCGGCCTATGAGGGCTTCGGTTTGAACGAACGGCAGATCGAAATGGTCGCCCGCGCGATGCCGAAGCGGCAGTACTATCTGCAGTCGCGTCGCGGCAACCGCCTCTTCGAGCTGGGCTTGGGTCCCATCACACTCGCACTTTGCGGCGCCTCCGACCCAGCCACACAGACGCTGATCGACAGCGTCTTGTCCGAAGACGGGCAGGAGAATTTTGCCTCCCGATTTCTCGATGCGCGTGGCCTCGGTTGGGCCGCCGAGCATCTCCAGCAATTCCCTCAACCTGACATGGAGCAATCGTCATGATGCGACGCCGCCTTCTCTCCAGCCTGATCACTCTTTCCCTAATCGCCAAGCCATTGGCCGACTATGTCCAGCCAGCCTATGCCCTGATCGTCTTCGATCCATCGAACTATACGCAGAACATGCTCTCGGCCGCGCGCGCGTTGGAGCAGATCAACAACCAGATCCAGTCGCTGCAGAACCAGGCGACCATGCTGCAGAACATGGCGCGCAATCTTCAGAGCATGGACTTTTCCTCGGTTGGCCAGCTTACCGGTTCGCTGCAACGGATCGACGGGCTGATGGACCAGGCGAGTGGCCTGAGCTTCGATGTCGGCAAGCTCCAGGACCAGTGGCGCCAGCAGTATCCAGAAAGCTACGACGCCACGATCAAGGTCAGCGACGTGGCGAGCGCGGCTCGCGAGCGTTGGCAGAGTGCCATGCAGGCGTTCCGCCAGACCATGGGTGTCCAGTCGCAAATTGTTGAGAATGTCCGCGGCGATGGCGACCTGCTTGCCGACCTTGTCAACCGCAGCCAAGGCGCGGCCGGTGCGCTTCAGGCAAGCCAAGCCACCAATCAGCTGATCGCGCTTTCGACCAAGCAGCAGATGCAGATCCAGACGCTGCTTGCGACGCAGTTCCGCGCCGAGGCCGAGGATGCCGCCCGCAAGGCGCAGTCCGAGGAAGCTGCCCGACAGACGACAAAACGCTTCCTGGGCACCGGCACCGCCTATCCCGGCAACTGATCACTCGCACTTCAACATGAGGAAGGCGGCGGCATGAACGACCTTGGCGTCATCGATCGCTTCATGGAGACTTTTATCCGCTATATCGATAGCGGGTTCGGTCTTCTTTCGGTCGACGTCGCCTTCCTCACCACCATCCTGATCGGCATTGACATCACACTTGCCGGCCTGGCCTGGGCATTCGGCGGCGAGCCCAACATTCTCGGCCGCCTCATCCGCAAGGTGCTCTATGTCGGCGTCTTCGCCTTCATCCTGAACAATTTCAAGAACCTCGCCGACACCATCTACCGCTCCTTTGCCGGCCTCGGCATCAACGCATCCTCCGGCAATCTCTCCGCCGACAATCTCCTGCATCCAGGCCGCATTGCCGCGACCGGCTTCGAGGGCGCTTGGCCGCTTCTCGATCAGGCGAGCCAGCTCCTTGGCTTCCCGGAAATCTTCGGCAACGCGCTCACCATCTTCGTGCTGCTCATAGCCTGGTTCCTGGTCATCATCGCCTTCTTCATTCTGTCGATCCAGCTCTTCATCACCATCCTCGAGTTCAAGCTCACCACCCTGGCTGGCTTCGTACTTGTGCCCTTCGCGCTCTGGAACCGATCGGCGTTTCTCGCTGAACGCGTTCTCGGCAATGTCATCTCGTCGGGCATTAAGGTGATGGTGCTCGCGGTGATCGTCGGTATCGGCTCCACGCTTTTCGGCGAGTTCGCTTCGGCGCTCCATGGCAAGGAGCCGGATCTGGCGGCGGCCATGTCACAGGTGCTGGGCGCGCTGGCGCTTCTCGGGCTCGGAATCTTCGGCCCTGGGATCGCCTCGGGCCTAGTCTCTGGCGCACCGCAGCTCGGGGCCGGCGCCGCGCTCGGGACCACGGCGGCCGCTGCCGGATCGGCGCTCGTTGCCGGGGGAGCTGCCTTTGCCGGTGTGCGCTTGGCAACCGGCGGCGGGCTTGCCGCCGTCCGAGCCGGCACGACCGTGGGCTCGGCAGCTTCCTCGGCTTGGCAGCTAGGACGAGCAACCTCGCCCGACTCCGGCCTGTCCGGTGTGGCTGCTGGAATGCAGGGTGTGGCAAGCGCCGCCGGCGGCGCCGCGATGCGAGCAGCAGGATCTGCTGCGGGGAGCTTCGGGCCTGGCGTCAATGCCGGGCGCGAAGCCGCATGGACCGCCAGCGGCGGTGCGCCGACCGCGTCAATGACCGGAGGTCCGGCCGGTTCTGCTCCTACTACCGCGCCCAATTGGGCGAGACGCATGCGCGCCGAACAGACCGCTCGTGCCCATCGCCACGCCGCCGTCCAAGCCGTCCGCGACGGTGACAGACCGGGCGGCACCGCCAATCCCTCTCTCAATGACAAGGACGACTAGATGCTCTTCAAGCGACCCGTTCAACGTTACGGCAAGACGCCCGAGCCGGTCACGCCATATCAGAAGGCCGCCCAGCTATGGGATGAGCGCATCGGCTCATCGCGGGTGCAGGCCCGGAATTGGCGGCTGATGGCTCTTGGCTGCCTGGCTTTAACGACTGGGCTCTCCGGCGGACTCGTGTGGCAGTCGATGCAGAGCCGTGTCGTGCCATACGTCGTCGAGGTCGACCGCTTCGGTGAGGCGCGCGCCGTTGCATCGGCAATCCGGGACTACGAGCCGTCCGATGCACAGATCGCCTGGCATCTCGGCCGCTTCATCCAGAATGTCCGTTCGATCTCCACCGACCCAGTGCTGGTACGGCAGAACTGGCTTGCGGCCTACGACTTTGCCACGGACCGGGCGGCGCTTTTCCTCAACGAGTACGCCAAGTCGAACGACCCCTTCGGTAAGATCGGCACGCGCAGCGTGTCGGTGCAAGTGACCAGCGTGATCAGGGCTTCCGACAGCTCGTTTCAGGTCAAATGGACTGAGCAGGTTTTTGAGCGCGGCAGCCTTGCCAGCACGACGCGCTGGACCGCGATCCTCACCATCGTGATCCGCCCCCCGAGCAATACCGACCAGCTGCGCAACAACCCGCTCGGCGTCTTCATCAACGCCATCGACTGGTCGCGTGAGCTCGACAGCGCCGCGCCAACATTCGTTTCCCCGAAGGAGCCTGCAAATGACAAATAGAGTCCCATCATTCCGTGCCGCGCTACTCCTGTTCGCGTCAGCAGCCGTCCTTCCCGCTTGCGCCTCGAAGCCGGTGCCACCGCCTGAGATTTCCTACGATGCTGCCGATTTCAAACCAGCCGCGATCGAAAAGCCGCCGGAGAAATCGGTGAAGATTGTCCAGGTCCCAAAGCCGCTACCGCTACCGGGCCAGTTGCAGCCCGATCCGGATAAGGTCGCTGAGGAAAAGCGCTCCCCTGAAGAAAGGGTCACCGATGCCAACAAGGCGGCGACGCAGCAACCCACGAGATATGGCTATGTCAATGCGGTCCAGGTCTATCCCTTCACCGACGGCGCACTTTATCAGCTCTACGCCGCGCCGGAGCGCGTCACCGATATCGCTCTACAGCCGGGCGAGAAGCTAACAGCCGTGTCGGCTGGTGACACCGTGCGCTGGGTGATTGGCGACACCGTCAGCGGCACCGGTGACAATCAGCGCACCCATGTGCTGGTCAAACCGTTCGCCCCGGCGCTTAGCACCAATCTGGTGATCACCACGGAACGGCGCACATACCATTTGCAGCTTCAAAGTACCGAAAAGACTGCCATGGCGGCGATCTCCTGGACTTACAGCGAAGACCAGATCATCGCGTTACGCCAGCGGAATGCGCAGGCCGACGCCGCCATGCCGGCAGCTTCAAATGTGGCGCTCGAAAACATTCGCTTCCGCTACTCGATAAACGGTGACACGCCGCCTTGGCGGCCGATGCGTGCCTTCGACGACGGCAACAAGGTTTATATCGAATTCCCGCGGCGCATTGATCAGGGTGAGGCACCGCCACTCTTCATCGTGGGTGCTGACGGGAGCAACCAGCTCGTCAATTACCGCGTGCGCGGGAACTATTACATCGTCGATCGTCTCTTTGCCGCCGCCGAATTGCGCCTCGGCGTCAAGCAGCAGCAAGTGGTCCGCATCACCAGGATCGACGGCCGGCAACCGCCGCGGCGAATACCGCTCTTCGCGCGGTCCAGCAGGTGAGGGGAGCACTCATGACCGACAGTTTCCCACCAGATGCACCGCCGAAACTCGATCCCGAGCAGCTGCAGTTGCGGGCTTCTCCTCGCCGCGCGGTGCGGTTCAGACGCGGCGTGATCGTCGCCATCGCTGCACTTGGATCTGGCGCAATTCTGGGCGTCACGATGATAGCGCTTCAGGGGACGGCGTTGCGCATCAGAGAGCAGGCGGAAGACCTCTACAACACCGAACGTAAGCCAACCGCGGAGGGACTTGAAACGCTTCCCAAGGACTATTCCGTAATGAAGCCGAAGCCTGCCGTGCTTGGGCCACCTCTGCCCGGCGATCTCGGCCGCCCCATTCTTGAACGCCAGCGACAGCTTGGCATTGCCCCGGGGCAGGAGGCCTCCGCCGAGGAGGACCGGCTTGCCCAGCAGGCGATCGAGGCACGTGAGTCGCAAGTCATGTTCCGGATCGAGAACCGGCCCAGGGAAACGAAGGTCGCCGACAATGCGCAGGGAGCGCGGCCGCCGTTTGAAGCACCACTTGCACAACCCGACGCGGGAGACGCCAAGGCTTCCGTTGCACCGGCTGAGGGTGATCAGAACAATCAGCAGCGCAAGCTCGACTTCGTCCAGCAGAGCACAAATGGGATCTATAATCCGCACGCGCTGCAGACTCCGGCTTCGCCCCACCAGCTGATGGCCGGCAGCGTGATCGCCGCAAGCCTCATCACCGGCATCAATTCCGACCTGCCTGGCCTCGTGGTTGCACAGGTCACCGAGAATGTGGAGGACACAGTCACCGGCAGCACCTTGCTCATCCCGCAGGGCTCGCGGCTCATCGGCACCTATGACAGTGTCGTCGCTTTTGGACAGAAGCGCGCGTTGCTAGTCTGGCAGCGCATCGTGATGCCCGACGGGTCGTCGATTGAAATCGACAATCTGCCAGCGACAGATACTGCCGGCTATGCAGGGCTGGAGGACCAGGTGGATTTCCACACCTGGCAGCTGATCAAGGGAGTTGCTCTAGCCACGCTGTTGGGCGTCGGCACCGAGTTGAGCTTTGGAGAAAGCGAAAGCGACCTCGTCAAGGCGATCCGGGAATCCACTCAACAGAACGTCAGTCAAGCTGGCCAGCGCATCACCGAAAAAAACCTCAATATTCAACCCACCATTATTGTCCGTCCTGGTTGGCCGCTGCGCGTCATCGTGCACAAGGACATCGTGCTACGACCATACACAAATTGAATAGGAGCCGCTCATGGCGAACTTGAAGTTAGGAAAGCTTCCGGACCGGACGCCTTCCAAGATCACCATCACCGTCAGCGCGGGCCTCAGCCAAGCACTGAAGGACTACGCGGCGCTTTACCGACAGACCTATAATGAGTCTGAGACAGTAGCTGAGCTCATCCCATTCATGCTGGTCGGGTTCTTGGAAGGCGATCGCGCGTTTGCCAGGGCCAGAAAGGAAAGCTTGCCTGCCGCCGGCACGTCAGAGAAATTGCGACGCGTGTCAGGTTCAGGTTCCGAGTAATCGAAGGCTGAGTAGCGGAGCCGCAATGGGGTGCGTCGATGACATTCAGTGAAAGAATCGCGCGAACAATCCAAGGTCCTGGGCGGATACAAACTGGAGCCCTGCCTGCGGGTTCCGGCGGGCCTCCTCTGCCATGCGACCCCCATTGGGAATACACGCGTCGTCAAAGGATCATAAAGTGGCGCCCTATGTCTCGCCAAGCCTGGCAGCTAATTCCGGTCTCATTTGGTGGTCCGTCGTTTTTGCCTCGCCGGAAGTCTGGACTCGTCAAAGAGTCAAAGCCCTGATTTCGGTCAGCCTCCGCACGGACAAACTGCCGCAAGGATTTCTCTGCCATCGCTTGCTATCCTGCCGAACTTGGGATCGATGGCGCGAGCGTAATGACAGTACAGCAGGACATTCACAGTTCCGGCATTCCCGTTCTTTGCCTGTCTTGCGCCGCACGGCATCGCGGGATCTGTGGTGCGCTCGATCGAAACCATTTGGTTTGGCTCGCCAAGACTTCGTCGCGGCACAAAATCGAGCCGGGGGTCGAACTGATCGCCGACGCCGCGGCTGTTGACAGCTATTCAAACATGCTTTCAGGCGTTGTGAAGCTGACGAAGTGCCTTTCGGACGGCCGCCAGCAGATTGTCGGTCTTCGGTTCGCACCGGATTTTCTGGGCCGGCCCTTCAAGGTGAAAAGCACGATCAATGTGGAAGCGGCAACCTCCGTCTCGCTGTGCTCGTTTCCGAAGGCGGCCGTTGAACGGATAATGAAGGAATCACCGGAACTCCAGCTTCGCTTGCTCAAGCAGACGCTCAACGAACTCGACGAGGCACTTGAATGGATGGTGACTCTCGGGCGCAAGACCGCACCCGAGAAGGTGGCGAGCTTTCTCCTCATGATCGCCCAGAATATGGATTCCAGTATCGACCCGGCGGCTAGGTCCTCATGCTTCGATCTGCCCCTGACACGTGCCGACATCTCTGATTTCCTTGGACTGACGAACGAGACCGTGAGCCGCCAGCTTACGCGATTGCGGGCTGACGGCGTGATCCGGATCAAGAACAACCGCCATGTAACGGTGGACAGCATGATCCGTCTGGAGCAGCGCTGCGGCGGCCGAGGCTCGCGGCAACCGGCCTTTGAGACCTAAGCGCCTACGTCGCTTATTGCGATCCGCGGCAGGACGTGCTCGCGTTCGAAAGCGATGTGTCGCCGCAAGCCTTCGAAGAAGCCTCGTAGCATGAACCCGACAGCTTCCGGGCTCTCTATCGGATTACCATGACCTATCGCTAGGAGCGTTTCGGCCACCGCGCTAGCGAAGCATTGATCCTCAAGGTGCTCGACGCGCAACCGGCTGGTAGAGGCAAGTTTGCCCTCGGCCGGCGTCAACTGCGCCTCATACGCAGGGAAGACGACCGTCTCCTCAAACCCATGAATGTCACGGAGCAGCGGAACGATTTTCTTGGCCGTTCCAAGACATTTGAGGCGGTCGACGTTCGGCAGTGCATCGGCAATGCTTCCAGTGAGTCGCAGAGATTCAGCTTTTCCCGATGGGCACGCTTCATGACCTCGCCCGGAATCGCCTCTGTGCCGGCCCGACGCGGGAAGCTGCACTTGTCCGTGAGTGGGGTCGCCCGTGCTGCGTTTCCTCGTTCAAATCGCCACCTTCTGATTCACCGAACTCGATGCTGCCCGAAGCAAAATCGCGCGGCTCTGACATGGATCAGGGCAAGCAGGCGGCAACTAGGGAATTAATGCACCGCGGATTTAGCGTGGCGCATTGGAATCCTGGTCGGGGACATGTCATGAAATTTGGCACGGAGATCGTCCTTCTAAGCCTGTTTGCCTTTGGCGCCCTCGTAGCTGCCGGCCTGGGGGTGGATGAACCTTTTCGCCAGCACATGTGGGTTTTGTTCTTCGCCGTGGCTGGCTTCACTGCGATCCTGCTGCGCAATACGGATTTCAAGCCCGCGGCGCCGATCGACCCATCCGCCTATGTGGATGGTCCAATCCGCTACGGCGCCATCGCGACGGTGTTCTGGGGCGTCGTCGGCATGCTCGTCGGCGTGCTCATCGCGCTGGAGCTTGCGTACCCTCAGCTTAATATCGGCCCTTGGTTCAATTTCGGCCGTTTGCGCCCGCTGCACACATCGGGAGTCGTCTTCGCCTTCGGCGGCAACGCACTGCTTTGCACATCGCTCTATGTTGTCCAGCGCACCTGCCGCGCCCGGCTGTTTGGCGGCAATCTGGCCTGGTTCGTCTTCTGGGGTTACCAGCTGTTTATCGTCATGGCCGCGACCGGCTACCTGCTCGGCATCACCGAGGGCCGCGAATATGCCGAACCCGAATGGTACGTGGACCTCTTGCTGACCATCGTCTGGGTTGCCTATCTCATCGTGTTCCTCGGCACCATCCTGAAGCGCAAGGAACCGCATATCTACGTCGCCAACTGGTTCTATCTATCCTTCATCGTGACCATCGCGATGCTGCATGTGGTCAACAACCTGTCGATGCCGGCCTCTTTCCTCGGCTCGAAGAGCTACTCCGCCTTCTCCGGCGTCCAGGACGCCTTGACGCAATGGTGGTATGGCCACAATGCGGTCGGCTTCTTGCTGACGGCCGGCTTCCTTGGCATGATGTATTATTTCGTGCCCAAGCAGGCGAGCCGCCCGGTCTATTCCTACCGGCTGTCGATCATCCACTTCTGGGCGATCATTTTTCTCTACATCTGGGCCGGCCCGCACCACCTGCATTACACCGCCTTACCCGACTGGGCGCAGACGCTCGGGATGGTGTTCTCGATCATGCTGTGGATGCCGTCATGGGGCGGCATGATCAACGGCCTGATGACCCTGTCGGGCGCCTGGGACAAGCTGCGCACTGATCCGATCATCCGCATGATGGTGATGGCAGTCGCCTTCTACGGCATGTCGACCTTCGAGGGTCCGATTATGTCTATTAAGACGGTCAATTCGCTGTCGCACTACACGGATTGGACCATCGGGCACGTCCATTCCGGCGCGCTCGGTTGGGTCGGCATGATCTCGTTCGGCGCGATCTACTACATGGTGCCGAAACTGTGGAACCGTGACCGACTCTATTCGCTGCGGCTCGTCACCTGGCACTTCTGGCTGGCGACGCTGGGGATCGTCGTCTACGCCGCGGTGATGTGGGTGTCCGGCATCATGCAAGGCCTGATGTGGCGCGAATACGACGAGCAGGGGTTCCTCGTCTACTCCTTCGCCGAAACCGTCGCGGCCATGCATCCCTACTACGTCATGCGTGCCATCGGCGGTGCCATGTACCTCTCCGGTGCCATGATCATGGCCTGGAACATCACCATGACCATCCTCGGATACCAGCGCGAAGAGCAACCAATGCCGGGTTCCGAGCCCGCCCTTCGGCCGGCCGAATAGGGAGCCAGACAATGGGCTTGACAGACAAACACGCGATCATCGAGAAGAACGCCACGCTGCTTCTCGTTGGCTCTCTTCTTGTCGTCACCGTCGGCGGCATCGTCGAAATTGCACCGCTGTTCTATCTCGACAACACGATCGAGAAGGTCGAGGGCATGCGTCCCTACTCGCCGCTCGAACTTGCCGGACGCAACATCTATGTGCGCGAGGGGTGCTACCTCTGCCACAGCCAGATGATCAGGCCTTTCCGGGACGAGGTCGAACGCTACGGCCACTACAGCCTGGCGGCTGAGTCCATGTACGACCACCCCTTCCAGTGGGGCTCGAAGCGCACCGGCCCTGACCTTGCACGAGTCGGCAACCGCTATTCCAACGAATGGCACGTTCAGCACCTTGTGGATCCACGTTCGGTGGTGCCGGAATCTATCATGCCTCGCTATGCCTTCCTGAAGGACGCTCCGATCGAGGTGAAACACTTCTCGACACATCTGGTTGCGAACGCGGGTGTTGGCGTCCCGTACTCCGATGACATGATCGCGCACGCCAATGCCGATCTAATGGCCCAGGCCGACCCGAATGCCGATAGCTCCGGCCTCGAGAAACGCTATCCGAAAGCCAAGGTCGGCGATCTGGACGGCAATCCGCAGCAGGTGACCGAGATGGATGCCCTCGTCGCCTATCTGCAAATGCTGGGAACACTGGTCGATTTCAAGACCTATGACGATGCAGCCGGCTACCGCTGAGGGGGACGCAATGAGCTATGATTTGATGCGGGAATCCGCGGACAGCTGGGGTCTGCTTGCTATGGCGCTCTTCTTCGTCGGCAGCATTGCCTTTGCCTTGCGTCCCGGCGGCAAAACACAGGCCGAGCAAGCCGCCCAGATTCCACTCAAGGGCGACCGAACATGAGCAACGAGCACATCGACGAAGTCTCGGGCATCTCAACGACCGGTCATGAATGGGACGGGATAAGGGAGCTCAACAACCCATTGCCCCGATGGTGGGTGATAACCTTCTACATCACCGTCGGTTGGGCGGTGGCTTATACAATCGCGTATCCCGCTTGGCCCATGCTGTCTTCCGCAACCAAGGGTGTGCTTGGATATTCCAGCCGCAACGATGCCAAGAATGAGCTGGCGGCGGCGGAAGCGGCGAAAGGCAAATACGCCGCGGCGGTGGGCTCGAAAAGCGTCTCTGAAATTGCGTCGGACTACGCCTTGCGCGAATTCGCGGTCGCGGCCGGCGGCGCCGCATTCAAGGTCAACTGCACGCAGTGCCATGGCTCCGGCGCCCAAGGGTCGAAAGGTTTTCCAAACCTGAACGACGATGACTGGCTGTGGGGCGGCACGACCGAGCAGATCCAGCAAACGATCGCGCACGGCATCCGCTTCGCGTCAGATCCGGACACGGGCCTGTCGGAAATGCCGGCCTTCGGCGACATCATCACCGCCGATCAGATCGCACAGGTGAGCGCCTATGTTGCCAGCCTTTCCGGCAAGGTCCGCGATGCAAGTCTGATTCAACCCGGCGCCAAGATTTTCGCAGAAAACTGCGTCGCCTGTCACGGCGACAATGCGAAAGGCAACAGGGAACTCGGCGCACCCGACCTGACCGACGCGATCTGGCTCTACGGATCGGGCGAGACAGCCGTCGCCGTCCAGGTCCGTGCGCCGAAGCACGGCGTCATGCCGGCCTGGATCGGGCGTCTCGGCGAGACCACGGTTAAGGAAATTGCGGTTTATGTGCATTCGCTTGGCGGCGGAGAATAGGAACGGAAGCCTATTCTCAGCCCTCCCCCGCCAAGCGACGAGGCCCGGCTTTGCCGGGCCTCGACACCATTCCGGCATGCGGCGAGTTGTACCCTGCTGCAAGGCGACGCGGTCCCATTCGGCGAAGCGGGCTCGCTGCAAGAGCGGACGTCTGTCGACGCGGACAAGTCCGCCGCACAACGATGCATAAGCCGTGGGCAAGTGGAGATACAGGTGCCGGATAAAACGCAGATGGAGCGGCTCGAGGCAAAAGTGGTTAACTCCGCCAAGACACGACAGCCGCTCTATGCACCGCGCAAGAAAATCTTCCCCAAGCGCGCCTCGGGTAGCTTCCGCCGCTTCAAGTGGCTCGTGATGGCGATCACGCTGGGCATCTACTATCTGACTCCCTGGCTGCGCTGGGATCGAGGACCGTTTGCTCCTGATCAGGCCGTGCTGATCGATCTTGCCAACCGCCGCTTCTATTTCTTCTTCATCGAGATATGGCCGCAGGAATTCTACTATGTCGCCGGCCTTTTGATGATGGCCGGAACCGGCCTCTTCCTGATCACGTCCACCGTCGGCCGCGCCTGGTGCGGCTATATCTGCCCGCAGACGGTATGGGTCGATCTTTTCGTGGTGGTGGAGCGAGCCATCGAAGGCGATCGCAATGCCCGCATAAAGCTCGACGCCGGCCCATGGACGGTGCGTAAACTGGTACTGCGCGTATCGAAGCACGCCATCTGGCTGGTCATAGCGGCAGCCACCGGCGGCGCCTGGATCCTCTATTTCGCCGACGCGCCAACGCTGATCAGCGAGGTATTCACCGGCACCACCGCTCCGGTCGCCTACGTCACCATCGCGGTGCTGACGGCGACCACCTACACGTTCGGCGGGCTGATGCGCGAGCAAGTCTGCACCTACATGTGCCCGTGGCCGCGCATCCAGGCTGCCATGCTCGACGAGAATTCGCTCACAGTCACCTACAATGACTGGCGCGGCGAACCTCGTTCGAGGCACGCCAAGAAGGCCCACGCGGTCGGGCAGCGGCTCGGCGACTGCGTCGATTGCAATGCCTGTGTCGCGGTGTGCCCCATGGGGATCGACATTCGCGACGGCCAGCAGCTCGAATGCATCACCTGCGCGCTGTGTATCGACACCTGCGACGGCGTCATGGACAAGCTCGGCAAGGAGCGTGGGCTGATCTCCTACGCAACGCTCTTTGACTACAATGCCAACATGATGCTGGCGACAGCAGGCGGCTCCAGTTCGATCAATCCGTCGCTGGTCAGGACTGCTGTCGGCACCTTCTGCGATCAGGTGGCGTATTTTCACATTCGCAAGATCTTTCGGCCGCGCACCTACGTGTACATAGGCCTGTGGTCGATGATCGGGCTGGGCCTGCTCTATTCGCTGCTGACGCGCGATAGGCTCGAACTGAACGTCCTGCATGACCGCAATCCACAGTTCGTGACGCTGTCCGACGGTTCGATCCGCAATGGCTATACCGTCAAACTGCTCAACATGATCCCCGAGCCAAGGACAATCATTGTCGCGTTGCAGGGCTTGCAGGGAGCCGAAATGAGCGTCGTCGGCAGTGATCTGCCGGCAGATCGCTTCTCCAGCATCGCGGTCGAACCCGACCGGCTGAAGATACTGAAAATTTTCGTGCGCCAGCCAGCGGGTGAGGTGCGACATGTTGCACAAACCTTCAAGTTCCGGGTCGAGGATAAGGCGAACTTCGAATCGGACGAATACACGGCCACCTTCAACGCACCGGAGATCGCCAGATGAGCACCCATACGCGAAATACGCGTGAGTTCACCGGCAGGCATATGCTGCTCACCATTCTCGGCTTTTTCGGCGTGGTTGTCGCCGTCAACCTGACCATGGCGGCGCTCGCTAGCAAAAGCTGGACCGGTCTTGTCGTCGAGAACACCTATGTGGCCAGTCAGCTATTCAACAAAAAGGCCGAGGAAGGGCGCGCGCAGGCGGCACTCGGCTGGACCGGCAACCTGACGATCGCTCGGAGTGAGGTCCGCTACAGCTTAAGCGATGCCACCGGCAAGCAGGTTCCCGTGCATGGCGTGAAGATACTGTTTCGTCATCCCGCTTATGAGGCCAAGGACAAGTCCGTCACTCTTGCCTTTGCTTCGGCTCAGGAGTTTGCAGGACAGGATGTGCCTGAGGATGGCGTCTGGATCGTCGAAGTCGATGCCGACGTCGGACTCGCGGAGCCCTATCGCGACGTTCGCCGGATCATGATTTCGCAAGGAGCGCTGCAATGAGCTGCTGTGCACCCGGCGCGGAACTGCCGATGGATCTGACCGGTACCACATCGGTCCTGCCGTCTGGCCAGGAGATCAGATTGGCGAGCCACTTGGTTGGCGATGATCTTCGCCAGATCGACCTTTCAGTTCCGACAGTTCATTGCGCAGCCTGCATCCAGACGATCGAGAAGGCATTGGGAAAGCTCGATCGCGTCGAGAGCGCCCGCGTCAACCTGTCGACGAAACGGGTCTCGGTCAGATGGCGTGGTTACGACGTGCCACCGTTCGTCCTCGCGCTTGGGCGGCTAGGCTACCAGGTGCATCTGTTCGACCCCGAGGTCGGCGACAAGAACAAGACATTATCCGAACTGATCCGCGCGGTCGCGGTTGCTGGTTTTGCGGCGGGCAACATCATGCTGTTTTCGGTCTCGGTCTGGTCCGGCGCCGAAGGCGCGACCCGCGACTTGTTCCACTGGGTCTCTGCGCTGATCGCCCTCCCAGCGCTTGCCTTCGCCGGCGGCATTTTCTTCCGCTCGGCCTGGAACGCGCTGCGCCACGGCCGCATGAATATGGACGTGCCGATCGCGGTCGGGGTGTCGCTGGCCTACGCCATGAGTCTCTATGAGACGATCAATCATGGCGATCACGCCTATTTCGACGCGTCGGTATCGCTGCTATTCTTCCTGTTAATTGGGCGTACGCTCGATCATGTCATGCGCGAGCGGGCCCGGACCGCCGTAAACGGTCTGTCGCAGCTGGCGGCGCGTGGTGCCATGGTGCTGCGCGGCGAGGGCGCGCGCGACTACCTGCCGGTTGTCGAGATCGAACCGGGAATGCAGCTGCTCATCGCAGCGGGCGAAAGGATTCCTGTCGACGGACAGATCATTCGGGGATCATCTGATCTCGACTGCTCCCTGGTCTCCGGCGAAAGCACGCCCAGAAACGTGGCGCCAGGCGTCCTCGTGCAGGCTGGGGTACTCAACCTTACCGGCTCGCTCACGATTGAGGCGACAGCCGCCGCGAAGGACTCGTTCCTGGCGGAAATGGTTCGGTTGATGGAGGCGGCGGAGGGCGGCCGCTCGCCCTATCGCCGCATCGCCGATCGTGTCTCCGCCCTCTATGCTCCGGTGGTCCATCTCACGGCCTTAATAACATTCATCGGTTGGATGGTTGCGGTCGGCGACTGGCACCTGGCAATGACGACTGCAATTGCCGTTCTCATCATCACGTGTCCATGTGCGCTCGGCCTCGCCGTGCCGATCGTGCAGGTGGTCGCGGCGCGGCGTCTGTTCGAAAGCGGCATCATGGTCAAGGACGGTTCGGCCATGGAGCGCCTGGCGGCGATGGATACGGCGGTGTTCGACAAGACCGGAACGCTCACGCTCGGACAGCCCCGGCTCGTCAATGCGTCGTCGATCGATCCGGCCGTGCTGGCGATCGCCGCCGATATGGCCGCGCATTCGCGTCATCCGTTTTCAAAGGCCATAGCCGGTTTTGCCGCTGCTGGGGGGCAGCACAAGTTCGATGCCGTCACAGAGCATCCGGGGTTTGGAATTGAAGCCACTGTCGCCGGAAGTATCTGGCGGCTGGGCCGGCGCCGATGGGCTAGATGTAAGGCCCGAACCTATGGCGAAAGCGGGCATGGCGGAACAGTTCTGACGAAAGACGGGGGCATTGTCGCATCCTTCGTTTTCGAGGATGCCTTGCGCCCCGATGCCGGGGCTGCCTTGGCGCAGTTGAACGATGCCGGGGTTTCGGTCGAAATGCTGTCGGGCGATACCGCAGACGCCTGTGGCGATGTCGCAAGAATATTGGGCATCGACAGTTTTGTTTCGGCGCTGCTGCCGTCCGGGAAGGCTGAGCGGATCGAAGTGCTGACAAAGGCCGGCCACAAGGTCCTGATGGTGGGCGACGGGCTCAACGACAGCCCAGCGCTGGGCGCGGCGCACGTCTCGATCGCTCCAGCCACCGCCGCCCATGTGGGCCGCAACGCCGCCGATTTCGTGTTCCTGCGTGAAAGCCTTTCGGCGGTACCCCTTGCGCTGGGCGTCTCGCGAAAGGCAGGGCGGCTGATCCGCCAGAACATAGCCATCGCGATCATCTACAACGCCGTTGCCGTTCCGATCGCTATCCTCGGCCACGTCACGCCGGTAATCGCGGCGGTCGCGATGTCCGCCTCATCGCTGCTGGTAATCGGAAACGCGCTGAGGCTGCAGGGCTTTATGCTCGCCGAGCTGACAAGGGCTTCTTCGGCAAGGCGTTCCGGCATTCGCTCATCAGCGCGGGCGTCATGACGACACTCGTCTACCTCATACCAGTCGCCCTATTTTTGGGCGCACTGGGGCTGTCTGGCTTTCTATGGGCGTTGAGAAGTGGCCAATATGAGGATCTTGATGGAGCCGTTCAGCGCATCCTCATCGACCAGGACGACAAGCCCGGACGCTGAGCAACCGCCGCTGAAGCCTGCGCCGGCGGAACACCGACGGAGCACTGTGAAGGAGATCGCGCCATAGGCCATGGCCTAATGCACTGTCAGCCGCCTGGGCAAGGAAGGGCGAACAGAATGAAGTCAGTCATTGGTGTCCGCCGTGAAAGTGCCGCCGTGTGTAGCCTTGCGAATGGGCGATCGGGCTTGGCTCCGCGGCAGAGAAGGGGCGGCATCGCTGCCGCCCCTCGAGATTGTTGCAGGTGCGTGGACCTTAGAAATCCATACCGCCCATACCGCCCATACCACCCATGCCGCCGGGCATGCCGCCCGGCATACCGCCGGCAGCTTCCTTCTTCGGAGCTTCGGCGATCATGGCTTCGGTGGTGACGAGCAGGCCGGCGACCGAGGCTGCGTCCTGGAGAGCGGTGCGGACGACCTTGACCGGGTCGACGATGCCCATGGCGATCATGTCGCCATATTCGCCGGT
>NZ_NSGD01000029.1:0-36030 GCF_002294955.1 Mesorhizobium sp. WSM3864
CATAGAGGTGAGAACCGAACTTCTCACCGGTTCGTCCAAACCCGCAGACCACTTCGTCGGCGATGAGGAGGATATCGTATTTGTCGAGCACGCCTTGGATAGCGGTCCAATATCCTTTTGGGGGCGGAACGATGCCGCCTGTCCCAAGTACCGGCTCTCCGATAAACGCTGCAACGGTCTCCGGGCCTTCAGCGAGGATAAGTGCTTCAAGTTCGTCCGCGCAGCGTCTCGAGAACGCTTGCTCACTTTCGCCGTCATACGCTTGGCGATAGTGGTGCGGCGTCGTGGTATGGCGTACCAAGTCCAGCGGTAGGTCGAAGAAATTATGGAAGAAGGCAAGGCCTGTCAGGCTCCCGGTGAGCAGCCCAGACCCGTGATAGCCGCGGTGTCGCGAGATGATCTTCTTCTTTTCGGGGCGGCCCAGAATGTTGTTGTAGTACCAGACCAGCTTGATGTTGGTTTCGTTGGCGTCGGAGCCCGAAAGGCCGAAAAAGACCCTTCGCATGTTCTGACCAAAATACTCGACCACG
The DNA here is from genome assembly GCF_002294955.1 of Mesorhizobium sp. WSM3864. Lineage (NCBI taxonomy): Bacteria > Pseudomonadati > Pseudomonadota > Alphaproteobacteria > Hyphomicrobiales > Phyllobacteriaceae > Mesorhizobium > Mesorhizobium sp. WSM3864. The sequence goes on from NZ_NSGD01000029.1 coordinate 531, forward strand.
GCCTCTGCCAAGAGGGCGACTGGCTCTGTTCCTTGACTTGCATAGACATGGGCGAACGGCAATTCGTGTGCTTGCTTAGCAATGGCTTCGGCAATTTCCGTGCAGCCATATCCCATATTGACGCAGTAGAGCCCACCGAAACCGTCGAGGCTCTTTCGGCCTTCGGTATCCCAGATGTATATGCCTTCCGCACCGACGATGATCCGATTTGGGGTCTCCCCTCGGCTGTGGTTGGCCAGATGCGTAGACGGATGAAAGACGAAGCTTCGATCCTTCTCTCTGAGTTGCTCGGTTCCCAGATTGCTCAACCGCATAGTCCCTCTCCTCGCGATGGATTGGCGAAAGGCACTCGGCCGGCCGCCTCCTTAGGCAATTAGCATACCAAAACCGCTTCTCCAGTTTCGCGGGAATGCACGTCATTCGCCGACGAATTCGCGGAATCGCGATCAAAAGCCGTGGAAACCACGCCCTCGGCGTTTACCTGGCTGCCTGGAGGCCGGTACCGTCATGCCGAGCGGGTCTGCCCTTACCCCTTCCAACGTGACAAGCCTAATACTCGAACGGATGCACATGACGCTGCCTTCCCCGAATCTCAGGCGGGTCGGCATGGGCATCATCACTTTCGCGACCTACGCAGGCTTCACCCGCGTTGGGGTCCAGGGGATTGCTCAACCTCCCACGGCCTTTGTCACGGGGCTTCGACCCAGCCAGTTGCCCGACCGAGCCGCTCGCTAGCTACCAGACCCATCGACTGGGTGGAACCTTCCTCCCTCTCGATACGGCCCTCGGGTGCGCACTGAGAAAGTTCGCGCTAGAGCACGTCCTGTGATCGATGAATCGATTGTGATGTGACGGCTGTGTAGCTGGTGGGGATAGCGGCAGCCGACATCTGACGGTAAGCCAACCAAGCGGTAACAGCCGCTCTGCTTCGGTTCTGGGATCACGGCAGGTAACGCTATGGATCCACAACGGCTCGGTGAGAAGCGACTGAAGGGTCAGCCGCGGCGAGAGCGAGCCCACCGGATCCTGGAACATCATTGCCATTCGACGGAGATAAGACTTGCGGTCGGCGGGTTTGAGGCCGATGAATTGTCCTTCGAAACGAATACCGCCGCTCAAGGCGGGCTGAAGGCCGATTATCTCCTGAGCGTGCCGAACACATCCGACGCTCGCCTGAATATCTCCGACAGTGCCCGGCAAAGGTCTTCACCAGGCCCGGTAAGCGTGACGCCAGCACCAAACCTTGCAACCAATGAAACGCCGAGTTCCTCCTCAATGGCTTTGATCCGTCGGCGAACGACGTCAGGAGCGACATTGAATTCGGAAGCAGCGAGTTCGAGCGACCGATGCCGTCCAAATGCCTCAAACATCTCCAGTTCGGTCAGAAAGGGCAGACTGTAATAAGGATGATCCATCAGACACTCACCAAATCAGTAGGCTGGCCGGAGATCTGTGGCCACCTATACTCCACGTTACAGACGCATCGCCGCGAGCTACGACCGCGTCCCAATCTCAGGCGCACGTTGATTCCACCGTCCGGCCCACCGAGAAGCAGGAGGCGTGCCACACCGAGACCTCTCGCCTTCCGACTTGGCGTGATTCCGCGCAACAACTTGGTTCGGTATTCGACATTGCTGTCCAAGTCCGCATAACGGCAGGTCGACTTAGCGCTGTAAGCCAAAAAAGGTGCACGCCCCTTCAGGCGTCCGCCACTCCGAACGTTCGGCCTGATCGGAACGCACCACTCCTTCGTACGTTCGGACGCCTCTCGGCCTGGCAGCTCAAATTGAAGATGAGGTGGCCGCCCAAGCTGCGGAGCAGCTCAGCGCCCGTGCCAGGCAGATTCCGCATTGCTGTCTAATGCCTTGCCCTAGGCGTTTGTGAAAGCGATGATGCCATTGGAACGGCGCACTTGGTGGGCGACGTATACCAATCATCAGTCGTGAGCGAGCGGCGTAGCGGGAATCATCGATGTTCCCGGCAAGCAGGTCCCTCACACGAATTGTTCGAAGGATCATCACTGACGACGAGGTCTGAAACAGGGTACGCTCGTGATAGGCTGCTGCTGAACGGCTGAGAGTGGTCGGGGTGGTGCGATCGGCGCCGTGGCCTCCGGCGAGCTGGACAGCACCCAGGACCGCTCTCGATCTCATCACACTCGCGGTAAACAGGACCCGCTTCGATCAACCGCCAGCCGAGCGCATCCGCGCCCAGCTTCTCTCCGAAATCATCGCCAGCGAGCGCGAAACTCACGGGATCACCGAGTGCGGCGGCGCAGACTATACGAGGCCCGTCAGTATTCGAGGCCCTACGGCACCAAGGAAGCATGGCCCACATGACGCCAGCGGAACCAAGCGCCTTCCACAAGCGAGCAAGAAGTGTCTGAACGGCGCCTATCTATCGACAATCTGGGTTCCTGCAGCTCGATTTCAGTGACCCTTCTCAGCCTGCAGGTCGACAAGCGGCATAGACTACATCCGGCGCCGCCCGGCCCTCTCGGGCAGGTGATGCTCGACCAGGTCAAGGCGGCGGCGAAGAAGCTGCTTTCGATTGAGCCGCCATTATGGGCGTGTGCCCGCGGCTCGCCGGTGTCCGGTGACAACGAATAATCTCGTGCCCTGCTGTCACCATTGGATATCGATATCGCAAAATCCGTCTTTTAGGCCCACGGTGCGGACCTCGGCTCGCCGGCTGCCGGGCGGGTGATCGAGCAGATCGATCCGGGCAAGGCAGAATTTGCGCCGCGAGGCCAGCAGGCCAGAATCATTTAGAGTAGCATCGCAAACGCCCGATGCCTCGGTCGGGTGACGGCGGACGAAGGGCCGGGCTCACCCTTCCGACGTGAAGTCGGTCCGCTGTTTCTTTCCGGAGACAAGCGTTGTCGCTGGGGCAGATCAAGGTCATAGATACGGCTCCATTGGCTTCTCGGCCACACGGAGTGCCCAGTAGTGTGCGCCCTCTTCTTCGAGGTATCTGCCGTCGTTCAGACACTGTAGAGACTCAAGGACACCCGCCTCCTCGAGACGCAGCACCTCATCTCCAAACGATGTCGCCTCGGCATAGCTCTTGCGGGCACTCACGACGACGAGTCCGTGCGGACGCGTAACGCGCGCCAGTTCGCGCAGACCCTCTGGACGGACATGCCCAAGGGTGAACACCCCGCAGCAGACAGTCATGTCATAACTTGCGTCGGGGTAACCAACGAGCGAACTGTTGAGGTCCACATTGCCTCGGACGTCGCGGTAAACCCCGGTTCCCCGCGCCTTCTCGACCATCGCTTCGGAGAGATCGAAGCCGTCGATTGACCGGAACCCGAGCCGTTCCAATTCTATGCCGACAAGACCCGTTCCGCAGCCCGCGTCCAGAATTTTGGTGGCTGCTCGCACGCGATCCACATACGCGGTCTGCAGTGCGCCTGTGAGCTCCGCTACGATGACCGGGCCACAATAGTGCTCGCGTTCAACATCCAGCTCATAGGAGTCGACCCATCTACGATAATACTTGGCCAGACGATCAGTGTCACCGTCAAGGGCGTGTGACTCCTTGATGCGCTTTTGTGCCTCGTCCTCGAGTGCAGTCTGTTTAATCGAGGTGTTCATGCAATTTCTCCGTGTGAATGAGATGCAACCTACCGCCTTCAGCAGCGGTGTGCGGTCCAAGATCTCTTGCCAGCATCACCTGATTTCTCCATTTGCGGGTTAAGGATTAGCTCTCGATGATGTTCGAGGAACTTATCTCACCCGACGATGACCATGACCATTAGTGACATCTGGGACAGAGATTGCAAGTTTGTATTTGTTAACTTGTGTTATTGATATTTCACGAATGCTTATACCATGACATAGAAAAATATTGAATTGTAACAAAAATATAAGACAAGCCTCTGTATCTTCCATTGATTAATTCTCACCGTCTGTCACACTGATTGCAGCTCTTGGCCATATGAGCATTCAATTCAGGCGAGCAACGCGCACCATTGAGTGCGCTTGCGAATACTGCTCCGTCATCGGGCAGCCTAACACTGCAACCGAGTGACACTTTGGCTGCACATAAGGGCCGGCGCTCAAAGCTCCACAAATGAACACCGACAGCACTCAGCATGGATGAAACACTATGGCTAAATCGAATGTTGCACAGCTAGACGATAGGCTTCGCGCACAGCGCCAGTCCTTCGACAAGGTTCCACTCGTCAACTTGGCTCCCCTCCTCGACGGGAGCGATCCGGGACAGGTAGCAAAGCAAATCCGATGGGCGCTGGCTAATGTTGGTTTCATGTATGTCAAGAACCACGGTGTGCCTGTGCGGCTTATTGACGAGTCCTTTGAGCAGGCCAGGGCGTTTTTCGATCTACCGACCATTGAGAAGATGAAGCTGCATGTCAGCAATTCAGGGGTGGCGATACGAGGGTACATCGAAGTTTTTGGCGAGAACACCGACCCGGCCAAGACTAAGGACCTGAAGGAGTGCTTTGACGTTGGCCCCGAGTGGCCGACCATTGAACGTCCCTTCTTCGGTCCCAACCAGTGGCCGATGGACCTGCTCGGCTTCCAGGAGACCGTTTTCTTATATCACGAGACGATGAAGGCACTCTCGATTAAGATACTGAGCGGCATCGCCCTCAGCCTTGACCTTGCTGCGGATTTCTTCGAACCGAAGATGAAGAATCCGATCTCCATTCAGCGATTGCTGCATTATCCGCCCCAGAGTGGAGTAGTCGACGAAAGCGTCATCGGCATTGGCGCGCATACAGACTATGGTAGCCTTACCATTTTAGCCCAGGACAGCGCCGGCGGGCTCCAGGTGATGAACCGCGACGGCGTTTGGGTTGAGGGCAATCCCATTCCCGACACCTTTGTCATCAATATAGGGGATCTGATCCAAAAGCTGACCAACGATTGCTACCTAGCCAATCTGCATAGGGTGGTGAACACGTCTGGACGGGAGCGCTATTCCCTTGCCTTCTTCATCGACGGAGACTGTGACGCCGTAATCACCCCTCTGGACAGTTGCGTCTCGGAGGACAACCCTCCACGATATCCGTCCATTACCTGCGGTGCGCACAAGTTCGCACGCTTCCTGGAGAGTTTTCCTCACTTGCAGAGAGAACACACCTCTGAACTCGTGGCTGATCGAACGGGGCGGCCCGCAGTTCTCTAGCTGTTTGACCCCACGCTTTGATGGTGCACCCATTTCCTCCGAATCGAAAGAGGCACTATGGGCCAGGGTTCTCCATGGGAGCGCCACGACGACAGAGGCGGTCCGTCGAGCGATATAACGTATGTTGTCTGGACGGCGCCCGCGGATCAAGAGTGGCGCAGTGGCGCGCCGTCGCCGACCAGATCCGGAAGGTGCCGAAGCTGGCGGGCATTTTCGATGACGCCGAACCGGACGTGCTGGCCTATATGACCTTCCCGAAGGAGCACCGGCCCAGCTTCACAGCACGAATTGCGGCGCGACAATGAAGCTGCGAGCGCGCATTGCCTCGCCTGAATTGTTCCTGGATGTTGATCCGTTGCCTCATCTGATTTGCTCCCCGCATTTGTGTAGCAGGAGCAAATCAGATGAGGCAGGTCAGCATGGCGACGCGGGATGAGCTGGTGAGCGCGGTAACGGAGCGCTACGCCCGGAGCGACCGGGCAGAGAAGTCGCGCATTCTCGATGAGTTCGTGGCGGTGAGCGGCTTTCACCGCAAGCATGCGATGCGCCTATTGCGCAACGGACCGCAGGTGGGCCGATCGGGGCCGCGGCCGGAGCGACGGCTTTATGACGATGCGGTTGGTGAAGCGCTGATCATGCTGTGGGAGGCCTCTGATCGGATCTGCGGGAAGCGGTTGAAAGCGCTGGTGCCGATCCTGGTCGAGGCGATGGAGCGTCACCGGCATCTTCAGCTTGCGCCCGAAATCCGGACGCGGCTTTTGGCGATGAGTGCGGCCACGATCGACCGCGCGATTCGCGCGATCCGCGAGACCGCAGGTGGAAAGAAGCGGCGCCGGAGCGCCGCTTCGTCGGCACTGCGGCGGAGCATTCCGATCCGCACCTTCTCCGACTGGCAGGATCCGCCGCCCGGCTTTGTGGAGGCCGACCTGGTGGCGCACAGCGGCCCGGTGACGAGCGGCAGCTTTGTGCAGACGCTGGTGCTCACCGACGTTGCGAGCGGATGGACGGAATGCGCGCCTTTGCTGGTCCGGGAGCAGAAGCTGCTGAGCGAGGTGCTGACGGAATTGCGGCGGCTGCTGCCGTTCGACCTTCTCGGCTTCGACACCGACAATGACAGCGTGTTCCTGAACGAGACGATGCGCGATTACTGCCAGGAAGCCGGGATCGCGTTCACGCGCTGCCGGCCGTACCGCAAGAATGACCAGGCTTTTGTCGAGCAGAAGAACGGTGCCGTGGTGCGCCGCATCGTCGGCTATCGCCGTCTGGAGGGGCTTGAAGCCGCTGCAGCCCTCGCGCAGCTCTATGCGACGGTGCGGCTGTTCGTGAACTTCTTCCAGCCCTCCTTCAAGCTGGCCGGAAAGGAGCGGGACGGCGCCCGCGTGCGCAAGCGTTATCATCGCCCGGCGACGCCATGCCAACGATTGCTGGGGGATCCGCGGACACCGGAACCGGTTCGCGCCGCACTGGCGCAAACATATGCGCGGCTGGACCCTGTCCGGTTGCTGAGCAAGATGCGGATGGCGCAGCAGCGCCTCGTCGACATCGCCGACAGGTCCGGCACGCCATCGGTTGTGGCGGCCGATCCGTCTCTCGACCGGTTCCTGTCGGGCCTGCGGACGGCTTGGAAGGAGGGTGAAATCCGCCCAACCGCGCAAGCCAAGCCGAAGCAAAAACGGGGCCGTCGGCGGCCGGATCCCTTCGCCCTCGTCACCAACGAATTGCAAGCGTGGTTTGACGAAGAACCCTGGCGGACGAGCCGCGAATTGCTGGAGCGTCTGCAGGCCGGAGCGTCCGGGGCAATATCCCGATCGTCTGCTGCGCACGTTGCAGCGCCGCTTGAAGATCTGGCGAAAGGAAAAGGCGCACCCAATGGTGTTCGGTGCGATGCAGTTCGAGCCAGCAATCGAGCCGATGACGAATTGATCCGGATCCCAGTCGTGGGGAACATTATGATGAGGCAACGGACATGTCGGTCGGGAGCATTCCACGGCGAGGCAATACGGCTTCTCATCAGAATTGTCGCGCCACAACGAATCCCATCGAGCGTCTCAATGGCGAGATCAAGCGCCGAATTGACATCGTCGGCATCTTTCCAAACGATGATGCCATCACCCGCCTGGTCGGCGCTCTGCTCCTAATGGGCCGTGCAGCGGGCCCGCTCCATGACACTGCAAACAATCAGCCAGATGAGCGATGATCGGCTCATCAGCCTGCCGGCAGTGGCGCGCTGATCATTCCGGCCCATGCCGGAGAGCGTGGCGACCAACGCCGTCAGCTACACCAATCCTGAGACACGATCCCCGCACTCGAACCGACTTGTTTAGTGCTGACCGACTTCCAGTGGATTGCGGTTTCGATTTTGCAAGGAGGCGCGGCGAGCTCGCTGGACACTTCAGCGCGGCGGCTTGATGAGATCGCAAGGGTCGACGTCAAGTGCTTTTGCCAGCCGACCGAGGATGGTTACGCTTGCAGAGACGCGGCTGCGCTCGATCGAGCCAACGTAGCGCATGCTGAGTTCTGCGCGTGCTGCCAATTCCTCCTGCGTCAGCCGCTGGACTTGGCGCAGGCGACGCATGTTGATGGCCATGACCTCCTTGAGATCCATGGCGCGATACGAACCAGAATCGGAACAATCGTTCTAGGAATGATCGTTCCTATTCGTTATAGAGCGTTGAGCGAACGCGCCGGTCAGAACTCAGCGGGCCGGCTGCACCCTGTTGCATTTAAACGGGTAGGGGTCAGTAATGATGGGCAAAATTGCAGATCAAGTCCCCTGGTCGGACAGCCTGACGGCTTATGACAAGGTGCATTTCACGATCTACATGCGGTTTCTGGATGCCGCGGCCGAAGAGGCCAGCTACGAGGAGATGGCGCATCTGATCTTGGGCATCGATCCGCAGCGGGAGCCTGAACGCGCCCGGAATGCGGCGCGCAGCCACCTCGATCGGGCGAACTGGATGGTGACGACCGGCTACAAGGAGCTGTTCGCCAGCTGAGGGAGGCGCGTTCCAAAGTCTGAGGGAGATGCCCAAAGCGCGTCGCGCTGAAACGGAACCAGGCGATGCGCTTCAGTCTTTGTTTTGATGGATGTCGTCTTGCATGTCCTTCTCCCAAAACCGCTGAGCACTTTTCTGCGCCATTCCTCAGCCGAGGAGGTCGGCATAGCCACCGTTCACGAAAGCATGGCCGCGACGAACGGCGCGGCGGATGCGGTCGCGCAAATGGTTGCGGGGATCGGCCCAGTCGGCACGGACCCGCGGCTCGCCGAGCACAGCTGCTGCAATGTCGCGGTAAGACGCCTTGGCAAGCGAGCCGTCAAGCGCCTGCAGGACGAAGCGCAAGCGCCGACCGCGTGCTTCGGGCGCAAAGAGTCTCGCTGGCAAGCGTGCCTGCGTAAGCAGGGTGTCCAGGCATTCGAGCGCCCAAAGCCGGTGCTTCGCCTGCCCGGCCGGCCAGATCGCGTCGGTACGCAGCAGGACAGGGCCGTCAAGCTCGGCACCCGCAATGGCAAGCTGCAGCTGCCGGCCGGCATGCTGCAGCAGAAGGTGCCGGGAGCCGTCGGCCAACCTCAGCACTATCGCACGGCATGGCAGCCTGGCCGGATCGAATGCCGGCATCGCAGGCGCGGCCAACGGCGGTTCGGCAATGACCGGCAGCACATGTGAGCATCGGCGCTGACACCAGAACACGGCCGCATCGTGCTGCAGGCTGGACGCGAAACAGAAGCCCCCAGCGCGACAGGTCGGTGGCCGAGGCAATGACCGCGAGCGATTGCGCAGCTTCATGCTGTCTGATCTGCCGCAAGGCAAGGTCGAGATCCTCCTGGAAGGCTGGATTGCGCCGCAGGAACTCCCAGGCCCAGTCACGCCGCGTCAGGTGAGTGGTGTAGTCGTAGGATCGTTCGTCGCGCCAACCCGGCCAGACGATGGTGCCAGGGATGAGCCTCATGATCCGTCGCCGCCGCAAGCCGGGAGATCACAGCCATGCGAGCCGTGCATTGCCGGCGCCTACAGCACCGGCCCGCCGAACCCGCCGTTGCGGCGAACGCCGTCGAGTCTGTTGGCGGAAACGTCGAGATACTCGGCCACGGCGCGGGTGTTGCCGATGGTATGTGGCTCGCCCAGCCGCTCGGGCGGCCAACCGACCCGACCAAGGATGCGCTCCATCCGCAGATCAGTGACGGTGACGATCCGCTCGAGTTTTCGCCACCGGCCGAACTCGATCATGCCGGCGAAGAGCTTATAGGTGGCCAGCCCGATACCCCCTGCCCCCTTGGCGGCCGAGGGCGGCAGGTCGAGCGCGAAACGGCTGCTTTCCCAGGTCCTTGGATCCCGCGGCGCTGGCTTTCCCCGCAATAGCAATGGGAAGCTGTCGCCAAGCATGGTCGGCCCGGTCGAGGCAAGCAGGCGCACGCAGCCGCAGACCTCACCGCTTGCACCGGGCAGCACCAGATAGTGCGGCTTTTGCGCATCAAAGGCGTCCAACTCGTAGCCGCCGCTGGTCTCGACCTCCCAGTCGAGCCGCTGCTTGAAGACACGGTGCCGCTGGCGGTGCATGGCGCGCAGTGCGTCGGCGAAGTCGCCGTACCATTCGGGCGCGATGAGCTGCAGCATGACTGTGGGCCTCCTGGCAAGAATGACCCTGCCATTGGAAGCCAAGCGTCAGGCCCAAACAGCCTGTGCAGCGGTACAGGTTAAAACGACTGCGTCAGCCGAAAACCTTCCTGGAGGCGGAGAAGCGCGCCACAGCCTGCGTGCGAGTGCGCACGCCGAGCTTCTTGATGGCGTTCTCAAGGTGGAAGGCGGCAGTCCGGCGCTTGACGCCCAGAATGCCACCAATGTCCCGGGCGGATTTACCCTGCACCGCCCATTCAAGGCACTCATACTCGCGAGCCGTCAGCTGAACGCCGTCAATCACCCGATCGGCAGAGAGCTTGCGGCGGACGCAGACGTGAAAGCAGGTCGCCAGGAATCGGAAAGCTTCTTCGTAGCGTTCGGCAACCCGTAGGAACGCCGGATCCAGCCTGTCGGCGGCAAAGCTCATGGCCGCAACGTTGCCGCGTTTGTCCTGGATCGGGATCGTCAGGCCGCAGCGAATGCCAAAAGCGGCCGCCTCGTCGAACAGCTTCCGCTCGAACTGCGACAGACTGGTCCGGCCGTCGTCAAGCCCCCACAGGAATAAGGACTGATCGCCCTTCGCCCGCTGAATCACCGGGTCGATCACGTGATAACGATTACTCAGATACCGAGATGTCCAGGGAGAGGGGTAATTCGAGATCAATCTTGGCCTTGCAGAGGTTCGCGGCGGTATCGATAGGTAGGCAAACCTGACGAGATCGAAGGCTGCGGCAGCGTGTGCCATGGCGTCACGGAAATCCTTCTCGTCGACGCTTTGAGACAGCCGTTCCAGGAACGTCTCGAAGATAAACTGCATAGCCTCGAAGCTCTCCGATACTTTTGCGACGCTATACTCCAATGGAGGGGTGAATGTGTAACTTGTAAAGTTTGGCTTCAGGCAACGCGTTTTGAATAACATGTCACGCCGCGCAATTCCCTGAGGTCACCAAAATTAGGCAAAAGGTCGGGTCTGGCGAGAGCGCCGTGCCAGCACCGGGAAGGACCGGCAGACGGAAGCGAAGAGAAGTCAGCGCGGGCTGAAATTCCTCAGCCAAGCCCCCGCCCGATCCAGGCGGGCGTGGTCAATCGAAGTTGTTGCGGTGAGATTCCATGTATGCTCTTGAAGCACTTTGAGAAATGCGACGACGAGACAAAGCCGCTGGCCAACGCTACATCGACCAGCGGAAGTCGGGTGCCTTCAATCAGTCGCTTTGCATGGTCGACCCTAAGTCTGAGATAGTGTTTGGCCGGAGTGGATCCTACATATGTCCCAAAGAGCCGCTCCAGCTGGCGCCTTGAAACACCGATGCGCTTGGATAGGTCTGACATCGCAATTGGAGACTCGATGTTCTCCTCCATAATTCTGATCGCGGCGATGAGGCACTCGCTGACACCAGCGAAGGCCACGCCCGAAGGACCGGTCTGACGGTTGGAGCCAGAGCGCTGCCCGTCTACTGTCGCATGCCTGCAAACTTCCTGCGCAATGAAAGCTCCAGCCTTGTTTGCGATGAGATCCACTGCAAGGTCGAATGCGGCCAACTCGCCGGCGCAGGTCGAATATTGCCCATCCTTGACGAATAGAGAGTCGCGTATGCGCGGCTGGTTAAAAACTTCGGAAAAAGCTGCTAGCCGCGACCAGTGGATCGTGCAGCGAGTACCTGCCAACAGGCCGGTCTGTGCCAGCAGCCATGTCGCGGTTCCGAAGGTCGATATGTCAACGCCTCTACGGGCCATCAGCCTCAAGAACCCGTTCAGTTGCGGCGTCAGTTGTCGCTCTACCGGTTCGCCCGCAACAAGTGCAAGTTGGCCAGGTCTGTGGGCCTCCAAGTTGGAGGCCAGTTCCTCGACGGTGACATCGACAGAAACCTTCAGGCCGTTCGCGCCTTCAACCGGTTGCGAGTCCATTCCCGCGATGCGCCATTCAAAAAGGGCGATCCTGGAGACCATATTTGCGAGGCGGAAGGGCTCTATGTAGGCGTGAAGCGCGAGGTGCGAGAAGCCCGACAGCACAAGAACAACTACATCAAACGGCCCATCGCCCGCCGCTGAAATCTCCGTCGCGGCCAGCGACTTCATAGCGGTGATGTTGGCGGGCGCATTCATTACGGACCGTAGATGGCGATCGGTTTGCCGAACATGCCGGGCTCGGGTTTCACGCCCAGCCCCGGCCGCTGTGGCACGGCGATGTGACCCTGACTTATGACAACCGGGTTCTTCGCGTCGAAATGTCCCTCGATATATTCCTGCGCGATCCAGGCGCCTTCCATGCGGCGCGGCTCGACCGTGGCCGCAAGATGCACGCAGGCCGCCGCGATGATGTCGCCGCCCCAGGCGTCGTCGCAGCTGTGCGGCAGCGAGCGGATGGCGCAGAGGTCGCGCACCGTCGTCATCTTCGTCAAGCCGCCGAGGCGCGTGACCTTGAAGCCGAAGCCGTCGGCGATGCCCAACGAGATTGCCCTGAGCACCGCGTTCTGGTCCTCGGTGCTTTCGTCGAGATAGACCGGATGCGTGACGCGGCCTTTCAGCGTCGCGATCTCATCCATCGTGTTGCAGGGCTGCTCGAAGACGAATGGGATCGCCTGGCAGAGCCGGTCCAGATGGATCGCGGCCACGACCGTCAGGCCCCTATTGCCGTCGACCGCGATCCGCGCCTTGTAGCCGACCGCTTCCCAGACCTTGTGGACGACGGCGACGTCTTCTTCGAGATTGCGCCCGCCGATCTTCACCTGCAGGCGAGGGTAACCGGCCTTCACCTTGTCGGCGGCGATGCGGGCGGTCTCGTCGGGCGACCCGACAATCAGCGAATAATAGGCCGGCACGCGCTCGGTCAGCGCTCCGCCCAACAGCGTCGAGACCGGCACGCCGAGCTTTTGGCCAAGCAGGTCGAGAAAGGCCATGTCGAAGGCGGCCTTGGCGTAGCCGTGCCCGTTCAGACGCTCGTCCATCTGCTTGGCGAGCAGCCTAATCGAGGCGATCTCCGAACCGATCAGTCCCGGGGCGATTTCGGCGATGGCCGCCCGGGCGCCGAGCGCATGATGCGGCTGGTAGATCGGTCCGATCGGGCATGTCTCGCCCCAGCCTACCAATCCGTTGGTTGTTACAATTTCGATAAGGGTGCTGTTCAACGCCTCCACGTCGTCGCTCGCCATGCGGTAGGCTCCGCCTTTGACGGGCAGTTGCGCTGAGTAGATATTGATCCGATCGATGCGCATAACTCAGTATTCCTCGTTGAGGGCGTCGACCGCGGGAATCTCGCGCGATCGCCGTTCGATGTAGGCGCGCAACTCCTCCTCTTTCGCAACATCGAGCGTGGGCTCTTCATACTCGGCGAGAAGCCTGCGGGCATGCTCCAGCGCGCGCTGCTTGATGTCCTTGGCACCGTCCACATACCACTGTTCGATCGAGTTGTTGTCGAACAGCTTCGGGATAAAGAATGCCCGTTCGAAGTTAGCTTGCGTATGCGGATGGCCGAGATAGTGGCCCCCTGGCCCGACGTCTCGCACCGCGGAAAGGGCCTCGTCGAAATCGTCCCACTGAATGCCTTGCGTCATGCGATAGCCCATCGAGCAGACCTCGGCGTCGACGACGAATTTCGCGATGGAGCAATGCATGCCGGCTTCGTTCCATCCTGCCGAATGCCAGATGTAGTTGGCACCCGACATGAGCACCGCCATCATGGTCATAGCGCTCTCATAACCGGCCTGCGCATCGAAGACCTTGGCGCCGCCGAGCAGGTTCGACGTGCGCCACGGCACGTTGTAGCGGCGGGCCATCTGGCCGATCATGAAGTTCATCAGCGATATCTCCGGCGTCCCGGCCATCGGTGCTCCCGATTGCATCGACACCGTCGAAAGATAGTGCCCGTAGATCGCTGGACACCCCTTGCGTATCACCTGGGTGTAGGCCAGCGCCGAAAGTGCCTCTGCATTGAGCTGTGCCACCGCTGCCGCGGTGGAGGCAGGAGTGTTCGCTCCGCCGAGAACGAAGGGCGAGCACAATACCGGTTGGTTGCGCCGGCAGAAGGCGCGCATGGCGCCAAGCATCACCTGGTCCCAGACCAGCGGCGAGTTACCGTTGCAGTTGCCCGTTGTGACCGCATGGGTCTCGAGAAACCCTTCGCCGAACAGGATCTCGCACATATCGAGCACGTCCTCGGCATTCTTCGGCGAGGTCGTCATGCCCATGAACATCTTGTCGGAATGCTTCATTGATGAATAGGTGATGTGCAGGTGCCGATGCGCCACGACGATGTCCATCGGCTCGACGATATGGTGCGCCGATGAATGCAGCGCCGGCATCATGTGCGCCAGCTTGTGGAAGGTGCCAAGATCAGCAATCGTCGGGCCGCGCCTGACGTCATCGAGGTCGCGCATATAGGGCGCGCCGGTCATCGGCACGAAGATCGACTTCGGCCCACCGAGTTCGACATTTTTCGTCGGGTCGCGGGCGAAATATTCGATCCTGGAAGGGATGGTCTTGATGAGCTCCATGACCAGGCCGCGGTCAAGATAAACCCGGTCATCAGCTCGCACGTCGGCGCCGGCCCTCTTCCAGTCCTCAATCGCGATCGGGTCGCGAAACACCACGCCGACGTTTTCGAGGATGGCGAGCGAAGCCTCGTGGATGCGCTCGACCTGCTCGGCATCCATCGGCTCGACAACCGGCAGGCCGCGCTTCAGCGTCGGCAGCATGTCGATCTTCGGCGCCGTGCGGATCGTCCGCCGAGCCTCGCGGCCACCTCTACGAGAAACTTGCAACTGCGCGGTCATTTCGGCCTCCAATAGTCGGTGCGGCCCGTGAAGCCGCGCCGCAACTATTGCAGGAAGACCGCGACATGACCTACTGCAAAAGTCTCACGCGTCTGTTGACTAAACTGCGACCCGAGCCCACCCAGAGCTGAGCAATCACGTCTCCACAATTCATTGCCTTAGATCCCTGCGCCTTTGGCGGCACGATGTTTGAGGCGTCGGACTCTGATTGGACGGCGTCGCAAACCGCGAAGGATGCATGGTCGAGTTCTTCTATTTCTGCCGCACGGCAGCCTCATACTTCTTGGTTTTGATACCTGTGGCGGCTCTTGCCCTAAGCTCCGTGCCGCGCAATCATCGGCAAGGAGGAGAAAAAGATGGTTCGCCGCTATTACGACCTGCCGTCCTTGACCGCCCTGGCCGTTTTCGAGGCGTCTGCCCGGCATCTGTCGTTTAAACTGGCAGCTGCAGAACTGAACGTGACGCCTGGGGCCGTCAGTCGGCAGATCAAGGGGATCGAGGAGGAACTCGGCGTCCTGTTGTTTACGCGCTTGGCAGCTGGGGTAGCTCTCACAAGTGCCGGAGAGGATCTCTACGGCGTTTTGGCAAGCAGCTTTTCGCGAGCGGCCGAAATCGTTCGCAACGTGAAGCGTGGCGACCGTTCCAAGAATGTTACCCTGGCGTGCACAGACGCCTTTGCGTCGATGTGGCTAATCCCTCGGATGCCGGACTTTTGGATGCGGTATAAAGACATATCGGTCGATCACCTGATCTCGGATAGCCCACGGGACTATCGCCGCGCCGAGGTCGAACTTCGCATCCGCTACGGATTCGGATCTTGGCCTGACGAGAATGCCGAGCTTCTTTTCGACGAAACGATCTATCCCGTTTGCGGACCGGCATTCGCAAGCACGCATCGGGATACCACCGCCGAATCCCTTGCAGACTTGCCGCTTCTCCACGTCGACTGGGTTGACCCAGATTGGTCCGGGTGGGATGAGGTCCTGCGGCGTGCGGGTGTCCAACATGGTCCGACCCGAGGTCGCCGTTTCGGCAAATTCTTCGTGGCCCTTCAAGCTGCGCAAGCTGACCAGGGGGTTGCCGTTGGCTGGCACCGTCTGGTCAAGGCGCAGATTGACGAAGGCAAACTGGTCAGATTGACGGATCTCGAGCTGCCTGCCCCTGGTGGCTACTATCTCACCTGGAACCGCAATCGGACGCTTTCCCCGGCTGCCGAACGTTTGCTTGGCTGGCTCCGGGAAGCCGCTGCGCAAGAGCGACAGAGCTAGAACTCTTTCCCAGCCCTGCGTTGCATCGCCCACAGCTTCAGCGGCGCTCCGATCGACATTAAAGGTTCCGGATAAAGTCGAGACGGAGCCGGCTCGTTCAGAGCGTCCGCGACCATCGGCTGATCACTACCGGCGGCGATGTCTGCCGCCAGCATTCCGTAGAGCGTGCCTTGCACAGTTCCAAGGCCATTGCAACATCCGGCGACGAATACCCTGTCCTCAACCTCCCCGAACGCGGGCGCGGAATTGAGGGAAAGGCACAAATGGCCGCCCCATCGAAACTCCATCGGTATGTCGCCCAGCATCGGGAAGCGCGCCCGGAAAGATCGATCGTGCGCCGCGCCGATGCGGTCTATCTGCTTCTCATTGGTCGACATATTCGGGTTGTAGGTGAAGGTGTTGCGCACCACGATGCGGTCCCCGATGCGGCGGATGGTAGAGCCCATTGGGTCGGCCGGGATCAGGCCCCAATTTGACTCGCCGCCCAGCGCCGTCTGCTCGCCTTTGGAAAGCGACCTCGTCATGCTGGCATAGGTGAAGACATGCAGCAGGTGTTTCTTGTAGAAGCCGAAACTTTCGAGATGGCCGTTGACGGTCAGGATCAGCCGCGGCGCGGTGATCTCGCCTTCGGCTGTCTTCGCCCTATGGAGTTTGCCCGTATTGAGCGACGTGACTGGCGAGTTCTCGAATATCTTCACTCGGCTCGACAAGCCTTCGGCTAAGCCACGGATGAAGCCTGCTGGCTGCGCCATCACCGTGCCCGGCGTGAATGTGCCTCCGACGAAGAAGTCGGTTCCGGTCACCGCCTTCAATTGAGGTCCATCGAGCCGCTCAAACGACTCGCCGAGGCAAGTCAGATGGTTCTCGAATTCACGCAGGACATCGAGGCCGTGTTCGGTTGCAGCGCCATGGAACTTACCGGCGCGAACGAAGAAGCGCTCCAGCCCGTATTCATCCGCACCCGCGGCTGAGAACTCGATTGCCGCGCGGTTCATCCGAATTCGCTTGCGATCGTGATCCTGGCTGCCGCCGTAATTCTCACCACCAAGTTCATGCGGCAGATCGATCAGGAAGCCCGAATTCCGCCCAGCGGCGCCCCAGCCGACGCGCTGGGCATCGACGACGACGATGCGGTCGCCCGGCACGAGCTGCGATAAGCGCCGCGCGGCCGCCAATCCTGCGAACCCGGCTCCAATGATGAGCCAGTCCGCTTCGTGACGACCGCGCAGCACCTGGGGTGCCTTGGGAGGCGGAAGGAGCCCGTACCAGCCGGACATGTTGATGTCGGCAGGCGTTCTTACGGCCTGAAATACGGTCATGGTTTTCGTCTAGTCGACGGCGCGAGAAACCTTCGGATCAGAAATATCCGCCCAGATGGTCTTCAGCTCGGTGTACTGGTCATGCGCATGCAGTGACTTGTCGCGCCCGCCGAAGCCCGACAGCTTGTAACCGCCGAAGGGTGTCGAGATGTCTCCTTCACCATAGCAGTTGATGGTCACCGTTCCGGCGCGGATGTCGCGCGCGATGCGATGCGCCTTGCCGACATTGGCGGTGAAGATCGAGGCTGACAGTCCGTATTTCGTGTCGTTGGCAACACGGACAGCCTCGTCGGCGTTGGCCACCTTGATGACCGACAGCACCGGTCCGAAGATTTCCTCCCGGGCAATCGTCATTTCGGGCGTGACGTCGTCGAAGACGGTCGGCTCGATGAAATAGCCTTTGCCGTGCTTGTGGGCATTGCCGCCGGCCACGACCTTGGCGCCTTGCGCGCGGCCTTTCTTGATGTAGCCCATGATGCGGTCGAACTGTTCTTTGGACACGATGGCGCCGAGCCGGTTACCCGGATCCAGCGGCTCGCCCAAAGGCCATTCCGTGAGCTTGTAGTGCACCGCCTCGATCAGACGGTCCTTGATCTTTTCGTGCACGATCAGGCGGGAATTGGACGAGCAGTTCTCGCCCATGTTCCAGAACACCGCCTGGGTGACGTGCTGCGCCACGACGTCGAGGTTCTCGGCGTCATCGAGCACGATGCACGGATTCTTTCCGCCACATTCGAGCACAATGCGCTTGAGGTTGGACTTGGCGGAATATTCCAGGAATTTGCGGCCAATATCGGTTGATCCGGTGAAAGCGACCATGTCGATATCTGGATGCAGGCCAAGCGCCTTGCCGGTGACCTCGCCCGGGCCGGTGACGATCTGCAGGACGCCAGCCGGCAGGCCGGCCTCGTGCGCCAGCTCGGCGATCCGCAAGGTGGACATGTTGGTCTGCTCGGCGGGCTTGACGATGACAGAGTTGCCGGTCGCAAGCGCCGGGCCGATTTTCCAGGCCAGCATCAGGATCGGGAAATTCCAGGGCAGAACGCAAGCGACCACGCCGAGCGGCTGACGCACGATCATCGACACGACGTCATCGCCTGAAGGTGAGGTCTGACCGTAGAGCTTGTCGGCGGCTTCCGCATGCCATTCCAGGCAATGTAAAGCCTCGGGAATGTCGATGGTTTCCACGTCGTAGATCGGCTTGCCGCTTTCGAGCGTCTCGAGCACGGCGAGCTCATGGGCGTTTCGCTCCATCAGCTTGACCAGGCGCCGCAGCACTTTCTTGCGCTCGCTCGGATGCGCACGCGACCAGGCGCCCGATTCAAACGCCAGCCGGGCCTTTTCGACGGCGAGGTCGACGTCGGCCTCGCCGCATGAGGCGATCCTGGCGATGACCTCTCCCGTCGCCGGATTGATGGTCTCGAATGTGTCGCCTGATTGCGCCGCCAGTGCCTTGCCGTCGATCACCGCATTTGTTGGCAGCGGCAGGCTGTCCGCCAGATTCTGGTACTCATCACGCGTTAATAGCGATGACATTCTCGGAAGCCCTCTTTTGCGATTTTGCAGTGATTGACGCGATGACGGCTTTCAGCGTGCGGATCGTCGTCTCGAGTTCCCACTTCTGCTCTTCGTCGAGCGCGCGCATCGGCCGCCTCACCGGACCCGCGGGCAGCCCGGCCAACTCGCACGCGAACTTGATGCTCTGAACGAACTTGCCGCCCTGTTCGAGAACGCGCATCAAGGGCAGCAGCGCCGACATGATCTGCCGACCCTTGGTGAAATCCTTCTCGATGACGCAGGCTTGGTAGAGCGCGATGTGTTCCGCCGGCAGGCAATTGCCGGCGCCGCAGACCCAGCCCTTGGCGCCCCAGGCGAAGAACTCCAGCGCCTGATCGTCCATGCCGCAGAACAGGTCGATATGCGGATAGTCGCGCGCTAGCGCGTGCAGCTGGTTCATGCTGCCGCTGGATTCCTTGATGGCGCAAAAATTGGTGCTGCGGCCGACCCGATCGAGGAATTCGAGGTCCATCATCGTGCCGGTGCGGCCGGGATAATTGTAGAGCATCACCGGCAGACTGGCGGCCTTGTCGATCGCCAGCGCATGATTGGCGAGTTCGAGCTGCGTCGGCACCGCGTAGTACGGCGAGCCGATCAGGATGCCGTCAAATTGCAGATCCTTTGCGATCAGCGCGTATTCGATGCAGTCTTCAGTACGGATCGCGCCGACGCCGGCGATCAGCGGCACCTTGGCCTTCACCATATTCCTAGCGAGCTTCAGCAGGCCGACACGTTCGTCGCGCGATTGAGCGTAGTATTCGCCGGTGGTGCCGCCGACGATGATGCCGTGCACGCCCGACGCAACAAGATGCTCGACCATGATGCAAAAGCCGTCACGATCGATCGATCCGTCCGCATGAAACGGCGTGGTGATCGGCGGAATAATGCCTTTGAACGACATCGGCCTGACTCCAATTTGGCTTCAAGCTCGCCGTTATATGCAAGGTTTGCGCAGCCGGCAGTCGAAATAAAATCACGCGGCAGGCTACTTTTTTGCATAGTGGGTCTGTACCACAGGGGCGTAGCGCAGCGATGCCCCCTGTGGCAGGGGCATCAAAATCCTGGCGGCTGCGGAAAAGTATCCTGACGATTGATTTTATTTCGAATCCGCCAACGCTCAATTTTCGATACCGTGGTTGCCCAGTCGTTCGGCAGTGATCAGAAACGACGCCAAAATGGGAACAGGGAATGAGCAAATCGCCTCAAGAGGCCATCATTCGATGCGAGGGAATCTGGAAGGTTTTCGGAGCAAGGGCGAAAGATGCCATCCGCGCCGTTAAGGCCGGACAGCTGAGTAAGATTCAAATCCGTGATCAACTCGACTGCATCGTCGGCGTGCGGGACGCCAGTTTTAGCGTAGGCCGCGGCGAAATCTTCTGCATCATGGGGCTGTCTGGTTCGGGCAAGTCGACGCTCATCCGCCATATCAATCGGCTCATCGAGCCGACCGACGGGGCCGTGTACATTGAGGACCGGAACGTCAATGCCATGGGCGCGAGGGAATTGAGGCAGCTTCGCGCAGAAAAGATCGGCATGGTTTTCCAGAACATGGCGCTTATGCCTCACCGCAACGTCCGCGACAATGTAGCGTTCGCTCTTGAAGTTAGAGGGGTTCCAGAGGCCAAACGTCGGGATACCGCGCGCCAGGCAATCGAAGCAGTTGAGTTGACGGGCTGGGACCTCAAGTATCCGGACGAACTATCTGGTGGAATGCAGCAGCGCGTGGGACTCGCTCGTGCAATAGCTGCAAACCCGACCATACTGTTGATGGATGAACCGTTTTCTGCGCTCGACCCGCTCATAAGGCGTCAGTTGCAGGGAACGTTCATGGAGCTCTCAGCTGAGCTCCACAAGACTACGGTCTTTATCACCCACGATCTCGACGAGGCCATCCGTATCGGGGACCGCATCGCTATCATGAAGGATGGCGTCCTGGTGCAGGTCGGCACACCGGAAGAAATCGTCACGAACCCAGCCGACGATTATGTGGCGCAGTTCGTCAGCGGCATCTCTAAGTTGGATCTGGTGACAGCGGCCAAAATCATGCAGCCGCTAGACCAATACAGACAGCAGTTTAACGGGACCGATCTGGTGGATTTTCCCGTCGCGCAGCCTGCCGACAAGCTCAACGCGCTCGTCGACCTGTCTATCGGAACCAACAATCCAATTCTTGTGAAGGAAGGGGACGCCGTCGTCGGCGTCGTAACGAAAGATGCCCTTCTTCGTGGGATTCAGGGGCGCGACGACGCCGCGAGTTTTAACCGGAGGGCCGGCTGATGGCCGACAAACAAAGCTTCAACTGGCTGGATCCTTTCTCGAGCATCGATCTTGATGTCGCAGGGCATTCAGATGGCATCAAGGAGTGGGCAATCGAGCATCGCGAAGCGATCCAGCCTCTCAAGATGTTCCTGGACGTGCTGATCCAAGGAATTGAACGAACCTTTCAGACCATTCCTCCATTGGTGATGTTTGCAATCATTTTGCTGATTTCCTGGCAGGCTGCGGGCCGTCGCACCACCATTTACGTCGCCGGCGCGTTGCTCGTTCTTGGCTTCCTCTCTCCAGAGGCCTGGTCATTGGCTATGACCACCCTCGCCATTGTAGTCTCGGCCGTAATTATCGCCGTTATTATTGGGCTTCCGCTCGGAATATTGGCGGGAAAGAGTGATCGTTTTGAGATGATCCTCCGGCCGATATTGGACACAATGCAGACCATTCCGGCCTTCGTCTATCTCGTTCCTGTCGTTATGCTCATCGGGATTGGCAATGTCTCCGGCGTGCTCGTCACGGTCATATTCGCCTTGGCTCCGCTAATCAGGCTCACGTCGCTCGGCATTCGAACTGTGAATCCGAGCGTCGTCGAAGCGGCCAAGGCTTTCGGAGCAACTCCTTCGCAGATCATGTTAAAAGTCGAGTTGCCAATGGCGACTCCGACCATCTTTGCTGGCCTCAATCAGACCATCATGCTGTCTCTTTCAATGGTGGTCATCGCATCGATGATTTCGGTCAAAGGCCTTGGCAACGAGGTGCTCCGCGCAATGGGGCGTCTGGATGCAGGCAAAGCCATTGTCGGCGGCCTAGGCATCGTGATGCTGGCAATCATCCTGGACCGAATAACCCAAGGCCTGAACCGCTCAGGGCGGGAGAGAGGGCACCGTCACTGGTGGCAGACCGGCCCCATTGGACTCGTCGCAAACCTCTTCCCCAAAAGCACTTGATCAACGTCAAAAACCTAAAAAAGGAGGAATACATGAAACTAGCATATCTCACTGCAGCGATCGCGTTATCGCTCGCAGCCAGTCCCAGCATGGCCAATGACAAACCCGGCGAGGGTGTCACTGTGCGCCCTGTCATCCAGCCGACCATCGAGGAACTGTTTCAGGCTCGGATCGTCTTTCACGCCCTGAAGGACCTCGGCTATACCGTCGCTGACCCCCAGGAAGTGGTTGCCCAGACGGCCCACCTCGCGGTAGGCACCGGCGACGCCGACCTGTACACCGCTAGCTGGGACTCACTGCACCAAAAGTTCTTCGAGGAAGCAGGTGGTGAAAAGGTGATGACAAAGATCGGCACCCTGGTCGATGGGTGCCTGCAAGGATACTTGGTCGATAAGGCTAGCTACGACGCAGGCGTTAAGAATTTGGGCGACCTCAAGGATCCGAAGATCGCAGCCAAGTTCTCCACGGACGGGTCCGGCAAGGCTGCACTTGCGGGCTGTGTCCCCGGTTGGGGATGCGAGCGCGTGATCGAGCATCAATTGACGGAGTACAAACTTCGCGACACCGTCACTCACAATCAGGGCGAATACAACGCCATCATCGCCGACACGATCGCGCGCTTCAAGAACGGAAAGCCCGTCCTCTACTACACCTGGACCCCCTACTGGGTATCGGGCGCACTGGTTCCCGGGAAGGACGTCGAATGGTTGAGCGTGCCTTATACGTCGCTGCCGGACGGAGCCAAGGCCAATACCACCTTCGACGGTAAGAACCTGGGCTTTGCGGTCGACAGCGAGCGCATCGTTGCTCGCAACGACTTCCTCAAGGCCAATCCGGCGGCGCGCAAGTTGTTCGAGGTCGCGAACGTCAGCATCAACGACGTCTCAGCCGAGAACAAGCTGATTGCTGACGGCGAGAAGAGTTCGGCGGATATCGACAAGCATGTTGATGCGTGGATCAAGGCCAACCAAGCCGAATACGACGGGTGGCTCAAGGCGGCTCGTGACGCCGCTAAGTAGCTCAACGAAGGGGGCGCCGCTAGCGGCGCCCCCCAACCGATGTATCCTCCATGACTGCTCCAGCCACTTCAATTTTCTTCTAATTGGGGAATTTTCTCATCTGGCGTTCTCGTGCGCGGTCGAACCTCATCGGATCGCAAACCTCGTCGCGGCCAGGACCTCTACGGTTGACAGCATGCGTCCACGAATGGCTACTCGGCGAGGTGTTCAAATAGAGCATTGACCTTGGTCGACAGGGGCCTCGTAGCCAACCCGAGGAGCGAGAACTTGGTTCTTGTCTCGGCCATAAAGGTGCAAAATCATGCGACGCCAGAATTGCTGCGATATCTCCGGGTTAGCGAGCGCACGGGACCTCGATCGCAGCTGTCTTCTCTGGTGCGTTCGTATTGGCGCAAGCAGGCTTCTTGCACGAACGAAACGCCGCGGTTCACTGGGCGTATCATGACCTTTTCGCCTAGCGGTTTCCAACCGTCAAACTCACCCGGTCGGTGTTTGGTCGCGGATGAACAGGCAGCGGACGGCGCGGCCGCGGCCGATTTGATGTTACATTTGATCTCCCGTGACCATGGCCGGGACCTTGCTGCAGCCGTCGCGGATCAGACGGTTTACAACGCCGTTGGGGAAAGAACCGCCACGCAGAAGAAGGTCCAGGCATGGACTCCGTAACTCTTGTCTGGGCGAAGCGATACGCATGATCGAAGAGCATATCTCGTCGCCACTCAGCAACTCAGAATTGGTTTCCCGCGAACACATCGGTTCCGGGCGCGGTGCAGTCTCAGATCCAGAATGTAGCGCTTTGGCGCTGGATCTGACCAGGCCATCACCGAAATCGCGATGTCATGCGGGTTCACCTCAGCCTCGCATTTCGCGAAGGTCTATCGCGATCGATTTCAGCACTCCCGGTAGCCAACGAGCGACGCTCAACTAGAACGCGCCACTGACTGCTGAGGCTCCCAGGCTAGCATATGGGCGATCCGTCAGCGCCAGCTGGCTAAATTGAGCCACCATCGGCCCTCCACGACCGTCGACCACGTTGACCGGACCGTCCGCAGTCTGAACCGAGACTATGTCATGGCTCTCGAGCACACATCTCAAGTTACGCTCCGGCACCCTGGCCAAGAGGGACGATCGCCGCGAAGGCGATGTCTGAACTTGTGTTTTCTGGGACGCTGATTGTGTAACCATCCGCCAGACAATGTCACGGTGCCGCCGGCCCTTCGTCAGGCCTCCATTCTTTGAGATCTTGAGTCCAATGCCCTCCGCGGCATCATCGGCCACAAGCTGTAGATCGACGCGTCATTGGTCGCAAGTTCATCGAAGATGATTGGGATATTTGAGCGCCGGCGGAGCGAGACTCATTCGCGTCGAACGAAACGAAATCAAACCACTGGTCGTCAAGATTTACCCTCTTCGCGACATCGTCCATGCCCAAAAAGAGTTCCTTTCGAAGAAGACGAGCGGAAAGCTAGTCCTCACAATTCCCCAATAAGGCGTGTTCCATGTGTCGGACCTGAGAATAAAGCAGATCGATGTCTTACAGGTGGACCTCCCTTACTCAGGGGCGTCTACACTCTCTCTGCAGGGCGTACCGAAGCTTCGACGCCACGATCGCTAGTACCACTGATTCGGGTATCGAGGGTTGTGGGAAGAGCACTTCGTTTGGTTCCACATACATAGCCGCTCACGCCAAGGGCGTGAGAACGGGGATCGCGGAGATAGCCTCTTCGTTGATAGGGCTGGATCCCAGACGCGTAGACCGCCTAACGACACAATGGATGCGGCTCTGATCGGCCGCGAGCACGCGAAGACGGCTCTCGACGTCGCGTGCTGGGATGCCTTCGGCAAATCGGGGGGCCCCCCGTTTGCGAACTTTTGGGTGGACGCACGAACGTCACCATGCCTGTGATCTCATCCATCTACGTGGGAGATCCAGAGGACATGAGAAAGCGCGTCGCCGAACATCGTAAGGCGGAATGTTGGTTGAGAGCGCCCTGCGGATGCTGGCTTCTGCCCCCGGGTCTTGATTTCGTTCTCGAGGCGCCTTGCGCCACGCGGCGTACTCAACCAAGTTGTCGAAGGCCACGTCTTCTTGGAAGGTGCACCCGAAAAACGTCAGGCCCTTGAGGTACAAGGTTCTTACATCCAACTCCACCAGCGGGCCGGCCGATCGCACCCGCGACTGCATATCGTCCGCCTTTCTTGAGTATTTGCAGCAGTTGCGGAAAGCCAGGGCCTGCAACACGTCAATCGCGACGTCGATCTTCTCATTGCCGAGGTGATCGACCAAGTTTTCGTCGCGAGGCAGGACTTGGTCTGCACCGGCTTCACGGACAAACTCGGCCTTGTCGCGCCCGGCGATCGCGTGGACGTACGCGCCGCGACGCCTCGCGAGTTGCACGGCAGCCGACCCGATACCTCCGGAAGCTCCGGTAATGACCACCCGCTCACCTTTGCTTCACCCCCGATCGATGGAGCAACAGCTCTGCCGTCCAATAGGCGCGAGGGATTGAAGCTAGTTCGACGTCACTCCAATCAGAGTTGACCCTTGTAGATTCGCGTGACGGAGCCTTCGCGTACCGGGCGAAACCTCCGTCGCATTCGGAGCCGAACGTTCAGCATTCCCAGGGTCGATAGTCGACGTAAGACCGCAGCATGTGTCTTACGACCAAGCGCTCGCCTCTCCGCCGAGAGTGGACTCCCTCGCCCACCGCGACGATCCGCCCGCAACGATCTGCCCCTTGGATACGGGGGGACGCGAGTGCTGCACCAGACCAACTGGCGTCGGCATCCTGGGAGGATTGGAAACCGGATATCGCACCGTCCTGTGTTCCGGTCGTTACACCTTTTGAATACCAGCCGATGCGGGTGTTGATGTCAGCGTTGTTAACGCCGGCTGCGGCGACGCGGATTAGGGCTTCTCCCGGTGCTGGCTTCGGTGAGGCAAGATCTGTGCGATATTCGAGCTTTTCGAACCCGCCATGCCCTACGAGCACAACTACCGCCATCGTCGGCGGAATCTCGGCTCGAGCCGAGGAGAGTGTCTGGCGGCATTTCAAGGAATAGGCCGGTTCACGAACGGCGCTCGCGTTCCAAGGTGGACAGTACAACACGACAACAGAACCTAAGACCGTTCGGGCTGACAATAGGTGAAAAAATCAGTCCCGACTTGAGTTTTCAGCAATGACGCCGACAAGCGAAACCAGTTGCTCAGCTACCACTACTCGCGAGGCCCGGAAGGGGCGTCGACATCGCCGACATCAACCGCGATCGCTTCCGGATTTTTCGTTGCTTCGGACAGGAGGGACTTAACATCTCTCGACGCATCAGCGACGTTTTCAAGGGAGACAGTCTGCCCGGCTTCTATGATCCGTTTGGCGACCATATAGGCGCGAGCTTCATTCATAGCATCGAGAGCGAGCAGTCGGCCTCCCTCGAAGTACCAGATAGAGCGTGAGCGTTCACGGTCACCCTTCCTCTCGACGATCCGGTCATAGCCGGTGTTCAACCCGGCAATCTGCAACTTGACGTCATACTGATCCGACCAAAACCAAGGTTTCGCCCGGTAGTTCTCCGAACCTCCGAGCATGTTTTTGGCGACCAGTTCGGCATGGTCGATCGCGTTGCCCACGCTTTCAAGGCGCACCCGCCTTCCCTCATGGGGGAAGGAAGCGCATTCCCCGGCTGACCAGATGCCAGGATCCGACGTGAGGCCACGGCTATCGGTACGGATGCCGTTTTCGATCGCCAGCCCGGCTTCCTCGGCAATGTTGGTCGCGGGGGTCACGCCAATGGCGACAACGACGAAGTCTGCTGGGATCTTCATGCCGTTGGAGAGCACTGCACCGGAAACCCGACCTGTGCCTGTCAGGCGATCAAGTCCCGTATTTTCCAGGATATTGACGCCGTGACTGGAATGCAGGCTGCGGAAATAGTTCGACGTTGGAGGCGCCGCGACCCGCTGGAGTATCCGAGGGGCCACTTCGATCACCGTAATCTCGAGCCCGAGTCTGACTCCGACGGCAGCAACCTCGAGCCCGAGATATCCCCCTCCGACAATGAGCAGCTTGCGGCCTGGCTGGCACTCCACAGCCATTGCGTCGACATCGGCGAGCGTGCGGATTGTATATACGCCTCCCAAGCTGCCGCCTGCGGCCGCCGGTATCTGCCGGGGATGGGAACCTATAGTCAGCGCGAGCTTGTCGTAAGGGATTGAGGCATTGCCCGCACGAACAGTCTTCCTTGCGCGATCGATCAACCTGACAGGCTCGGCCAGTCTAAGATCTATCTCATTCTCTTTCCAGAACGACGGCGCCCGCAGGTAAATTCGCTCCAGTTCCATTTCTCGCAGAAGGTAGCCCTTGGATAGCGGCGGCCTTTGATAGGGCGGCGCTGGCTCCTCGCCAATAAGCGTTACCCGCCCATCGTAGCCCAGGGCGCGCACCTTGGCCGCGAGCGATGCCCCGGCTTGCCCAGCACCGACGATCACTATGCCGGCCATGACAAACTCCTTCCGCAGGTCGGGCGATCAAGCCCCTGTTCGCTGGTCGCTTGAGAAGTCACACCTGCTTTTCGGGCATGTGAAGAACCAGTCCTTCCAATGCGTCGCTGACCTTGATCTGGCATGTCAGCCGAGAGCGGGCAGGATCCGGTTCGAAGGCAAAATCTAACATGTCCTGTTCCATTGCCTCCTTCGGCGGGAGCTTGTCCACCCAAGTCGGATCGACATAGACGTGACAGGTCGCGCAAGCGCACGCGCCGCCGCAGTCTGCCTCGATACCGGGGATACCGTTGTCTCGGGCCCCCTCCATGACCGTGGCGCCTTGGGGAACATCCACAACATGCTCCCGCCCGTTATGTTCAACGTAAGTGATCTTGATCATCGCGATCTTCCTAGTCTTTTGCCCCAAGCGCCGTGGTAAGCAATGCATCAAGCTGATTATTTCTTGCGCATCTCTTTCAGGCGAATTCGGGTGCGGGCGGTAGCCTCTTCCGTGCCATCATGGAAAGTGCCGAACCATCTATCGCAGGGCACTTCGGGCTCACCGTAGTTGCACTCGAAGTAGCGGTGATGCAGCTGATGGAAAAAGTCTCCTACCTTCAGCCCGGAATCGCTGTCCTCGCCGGCGGTCACGGTCTCGTAGCCAGCGTGCGAAGTGATTGCCAGGAGGACCTTCTGCTGCAGCTGGAAGATGAAGTGGATCGGATGGGACGGAATCACCACATGGATCAGAACGGAACTCAGATAGCCGATGTGCTCGACGGGATGCATCGACATGCCGGACCACGGGCCGACGTTCACGTTTCGATGGTGCAGCGAGTGGACCTTGTTGTACAGGGGCCCCCAATGCAGCAGGCGATGTATCCAGTAGAAATGGAAAACACCGTAGATTGGCAAAAAAACGAACCAAAGCACAAACCAGACGGGGTGCTCAGCAAAGCCTAGCATCGGTATATAGCCGTTGGCGTAAGCCCACAGTCCTCCGACTTCATACGCTGTCCAAACCGTCACGCCGCTGACAATCGACCAAAAGACATTGTCCAGGAATTGGCTGTTAAACGTGTATAGGCCGTTTTTCTTATGAAACGGGCGAGCGTCATACCGCAGGTGGTTGCCTTGTCTTTTGAACGTATAGAGATACAGATGCATCCCTCCTGCAACCAGGACCATCAGCGCGAGGTTCCGCAGATAGACTGCTGCGATCCAATCAAAGGCAAAGGTTCGAGCCGTCTCCAAAGAAGGCGACAGGTAAAACCACGTTAGCAACGACACGCCAACCACGAGCAGCCGATCTGATATCGGCAGCCAGGAACTCCAGAGAAGTTTCAGCCCAAGGATCGGTCCGCGCTTCAAGTTAAACGGCGAACGGTCCTGCAGCGGCAAATCTGGGTGGTAGTTCCAGGTCGACTTCCCCGGCAGAGTCACTCCGGGCCTTGTACTCTCTAACGACATAGCCGTTATCCTTTGCTCTTCGCGCCGCACGGGCACGTTTCATCCAGCCGGGCCCGGAAGGCTTCAAGCTCATGAGCCTTCAACGAAACCGATACGTCTTTGTAAGGGAATGAGCCTTCGCGCACCGCCGACTGGAAGGCGCTGAGGGCTTTCAAGCGTTCCAGCTCGATTTCCCGCTGCAGGCGTAGTACGTTGCCATAGGCGTGGGCATGCCGAGGCGGGTTGGCAGTTTCACCACAAATGTCCTCGGAAAAAAGGAACGTAACGTCGCCGCCAGAGCCGGAGCCGATTGAGAAGGTGATCAAGCTCGTTCGCTTGTTGAGCTCCTCGAGAACCTGTTGAGGAACCAGCTCGACCTCGACCGCGAATGCTCCGGCTTCTTCCATAGCGCGAAACTGCTCGGCCAATTTGAGCGCTTCGTCAGCTGTCGTGCCGTAAGCCCGCAGCCCTCCGATCCAGGTGCTGTAGGGTGGAACCAACCCCAGGTGACCCATTACCGGGAAGCTGAGATCAGCCAGCATCCGGATGGTGGCAAGGCTGCGCGTGGTATAGAGCGCGTCCGCGCCCTGATCCATCGCCCGCATTGCTCCTTCAAGGACGTCATTCTCAGTGGGATGATCGACGAGCATGAGAGCGGCGGTGATGAAAGTGTCTGGTGCAGCTTCGCGCACTTCCTTCAACATTTGACTACGGGTGATGATCGTGTCTATTCCGGCGGCGGCAGCCCGCGCTGCCTGTTCGCCATTCATCGCAGTCACTTCCGTGAGCTGTAGCTTCCCTTTGTTGGCGCGCAAATCTGCAACGGTCCAATTTCTCTGAGCCTTGCGGTGACCGAAGGTGAATATATTGCGCATTCAAGTCCTTTCCCGAGCACTACCTTCTGGCCGAGTACGATGTTGCCTAAGGCCGCCTGAATCAAATGAAAGGTGGGGGCCCCTTGCATTCCCTGGAGGAATTCAAGGCTGCGGCGATGGGCGAGCTTGGGCTGGGCAGCCTTTTCGGGCCGATGGCTGCTCGGGACTTTCCCGCCGCCATCGAAGTCCCGCCCGCTATTAGAACGGATTACTCGTCGCGAAAATCGGCACGGATCGGATTAGTCCGTCAAACGTGAGGTTAGCCTATTGAGCCGAACCGGCTGCCGATTTACACGCAGCGATGCTGTGGCCTCCCGAACCCCTCAAAACCCGGAGGTCGCTGGTCGACTAATTCTCTCGGATTCAGAGGGAGTAAAGCCGGGGATATTCCCGCCGTACCGCCGCCATAGCCATTCCTCGAATGGTTCGATTGCAAATTGGGGACGGCGATGGGCAGGCCAAGCTAAGTGATATTGATCTTCCGTCTCTAGGAAATCAGGAAGCGGTGTCACCAACTGACCGCTGTTCAGCGGGTCGCCCAAAAGGCGCAGCCAGCCAAGAGCCACGCCTTGCCCAGCCAAACAGGCTTGAATTGTATTGTAGTAGTTGTTGAAGCCCATCGGCTGGTGATTCTTGGGGAGCTCAAGCGAGAAATGCCTCAGCCATTGGCGCCAGCCAATCCAAGAAGGATGCTGAGCCTGCATATACAGGAGCTCGCATCGCAACAAATCGCCAACGTGTCGCAGGGGTCCCTTCCTATCTAAGAACTCGGGGCTGCAAACCGGAGTCAAGATATCCCGAAACAACGGACGGATCTTGAAATCGGAAAAATCGGGCTTGCCAAACGAAAGTACGAGATCCACTTGGCCAGCGGTTTCAATCCCCTGGGGGTCCGACGTCACAACAAAGATCTCCCCGCCAGGAAAGCATTCCCGCACCTCCGCGACGCGCGGCAATAGCATGAATGCCGCGTTTGCGGTGGAAGTCGAAAGGACGATCTGTTTTTTAGAGCTTTCTTGCAGGAGATCCTCTAGCGCGTCGATGACTTGGGACGCCGCAAGGCTATACGCTCTGAGCAGCCTGTGACCAGCCGGGGTCAAGCTGATCTGTTTATGCGTGCGGACGAAAAGTGGCTGGCCCAGTCGGCTTTCAAGCTCCATTATCTGCTTGCTGACGGAGCTTTGGCTTAGCCCGACCTCCTCACCCGCCAGAGTAAAGCTTTCATTTCTGGCGGCTGCTTCGAAGGTCGGCAAGAGCCGTTGAATGTTCCGGTATACCGTTTTCGTTTGCATAGCTTATGTTGGTAGCGAGAACCGGGAGAGATGCAAGCCAGAGCTCCGTCAAACACCTTCACTATAACCAGCGTTTCGATCTTCAACCCGAAGACGCGGCTTCACTGGGTCCCCGACAGCTTGAGCCTCTACACCCAGGGTAGCAGTTTCTTTGATGGGGGCTTAATCCAGCGCCCGCTTTTCGGATAGTCAATCTTTCCGCCTGGCCCTTCGGCAACGCCTTCTGGTGTGTGCGAGACCTGCCGGCTGCCGCCTGACGCTCAGCCGATCATGGTCCATATCCATGACCGAAGACAGCAGCAGTTATGTGTATTCTGTCCGCAGGTTTGCGAATATCTCGAACGTCGCGCCATGTTCTTCGAATGAGCCGGCTTCATCCATACGACAAAATTGCCTTCACCGTCGTGCCGCCGCATGCGTCCACACCACGGTTGAAAAGCGAAGACTGCAAACGCTCTCCGTTCGCGCTACGCGGCGGGACAAGACATAGCTGCGCTTCTCTAGCGGCTGTTGAAAAAGGGCTCGCGACAGTCTCGGGTTCGTGATTCACTCTGACTATGAAGAGGTGGGAGTGAATCGTGCGGGGCGGTGACGGACAGACGGGTGAACTGTTCGGCTACGTGGACCTTGAGGCTCGGGTTCGGCGCGCTTTGCGCCGTATTCGGGCGATTGTGAATGAGGCGCTTTCGGCGTTGGAGCGGGAGTTTGCGGCGCTGTACTCGCCGATCGGGCGGCCGTCGATCCCGCCGGAGAAGCTGCTGCGGGCTGCTTTTGTAGGCGTTCTACTCGATCCGCTTGGAGCGGCTGTTGAGCGGCTGGAATACAACTTACACGCTGTTCGGCCGAAAGCAGCCTACGCAACATGGGGTCTCAAGCTCCGGGAGAGGATCGGCTTCAAACGAGCCGCCGTGGCCGTGGCGCGCAGATTGGCGGTGATATGCACACGATGCTCAAGACTGCGAGCTCTTCAATCGGACTGCAGGAGCCGCAGCGTAAATCCAGATAGCGTTGAGAATCTGAGCGCCTGAGGCGTCCCCCTGCCGGGACGTGAGCCGAGCCATTCCGTTGATGGGGTTGCATTGCTGTCTCAGCAAAGTGCGTCGTCCACATTGAAGGCTCGTCCCGCGAAGCTCCATTATGCGGCGCCCGATGTCGACCGCGAAGACACCGTGCACGCGGCAGCGCCGTTTCGCGCGATAGATGCCTGACGCCCAAGCCGCGATTAGACAACCCCATCAATCTCGGCTCGCACAAGCGCAAGGCCGTGCGTCGCGCCATCCGCAAGGTCGGAGCCAAGTGATTCTCTTACCCAAAATACTCACCCGACCGACATCCCTCGAATGCTCAAATTACTCCGTCAATGCCGGATAGGACCACCCTCAACCCATCGAACAGTTTTCGCCAAGATCAAACACTGGCTTCGAACGGCGGCCAAACGGACGGCCGAAACCGTCTCTCAGGCAATCTGCGGAATCCTCAACTGGACGTCAAATGACTTCATCCCGCTCTAGCCGCGCTAAGCGCGTAATGCGTGTTCAAGCCTGTCAGCGCGGAACGAACGTTGTGTAGGGTTCGTCCATGATGTCCCGAACCCGACAAGCGCGTCGACGCTTAAGCGGGCAAAAAATGCGGCAACCTCATTCCGCGCGTGGCACGCCGATTGCACCCATAAGGGGGCAGATGCAAACATGGAGATTGACCTATGAAACTCGGTTCCGGGTACAAGGCTTTTTGGGATGCCGCCCACGAGAACTACCCAGATCAAATGAAGCCTGACGGACTTCTTGATCAGGGGTGGCGTGAATTCATTCCTGACTGGCTGGGAATGTTTGACACCATTAGCAACGTGCTGGATGCTGATGATACTGGCCGCTTTGCCAGGCCATCCGATCGAACATGGATGTCGTCAATCTACCCGTGGATTGCTGACAAGCGCTCCACAAAAATTGGAGCTTTGGCTAAGACCTATAAAGGCCTTATCTTTTTAAAAACCCCTTTTGATATTGCTCTTTATCCACGGTTAATTTGGGAGCTCCAGCCTATGACAATTATCGAGCTCGGTTCATATCAAGGCGGAAGCGCACTATGGTTTGCTGACAATATGTCTGTGCTTTGCGATAACCAAGGTGAATTACACTCATTTGACTTGCATACTAAATGCGTTCATAAAAATGCACAAAAGCATCCTTTGATTACATTTCATCAAATTGATCTTTCTGATACGTCAAACTTCGACGAGAACTTGCTGATGAGGCTCCCCCATCCTTGGCTTGTTGTAGACGACGCGCACGTTAACGTATTCAGTGTCTTTTCTTACTTGAATAAATTTATGGCGGTAGGCGACTATTATGTGGTTGAAGACAACCCATTTCAAGTAAATAGAGAGATTATTGACGGATTTCAGATTATCGAGAACTCCGGCTTCCTGATCGACACTTATTACACAGACGCATTTGGAATTAATGTCACTTGTGCTCCAAATGCATGGCTTCGAAAGTCGTAACCTTCGCTCTCATATACAGCCTCGTGGGCTCCCAACGCAGACCGCGCTAGCTCGACCGGGAGTTGCGAGCCCGTCGACGTACGGTCCACTGGGATCGGCGCCGTCAAGTGACTTGAAGTTCAGAGTCGATGTCCACTGGCGGTGCCACCCCACACAATCATGGCCCATCTCGGTGACCTGACGGCAGGGTTCGTAACCTCTAGCAGGAGTTGAAAGCCGAGGCCCTGTGAGGGTGATTCAGTGCCTCCGAAGAGATTCGGAGGCGTGCGCGGCGGCGACAATCGAGCTGGCGAGCTGTTCAGCTACAGCGATCTGGAGGCGCCTGTGCGGCGCAATCATCCGCTGCGGTCGTGAACGAGGCGCTTGCCGCGCTTGAACGGGGAGTTCGCGGCGTTATTTCGCCGATCGGGGGCCCGTCGATCCTGCCGGACAAGCTGCTCAGGGCAATGCTCTTGCAGGCGTTTATTCGATCCGGTCGGAGCGGCTGGAATACGACCTTCTGTTCCATTGGTTCGTCGGCCGCCTTCACGGGCAGCGACAGCCGCTTCCTTACCGGCCAGACGACAGTCTGGCGCTCATCAGCCACTGGCAAGGCACATTGCCATCGCCGAATGCGATTGAACAGCTGCGAAGAGAGCGCGCCGAGGCCGCACTTCGCATCCAGCGCCTGCAGCTGCGGATCGATCGCTTCAACCGCAGGCCCCTCGGCCGCTGGTCCAAGAACCGATGCCGAGCTGCCCATCGTCGCTGACACCGAGAAGGTCCGGGTGCTGCCGGTGCGCAAGCTCAAGCCGAACCTGCCGCGCAAGCGGATCGTTCGCGAGCCGACTTGCGCATGCTGCCCGGGCTGCGGCGGCGATCAGTGTGCCATTGGCGAAGATCAGCGAGGAGATGCTCGACCTGGTCGCCCAGACCTGGCAGGGTGATCGAGACCGTTCGACCCAAATACAGCTGCCGGCCCTGCGATAAAATCATTCAGGCGCCGACAACACTTAAGGCCATTGCACGCGGCGAGCTCAGCTACACTGCGCTCGCCCGGCGATCACTCACGACGTATCGTGAAGAAGAACAAGGTCGGGCAAACCCGCTGGACGATCGAAGACGATGATTCAGTGCCTCCGAAGAGATTCGGAGGCGTGCGCGGCGGCGACAATCGAGCTGGCGAGCTGTTCAGCTACAGCGATCTGGAGGCGCCTGTGCGGCGCAATCATCCGCTGCGGTCGTGAACGAGGCGCTTGCCGCGCTTGAACGGGGAGTTCGCGGCGTTATTTCGCCGATCGGGGGCCCGTCGATCCTGCCGGACAAGCTGCTCAGGGCAATGCTCTTGCAGGCGTTTATTCGATCCGGTCGGAGCGGCTGGAATACGACCTTCTGTTCCATTGGTTCGTCGGCCGCCTTCACGGGCAGCGACAGCCGCTTCCTTACCGGCCAGACGACAGTCTGGCGCTCATCAGCCACTGGCAAGGCACATTGCCATCGCCGAATGCGATTGAACAGCTGCGAAGAGAGCGCGCCGAGGCCGCACTTCGCATCCAGCGCCTGCAGCTGCGGATCGATCGCTTCAACCGCAGGCCCCTCGGCCGCTGGTCCAAGAACCGATGCCGAGCTGCCCATCGTCGCTGACACCGAGAAGGTCCGGGTGCTGCCGGTGCGCAAGCTCAAGCCGAACCTGCCGCGCAAGCGGATCGTTCGCGAGCCGACTTGCGCATGCTGCCCGGGCTGCGGCGGCGATCAGTGTGCCATTGGCGAAGATCAGCGAGGAGATGCTCGACCTGGTCGCCCAGACCTGGCAGGGTGATCGAGACCGTTCGACCCAAATACAGCTGCCGGCCCTGCGATAAAATCATTCAGGCGCCGACAACACTTAAGGCCATTGCACGCGGCGAGCTCAGCTACACTGCGCTCGCCCGGCGATCACTCACGACGTATCGTGAAGAAGAACAAGGTCGGGCAAACCCGCTGGACGATCGAAGACGAT
>NZ_NSGD01000003.1:0-511267 GCF_002294955.1 Mesorhizobium sp. WSM3864
GTTCTCCCTTCCACCGCAATGAATCATCAAACCGTAACTCTGGGAATCCCGAATCCTTTAAAGGGCGACGTGCTTTAAGACTTGCGGTTTCCAGTCCAGGCAAAAGCGCCGCCCTCCAGCGGCGCTTTTTTTTGCGCAGCGGATCAGGCCAGGAAGGGATTCGTCCGGCGCTCCTCGCCGAAGCGGCCGCCCAGACCGTGACCGCAGATGAAGCCGATATCGTCTCCGAGCGGCAGCAGCTTGTCTTTGATCGAGGCGATCAGCGCGGCGTGATCGCCGCCTGGCAGATCGGTGCGGCCGATAGAGCCGCGAAACAGCACGTCGCCGACATGGGCGAATTTGGCCGCGCGGTTGTAGTAGACGACATGGCCCGGCGCGTGCCCCGGACAATGCAGCACCTCGAACGAATGCTCCCCGAACGAGACCGTGTCGCCTTCGCTGACGAAACGGTCTGGAATGCAATTGCGCACCGGATCGGTAAGGCCGAAGCGCTTGGCCTGGGTCTCGAGATTGGCAAGCAGCGGCCGATCGGCCTCGTGCGGGCCGATGATGTCGATGCCGAGTGCATCCTTCAGATCCATCGCGCCGCCGGCATGATCGATATGGCCGTGAGTGATCCAGATCGCCTTCGCCCTGATCGAGTTGTCCTTGAGTACCGCCAGTATCTTGTCGACGTCGCCGCCGGGATCGACGACGACACCCTGTTTGTCGTCCATGTCGAAGAGAATGGTGCAATTCTGCTGGAAGGGCGTGACCGGCACGATGCCGGCATTGAGCTGACCCATGGCTTTCCTTTCGAGGCGTTGCCCTGATGTAGAGAGCACAGCCGACTGCGTCCACCGGTGATCCCTCCAAAAGAAATGGGCGGCCATAGCCGTCCATGGGAACCCTGAAATTCTGCCAAGCCTATTCTTCATCACGGTCATGACCGCGCGCATGATGTCGGTGAGGATGGCGCCGGCGCCGACGATGATGCTTTGTATTGTCCATCGCCCTGCCAGTCCCACTGGCTGCTCCGCTGCCGTCGCCGGATCGCCCGCACCCATGAGACGCCGAATTGCTGCGCAGGCGCCTAATAAAAGGGGCGGCCCGAAACCGCCCCGTTGCACAAAAAGGCTGTGACTATCGCTATTCTGCGGCGATGGCGTGCTTTGGCTGCACCGCGGCAGAATAGTCGTTCATCAACGTCTTAGCGATCTCGCCAACCTCGAATCGGTACGGGCCGATTTCCGAGACCGGCGTGACTTCAGCAGCCGTGCCGGTAAGGAAGCACTGCTCAAAGCCATCGAGCTCTTCCGGCATGATGGCGCGCTCGATCACCTCGAAGCCGCGGTCCTTGGCCAGGCCGATAACGGTGCGGCGGGTGATGCCGTCGAGGAAGCAGTCGGGCGTCGGCGTGTGGATCTTGCCGTCCTTGACGAAGAAGATGTTGGCGCCGGTGGCTTCCGCCACCTGGCCGCGCCAGTCGAGCATCATGGCGTCGGCGTAGCCCTTGGCCTCGGCGGCGTGCTTGGAAAGCGTGCAGATCATGTAGAGGCCGGCGGCCTTGGACTTGGACGGCGCCGTGCGCGGGTCGGGCCGGCGCCATTCGGCGACGTCGAGACGGATGCCCTTCAGCTTCTGCGCCGGGTCGAAATAGCTCGGCCACTGCCAGATGGCGATGGCGCAGTTGATGCGGTTGTTCTGCGCCGAAACACCCATCTGCTCGCTGCCGCGCCAGGCGATCGGACGCACATAGGCGTCCTTGAAACCCTGCTTCTTCAGAAGCGTGCGGCAAGCCTCGTCGACCTCGCCGACCGAGTAGGGAATCTTGAAGCCGAGCAGGCGCGCCGATTCATGCAGGCGCTCATTGTGCTCGGTGAGCTTGAATATCTGGCCGCCATAGGCGCGCTCGCCCTCGAAGACCGCGCTGGCATAGTGCAGGCCATGGGTCAGCACGTGGATCTTGGCCTCGCCCCATTTGACGAACTCCCCGTTCATCCAGATGAAGCCGTCCAGTTGATCGAAGGGAACGGATGCCATGGAAACCTCCCGCGGGCGGGTGCCCGCCAATCGTTGTGTCATATGGCCTTTCGTATCGGCCCCGCCACTGGGTCCGAAACCGCCGGCCTGTGTCTGGAAGCGTAGGCGGATATTCAATCCCTGGCAAACTTAGGAAGTTCCGGAAAAACGGCTTCCGCTTGCCTTTTCGTTCGCAATCCGCCGAAAAGCTTGTCAAAAATTATCATTTGCGGGAAATTACGTCAACAGTACTGACGTAATTCCCGCTTGGCATGGAGAAATGATGACGGAACGAAGCCCCGCAGCCGGAAAACCGATCAGGACGGCGATCACCGACGAGGACGGCATCGACTTTGCCATCATCGAGCTGTTTTTCTTCGCCTATCGCGACTTCACCTCCGATCCCGACCAGATCCTTGCCGATTACGGCTTCGGCCGTGCCCATCACCGCGTCCTGCATTTCGTCAACCGCAGGCCCGGACTGACGATAGCCGAGCTGCTCGACGTGCTGAAGATCACCAAGCAGAGCCTGGCGCGGGTGTTGAAGCAGCTGATCGACACGGACCATATTGTCCAGGTGCAAGGGTTGCGCGACCGCCGGCAGCGCGAGCTCTATCCGACTGCCAAGGGCCGCGCGCTGGCACTGGCGCTGGCACGGCCACAGTCGCGCCGCATCCGTGCTGCATTGGAGGATTCCGGGACCGCCGAGCGCGCCTCGATCGAGAGATTCCTCGAGGCGATGGTCAATCCGGAACTTAGAGCGCAGATCGACATTGTGCCTGCGCAAACATCGGGGAAGAAAAATGGAGACCACTGAGAAGGTTGATCATCCGGCAGCGCCCGGCGATGATGCGCCGCATCTGCTGGTGGTCGACGACGACACCCGCATTCGCAATCTGCTCAAGCAATATTTGTCCGAGAACGGTTTTCGGGTCACTGTCGCCGGCAACTCCGGCGAGGCCCGGCGCAAGCTCGCGGGGCTGGACTTCGACCTGCTCGTGCTTGACGTCATGATGCCCGGCGAAACCGGCGTCGACCTCACCAAGGCGCTGCGGGCCGAGAAGAACGTGCCGATCCTGATGCTTACGGCGCTGTCGGAAACCGACAGCCGTATCACCGGGCTCGAGGCCGGCGCCGACGACTATCTGCCGAAGCCCTTCGATCCGCGCGAGCTCATCCTGCGCATCAACAACATCCTGCGCCGCGGCGGCCCGGCGGCGACGCCGAAAGTCGAGCAGCTCGTATTCGGCCCCTACACGTTCCAGATCGCCAAGCGCGAACTGAAGCGTGGCGGCGAGGCGCTGAAGCTGACCGACCGCGAGCAGGAAATCCTGGCGATCTTCGCCGCCCGGGCGGGCGAAACCATACCGCGGCACGAGCTCGTCGGCGACGAATCGGATGTCGGCGAACGGACCATCGATGTCCAGATCAACCGGCTGCGCCGCAAGATCGAGCGCGATCCGTCAAATCCGGTGTGGCTGCAGACCGTGCGCGGTATTGGGTATCGGCTCAGCGTGGAATAACATGCTCGCAGACGGCCTTGGCTGAATGGCCGTCTACGAGCGGAAGGGCCAATGGCGACCACGCAACTGGAAAAGCCCAAGACCGGGAGCCTCGGCGATCTCGCTTTGCGGACGCTGAGGGCGATGCCGCGCGCCTGGAACCGGTTCTGGCGCCTGGTCGCGCTCTACATGCCGAAGCGGCTTTATGCCCGCTCCCTGATCATCGTCATCGCGCCGATGATCCTTTTGCAGTCGGTCGTTGCCTTCGTCTTCATGGAGCGCCACTGGCAGACGGTTACCCAACGCCTGTCGCAGGCGACGATCGCAGACATCGCCGCCATCATCGACATGATGGAGACCTATCCCCACGACGCCGATTACGCCAACATCATCCGCATCGCCCAAGACCGCATGCAGCTGAAGGTGGATCTGCTGCCGCCCGATCCGCTGCCGGCCCCCGGGCCGAAGCCGTTCTTCTCAATCCTCGACACGGCCCTGTCGTCGGAGATTACCCGGCAGATCAACCGTCCCTTCTGGATCGACACGGTCGGCAACTCCAATGTCGTCGAGGTCCGCGTCCAGCTCGAAGGCAAGGTCCTGCGCGTCTTCGTGCGTCGCAGCCAGGCTTATGCCTCAAACACCCATATCTTCCTGATCTGGATGGTCGGCACCTCGCTCGTGCTCTTGATGATCGCCATCCCCTTCCTGCGCAATCAAATACGGCCGATCCTGACCTTGGCCGAAGCCGCCGAGAGCTTCGGCAAGGGCCGGCCAATGCCGCGCGATTTCCGTCCGCGCGGCGCGGAGGAAGTGCGCCGCGCCGGCTTCGCCTTCATCCAGATGCGCGAGCGCATCGAGCGCCAGATCGAGCAGCGTACCGCCATGCTGACCGGCGTCAGCCATGATCTCAGGACCATTCTGACCCGCTTCAAGTTGCAGCTGGCCCTGGCCGGCGGCAAGGCCGAGACCAAGGCCGCGCTGAACCAGGATATCGACGACATGCAGTCGATGCTGGAGGGCTATCTCTCCTTTGCCCGCGGCGAGGCGGCAGAAGACACCGGCCGCTTCGATCTCGATGCCTATTTCCAGAAGCTTGGCGAGGAAGCGCAACTGCGCAAATGCAAGCTGTCGACGACACTGACCGGCGATCCGACCGTGCATGTGCGGCCGAACGCCTTTGCCAGGCTGATGTCCAACGTCATCGGCAATGCCTTCCGATATGCCAAGACGGTCGAGGTCCATGCCAATCATGGCCGCGGCTCGCTGACCGTCACCATCGACGATGACGGTCCCGGCATCGTGCCGGACAAGCGCGAGGAAGTGTTCAAGCCATTCCTGCGGCTCGACGAAGCGCGCAATCTTGATGCCAGCGGCACCGGCCTTGGTCTGTCGATCGCCCGCGACATCGCCCGAACTCATGGCGGCGACATCATGCTGGAAGACAGCCCGCTTGGCGGTTTGCGAGCCGTGATCAAGGTGCCGGCTTAGTCGGACAAAGACGGCCTTCATCCCTCCGTCATGAAATCATGGTCAAGAGCGCGCATGAAGCGCGCGACCTTTATCGATTCGGCCATGCCGCCCCGCTTCGATCCCGCACCCGCCCGGGTGCGCTGGAGCGAAGCGCGAGCTGCAGCCTGGCTGCCGTTCCGCCATCGTGCCGGCGCGCCCAAGAATCTGTGCGAAGGGTCGCCATGCGAATCCTGATGGTCACCGATGCATGGCGACCGCAGGTCAACGGCGTGGTTCACACGCTGGAGCGGCTTACCGAAACGCTGAAATCCTTCGAAGTCCAGGTCGATTTTCTGACGCCGAACATCTTCCGCACCCTGCCGCTGCCGACCTACCCGGACATTCGGCTCGCCTTGACAACCCCCAGTCATGTCGCGCGGCTGATCGAAGCGGGAAAGGCCGACCACATCCACATTGTCACCGAAGGGCCGCTCGGCATCATGGCGCGCCGCTACTGCCGCAAGGCCGGCCGTCCCTTTACCACCAGCTACCACACGCGTTTTCCCGAATATCTCAGCGCCCGCCTGCCGGTGCCGGAGAGGTGGGCCTATAACTGGCTGCGCGACTTCCACAATTCCGGACAGGGCACGCTGGTCGCCACGCAATCGTTGGCGGACGACCTTGCCTCGCGCGGCTTCGATAAGCTGAGGCCCTGGACTCGCGGCGTCGACACCGATCATTTCCGGCCGGACAAACGCAAGGACACCAGCTTTCCCCGCCCCATCTTCCTCTGCGTCGGCCGTGTCGCGATCGAAAAGAACCTGACCGCCTTCCTCGATCTCGATCTCCCCGGCAGCAAGGTGGTGGTCGGCGAAGGGCCGGAACTGGCAAAGCTCAGCGCCCGCTATCCGAACGCGCATTTCCTCGGCCATCGCCCGAACGACGAACTGGCGGAAATCTACGCTTCGGCTGACGTCTTCGTCTTTCCGAGCCGCACCGACACCTTCGGCAACGTCATCATCGAGGCTCTGGCCAGCGGCACGCCGGTGGCCGCCTATCCGGTGACCGGACCGATCGACATCGTCGGCGACGGCGTCGGTGGGGCCGTATCCGAGGATTTGCGCGAGGCGGCGCTCAAGGCGCTTCACATTGACCGCGCGGAGGCGCGCCAGCGCGCACTGCGCTACAGCTGGAAGTCATGCGCCGAGATGTTCCTCGACGTTGTCGAAGAAGCGCTGGGAATGCCGCGCACCCGCGCCGATCAGAACGCGGTGACGTCAGGCCGGCCCAGGCTTGTTCTAGAATAGACGCCCGCCGTCCGGCACTTTGCGCTCGATGGCGCCGAGCACGACGGCGCCCTCCTCGTCCGGAAAGCCAAGCGTCAGCACTTCCGACATGAACGGGCCGATCTGACGCGGCGGGAAATTGACCACAGCGAAGACCTGTCGGCCGATCAGCGTCTCCGGCGCATAATATTTGGTGATCTGCGCCGACGACTTCTTCACCCCGATCGCCGGGCCGAAATCGATCTTCAGCTTGAATGCCGGCTTGCGCGCCTCCGGAAAGGGCTCAGCCTCGACGATCGTGCCGGCACGGATGTCGACACGATCGAAATCGGCAAAGCTGATCTCGGGCTTGCGCTCGCTGCTGGAACTCATCGGCGGTATTGGCTTCGCTCAGGCGCTTCCATGGG
Organism: Mesorhizobium sp. WSM3864; assembly: GCF_002294955.1. NCBI lineage: Bacteria > Pseudomonadati > Pseudomonadota > Alphaproteobacteria > Hyphomicrobiales > Phyllobacteriaceae > Mesorhizobium > Mesorhizobium sp. WSM3864. Next base: position 6,646 of record NZ_NSGD01000003.1, read on the forward strand.
TTTCAAAGAGCACGCTGGACAGCGCGTCCTTGGCCGACGTACCCGACCAGACGACGAATTGGAAGGCCTGGAAATAGCATTCGCAGGCCTCTAACGCCGATGACAGAAGCACCTCGACCTGCTGGCTCGACGGCTCGACCCCGCCGGCGAGCAGCAGCGATTGCCGGAACATGATCGCGCCCTCCTGCTCCCACAGGTCGAAATGGCCAAACAGCATCTGTTCGTTGATTAGCGAAAGGAGTCGCATCACCTCCAGCGCGCGCGTTTCCGGCACCTTGATGTCGAACGCGCAGGCCAGATGCAGCGCTTCGAAATCTTCCATCCAGGAAAAGGAGACATGATAGTCGGTCCAACTGCCTGTTACCGAAATCGAAATCTCGTCGTCGCCGGCGCGTTCGAAGGACCAGTCATTGTTGTGGGCCACCTGCTCGATGACGTCCACCGGGTGGATTTCGCGGGAGAATTCGAGTTCGAGGAGTTCCATGAATGCTTCCTGTCGTTCTGAGAGCGCCGCCACACGCTCCGCGAGAGAGGGCACGCACAACGAACAATCTTGTCTAGAACTCGGACGGCCAGGACTTTCCAAACGCAAAGACCCCAACCGGACCCCACCGCCCGGCGCATGACCCTGCTTCGAATCATGCAACAAATTCAGTCTATTGATCGGGAGTCGCGTGAACAGCCCAATTTTTCGCACTGCGTCATTCGCATGTGGAAAGGCGCTGTCAAAAAGATTCATGCAATGCCGGTAAGCGATTCACGGCAAAGCGATTTTTCGGATCGTGCTTTGTGGAAAAGTTTACGATTATTTTTTTGATCTGGGCTTCGCCGCAGCCGCAGGTGCGGCCTGCCCGGTCAATTCGGCGAGCTTGGCCTCGAGCGCTTCGACGCGCACCGCAAGCTGGATGTTGTCTTCTCTTGCCTTGACGGCCATCTCGCGCGCAGCCTCGAACTCCTCGCGTTTCACCACATCCATGGAGTTGAGCAGGCGCTCGGCCTGGCTGCGGAAAGCCGTCTCCATCTCGCGCCTGACGCCTTGGGCTGCCCCCGCGGCATCGGTCATCAGCTTGGCGAATTCATCGAGAATGCGGTTCGTTCCGGTCGACATGGCAAATCCTCGCTTGATTATTTTGACGTAGTGGCGCGCGGCACGGATTGCAAGCGCAGCGTGCCTTGACCCCGCCAAAACCCTGCCGCATGGTCCGCGCCCGATAGACGACCGCAACCGGAGCGACCCAGTTTGAGCGAATATTTCCTGCTGCCGCTGGCCTCCCTGCCCTTCCCCAATATCGACCCGGTCATCGTCCATATCGGGCCGCTGGCGGTGCATTGGTATGGCGTCGGCTACATCATCGGCATTCTGTTCGCCTGGTGGTACGCCAAGCGCCTGGTCAGCAATGCCAGCCTTTGGCCGGACGGCAAGCTGCCGATGAAGCCCGAGGATCTTGACGATTTCATCGTCTGGGCGGCGATCGGCGTGGTGCTCGGCGGGCGCACCGGCTATGTCCTCTTCTACGACCTTCCACGCTATATCGCGCATCCGCTCGACACCTTGGCGGTCTGGCAGGGCGGCATGTCGTTCCATGGCGGACTGCTCGGCGTGATCCTCGCCATGACCCTCTTTTCGCTCAAGCGCGGCATTCATACCTGGACGCTGTTTGACGTCGTCTCGGCCGGCGTGCCGGTCGGCCTTGGGCTGGTGCGTGTGGCCAATTTCATCAATTCGGAGCTCTGGGGCCGTCCGTCGGACGTGCCCTGGGCGATCGAATTCCCCAATGGCGGCCCGTTCACCCGGCATCCCAGCCAGCTCTACGAGGCGCTGCTGGAAGGTCTTGTGCTCTTCCTGGTGCTGCGCTTTCTCACCCACTCGCGGCTGAAGCTGAAGACACCGCGCTTCGTCGGCGGCGCCTTCATCTGCGGCTACGGCCTGTCTCGCATCTTCGTCGAGTTCTTCCGCGAGCCTGACCAGCAGCTCGGTTATCTGCTCGGCACCAACTGGCTGACCATGGGCATGGTCCTGTCCTCGCCGATGGTGCTCGCCGGCATCTGGGCCATGGCCACCGCAAAGCCGACGACGCAGACGCAGCCGGCATGACCAGGCTGAAGGAGCGCATCATCGGCCTGATCGGCGCGGTGGGGCCGATCCCGGTCAGCGAATACATGGCGCTCTGCCTGTTCGACCCTGAGGACGGCTATTACACGACGCGCGAGCCCTTCGGCGCCGCCGGCGACTTCGTCACCGCGCCGGAGATCAGCCAGATGTTCGGCGAGCTTGTCGCCGTCTGGCTCTACCAGGCCTGGCAAGGCGGCGGGCGTCCGCTGCCAGCCACCTTCGCCGAAATCGGCCCCGGTCGCGGCACGCTGATGAAGGACATGCTGCGCACCTGGTCCCGCCTCGATCCGGCGCTTGCCGCCGAGGCTTCCTTCGCTATGATCGAGACCAGTCCGCGCTTGGCCGAAATCCAGAAAGAGACGCTTGCCGGCCAGAACTCGGCCCTGAGCTGGCACCAAACCATCGACACGCTGCCGCAGCAGCCGCTCTTCATCGTCGGCAACGAACTGTTCGACGCGGTGCCGATCCGCCAGTTCGTCTATGTTGGCGCCGGCTGGCGCGAGCGCGTGGTCGGGCTCGACGAGAAAGACAATCTTCATTTCTTCGCCGGCGCGGGTTCCGTCGACCCGACGCTGCTGCCGGCCGGCGCGGCCGATGCTCTGCAAGGCGCGATCGTCGAGGTGGCGCCGGCCCGCGCCGCGCTGATGGCAGCGATTGCCGAGCGTATCGCCGGCCATGGCGGCGCCGGGCTGTTCATCGACTACGGCCATCTTGAGCCGGGCTTCGGCGACACATTGCAGGCTGTGCGCAGGCACGATCACGAAGACGTGCTGGCCAATCCCGGCGGGGCCGATCTTACCGCTCATGTCGATTTCGCCGCGTTGGCCGCAGCCGTCCGGGAGCACAGCCTCCAGGCGGAACTGACCACGCAGAGCGAATTCCTGCTCGGCATGGGCTTGCTCGAGCGCGCCGGCGCGCTGGGCGCCCGGGCCGATGATGTCGCGCGTCAGGCGATTTCCGAGGCGGTCAAGCGCCTTGCCGGCCCCGATGCGATGGGCGAGCTGTTCAAGGTGATGAAGATCCTGCCGGCCGCGAAAACTGGCTGACATCGGCGGGCAACCCGTGCAAGCTGGCCCTGCCACTTGCCCGAACCACATACCCGCCCGAACTTCACCTTGACGAAATCGCCCACGCGGACAACAAACCCTTCCATGCTGAATCAGACCAGACCCGATCCAGTACGCTCGCCGCTGCTTGCGAAGGCGCCAGGCATACGCCACGGCTATTTCACCCGCATCGGCGGCGTCTCCGGCGGCATCTATCAAGGCCTCAACATCGGCACGGGCTCCGGCGATGATCAGACGCTGGTTGCCGAGAACCGTCGCCGCGTTGCCTACTGGATGGGCGTGCCGGCGGATCATCTCCTCACCGCGCACCAGGTCCATTCTCCCGATGTCGTCATTGCCAGGGAGCCTTTTGCCGGCCCTCGCCCCCAGGCCGACGCCATCGTCACCGACCGGCCGGGCATCGCTGTCGGCGCCTCGACGGCCGATTGCGGTCCGGTGCTGTTCGCCGACGCGGAGGCGCGCGTCATCGGCGCGGCCCATGCCGGCTGGAAAGGCGCCCTCACCGGCGTGCTCGAAAACACCATAGCCGCGATGGAAGGGCTCGGCGCCCGCCGCGATCGCATCGTCGCCGTGCTCGGCCCTTCCATCGGACCCGACAATTACGAGGTGGGAGCGGAATTCGTCGCTCGCTTCATCGAGGCCGACGCCGGCAATCAACGCTACTTCAAGTCGTCGCAGAACCCTGGCCACTCGATGTTCGACCTCAACCAATATTCGGTCGACCGGTTGCGCAAGGCCGGCGTGACCGCCGACGGGCTCGGCCGCTGCACTTACGCGGAAGAACACCTTTTCTATTCCTACCGCCGCACCACCCACCGCAAGGAAGCGGATTACGGGCGGCAGGTCTCGGCAATCGTTCTGGAGAAAGAGTAATGGCGCTGCATTTCGAACGTTCGGAATTCGACGCGCGGCGCGACCGGCTGCTGATCGAGATGGCCGAGAAGAAGCTCGACGCCGTGCTTTTGTTCGCGCAGGAGAGCATGTACTGGCTGACCGGCTACGACACTTTCGGCTTCTGCTTCTTCCAGTGCCTGGTGGTGAAGGGCGACGGCTCGATGGTGCTGCTCACCCGCTCGGCCGATTTGAGGCAGGCGCGAAACACCTCGACCATCGAGAATATCGTATTGTGGACCGATCGTGATGGCGCCAATCCCGCGATCGACCTGCGCAACCTGCTCAACGATCTCGATCTGCTTGGCGCCCGCATCGGCGTGGAATACGACACGCACGGCCTCACGGCCTACAATGGCCGTCGCGTGGACGAGCAGTTGCAGACCTTCGGCCAGATCGCCGATGCTTCCGGAATCGTCGGCCGGCTGCGTCTCTTCAAGAGTCCGGCCGAGATCGCCAAGGCCGAAAAAGCCGCAAGCCTCGCCGACGATGCGCTCGATGCCGCGCTGCCGCTGATCAAGCAGGGCGGCGACGAGGCGCTGATCCTGGCCGCCATGCAAGGAGCAGTTTTTGCCGGCGGCGGCGACTATCCCGCCAACGAATTCATCATCGGCTCCGGCGCCGATGCCCTGCTCTGCCGCTACAAGGCCGGCCGCCGCAAGCTCACCAAGAACGACCAGCTGACGCTCGAATGGGCGGGCGTCTTCCATCACTATCACGCGGCGATGATGCGCACCGTTTTGACCGGGAAGATCTCGAAGCGCCACCAGGAACTGTTCGATGCCGCCCGCGCGGCTCTGCTTGCCGTCGAGAAGGCGATGACGCCGGGCAATTCCTTCGGCGACGTCTTCGACGCGCATGCCCGCACGCTCGAGGCGCATAATCTGACCAAGCACCGGCTGAACGCCTGCGGCTATTCGCTCGGCGCCCGCTTCACGCCGTCCTGGATGGACATGCCGATGTTCTACCAGGGCAATCCGGAGCCGATCGCGCCCAGCATGACGCTGTTCGCGCATATGATCATCATGGATTCGGAAACCGATACGGCGATGACGCTCGGCCGCACCTATCTTACCACGGAATCGGCGCCGAAGCCGCTCTCGCGCCATGATCTCGACTTGATCGTGCAGTGAATCCATAATGGTTGGTTCACGCGGGGGCGTTCGCCACCAGGGAGTTGTCGGGCAAATGAGACGATCGCAGGTGACGACCGTGTCATTGCTTGCGGCGCTGGCGCTGGCCGCCTGCACCAACGCCAAGGACGTCCTCGATCCTTCTGCCGTCAAGCCGCCGGCGGGTTCGGCCCAGGCTTTGCCGGCCACCCAGGGCACGTCGGCCACCGCATCGCCAACAACGACCACCGCGCCCGCGCCCACAGCGACCGCGGCGGCTTCAACGCCTGCCACGCCGGCTCAGGCCGCCGCCATCGCCAAGACCCGGCTGCAGGTAGCGCCGATCGTCGGCGCCTCGGTGGAGGCCGCAGCACCCTTGACGGCGGAATTGCAGACGCGCGCCAGGCAGCGCGGCGTGACCCTTGTCGGCAGCACCGACCAGACGGCGACGCATGTGCTGAAGGGTTATTTCTCGACCATGTCCGAAGGCAAGGACACCACAGTCATCTATGTCTGGGATATCTACGATCCGTCGGGCAACCGCCTGCATCGCATCAATGGCCAGCAGAAAGCGGTTTCCGTCGGCAGCGGCGAAGGCTGGCCGGCGGTAGCGCCGGCCACCATGCAGGCCATCGCCGACCAGACGATCGACCAGTTCACCGCGTGGCTCGGCAGCGACGGCGCCGGTTGATCGACCAACCTGTTGCCGGCTTGCGATCCAGCCGGCCTTTGTTGCGCCTTGTCGAACGATTCCCGATCACGAGGCTTGCAATACCGGCGCGGGCCGCTAAAAGCCCGGCATAAAGGCTCATGAGAGTCTGTCCGGTCTCTCCATCCTTCACCAGGAACGGTGCATGAAGCTTTTTGCGGGCAATTCCAACAGGGTGCTGGCCGAAGCGGTCGCTCGCTATCTCAACATCCCGCTGGGCAAGGCCAGCGTCAGGCGCTTCGCCGATCAGGAGATCTTCGTCGAGATCCAGGAGAACGTGCGCGGCGAGGATGTCTTCATCCTGCAGTCGACCTCCTATCCGACCAACGACCATCTGATGGAGCTGCTCATCATGATGGACGCCTTCATGCGCTCCTCGGCAAGGCGCATCACGGCGGTCATTCCCTATTTCGGCTACGCCAGGCAGGACCGCCGCGCCTCAGGCCGCACGCCGATTTCGGCCAAGCTCGTCGCCAACATGATCACCCGCGCCGGCGCCGATCGCGTGCTGACGCTCGACCTGCACGCCGGCCAGATCCAGGGCTTCTTCGACATCCCGACCGACAATCTGTTCTCGGTGCCGGTGATGGCCCGGGATGTGAAGGCGAAATACAAGCAGCTCGGCAATGTCGTCGTCGTATCGCCCGACATCGGCGGCGTGGTGCGGGCGCGCGCGCTTGCAAAACGCTTCGATGCGCAGCTCGCCATCGTCGACAAGCGCCGCGAGCGGCCCGGCGAATCCGAGGTGATGAATATCATCGGCGCCGTCGCCGGCAAGGATTGCCTCTTGATCGACGACATCGTCGATTCCGGCGGCACGCTCTGCAACGCGGCCGATGCCTTGCTCGCCAACGGCGCGACCAGCGTCACTGCCTACATCACCCATGGCGTGCTCTCGGGCGGCGCCGTTGCCCGCATCAGTGGCTCGAAACTGCAAGAACTGGTGATCACCGATTCCATCCAGCCCAGCCAGGCCGTGCTCGACGCGCCCAACATCCGCGTCATCTCGATCGCCGACCTGATGGGCGAGGCGATCTCGCGCACGGCGACCGAAGAATCGGTTTCAAGCCTGTTCGACTAGACCGCGGCGCTGCTGGCCTGAACCGGGCCGCTTGATCGCTTTGCCCCCTCGCCTGACTCGCGCGCGCCGCGCATATAGCCGCGAGGCGAGCTGCCGAGCATGCGCTTGAACATGGTGATGAACGCCGGCACGCTATCATAGCCAAGATCGAACGCCACGCTGGTGATGGGTTCGCCGTCGGCGAGCCTCGGCAGCGCCGCGAACAGGCAGGCCTGCTGGCGCCAAGTGGAGAGCGACAGCCCGGTCTGTCGGTGGAAGGCGCGTGTGAAGGAGCGCCGGCTCATGCCAGCGGCATCCGCCCATTCGTCGATCGTCGCATGTGGCGAAGGCGCCGCGACAAAGCGCCGGCAGAGCGCCGCAAGCTTCGGATCCGACGGAAAAGGCAGGCCGAGCGGCCGCTCCGGCAGGTTCGGGATCTCATGCAGCAGGAGCCCCATGATCAGCCCGGCGCGTCCTTCGAGCTCGCCGCCCTGCGGCAGCTTCTCCGATTCCACGATCAGGCTGTGCATCAGCTCGGTGATGCCGACGACGCGCAAGCCCTCCGGCAGGCCGGGAATTGCATCCGGCACCACATAGACCGAGCGCATCGAGACATCGCCCAGCATCTCGACCGAATGCTCGATGCCGGCCGGTATCCACATTGCATGGTCGGGCGGCACCATCCAGCGGCCGTGCTTGGTCGTCACCAGCACGACGCCGACAAGCGCATGCAGCAACTGGCTGCGGCTGTGGCGGTGCCGCGGCACGTGGTAGCCGTCGGGATATTCGGTCGGCAACGCGACCGCCGGCCCGACCGCCTGCTCCAGCCACTGCCAGCGGCTTTCATGCAGCCGGCCGAGCTCGGCGGCATCGCCCCTGAAGATTTCCCGGCCATGCGGCATTCGATGTGGCCCACTTGCGAAACTATTGGACCAAACCACGAAAGAAGTCGCCATTCAAGCCGATTATAAGACAAGCGGGCCAATAAAGCTGGCTGGCTGCGGTTCGCCGCCAAAAAGACCCGGAGCATTGCCTTGACCGATACGACCGCCACCGCCGTCGCCACCCCAGCGCCGGCAAGCCACACCTCGGCGCAAGCGACGGCCTTCACCGTCATTCTTGCGGTGAGCTTCTGCCACTGCGTCAACGACATCATGCAGTCGCTGCTTTCGGCGATCTATCCGCTGCTCAAAGAGAATTACGGTCTCGATTTCTGGCAGATCGGCCTTCTTACGTTCACTTTCCAGGTAACGGCCTCGCTGCTGCAGCCTGTGATCGGCATGATCACCGACAAGCGGCCGATGCCCTATTCCTTGCCTTGGGGCATGGCCTCGTCACTGGTCGGGCTGGTGGTGCTCGCGCATGCCGGCCATTACTGGCTGCTCCTGATCGGCGCCTCGCTGATCGGTATCGGCTCGGCGATCTTCCATCCGGAATCCTCGCGCATTGCCCGCTTCGCCTCGGGCGGCCGCTTCGGTCTCGCGCAATCGCTGTTCCAGGTCGGCGGAAATTTCGGCCAGGCGATGGGCCCGCTGCTCGCCGCCTTCATCGTCGTGCCTTTCGGCCAGACCAGCATTTCCTGGTTCGCCGTCGGCTCGCTGATCGGCATCGTCGTGCTGTGGCAGGTTGGCGGCTGGTACAGCCGGCTGCGCGCCTCGATGGCCAACCGCAAGCCGGCGGCTCACGTCTCGCCCTTCCCACGCAAAAAGGTCATGGGGGCATTGGCGGTGCTGACGCTGCTGGTGTTGAGCAAGAACGCCTATATCGCCTCGCTGTCCAGCTACTACACCTTCTACGCCATCCATAAGTTCGGCGTTTCGGTGCAGATGTCGCAGGTCATGCTCTTCCTGTTCCTCGGCGCCTCGGCGCTTGGCATCCTGCTCGGCGGCCCGTTCGGCGACCGCTATGGACAGAAGGCGATGATCTGGTTCTCCATCGTCGGCGTTCTGCCCTTCACGCTGGCGCTGCCTTACGCCAATTTGGAATGGACGATGGTGCTTACCGTTGTGATCGGCCTGATTCTGTCGTCGGCCTTCTCCAACATCGTCGTCTTCGCGCAGGAACTGGTTCCCGGCCGCGTCGGCATGATCGCCGGCATCTTCTTCGGCTTCGCCTTCGGCATGGGCGGCATCGCTGCGGCCGTGCTCGGCGTCATCGCCGACATGAAAGGCATCGACTTCGTCTACCACGTCTGCTCGTACCTGCCCTTCCTCGGCCTGCTGACCGTGTTCCTGCCGAACATGAAGGAGGCCAGGAAAGCCTGAGCCGGCCACTCCGAACGAGTTCCAGAGAGCAAAGCACCCGCGCGATGGCGGGTGCTTTTCTGGCGCTGGGACTCAGGCCTGGAAGAAAGCCAGGAGGTCGGCATTGATGACGTCCGCATGAGTCGTCGCCATCCCATGCGGAAGGCCCTTGCAGACTTTGAGCTCGCCCTTCTTGAGCAGCTTGATTGCGAGCAGCGCCGAATCCGCGATCGGTACGATCTGGTCGTCGTCGCCATGCATGACCAGCACCGGTACGTCGATCTTCTTCAGGTCCTCGGTGAAGTCGGTTTCCGAGAACGCCTTGATGCAATCGTAATGCGCCTTGGCGCCGCCCATCATGCCCTGGCGCCACCAATTGTCGACCACACCCTCCGACACCGTCGCGCCCGGACGGTTGAAGCCGTAGAAAGGGCCGGCCGGAACGTCGCGGAAGAACTGGGCGCGGTTCGTCGTCAGCGCCGAGCGAAAGCCGTCGAACACTTCGATCGGGAGGCCGCCGGGATTGGCAGCGGTCTTGAGCATGATCGGCGGCACCGCGCCGATCAGCACAGCCTTGGCGACGCGGCCTCCGGAACCGTACCGCGCGACATAGCGCGCCACTTCGCCACCGCCGGTCGAATGCCCGACATGGATGGCGTTCCTGAGGTCGAGATGCGCAACCAGCGCCGCCACATCGGCGGCGTAGGTGTCCATCTCATTGCCGATGTCAGTCTGGCTGGAGCGGCCGTGCCCGCGGCGGTCATGGGCGATGACCCGATAGCCCTTGGAGAGGAAGAACAGCATCTGGGCATCCCAGTCGTCGCTGCTCAGCGGCCAGCCATGGTGGAAGACGACCGGCTGACCGGTGCCCCAATCCTTGTAGTAGATCTGCGTGCCGTCCTTGGTGGTGATCGTTCCGCTGCCCGAGCCGGCTTTTGCATGTGAAGCTTCAGTCATCTCAATCTCCTTTGTCGTTATCGCGAAAAATGATATCGCGATAACGAAACGCCTAGCGCAGTGACCACTTCTTGTCCACAATAATATGTATCGCGATATGATTTTTTGTGCTAAAGCGCCTCGCGACGTCGACAAAAGGAACATGGCGCGATGCCGCTGCCCCTGGACAATCAGCTCTGTTTCGCACTCTACGCCACGAGCATGGCGATCAACCGCACCTACAAGCCCATGCTCGACGAGATGGGGATCACGTATCCCCAGTATCTCGTGCTCAATGCGCTTGGAGAGGCCGATGGCATGTCGGTCGGCACCATAGCGCGCCGGCTGGCGCTGGAATCGAGCACCGTCACGCCGCTGGTCAAGCGCATGGAGCAGGCGGGTCTGGTGACCCGCCAGCGCAGCCATGACGATGAGCGGCAGGTGCAGGTCGATCTCACCGCGGCAGGCCGGGCGCTGCTCACGCAATGCAGCTGTCTGGGCGAAACGCTGGTCGAGCGTTCAGGCATGACCTCGGCCGAGATCGATGCTCTCACGCGAAAAGTCCGGGCGTTGCGCGATGCGTTGAGCGGCGACCAATCGGCTGATGCTGCCTGACCTCCAGACGGGGTAGATGAACTAAGGTCTGCTTAGTGCAGCAGCGGCCCGCGTCCCCATCGCTGGGGCGGGCCATTTTCGGCGCGGGTTGGCAGGCATCCTCGACGACGGTATTTGAAGAAAGACGTTCAAAATCCTGGCTTAGCCCGGCGCCGCCTCGCTGCTGACCGGCGGCAGTTGCGGCGCATCCAGCCCCTGGAACGGGTCGCGCCAGGCATCGATATGCTCGATCCGCCGATACCAGCGGCTGAGCGACGGATAGTCATCGAGCGGCAACCGGGCGGCATCATTGAACGCGAGAAAGGTCGCCATACGAAAGTCGGCATAGCAAACCGAATTGCCGACCAGCCATTGGCGCCCGCAAAGCTCGGCTTCAAGGATGGCGGCCGTCATGTGGAACTGCCTCAGCCCCTCCTCGACCAATGCCTTGTCGATCGGCCCCAGTCCCCAGCGCTGTTTCGTGCCGCGCTCGAAATGCACCATGTCGCAGGCCCTGACGAAATTCTCCTTGCCCCAGCTCAGCCAGCGGATCATCTGCGGCTCGTCGTCGCCGGTGCGCCAGAAATCCGAATGCATGTCGCGCGAGAGCCGGCATGCGATCGCATCGGCTTCCCACAGGCTCCATCCCGGGCCGACCAGGATAGGCAAGGTCAAATTGGGGTTCAGCGCGCGGTAGCGCTCGGCCTGCCCTGGTGCCATGGGCGAGGCGAATTCGAAGGCGACATCGGCCTTCAGATAGCGCGCCGCCGCGACCGCGAGGCGAGGATTGGGATTGCGGCTGAACAGTAGTTTCATGTCGATCTCCGGTCCTTCGATTGCCTGCCAAGGACGTTTGAAACCGGCCCGATGCTACATGACGCATGCGGGCGGGACCCGGCGCAACTCGCCAGATCCGACGGAGCAACGCGTCGGCTATGCCTCCCCGACCGGATATCATCGCGCAGCGTGGCCGAGCCTTCCCGTTCAACGGCTTGCGCCCCTGCCCGCCTTCCGCTATAGAGCCGCCACCCGCGTAGACACCCTTGGAGGCAACGCGGAGGAAGGCCGGCCAGGCCTGCATGATCCCCGAAGCGTTTGGACAGCCAAAAGCGTTGGATCGACCATGCAAGGCCGCGACGGCTTTCGACGTTTACGGATGGGCTTGCCCGCCGCGAACGCTCCATAACACGCGAAAGGAAATGCCATGAGCCACGAGGCTTACGAGCTCAAGGCCGAAGCGCGCGAACAGGTCGGTAAGGGGTCCGCCCGTGCAGTTCGCCGCAACGGCAAAGTGCCTGCAGTTATTTACGGCGACAAGCAGCCCCCCCTGGCGATCGCCCTCAACTACAAGGACATCTTCTACAAGATCCACGGCGGCGGGTTTCTGACCACGATCGCTACGATCGATGTCGACGGCAAGAAGATCCAGGTCCTGCCGAAGGATTTTCAGCTCGACCCTGTCAAGGACTTCCCGGTCCATGTCGACTTCCTGCGCATCGGCAAGGACACCGAGGTCAATGTCGACGTGCCCGTCCACTTCATCAATGAGGACAAGTCGCCCGGCATCAAGCGCGGCGGCGTGCTCAACATCGTTCGTCACGAAGTCGAGTTCCACTGCCCTGCCAACGCGATCCCGGAATTCATCACCGTCGATCTCGCCGGCACCGAAATCGGCGACTCGATCCACATTTCGGCGGTTGTCCTGCCGGCCGGCGTCAAGCCGGTGATCTCCGATCGCGACTTCACCATCGCGACCATCGCCGGCTCCGCGGCAATGAAGCCGGAGACGGAGGAGACTGCCGAAGCGGCGGCGCCGGAAGCTGAGGCCGCTGAGGCCGAAGAGAAGTAATCTCTCTCAGCGCCAGGAGACAACGATGCTTGTCTTTGCAGGCCTCGGCAATCCGGGCGCGAAATATCAGAACAACCGACACAATGTCGGCTTCATGGCGGCGGACGCGATAGCCCGCCGCCATTCCTTTTCGCCCTGGTCGAAGAAGTTCCAGGGCCTGATCGCCGAGGGCGCGCTGGGCGGCGAAAAGATCCTTTTGATCAAGCCGCAGACCTTCATGAATTTATCCGGCCAGTCGGTCGGCGAGGCGTTGCGCTTCTACAAACTCGATGCCGCCGCCCTCACCGTCTTCTACGACGAGATCGATCTTGCCGCCGGCAAGCTCAGGGTCAAGGTCGGCGGCGGTTCCGGCGGCCACAACGGCATCCGATCGCTCGACCAGCATGTCGGCAATGCCTATCGCCGGGTGCGCATCGGCGTCGGCCATCCTGGCGTCAAAGAGATGGTGCACGGCCATGTGCTCGGCGATTTCGCCAAGGCCGACCGTGAATGGCTCGACGTGTTGCTCGACGCGATCGCCGACGACGCCGCACTGCTGGCCAAGGGCGATGACAACTCCTTCATGAACCGCATCACCCTGGCGCTGCGCGAAAAGCTCGTGCCGACCGGCGATGACGATCGGCCTCCGCCCAAGGCGCCAAAACAGCAGAGCCATATCCGCCAGGCCCGCCCGCAGCAGCCGCCGGCGAAGGTTCCCGAGAGCGGGCCGATGGCCGCGATGCTGAAGAAGCTGTTCGGAAAAGACTGAGCGTCGAAACGATCATGCCAAGGGCTTGACGATCGTCCGCGCTTTCGCCCATAGCCCTCACCAAATCTCGAATTCCCGATAGGACCGGACGAACATGGGTTTCAAATGTGGCATCGTTGGCTTGCCCAACGTCGGCAAGTCGACGCTGTTCAACGCGTTGACCAGGACGGCTGCCGCGCAGGCCGCCAACTATCCTTTCTGCACCATCGAGCCGAACACCGGCGAGGTGGCGGTTCCGGACCCGCGGCTGCAGAAGATCGCCGCGATCGGCAAGTCGAAGGAGATCATCCCGACCCGCATCTCCTTCGTCGACATTGCCGGACTGGTGCGCGGCGCCTCCAAGGGCGAAGGTCTGGGCAATCAGTTCCTCGCCAACATCCGCGAGGTCGACGCCATCGTGCATGTGCTGCGCTGCTTCGAGGATGACGACATCACCCATGTCGAGGGCCGCATCGATCCGGTCGCCGACGCCGAGACCGTCGAGACCGAGCTGATGCTCGCCGATCTCGAAAGCCTGGAGCGCCGCATCGTGCAGGTCCGCAAGCGCGCCGCCGGCAAGGACAAGGAAGCAATGACCGTTCTGCCGATGATGGAGGCGGCGCTCGAACTGCTGCAGGCAGGTCGCCCGACCCGCGTCCTGCTCAATGGCATCGCGGCGGAGGATCTGCGCATCCTGCAGGGCCTGAACCTGCTCACATCGCATCCCGTGCTCTATGTCTGCAACGTCGCTGAGGCGGACGCTGCCACGGGAAACGAGCATACAAAGGCGGTGGAGAAGATGGCCGCCGCGCAGGGCGCCGGCACGGTGGTGATCTCGGCGGCAATCGAGGCGGAAGTTGCCCAGCTTTCCGACGAGGAGGAAATGGAGTTTCTCGCCTCGATCGGCCTAGTTGAGCCGGGCCTCAACAAGGTGATCCGCGCCGGCTACGAGCTCTTGCATCTGATCACCTATTTCACCGTCGGGCCGAAGGAGACGCGCGCCTGGACCATCCACAAGGGCGATAAGGCACCGCAAGCTGCCGGCATCATTCACACTGACTTCGAACGTGGTTTCATCCGCGCCCAGACGATCTCCTACAACGACTTCGTCACGCTCGGCGGCGAAGTGGCGGCCAAGGAAGCCGGCAAGGCGCGCGACGAAGGCAAGGAGTATGTCGTCCAGGACGGCGACATCATGCTGTTCAAGTTCAACACCTGAGTGCCTGGCTGGCTCACCAGAAAGGACTTGACCAAATTGGCTCGGGCCTCCATCCGGGATGCCCGACCTTCGGGATCACGCGTTCGTCAACCGGATTGCCGACATGACCGGAAAGACCTGGGCCTATGAGGATTTCGTCGAGGGCGCCTCGCTCGACCTCGGCAGCAAGAATGTGAGCGCGGCCGAGATCATCGAGTTTGCCAGCGAATTCGACGCCCAGCCGATGCATCTCGACGAGGCGGCCGGCAGGGCCAGCATCCTGGGCGGCCTTTCGGCTTCGGGCTGGCACACTTGCGCGATGTTCATGCGCATGCTGTGCGATGCCTTCCTGCTCGATTCGACCTCGCAGGGCTCACCCGGCATCGAGCATGTCAAATGGAAGAAGCCGGTTCTGGCCGGTGACCGTCTCTCCGGCAAGGTCACCGTGCTTTCCAAGCGCCAGTCCAGGTCGCGGCCGCAAATCGGCCTCGTCAGCATGCGCAGCGAGCTGTTCAACCAGCGCGGCGAATGCGTCTTCGAGCTTGAGAACACCGGCATGTTTCTGACCCGCGGGGCCGTCGCGTGACCCTGGACGAGTATTTCCTCATCGGCCAAACCGTCACCCTCGGCTCGCACAGATTCGAGACCGACGAGATCAAGGCGTTCGCCAGGAAATACGATCCGCAGATCTTCCATGTCGACGAGGAGGCGGCGAAGAAGAGCATGCTTGGCGGTCTCTGCGCCTCCGGCTGGCACACCGCCGCCACCTGGATGAAATACAACCTCGAAAAGCGCATGGAGACCGAGGGCGTGCGTTGGACCGGTCCCGGCCCGCAGCCCGAATTTGGCCCCTCGCCCGGGTTTCGCAACCTCAAATGGCTGAAGCCGGTCTATGCCGGCGAAACCGTGACCTTCACCCGCACAGCGCTTGCCCATCGACCCCTTGCCGGCCGCCCCGGTTGGAGCCTGCTCACGCTGCGTTCCGAAGGTTTCGACTCCAGCGGCGATAAGGTCATCGAGTTCGACAGCGCGGTGCTGGTGAAGGTGGAGTAGCGAATGGTGAATAGTGAATGGTGACTAGTGAACCATTCCCTATTCACCATTCACTATTCACCATTCAACACTGATTAATGCCCCTCGAAGCCGATCAGCGTCCTTACCGGCACGCCGAGCGCTTCCAGTTTCTGGCGCCCGCCGAGATCCGGCAGGTCGATGACGAAGCAGGCGGCGACGATGTCGGCGCCGATCTGCCTGAGCAGCTTGACGGCCGCCTCCGCCGTGCCGCCGGTGGCGATCAGATCGTCGACCAGGATCACCTTCTCGCCTTGCGAGACGCCGTCCTTGTGCATCTCCATCTCGTCCAGACCGTATTCGAGGCTGTAGGCGACGCGCACGGTCTCGTAAGGCAGCTTGCCCTTCTTGCGGATCGGGACGAAACCCGCCGAAAGCTGATGCGCCACTGCACCGCCCAGGATGAAGCCGCGCGCCTCGATGCCGGCGATCTTGTCGATCTTCAGCCCGGCGTAAGGATGCACAAGCTCGTCGATGGCGCGGCGAAAGGCGCGAGCGTCGCCGAGCAGCGTGGTGATATCCCGAAACAGGATGCCGGGTTTGGGGTAATCCGGAATGGTGCGGATGGCCGCAAGCAGCGTGTCTTCGAGCGAGGGTTTCATGAGACGAGCTCCGCGTGTCCGGCTGTCGGGTATAACGGCGTCGTCGCGCCCGGCGCAACGCAACCAACAACGGCTACCGCGATGGAGCCCGGGAGACAAGCGCATCCGGCAAAGGATCGGCATCGCCTGCCTTGCTCCCGTGCCGGCGCCGCAAGCGAAAAGGGCGCCCGCTGGCGCCCTTGCAGAAACGTCGGCGACGGACGGCTCACATGCCGAGGTCGGACCGCAGCTCGGATCGCGCCACCTCGAACTCGGTCTTGAAATCGGGCCGGCTGAGCAGGACCGCGGCGATCGCGCTGCCGGAAATCTTGCCCATCTCGACATCCGACGGATAGTGGATGCCGCCGACCACGCGGTTATGGGCATATTCGGCCGCGCGGGCCATGATCTCGGGCCGCTTCTCCGGCACCATGTCGGACAGGATGATGCCCATCATGGTGCCGACCGTCGCATGGCCCGACGGCCAGGAACCGGAATTCGACAGCTTCACCGCCGGTTTGACCAGATCACTGAGCTGATGCGGACGCGGCCGCTTCCAGACGTCCTTGGCCGGATCGACGACCGCGCCTTCGGTCGCCACCACGCGGTCGAAGAAGGCGCTGAACTTCGGCAGCGTCTCCTTGCTGAATTTCGGTCCCATGACGTCGGCGAAGCGCCAGACATCCTCTTCGGCATCGGCGATAGCACGCTTTTCCATTTCGGGCGTGCGCGTCACTTGCAGGGTCAGCACCTCGCCGAGTTCTGCCTTGGTCTCGGCCGAATCATTGGCCGGCGGCGGCGGCAGGATCATCGTCAGGTCGATGTCCTTGTTGGTGACGAAGGGCTGGGCGTCCTCGGCGCGGACTGCCGAGGAGGCGACAAGAAGCAGCACCACGGCTGCAAGCGGCGCAAGTCTTTTCATGAGCACGATCCTTTGAGGTGAGCCAACGCAGGATCGCGATGCGCAATGACAGCCATGTGACATGGCCGGATCAAAGCGGTCCCGAAATATGAAAAGGGCGCCTTTGCGGCGCCCCTCGAAAGTGTCGGACCGACCGCGGCTCAGTGCGCCACTTCGGCCCACACCTTGCGCTTGGTCAGGTAGACCAGCGCGCCGAACAGCAGCAGGAACACCAGCACGCGGAAGCCGGTCTTCTTGCGCTCTTCGAGATGCGGCTCGGCGGCCCACATCAGGAACGCCGACACGTCGCGCGAATATTGGTCGACCGTCTGCGGCGAACCGTCGTCATAGGTCACCTGGCCGTCGGAAAGCGGCTTCGGCATCTTCAGCGACACGCCGGACAGGAAGTATGGATTGTAGTGCGTGCCTTCGGGGATGACCATGCCGGCCGGCGGCGTCTGGTCGTAGCCGGTGAGCAGCGAGTGGATGTAGTCCGGGCCGCCCTGAGCATATTGGGTGAAGATGTCGAAGATGAAACGCGGAAAGCCGCGCTCGACGCCGCGCGCCTTGGCGAGCAGCGACATGTCGGGCGGAGCGGCGCCGCCATTGGCGGACGCGGCGGCCTGTTCGTTCGGGAACGGCGACGGGAAGTGATCCGACGGCTTGCCCGGGCGGTCGAACATGTCGCCGGCATCGTTCGGGCCGTCATGGATGGTGTACTCGGCGGCAAGCGTCTTGACCTGCGCTTCCGAGTAGCCGAGGCCTTCCAGCGTGCGGAACGCCACCAGGTTCATCGAGTGGCAGGCCGAGCAGACTTCCTTGTAGACCTTCAGGCCGCGCTGCAGCTGGGCCTTGTCGTAGGTGCCGAACGGCCCGGCGAAGCTCCAGCTCATTTCCTTCGGTTCATTGATCGGGAAATGCGTCGGGGCCGCCGCGTTGTGTTCCTCTTCGGCGGCGATGGCAGCGGTGCCCGCGACCACCAGGCCAAGCAGCGCCAGCGCGGTGAGAATCTTCTTCATGCCAAATCCCCTCAGATTCTCAGCCCTTGGTTTCCGGCGCGCTGACCGCGCCTGCCGGATGCCCGCCGGCTCCCTTGTTTTTCTTTTCCAGCACCGCCTCGGTGATCGAGTTCGGTAGCCGCCGCGGCGTCTCGATCAGGCCGAGCACCGGCATCACGACCAGGAAGAAGGCGAAGTAGAACAGCGTCGCCATCTGCGCCATGAACACGTATGAGCCTTCCGCCGGCTGCGAGCCCAGCCACCCGAGCAGGATGGCGTCGGCCACGAACAGCCAGAAGAACAGTTTGTACCAGGGCCGGTAGACCGCCGAGCGCACCTTGGAGGTGTCGAGCCACGGCACCAGGAACAGCATGGCGATGGCGCCGAACATGCACAGCACGCCGCCGAGCTTGGAGTTGATCGGCCCGATGTTGAAGGTGATGGCGCGCAGGATCGCGTAAAACGGCAGGAAGTACCATTCCGGAACGATGTGGGCCGGCGTCTTCAGCGGATTGGCGACCGTGTAGTTGTCCGGATGGCCGAGGTAGTTCGGCAGGTAGAAGACGAAATAGGCGAAGAAGAACAGGAACACGATCATGCCGAACGCGTCCTTGATGGTCGCATAGGGCGTGAAGGCGACGGTGTCGGTCTTCGACTTGACCTCGATGCCGGTCGGGTTCGACTGGCCGACGACATGCAGCGCCCAGACGTGCAGCACGACGACGCCGGCGATCATGAACGGCAACAGGTAATGCAGGGCGAAGAAGCGGTTCAGCGTCGGATTGTCGACGGCGAAGCCGCCGAGCAGCAGTTCCTGGATCCAGTTGCCGACCAGCGGGATTGCGCTGAAGAAGCCGGTGATGACGGTGGCGCCCCAGAAGCTCATCTGTCCCCATGGCAGCACATAGCCCATGAAGCCGGTCGCCATCATCAGGAGATAGATGATGCAGCCGAGGATCCAGAGCAGCTCGCGCGGCGCCTTGTAGGAGCCGTAGAACAGCCCGCGGAAGATGTGGATGTAGACGGCCACGAAGAAGAACGAGGCGCCGTTGGAATGGAGATAGCGCAACAGCCATCCCGAATTCACGTCGCGCATGATCTTCTCGACCGAATCGAAGGCGAGTGTGGTGTCGGACGTGTAGTGCATGGCCAGCACGATGCCGGTGAGGATCTGCGATACCAGCATGATCGACAGGATGCCGCCGAACGTCCACATGTAGTTGAGGTTGCGCGGCACCGGATAGGCAATGAAGCTGTCATAGACAAGCCGGGGAAGCGGCATACGGGCGTCGAACCAGCGTCCGAGACCCGTCTTCGGTGTGTAGGTGGAGTGTCCCTCGCTCATCGAAATATCCCCCTGCCTCAACCGATAAGGATCTTGGTATCGGAAATGAATTTAAACACCGGGATCGCCATGTTCTCCGGCGCCGGGCCTTTGCGGATGCGGCCGGCGGTATCGTACACCGAGCCGTGGCACGGGCAGAACCAGCCGCCGAAATCGCCTTCCTGGCCGAGCGGGATGCAGCCGAGATGGGTGCAGACCTGCACCATGACCATCCAGGCTTCCTTGCCGGGCGTGGTGCGGTTGGCGTCGGTCGCCGGCGCATCGGCCGGCAAGTTGGCATTGCGGGCGATCGGATCCTTGAGATCGTTGAGGCTAACCGCCGCGCCGTCCTTCATTTCCTTGTCGGTGCGGTTGCGCACCACGACCGGCTTGCCGCGCCACTTGACGACCAGCGAGCTGCCGGGCTGCAGCGAGGAGACATCGACCTCGACAGAGGCCAGCGCCAGCGTCGAGGCATCCGGCTGCATCTGGTCGATGAACGGCCAGGCGACGGCCCCAGCGCCGACCACGCCGGCCATGCCGGTGGCGATATAGAGAAAATCGCGACGGTTGGGATCGTGGATGTCGGTTGCGCTCACGGGTGCCTGATCCTTTCGCCTCTTTCCGTGCCGGCGGCCGAGCCTTGTCCCCGCTCAATCGCGCCGGCCCGACAGCGCATGGCGAACAGGCTAGCGAATTCCTCCGGCATTTGGAGGTTCGGTTTATGCGTGAAGCCCGTTTTTGTCCAGACGCGTGGAGGCACAAGGGCACATTGTCGCGGGCACATGCCGCGGCCCGCGCAACGGCTTGATGATCGTGCCGCCGAACAGCGCTAAATAGCGCTAACTTCAGCGGTAAATCGGAACTCCGCTTGCCTCGACAGCGACCGCCGGCCCGGTCTATTGTCGAGCCATGGCGCATGTCATCGACCGCGACAAATGGGCGAGCACGCCCGACCGTTGGCAAGGCGAGCTGCAATGCGGTGCATTTGGCTCCAACTCCTGCCTGATCTTCAATTATCAGCCCGAGATCGGCGGCGGCCCGCGTCTGCATAAGCATCCTTACGCGGAGATCTTCGTCATCCGTTCCGGTACCGGCCTGTTCACGGTCGGCGACCGGCAGATAACGGCCACCGCAGGCCAAATTCTGATCGTGCCGGCAGACACGCCGCACAAATTCACCAATCTAGGCCCCGGTCCGCTCGAGACCACCGACATCCACGAGAACGGCAGCTTCATCACCGAATGGCTGGAGTGATGCGGCTTGTTCGAGAGGCAGGCCCTGTCCGCGGACCGATTCCCGCCTAGTTCTGTCGGTCGGAGCGATCGGACAGGTGAAGGCCGGGCGGATGGAAACTTCCAGCATCGAGGTTGAAGGACTGACCATTGCGATCCGCGAAGCCGGACCACGGGATGCGCCCGGCCTCGTGCTGCTCCACGGCTGGCCACAAAGTTCCCATGCCTTCGAGAACGTGATCGGTCGGCTGGCCACCGATCAGCGCGTGATCGCGCCCGACCTGCCGGGTATAGGCGGCTCGCAAGGCACGCGCAAAACCGGTGAGAAAGCCTATCTGGCCAGGGTGATAGCGGCCTTGATTGACGCCTGCGGCCTGCGACAGGTCATAGTGGCCGGCCATGATGTCGGCGGCCAGATCGTCTTCGCGCTTTTGCGCAACCATCCGGAAATCCTCTCCGCCGCTGCGATCATGGATGTTGTCGTTCCGGGCGTGGCGCCGTGGGACAAGGTCATCCGCAATCCAAACCTCTGGCATTTCGCCTTCCACGCGGTTCCTGCTCTCCCGGAACTGCTGGTTGGGGGTCACGAGCGCGCCTATTTCGACTTCTTCTTCGACACCCTTTCGAAGGAGAAATCCGCCATCCCGGCCGAAGCAAGAGACATCTACGCCAAGGCCTATTCGCGGCCGGAAAGCCTCAAGGCCGGCTTCGACTGGTACCGCGCCTTTTCCGAGGACGCCAAGGCCAATGCCGTTCCGCCGGCAAGCCCGATCGACACGCCGGTGCTCTGCCTCAGGGGCGCTGCCGAGACCGGCGAGATCAGCGATTACCTCAATGGCTTGAAGGCCGCCGGCCTCTCCAATGTGGAGGGCGACATCATCCCCGATAGCGGGCACTTCGTCGCCGATGAGAATCCCGGAGCGCTCGCCTTGCGCCTGGCGCGCTTTCGGAAGGAAGTCAGCGCCTAGCTGGCGCCGAGCCTGACCAGCACCGCCCGCGGGATGTCGTATTCGCGGATCACGGCGTCGTGCTTGCGCAGCCCGCAGAGTTCGCGCTGGATGAAATAGGCGTGGACGGCCGCCGCGGCTTCCTTGAGCAGCCGGTTGCGATCCCTGCCTTCCCCATTTTCGCGCAGCTTCGTCAAGGCCTCTTCGACGCGCTGGCCGGCGCGACCGAGGGCGGCGGCCTTCTCGGCGAGTATTTCGTGGCCGAGCAGATCGAGAGCGCTTTCCTGCGCGCCTGACCGTCCGAAATTGCTGGGCATTCTGACCGACATGGCTGCGTTTCTACTCCGCCGGGCGCGTCTCTTCCAGCGCGCTTTCCTCATTGAAGAGGAAGCCGCCGGACTGCCGTTTCCAGAGCCGCGCATAAAGGCCGTCCAGCGCCACCAGCTCATCATGCGTGCCTTCTTCGACGATGCGGCCGCCGTCGAGCACGACCAGCCGGTCGAGCGCTGCGATGGTGGAAAGCCGGTGGGCGATGGCGATGACGGTCTTGTTCTCCATCAGCCTTGCCAGGTTTTCCTGGATCGCCGCCTCGATGTCCGAATCGAGTGCCGAGGTCGCCTCGTCAAGGATGAGGATCGGCGCATCCTTGAGGAAGAGGCGGGCGATCGCCACGCGCTGACGCTGGCCGCCGGAGAGCTTGACGCCGCGCTCGCCAACATAAGCTTCGTAGCCAAGGCGCTCGCGATTGTCGCGCAGCCCCATGATGAAGTCATGCGCCTCGGCTTTGCGCGCCGCGGCGATCACCTCAGCGTCGGTAGCGTCCGGCATGCCGAGCTTGATGTTGTCGCGCAGCGAGCGGTGGAACAGCGCCGTGTCCTGGCTGACCACGCCGATATTGGCGCGCAGCGAATTCTGCGTCACGCCGGCGATATCCTGGCCGTCGATCAGGATCCTGCCGCCCTCGAGATCGTAAAGGCGCAGGATGAGATTGGCCAGCGTCGTCTTGCCGGCGCCGGACGGACCGACCAGCCCGACCTTCTCGCCTGGACGCACGACGAGGTCGATGCCTTCGAGGACCCCTGCCCCTTTCCCGTAGTGGAAGGTGACGTTCTTGAGGTCGATGCGGCCACCCGCAACCACCAGTTCCTTGGCATCCGGGGCGTCGGTCAGGCCGAGCGACTGCGAGATCAGCGCCTTGGAATTTTCCAGCACGCCGAGATTCCTGAGGATACTGTTGAGCTGCATCATCAGCCGTCCCAGCAGCATGTTGAGCCTCAGCACAAGCGAGAGCGTGAAGGCGACGGCGCCGACGGTGATCGAGCCTTCGACCCACAGATAGACGGCAAAGGCGGCGATCGCCGTGATCATGATGCCGGAAAGCGTCGTCAGCGCCACGCGCACGCCGGTCAGCCGGCGCGTGAAGGGCCGCAGCGCATCGAGATAGATGTCGAAGCCGTTGCGGATGTAGCGGTCGTCGCCGTCGGCCGCGAACAGCTTCAGCGTCTGCACATTGGAATAGGAATCGACGAAGCGGCCGGTGATCATCGAGCCGGCCTCGGCGGTCGCCTCGGCATGCTTGCGGATTGCCGGCAAATGGAGCCTGGCCAGCCAGCCGAAGGCGACGATCCAGATCACCACCAGCGCCGCCAGCCTGAGGTCGAGGCCGGCGACCAGCGCCAGCGTCGTCACCGTGTAGACGATCATGAACCAGACGACCTCGATGAAGCTTTCCATGAGGTCGCCCGTGGCCTGCCCCGCCTGCCAGACCTTGGTGGCGATACGCCCGGCGAAGTCGTTTTGGAAGAAAGCGTAGGACTGGCGCGAGACATGCCGATGCGCCTGCCAGCGCACCAGGCTGTAGAAGCCCGGCGTGATCGTCTGCTCGTCGACCAGCGCCGAAAGGCCGACCACCAGCGTGCGGATAATCAGCACCACCGCGCCCATGAACAGCAGCTCTGGCCCGGCGGCCCCCCACAGCGCGTGCCAGCTGCGTTCGCCGGGAAGCTGGTCGAGGATATCGACCAGCCGTCCGACGAAATAGAACAGCCCGGCCTCGACCAGCGGCGCGATGCCGCCGATGATCAGCATGGCGAAGAAGGCGAGCTTCGCTTGCCCGACATAGTGCCAGAGGAAGCCGCCGACGCTGGCAGGTGGACGAAGGTTCGTCGGCTCGCGGAACGGGTAGACCCAGCTTTCGAACCAGCGATAGACGGCCTTCATCATTCCGCGGCTTCACCTTTCGTCGGCAGATCGTCGGCCGCCTGCTTTTCCTCGAGCAGGAAGCCGCCCGACTGGCGCCGCCAGAGCTGGGCATAGAGCCCGCCCTTGGCGATCAACGCTTCATGCGAGCCGTCCTCGACGATGCGGCCCTTGTCCATGACGACGAGCCGATCCATTGCCGCGATGGTCGACAGGCGGTGGGCGATGGCGATGACCGTCTTGCCCTGCATGAGCTTGTAGAGGTTCTCCTGGATGGCGGCCTCCACCTCGGAATCGAGCGCAGACGTAGCTTCGTCGAGAATGAGGATCGGCGCGTCCTTCAGCATAACGTGGGCAATGGCGATGCGTTGCCGCTGGCCGCCGGACAGCTTCACGCCGCGCTCGCCGACGAGCGCCTCATAGCCGCTTTGCCCATGCGGATCGGTCAGCCCCGCGATCACATCGTCGATCTGCGCGGCCTTGGCGGCGCTGAACATCGCCTCATCGCTGGCGGACTGTCGTCCATATTTGAGGTTCTCGCGAACCGATCGATGCAAGAGCGACGTATCCTGATTGACGAAGCCGATCGCCGCGCGAACGCTTTCCTGCGAGACGTTGCGGATGTCTTGTCCGTCGATCAGCACCTTGCCGTCCTGCACGTCGAACAGCCGCAGCACGAGATTGACCAATGTCGACTTGCCGGCCCCGGAACGGCCGATCAGGCCGACCCGCTCGCCCGGCGCGATCTTCAGCGACAGATTGTCGATGACGCCGCCTTTGCCGTCCTTGCGCCAATAGTTGAAGTTCACCTGCTCGAACTCGATGCCGCCGGCTTTGACCACGAGGGCCGGCGCGTCCGGCTGGTCCTGCATTGTGATGGGGCGCGCGATCGTCGTCATCGAATTGCTGGCGACGCCGATCTGCCGGAAGACGTTGGCGCCGACATCGAGGATCCTGCCGGAAATGTTGGCGATCTGCAGCGCGAACGGTATCGCCGTCGCCACGGCCGCCGTGGTCATGGCGCCGGCGTTCCAGCCGGCCAGCGCCAGCCAGCTTATGGCGATAAGCAGCGCAGCGTTGAGGACGAACAGGGCCGACCACATCAGTGTGAAAACGCGCATCAGCTGGTAAAACGTGTCGGCGTGCTCGACGACGGCTTGCGAGACATATTTGTCTTCGTGCTCGCCGGTCGAGAATGTCTTGAGCGTCAGGATGTTCGTGTAGCTGTCGACCATGCGGCCGCTCACCTGCGACCACCGCTCCGACAGTTGGGACGAGCGCTGGGTGATCCTCGGCATCGCAAACCAGAAGATCATGCAATAGAACACCAGCCAGGCCGCCACCACAGCCAGAAGAAGCGGGTCGAGCCGCGCCAGCACAACGATGGCGACCGCGACGAAGACCAGCGCGTACCAGACGGCATCGACGGTGAGATTGACGCTCATCTCCACCGAGTCGCCGCTTTGCATGACCTTCGTTCCGATGCGGCCGGCGAAGTCGTTCTGGAAGAATGACCAGTCCTGACGCACGACATGCCAATGGCTTTGCCAGCGGATGAGGTCGATGAGGTTCGGTGCGATGGCGTGGTTGCGGATGAGCGCGTCGATAACCATGGACAGCGGACGCAGCAGCACGACGATCGCCATGATGACGAGCAGCGGCCCATGCGCGGCGAAGAAATCGCCCGGCCTGGTGTTGGAGAGCAGGCCCACGATCAGGCCGACGAAAATCGGCAGCATCGCGTCCACTATTGCCGCGACGGCAACGATGATCATGCGCAGCCAATAGGCGGCGCGAAACTGTCTTATGAAATACCAGTAGAACCGCCAAAGTCCCATTGGCGGCTGCCTGTCTTCGGCCAGCGCCACCGGCGAATAGTGGCTTTCGAACCAGGTGAAGATGCGGTCGAACATTTTTCTCTCGTAGATGCCGGAACCCCGCCGGCACCCAATTTGGTCCCCGGCAGGCCTCTGACAGCTCGTGGTTACGCCCGGGATCGATTCCCCGCAATTGCCGTAACCTTGATGCCAGTCGCGATCGCGTTACTCCGCCGCCATCTCGGAGTGAGACCCTTTGGCATCGGACTCAGCCTGCGCATCATCGAGGAGGAACCCACCCGACTGGCGCTGCCAGAGCTGGGCATAAAGGCCGCCCTTGGTGACAAGCTCTTCGTGCGAGCCTTCCTCGATGATGCGCCCCTTGTCCATGACGACGAGCCTGTCCATCGCAGCGATGGTCGACAGCCGATGCGCGATGGCGATCACGGTCTTGCCTTGCATCAGTTTGTAGAGGTTCTCCTGGATCGCCGCCTCGGCTTCCGAATCGAGCGCCGACGTCGCCTCGTCGAGGATGAGGATCGGTGCGTCCTTCAGCATGACGCGGGCAATGGCGATGCGCTGCCGCTGACCGCCGGACAATTTGACGCCGCGGTCGCCGACATGTGCATCGAATCCCTTGCGGCCGTTATGGTCCGAAAGCGCGCCGATGAAATCGAGCGCCTCCGCCCGCCGGGCCGCCTCGATCAACATCTCGTCGGTGGCGTCAGGGCGCCCGTAGAGGATATTCTCCCGCACCGACCGATGCAGCAGCGAGGTGTCCTGCGTCACCATGCCGATCTGCGCGCGCAACGAATCCTGCGTTACCCCGGCGATCTCCTGGCCATCGATGAGGATCCTGCCGCTTTCCAGGTCGTAAAAACGCAGCAAAAGGTTGACCAGCGTCGACTTGCCGGCGCCGGAGCGGCCGACGATGCCGACCTTCTCGCCGGGTTTCACAGTGAGCGACAGGTTCTCGATGACGCCCTTCTGCTTGCCGTAGTGGAAGCGGATCTCCTCGAAACGGATCTCGCCCTGGCTGACGGCGATGTCGCTGGCGCCCGGGCGGTCCTCGACCAGGCGCGGCAGCGAGATCGACTGGATGCCGTCTTGCACCGTGCCGATATTCTCGAACAGGCTCGACATCTCCCACATGATCCACTGCGACATGCCCCACATCCTGAGCACCAGGCCGATAACCACGGCGACTGCGCCGATCGTCACCGCCTCGCCCAGCCACAGCCACAGCGAGATCGCCGTCACGGAAAACAGAAGCAGCGAATTCAGGATGTAGAGCATCCCGTATAACTGCGTCACCAGCCGCATCGAGCGGTAGACGGTATCGAGAAAGCTCGCCATGCCCTCCCTGGCGAAAGTGGCCTCGCGGCGGGCATGCGAAAACAGCTTCACCGTCTGGATGTTGGTGTAGCTGTCGACGACGCGGCCGGTCATGGTCGAGCGCGCATTGGCCTGCTCCTCTCCGACCTTGCCGAGCTTCGGGATGAAAAAGCGCAAGAGCCCGATATAGCCGACCAGCCATACACCCAAGGGCACAGCCAGTCGCAAGTCTGCCGAGCCGACGATGAACAGCATGCTGAGGAAGTAGACGACGACATAGTTTAGGACATCGATCAGCTTGATGACGCATTCGCGCACGGCAAGAGCGGTCTGCATCAGCTTGGTGGCGATACGGCCGGCAAACTCGTCCTGGTAGAAGGCCATCGACTGCTTGAGCAGGTAGCGATGCACCTGCCAGCGGATGCGCATGGGATAATTGCCCATCAGCGTCTGCTGGTTGAGCAGCGAATGCAGCCATACCGTGCCCGGCAGCGCGAACAGCACGATGAAGGCCATGCCGGCGAGTTTCCAGCGCTCCGTCTCAAGGAAGGTTTCGCGGTTCTGCGCCGACAGCCAGTCGACGATGCGGCCCATGAAACCGAACATCCACGCTTCGGCAAGGGCTATCGCTGCCACAAGCACGGCATCGACGAGGATATAGGGCCAGGCCCCGCGCGTGTAATGCACGCAGAAGGCGACCAGCGTCTTCGGCGGCTCGACCGGCTCCGCGGCGGGAAACGGATCGAGCCTCTTCTCAAACCAGCGGAACATTCGAGGCACTCGACGGTCTGTGCGCTCACGCGGCGCGGGGTTGATTGGTAAGGCCGTTCGGCCGCACGGCGCCGCGGGCCGGCGATACGGAATTGTCCGTATCGCCGGCCCTGCTTCGCGCAATATAGGGTGTCGCGGGCTTTTCGCCGACAGGCTTGCCAGAGGATCCTGACGACAAGCTGTCGCCAGCGCTGGTTTTGCCGGGCCGGACCATGCGGATGATCCGGCGCACCAGCGAGGGTCGGCCGGGATCGGGCACCGCGCGCGAGAAGTCGACGTCCGGCAGCATGCCGCGATGCGGACGCCGGCGCGTCTCGGCGTGCACCGCCGACGAGTAAGTCTCGCCGATCAGCAGCGCCCAGGTCGCCACCTTGCGCTCATGCAAGCTTCTTGAACCCGGTATTTTAAAGGGATCGAACATCGGTCCGTCCTCCATGTGCAGATGCGTTAAAAAGGGTGATGCGAGCTCGACCTCCGGCATTCGGCCGGAGGGACGCGACGCAGTCAGGACATGACGGCAAGCGTCAGTCCCGACATGACGGCAAGCGTCAGTCCCGACATGACGGCCAGCGTCGGTGTCGACACGTTCAGGCGGGGCGCGGCGCCGCTTTGGCAGTTTGAGAAACATCGCAAGATTCCTTCGAAGGCCGAAAACTGGGTTCGGCGGGAATCGGTGCGATGAGGTCTTAAAGTGTCAGAAGAATCGTCGTACCGAAACCGCCGTTGGGCATACGTGGGCCCCAAAGAGGAGCTGCCCGGAGAAGGGCTGGAAGTGCATGGTCATCATGTGGTCCCTCTCCTTCGGTTCGGGTTGACGATGATGGGCGTATACTCGACTTCGCAGAAAATGGCCACCCGCCAGTCTAGAAATCGCCAAAAGCCGGAGCCGCCTGTGGCCGTTCTGCCACTTATTAGAAGGATGCGGAAATGAACGACCGTCTCCGCATCGGGCTCTACCAACCGGATATCGCCGGCAATACCGGGACGATCCTGCGCTTCGCCGCCTGCCTTGATCTTGGCGTCGACATCATCGAGCCGGCCGGTTTCCCGCTCTCCGATCGGGCGCTGAAACGCGCCGGCATGGACTATCTCGAAATGGCGGCGCTTACCCGCCATGCCGACTGGCACGCCTTCGAGGAATGGCGCCGAACGAACGCGCGCCGTCTTGTGCTGCTCACGACCAAGGCCGAGACCGCCTACACGCAGTTTGCTTTCGCCGCCGGCGACGTCCTTCTGTTCGGCCGCGAATCCGCTGGCGTGCCGGAAGAGGTTCATCAGGCGGCGGACGCGCGACTGACCATTCCGATGCGGCCGGGCGCCCGCAGCATCAATGTCGCGCTGTCCGTCGCGATGGTCGCGGGCGAAGCGCTCCGCCAGCTCGGATAGGCTGCTCAAGCCCTGCTCGTCGTCGCGAACGCCTCCCACTTGCGGCGTCAGTCTCACCCAGGCGCACATCGCCTTCTCCTCAATTTGCCTTGTCAGGCTTTCCTCGCTACAAGCTCAACCTAACTTGAGGTCAAGCGGAAAGTGCGAGATGGCTCCGGTGAAGGAATTGACGGTCGGTCAGGTGGCGATGCGCAGTGGCGTCGCGGTCTCGGCGCTCCATTTTTACGAAGGGCGCGGGCTGATCCGCAGCCATCGCACCGCGGGCAACCAACGGCGCTACGGCCGCGACGTGCTGCGACGGGTGGCGATCATCCGCGTCGCCCAGGAGGTCGGCATCTCGCTCGCCGAAATCGCCGCCGCATTCCACTCCCTGCCCGAGGGCCGCACGCCCACGCGCGAGGATTGGAATCTGCTTTCAACGGCTTGGCGCGACGGCCTCGATCATAAGATCGCCCAACTGAAGAAGCTGCGCGACGGCCTGACCGACTGCATCGGCTGCGGTTGCATGTCGATCGACAAATGCCCGCTTCGGAACAAGGAGGACCGACTGGCCAGAGAGGGAACTGGAGCGAGACGGCTACTGGTGCCCTGAGGATTTTTCAATCCGCCGCCGGCAGCCGTCGCATGGTGAATTCGATGACGTCGCCCGGGCGCTCGAACCAGCTTTCGATCTCGGTCCAATAGGCCTGCTTGGGAAAGCGCTCGAACCATTCCTTGGCTTTGAGGCGCGCGGCCGGCCGCGGCAGCACGAAAGTCTCGCGCAAAAATCCGTCGCGCGGCTCTCTTTCGCGCTCGGCCCGTGAGCGCTCCAGCCTCTTCTTCAAGCCATCCAGCGGCGGTCTTGCCGGGGTGCGCACGAGCAAACTCCTTGCACCTTGGTCAGACAGGACTTGACCCTTGCCCTTAAGAGATTAGGGATCGCGCGCAGAAAAAACGAGTCATTTGTCGGGCAAGCAGCCTGGACTGGAGACGGAATTGGAACGACCCGACATTGCGGTGGGCCTGCCTGACGACATCGAGCAGAAGAAGATGAAGGCCCGCCTCTGGTTCGAAGCGCTGCGCGAGCGCATCTGCGCCGCCTTCGAGCAGATCGAGCAGGAACTCACTGGATCGCAATCGGCATGGTCGCCCGGGCATTTCGAGCAGACGCCGTGGGAGCGCGACGACGGCAAAGGTGGCGGCGGCACCATGTCGATGATGCGCGGCCGCGTCTTCGAGAAGGTCGGCGTGCATACCTCGACCGTCCACGGCGAATTCTCTCCCGAATTCCGCAAGCAGATCCCGGGCGCCGACGAGGATCCGCGCTTCTGGGCGAGCGGCGTTTCGCTGATCGCGCACCCCTGGAACCCCAACGTTCCGGCCGTGCATATGAACACACGCATGGTCGTGACCACCCGCCACTGGTTTGGCGGCGGCGCCGACCTGACGCCGGTGCTCGACCGCCGCCGTACCCAGGACGATCCCGACACGATCGCCTTCCACCGCGCCATGCAGTTCGCCTGCGAGAAGAACGCCGGGGTGGCCGACTATCCGAAATTCAAGGCGTGGTGCGACGAGTACTTCTTCCTGCCGCATCGCAACGAGGCGCGCGGGGTCGGCGGCATCTTTTTCGACTGGCTGCATTCCGATGAGGGCAAGGGCGGCTGGGACGCCGATTTCAATTTCGTCCAGGATGTCGGCCGCTCTTTCCTCGTCGTCTATTCCCATCTGGTGCGGGGCAATTTCAACCAGAACTGGACCGACGGCGACCGCGAGGAACAGCTCGTCCGGCGCGGCCGTTACGTCGAATTCAATTTGCTTCACGATCGCGGCACCATCTTCGGCCTGAGAACCGGCGGCAATGTCGCCTCGATCCTCTCCAGCCTGCCGCCCGAGGTAAAGTGGCCGTAAAAATCCGGTGAGCGGAAGGCCAGCCGCATTGCTGTCCCATTCGCCGAATTTTGACCGGCAATGTGGCAGGGGCGATTTCTTTTTCGTCTAATATCCTTTTGAAAAAATTAATTTATTTAACGTGCCGGGTCGGGAAGCGCCGGCGGCTCGTCACTGCTACGAGCCGCGACCCGACGCGTCCGGACGGCCCTGATCGAGCGGAGTGCCTTCCCAATGGTGCCCGCATCCCAGGAGAACAACCTATGCGCAAGCTTATTGTGACGGCGGCAACCGCCGCCTTTCTCGCCTCCGGTGGCGCCGCGTTCGCCGCGGTCAAGCACACCACGGGAACAGTGAAGAGCTTTGATGGAACGGCCATGAGCCTTGTTCTGGACAACGGATCGACCTTCACGCTGTCCAAGGCCTTCAAGGATCCGGGCATCAAGCCGGGCGAGAAGGTTCGCGTTTCCTGGGATATGAGCGGCAAGAACAAGATTGCCGAGGCTGTCAAGATCATGAAGTGACGGCCTCCAATTGCAGAACAGTTGAAGCGGTTTCCGCCGGAATTGCGTCAAAACAAAAAGACAGAGCGGTTCATCGTTTGACGGAAACCAGGTGGCAACGGGCGGAGCAGCAATGCTCCGCCTTTGATTTCGCGCGGAGACCGTGAAAAAACAATTCGCCACCGGCTCCAATGCAACCGAAGCCGGCGACATGTGTTATGGTTTTCCACCGGGGCAATTTCAGGAAAATGCGATGCTGCTTTCCATGCGGAATTGCATGACAACAAGGAGCGGAATCAGGGCTCCGGACCTAGGAAAGGAAAAACCATGAAGGAGTTCCAATGCGGGACACTCGTCCCGGGCTGCGATTGGCACACGCGCGCCGAGGAGGAAGCCGAGGTCATGCGCCGCGCCGTCGAGCACATGCGTGAAACCCATGGCGAAACCACCATCCGCGAGACCATGATCGAGGCGATCCGCTCGCGCATCCAAAAGGTCCGCGACGCGGCCTGAGGCATCGGGTCACCGTTTTCGGACGACCATTGGCAAAGCCGGCGAGTTGGATGCAGCATCCGGCGCATCTCGCTTCGTTTGCGTCTGATCGCTGGCAACGGCCTGGCTTCGCCGAATTCAAGCAAAAACTTATATTCGTACCGGCTTGGATAACCCCGCGGTAACGGTCTCCATGCGATCGTCGCGCATGATCCGGCGACCGCGGCTGCCCGAGGAGCCGTCCGCCACAAGGCGCGTCTGGATCCGGTGGGGCGAGGTGCTTCGCGCATGCGCGAAAGATCCAACAAACGAGACGGTTTCGGCGCAGCCGCACTGTTGCTGTGCCTAGTCGTTGGCGCCTCGCCGTCGATGGCCCAGGAAATGACCACGTCCCTCGTGAACATCCACCAGGGGTCATGGCTCAGCGACCGCGCCAGAGCTCTCGGCAATGGCGGCTATGAGCTGCAGGACGGGAGCTGGGTCTCGTTCAATCGTTGGTACCACAGCGATTGGGTCGACATGCACGTCGACTTCATCACGCAACTTACCGAAGACAGCGGCTTTCTGTGGGGAGTGGGAACCGGGGAACAAGCCGAGAAGTACCGCATCGCGCCGAGCCTCAAGCTCGGTTTTCTCACCCAGACCCATCCGAGCCTCAACAGCACTCTCTCCCTTTCCGTTACCTCGACCTTCGGCGGCAACCTGAGCGAAAAGCCCTGCGTGGCCGATTATGGGGATCTGGGCACCTACAGCGTCAACTGCCGGCTTGCGGCCGGGGAGACGGCGCCTGAGGACACGCTGAAATATCTGGTTAACGCTACCCCCGAAAGGCTGCGCCTGTGGCTCAACTACCGTGTTACTTTCTGATCGCCGGGATGCCGCGCATGAGAAATCTTCCTGCTCCCGAACTTCGCGATCGTCAGTCCTCGTTCCTGCTTTGACCGGGAGTAAGACCATGTCTGGTAATTTCTGGAAGCTCGGCATTGCCGCGGCACTGACCATTCTGCCGGCATCCATCGCGTCGGCGCAGGAAGCTCTCGACGCGGACCAGGCGGCCGCGCTGTGCCACGGCGGCGGGTCCATATGCGTAAGCGCAAAGATACCGGTTGCGCGCACGACACAAGCGGTGCAGAGCTGGATGAGCCCCGATGTCGGCGCCGCGTGGGCGGCTGGCTACAAGGGCAAGGGCGTCACCATCACCATCATCGACGACTTCAGCAGCTCATCGCGCTTCTCCGGCAATTTCGGCCTCGGCACGCAATATCAGCGGCACGGAGAGTGGACGCGCGAGGAAGCAAGCATGATCGCTCCTGCGGCGACCATCCGCTCCAAGGACTTCTCGACGGGTTCGGCCGTCCCGCTGGCAAGTGGCCGCAACGTCCTCAACCTCAGCTACGGCATGTACGCGAACGCGGGTTACAGCGTGAACCAGATCCGCTGGGCCCCGGAGGAGCAATCGATCATCTCCTACGCCAGCAAGGGATCGGCCATCGTCTCGAAAGCGGCTGGCAACGATTCGGTTGCGGTCGGCGGCGTCACTAGCGGACAGCAGGATTATCTCGATCTCGCTCTGATCGGCAAACCGACGGCGATCTTTGTTGGCGCGCTGTCCACAAACGGCACGGCGTCAAACAAGGCTCAGCTTGCCTGGTATTCCAATTACGCCGGCTCCGACCCGACCGTGCAGAGCCATTTCCTGGTGGTCGGCGTCGAAGGCGACAAGACCGGCCTTTACGGCACGTCGTTCGCCGCGCCTATCGTCTCCGGATATGCCGCAATCATCGGCAGCAAATTCACCAAGGCGACCCCGGTTCAGATCACCAACGACCTGCTCAACACGGCTCGCACCGACACGCTGGTCAACTACAACCCCTCAGTCTACGGCAAGGGCGAGGCAAGCCTTTCGCGCGCCCTGGCCCCGGTCGCGATACGCTGAGCGGCGCCACGATGTAGGACTCATCTAAGCCTCGAGTGCCTGCGCGGCGCGTTTGAGCAGCGCGCCGCGATCCATGGCGAATGCTGAATCCACCCATTCCCTTTCGAGATTCTTCAGCGTGGCGCCAAGCTTCGGGCCGGGCGCGGCGCCGAGTTCGGTCAGGTCGGCCCCCTTTATCGGAAAGCTCGGCTTTTGCCATTTCAAGGCGAAGCCGAGCAGGCGCGAGAAACTGCCGGCTTCCATCATCGCCCGATCGTCCTCGATGGCCCGTGTCCGCGCGGCGGCGAGCGCGAGCCGCAGGCGATCGACGAAGCCTTCGCGGTCGCCGAAATAGAGCTTCTTCGACAATTCCGTCTCGGTCGTCTTGGGTTCAGGCGGAACCGTCAGTGCCCAGTGTCGCAGGCGCTCCCCCTCGGCGGTTGAAAATCTGAGCCTTTCGGCAAGCGTCTTCATGCGCGCGGCATCCGGCGGAACGACGGCCTCCAGCCTGAGCAGCGGATCGGCATCCCAGCCGAGATCCTTTTCGGTCCTGACCAGCCCGTGGATGGCGTCGATGCCCCATTTCTCGCTCTCCGGCAGCACGGCGGTGAGGACGCCGGCCTGGCGCATCCACAGCAGGGCGCGCGAGGGGTCGGGCGCCGAAAGCAGCTTCTTCAGTTCGGACCACACGCGTTCGGCCGAAAGCCTGCCGAGCCCGTCCTTCAGCCTGGCGCAGGCCTTCAAGCCCTCGGCGTCCGGCCGGCCGTCGCCATACCAGGCGAAGAAGCGGAAGAAGCGCAGGATACGAAGATAATCCTCGCGGATGCGCGCTTCCGGATCGCCGATGAAGCGCAGCCGCCGCGCCTCGATATCGGCGACGCCGCCGACAAGGTCGACGATGGCGCCGTCGGCTTCGGCATAAAGCGCATTGATGGTGAAGTCGCGCCGCGCGGCGTCGGCTTTCCAGTCGCGCCCGAAGATGACTTTCGCCCGCCGACCGTCGGTCTCGATGTCGGCCCTGAGCGTCGTGACCTCATAGGCCTTGCCGCCGGCGATTGCCGTGACGGTGCCGTGCTCGATCCCTGTCGGCACGGTCTTGAAGCCGGCGGCCTGGGCGCGGTGGATCGTGTCCTCGGGCACCGTCGTGGTGGCAATGTCAATGTCGGCGACCGGCTGGCCGATCAGCGCATTGCGCACCGCTCCACCGGCCACCCGCGCCTCCTCGCCGCCCTCCTTCAGCGCGGCAAGCAGCTTCTGCAGATGCTTTTCGCCCAGCCAATCGGCCCTGCCCGAGAGAGACACCTCAGCGCTCACGCATAGAGCCTTTCATAGAGTGTGCGGATGATGCCGGCGGTGACGCCCCAGATCCGCTGGCCGCCATAGGGCATCTCGTAGAAGAACCATTCGAGGTCGTTCCACATGCGGCTGTCGCGCGCGTGGTTGACAGGGTCCATCAGGAAGCGCAGCGGCACCTCGAAGGCGGCGTCGACCTCGTCGGCGTTGAGCATCAGCGAAAAGCCGGGCCGCACCACCGAAAGCACCGGCACGATGCGGTAGCCGCTGCCGGAGACATAGTCGGGCATGCGGCCGACAATTTCGATGTGATCGCGGTCGAGGCCGATCTCCTCGAATGTCTCCCGCAGCGCTGTGGCCTCAGGACTGGGATCGGTCGGATCGATGGTGCCGCCGGGAAAGGCGACCTGGCCGGAATGGCTGCGCA
This sequence comes from Mesorhizobium sp. WSM3864, assembly GCF_002294955.1. Taxonomy (NCBI): domain Bacteria; kingdom Pseudomonadati; phylum Pseudomonadota; class Alphaproteobacteria; order Hyphomicrobiales; family Phyllobacteriaceae; genus Mesorhizobium; species Mesorhizobium sp. WSM3864. The sequence goes on from NZ_NSGD01000003.1 coordinate 42,209, forward strand.
GCTTCTCGGCCCGCTTGGTGAGCAGCACCGTGGCGCCGTCGGCGTGATCGACGACCGGGATCAGCACCGCGGCGTCGCGCAGCGGTTTTATATGCTTCAGCCTGGGATGCCCTGGATTGAAGCGGTGGTCGCCGAACTCGTCGCCGGATTGCACCTCGGCCTGCGCCGCTGCGCGGGCGCGAAAATCCGCGATCGAGAACGGCACCGGAGCCACCTGGTCCATCACGCGCTTAGCCGCTCGAGCTTTTCGGCCGGCATGATCGGATAGACTTCGCCGCCGGAGCGGACGGCGAACATTGCCCTGCCGCCGACGTCGATCACCTCTCCATGCTCGACCAATTCGTACATCACCGGCCGCGCCACCAAGGCTTCCAGCCGCCCGCGCACCAGCACATAAGGCTTGAGCCCGCCGGTGGCGTCCTCGTCGACGAAGCGCAGCGGATGGCCGGGCCCGGCGGTGACCACGTCCCCGACATTGGTGCGGAACGTGATGAGCTGGCCGTTGCCGGTCCCGGACACGTTCATCTCGACGGCGATGAAGGGCGCGTCGGCGACGCGGATGCCGACGCGCTCCACCGGCGTCACCAGATAGGTCTTGCCGTCGGCGTCCTTGCGCAACACGCTGGAAAAGAGCTGCACCAGCGGCATGCGCCCGATCGGCGTGCCGAGGTAGAACCAGGTGCCGTCGGCCCTGATCTCCATATCGAGGTCGCCGCAGAAGTCCGGATTCCAGCGCTCCACCGGAGCCGGCCCCTTGCCGGCGCGCGCCGCGCGCGAGATCAGCGCCTCCAGCCCGCGCGCCTCGGTGGCGCTGGTCAGGCCCTTTTCACCGGATTCTGTGCGATGCGTCATGGTCACGAAATAGTCACTGTTGTCCGGATTGTCAGCCTTGTCAGCCCAAGCCTGTGATTTAAGTTCAATCGCAGGCGCCGGGCGAGGCCGAATCGCGGCATTCTGCGAATCGAGAATGCAAGCCGGTATTTCCAACCACAAGGATCGAACGGCATGAGCGTGATGATCAAGGAAAGCCCGTTGAGCGACAAGGCGATGATCGAGCAGGCCGAGAAGGCGCTGTCCGACATCTCCAAGGTCCGCGACGCCGTAGGCCGCGTGATCTTCGGCCAGGAAGCCGTTGTCGAGCGCACGCTGGTTGCGCTGCTTGCCGGCGGGCATGCGCTCCTCGTCGGCGTGCCAGGCCTCGCCAAGACCAAGCTGGTCGAGACACTGGGCATCGTGCTCGGCCTCGATTCCCGCCGCATCCAGTTCACGCCCGACCTGATGCCGTCCGACATCCTCGGCTCCGAAGTCATGGAGCAGGATGAGCTTGGCAAACGATCCTTCCGCTTCCTCCGCGGGCCTATCTTTTCGCAGCTTTTGATGGCCGACGAGATCAACCGTGCCTCGCCGCGCACCCAGTCTGCGCTGCTGCAGGCGATGCAGGAATATCACGTCACCATTGCCGGCGCTCGCCACGACCTGCCGTCGCCCTTCCACGTGCTGGCGACGCAGAACCCGCTGGAGCAGGAAGGCACCTATCCGCTGCCGGAAGCGCAGCTCGATCGTTTCCTGATGCAGGTCGACATCCTCTATCCGGAGATCGAGGCCGAACGCCGCATCCTGCTCGAAACCACTGGCGTCGAGGAGGCCAAGGCCGACAATGTGCTGCAGCCAGCCAGGCTGAAGGAAATTCAGACGCTGATCCGCCGCATGCCGGTGCCCGAAAGCGTCGTCGAAGCGATCCTCAAGCTGGTGCGCTCGGCTCGTCCCGGTCAGGGGATTGCCGACACCGACAAGCATGTCGCCTGGGGTCCTGGTCCGCGCGCCAGCCAGGCGCTGACCCTGTGCGCCCGAGCACGCGCCCTATATGATGGCAGGCTGGCGCCGTCGGTCGACGACATCCGTGCCCTCGCCGAACCGGTGCTGCAGCATCGCATGGCGCTGACCTTCGCCGCCCGCGCGGAAGGCACATCCGTGCGCGACGTGGTGGCGAAACTGGCAAAAGGCATCTGATGGGTCGAATAGGCGAGGTCCAGGCACCGGTTGCGACGCGCGACGCGCTCGCCCGTGGCCGGTTGCGGGCCTCTCTGGTGCCGGATCTGCTGGTCGAGGCGCGCCGCATCGTCAACACGGTGATCGCCGGCTGGCATGGCCGCCGCAAGCGCGGCATAGGCGAGAATTTCTGGCAGTTCCGCCCCTATGTCGAAGGCGATGCCTCGCGCATCGACTGGCGCCGCTCGGCCCGCGACGACCACACCTATGTGCGCGACCGCGAGTGGGAGGCGGCCCATACCGTCTGGCTCTGGTCGGACCCCTCCCCGTCGATGCTCTACAAATCCTCGGGAGCCGGCGTTTCCAAGGAATCGCGCGCGCTGGTGCTGGCGCTTGCGTTGGCCGAGCTCCTGTCGCGCAGCGGCGAGCGCATCGCCTGGCCGGGCCTCACCGACCCGTTCACCGCCCGCAACGGCGCCGAACGCATCGCGGCCCAGCTCAGCCATGCCGGCAACCTGGCGGCGAAGCCCGATCTCTCCACCATCCGCCGCTTCTGCGACATCGTCATTGTCAGCGACTTTCTCGATCCGGTCGAGGAGACCATGGCCTGGCTCGACGTGCTCGCCCGTCACGGCGTGCGCGCGCATCTGATCGAGGTCGCCGACCCGGCCGAGGAGACCTTCCCCTATGCCGGCCGCACCGAATTCACCGATCCCGAGACCGGCGACAAGCTGACCGCCGGCCGCGCCGAAACGCTCAAAGACGAATACCGCCTGCTCTATATCGCTCGCCGCCAGGAACTCGCCGGCTGGTGCAAGCGCCTCGGCTGGAGCTTTACCGTCAATCATACCGACCGCCTCGCCTCCGAGGCGCTCGTGCGCGTCCACATGGCGATGACCGCCGACAGCAGCCGTCCGGGTCTGACCTCGGGTCATGCAGGGCTGACCGCCGGTGGCGGTCATGCCGGGCTGACCGCGGGCGGTGATGCCGGAAAGGCGGTCGCATGAGTTGGCTGCCGCTTTCCTTCGGCGCGCCGATGGTGCTGTGGGGGCTGCTGGCCCTGCCGGTGATCTGGTACCTGCTGAGGCTGACGCCGCCCAGGCCGCGGACCGAAGTCTTTCCGCCGCTGAGGATCCTCGCCCGCGTCCTGAGGCGCGAGGAGACGCCGCATCAAAGCCCCTGGTGGCTGACATTGCTCCGCCTGCTGATGGCCGCCCTTGTCGTCACCGCGCTCGCCGAGCCGATCTTCAATCCGCGCGAAAAGCTGCCGGCGGAGGGCTCGGCGCTCGCGCTGGTCATCGACAATGACTGGGCAAGCGCCGCCGACTGGGGCAAGCGCGTCGCCACCGCCGAGCGGCTGATTGCCGACGCCGGCTCGAACGGCGTGCCGGTCGTCATCGCCTTTACCGCCGAGAAGCCGAATGCCGAGATCGGCCCCTTCGATGCATCGGCCGCGCTCGACCGCCTGCGCGCGGCAAAGCCGCGCCCGATCCCGACCGACCGCCCCGCCGTCTATGCCCGCGTCGCAGCCACTTTGGAGCGCCTGCCCGGCGCCAGCGTTGCCGTGCTTGCCGATGGCCTTGCCGCCACCGGCGACGAAGCGGCGTTCAAGACGCTCCTGGAAAAGAATGCCGCGAGGCTGGTCTGGGCTACCTCGGACCGGCTCTCGCTCACTGGCCTGACCGGCGCCGACAATCAGGTCGACGGCTTCACGCTCACCGCCATCCGCGCGCCGGGCGATCCGGCGCCGGCGCAGGTTACCGCGGGCGCCTTCGACGACAAGGGCCGCCGCATCGCCGACGCGACTCTGACCTTCGCGCCGGGTCAGGCCACCGCCACCGGAACGATGAAGGTGCCGTTCGAGTTGCGCAACGACTTCGCCTCGATAGCACTCGATGGCGAGCACCAGGCCGGTGCCGTTCGCGTGCTGGACGAGAGCTCCAAGCGCCGCCGCGTCGGTCTGCTTTCGCAGGCCGAGGCAGACCAGGCGCAGCCGCTGCTGTCGCCGCTCTATTACATTCGCCGCGCCCTGCAGCCTTTCGCCGATCTGGTGGAGCCGTCGAGCGCCGATCTGGCCGATGCCATTCCGCAGCTTCTCGACCAGAAGCCGGCGATGATCATCATGGCCGATGTCGGCACCATCCCTGCGCAGGTCCGGCAACGGCTGGTCGACTGGGTGAACAATGGCGGCACGCTGGTGCGTTTTGCCGGTTCAAGGCTGGCTGCCGCCGGCAACGACGATGATCTCTTGCCGGTCCGGCTGCGCAGCGGCGAGCGCGCGCTGGGCGGCGCGCTTTCGTGGACGACGCCGCAACCGGTCACCGAATTCCCGAAGAACGGCCCGTTCGCCGACCTCGCGCCGCCGACGGAGGTGACGGTCAGCCGGCAGGTGCTGGCCGAGCCGACGCCCGACATCGTCGAGCGCACCTGGGCGACGCTTGCCGACGGCACGCCGCTGGTCACGGGCATGAAGAAGGACAAGGGAACGCTGGTGCTCTTCCACGTGACACCGGAGGCGACCTGGTCGAACCTGCCGATCTCCGGCAGCTTCGTCGAGATGCTGAGACGCATCGTGCAATTGTCGCGCAACCAGGGCGCCGCGGTCGCCAATGCCGAGGCGGCCGCAGCATCGCTGGCGCCCTATCGCATGATCGGCGCCGACGGCGCGCTGGTGCCGCCGACACCCGATGCGCGGCCGCTCGTGCCCGCCGCCGGCCCGCTTCCGGTGACACTGGAAAACCCGCCCGGCCTCTACGGTTCGGAAACCGGCGTTTTCGCGCATAACCTGCTCAACGCCTCGAGCACATTCACGCCGCTTGCTCGGCCACAGGTCTCGCTGCCGGTGACGGCCATCCCTTACGCCTTCGACGAATCGGAGAACCTGAAAGGCCCGCTGGTCACATTGGCCCTCTTGCTGATGGTGCTCGACACGCTTGCCGTGTTCTGGATGGGTGGGCTGTTCTCGCGCCGGCCGCGCCGCGCCGCGGCGACCGCCGCTGCCCTGCTGATCGTGTTCGGCGGGCTCTTCGGCCACGCCGACTTTGCCCGCGCCGATGATTCGAAGCCGGGCGATGCCCAGGCCATCGAGGACATTTCGAAAACTCGCATCGCCTATGTCATCACCGGCGAGCCCGGCGTCGATTCAATCAGCCGCGCCGGCCTCGAAGGCCTCACCCGCTTCCTCATCGAGAAGACCGCGCTGGAACCCGGCCCGCCGGCGGGTGTCGACATCTCCAAGGATGAACTGACCTTCTATCCGCTGATCTACTGGCCAATCGACGCTACCGCGCCGATGCCCAGCGAAGCCGCGATCGCCCGCATCGACGCCTATATGCAGCAGGGCGGCACGGTTCTCTTCGACACGCGCGACCAGTTCTCCAACGGCATCGGCGCCGGCTCGGCAAGCCCGGCCACCGAGCGGCTGCGCGATATTCTCGGCAATCTGAACGTGCCGCCGCTGGAGCCGGTGCCCTCGGACCATGTGCTGACGAAGTCCTTCTTCATCCTTCCCGAGTTTCCCGGCCGCTTCAACGGCAGTCCGCTCTGGGTCGAAGCCTCGCTCGATGCCAGCAACACCGAGAACCGTCCCGTGCGCACCGGCGACGGCGTCTCCCCGATCATGATCACCGGTAATGATTTCGCCGGCGCCTGGGCGGTCGACGAGAACGGCGATCCGATGCTGCCGACCGTGCCGCCGGATCCGATGCAGCGCGTCTACGCGCTGCGCGCCGGCGTCAACATCATGATGTACATGCTGACCGGCAACTACAAATCCGACCAGGTGCATGTGCCCGTCCTGCTCGAACGGCTGGGACAGTAGTTCATGAACTGGTCGATCTCCTTCGAGCCGCTCGTTTCCTGGCCGCTGTTCTGGGTCGTCATCGTGCCGCTCGCGCTGCTCGCGCTGGCCGGCCTGTGGTTCCGTCAGCGCGGCTCTGTCCTGCGCTTCATCGCCCTGCTTGCGCTGGGCGCGGCACTGCTCAATCCCGTTTTCCTCGACGAGGAACGCGAGGCATTGAAGAGCGTCGTCGCGGTCATCGTCGATCGCAGCCAGAGCCAGGACATCGGCGACCGCACCAAGCAGACCGACGAAGCGCTGACGGGCCTTCAGCAGCGCCTCGGCCGCTTCAAGCAATTCGACGTCCGCGTCGTCGAGGCCGGCAAATCCGAGGCCGCCGATGAGCGCACGGAAACCAGGCTGTTCGGCGCGCTGGAAAGCGCTTTCCGCGATGTGCCGCCCTCGCGCATCGGCGGCGCCATCATGATCACCGATGGCGAGGTGCATGACGCGCCGGCCGGCGCTCCGGAATTCAACGCGCCGCTCCATGCGCTGATCACGGGCAACGAGCACGAGAAGGACCGCCGCATCCGCTTCGAGAACGCGCCGCGCTTTGGCCTCGTCGGCAAGCCGCTCGACATGAGCTATCGGGTGCTTTCCACGGAAGGTCAGGGCGGCCCGGTCGACGTGCGGGTCTCGGTCAATGGCGAGCAGGTCTCTGTCGAGCATGCGACCATCGGTCAGCCGATGAAGCTTGAAGTCACCATTCCCAACGCGGGCCGCAACATCGTCCAGCTTTCGATCGACCACGAGCCGGGCGAGTTGACCGACACCAACAACCGCGCCATCGCGCTGGTCGACGGCATTCGCGATCATCTGCGCGTGCTTCTGGTCTCCGGCGAGCCGCATGCCGGCGAGCGCACCTGGCGCAACCTGTTGAAATCCGACGCTTCGGTCGACCTCGTCCACTTCACCATTCTGCGACCGCCGGAAAAGCAGGACGGCACCCCGATCAACGAGCTGTCGCTGATCGCCTTCCCGACGCGCGAGCTGTTCGTCGAGAAAATCAAGGATTTCGATCTGATCATCTTCGATCGCTATCAGCACCGCGACGTGCTGCCGATCCTGTATTACGACTACATCTCCGAATATGTCGAAAAGGGTGGCGCGCTGCTGATTGCCGCCGGCCCCGAATATGCCGGCGAAAGCTCCATCGCCCGAACGCCGCTGATGTCGGCCCTGCCCGCGATGCCGAGCGGCGAGGTCGTCGATAAGGCCTTCTATCCGCGTCTCACCGATCTCGGCCAGCGCCACCCGGTCACGCGCGGGCTCGACGGCTCCGCCGCCGATCCGCCCCGCTGGAGCCGCTGGTTCCGCACCATCGGCGTCAAGAATCCCGAGGGCGCGGTGGTGATGAAAGGGGCCGACGACCGCCCCCTGCTTGTGCTCGACCGCAAGGGCGAAGGCCGGGTCGGCATGCTGCTTTCCGATCAGGGCTGGCTGTGGGCGCGCGGCTTCGAAGGCGGCGGGCCGCATGTCCAGCTCTATCGGCGCATCGCCCATTGGCTGATGAAGGAACCCGAACTTGAAGAAGAGCGGCTGACCGCCGACGGCCGCGGCATGGTGCTGGAAATCCGCCGCCAGACGATGAGCGACGATCCCGGCCCCGCCCAGGTGATCACGCCTTCCGGCAAGACGATGACCGTCAAGCTGGAAAAAGCCGAACCAGGGATTTTCACGGGCAGCCTGCAGACCAGCGAGATCGGCCTCTATCAGGTCGGCAACGGCGACCTCACCGCGCTTGCCCATGTCGGCCCGATCAATGCGCCTGAATTCGCCGATGTCGTCTCCACCGAGGACAGGCTGAAGGCGCCGGCCGAGGCGACCGGCGGCAGCGTGCGCCGGCTCGCGCCATCCTCCATGCTTGGCGATCTTGCCGGCGGTGTGGCATTGCCTTCGATCGTACCGGTCCGCTCCTCGGGGGCGGCATCGGGGAACGATTGGATCGGGCTGCGCACCACCGACGACAGCACGCTGAAGGCCGTCTCGCGCGTGCCGCTGTTCGGCGGCTTCCTCGGCCTCGGCTTGCTGCTCCTGGCCATCGGCTCGATGTGGTATCGAGAAGGAAGGTAGAGCCTTTTCCGTCTCCCCCTTCCGGGGAAAGGTGCCCGAAGCGCCGATGAGGGGCGTCGTGCAACAATCGAATACGGCGCTTGCCCCCACCCTCACCCTGCTCGGCCGGCGGCCTCGCCTACACGGGCGAGGCAGAGCCGCCCTACTCTTCCGGCTCGGTCGTGAACAGCAGCGGATAGCCCTTGGCCTTGCCGGCGTCGGTTGCTCGCGCGGCCTTGGTCTCGGCAACGTCGCGCGTGAAGACGGCGACCACGCAGACGCCGCGCGTATGCGCAGTGATCATCACGCGATGCGCCTGATCCTCGCTGAGCTTGAACTCGCCTTTAAGCACCGTCACCACGAACTCCCGCGGCGTGAAGTCGTCGTTGACCAGGATGACCTTGTAGAGCTTCGGCCGCTCGGTCTTCGGCTGCGTCTTGGTACGCGGTTTGAGGACGGTCTCAGGCATTGGAATTCACCAGCTGGAAACTGGGTCTGGCTTGCACTCCCTCAGGCAGGGAAGCATTTGTCCGCTGGAGGGCGGAGAATCGAGGGACGATGAAGGCTTATGTGGGATAGCGCTGTTTGCGCTTCAACGCCCCTGCCGACCGATCGTGCGACGCACCGTCGTCCATGTTGGAACCGCGCTCCATTAACGCGCCAATCATCCAGGCGGCGAAGCCGATCAGCGTCGCGCCCGTCAGCACGATCAGGACCCAGCTCTGTGCCGGCGTGATGTAGTCGAAGCTCGATGAGATGGCCGGCGCGAAAAGTTCCGGCTCGGTCCTGCCGCTGGCGGGATCCGGCACTGGGCTGGCTGTCAAGATGATCAGCGCTCTTGCTGCCGCGGTGACAACCAAGCCGCCGAGAGCCAGCGAGCGCATCATGGACGAAAGCCGCTTCTTCATGCGGATTGTCCTACGGCACCGGCATTGCGATCGGGTTAAGGAAGTGGCGCGGCGCAAGCTGCCGGTGTCAGGATTCGGCCGCTGGAAGCCGCCCCGGCCGGTTTCGGCCGGAGCGGTCTTGAAAGATCAGGATCGAAGCCTGGATTAGGACTTCTTCGCGTCCTTCTTCGGGGCCTTCTTGACCGGGCACTTGTGGGTCTTGGTCACCTTGCAGGCCTTCTTGGCGGCGACCTTCTTCGGAGCGGTCTTCGCCGTAGCGTCAGCGGCCGGAGCCGTGGTCGTGGTCGAGGCGGCCGGAGCGGCGGTCGTCGTGGCGGCGGCGTTGCTGACAGCCGGCATCGAGAAAGCGAGAGCAACAGCGAGGCCGAGGGCGGAGAGGAGGGACTTTGTCATGGCTTCATTTCCTTTTTCATGCGGGTCGAGGAGTTGAGCGTCACTGAACCGGGTCGATCGGTGTCACTCCAAGCAGCTTCAAAGCGTTTGCGAGCATCCGGATGCCCTGCGCCTGTTTCTTGGCAGCGCAGAACCGGTTTCCCTTTCTTTGAAGTGCCTTCGCCGCGGTGACCTGCGTTGCCGCGGCATGGGTTTCGAGGGCTTCGTCAACTTGACGGTTGAGATTGGTGCAGCGCTCGGTCCGGGTCAGCGGCGTTACCTTTGCGTTGGAGGCCCCGACTGCGGCTGTGATGAGCGACATGCTAAGCAAAGCACCCATCACGCTGATCCAGAACCTCTGCATCGGTCTTGCCCGTTACTCCGGAAACTTGCGTCGCAGCCGATGACCTGACCGCCACGGCACCAGTTATGCCCTTGAAATTTTTCACGAGTTTTTCCCGAGTGTAGAATTTTGTTTCTGAATTGTTTCTGGGGAAGCCATTCCGTCCCACGTCGCCGCCACTGGCCAAGATGTGGCCCGAATTCTATCGTGTGGGTGATCACAGAAGGGCAGCTTGGCTACACAAATCGCGGGGTTCTCGTGAAATCCGACTCGCACATACTGATCGTCGATGACGACAAGGGCATACGCGACCTGCTTCAGGAGTTTTTCCAGAAGCGGGGGCTGCGCACGACAGTGGCCGCCGACGGCACCGAGATGGAGTCGATCCTGCGCCGGGCGCAGGTCGACCTGATCGTGCTCGATGTGATGCTTCCCGGTAAAAGCGGGCTGGAACTGTGCCGCGAGATCCGCGCCAATCACACGACACCGATCATCATGCTGACCGCGGTGACGGAGACGACGGATCGCGTCGTCGGGCTCGAGATGGGGGCTGATGACTATGTGCCGAAACCCTTCGATCCGCGCGAATTGCTCGCCCGCATCCGAGCGGTGCTGAGGCGCAACGGCACGGCCGAGCCGCGCCGGCCCACAGCCAAGCAGATCTACCGCTTTGCCGGCTGGACCATGGATTGCTCGCGCCGCCGGCTGACGGCGCCTGACGACGTGCGGGTGGAACTGACGATGGCGGAGTTCAACCTGCTGCAGACCTTCGTCAAGAGCGCGCAACGCGTTCTCACCCGCGAGCAGCTCATCGAGTTGTCCGGCGGCGACACCGGTTACAGCTTCGATCGCAGCGTCGACATCCTGGTCAGCCGCCTGCGCCGCAAGATGGAGGACGATCCCAAGACGCCGAAGCTGATCTTGACGGTGCGCAGCGGCGGCTATCAGTTTCTGCCCGAAACGACCTCCGAATGAGACGCTTGCTGCCGCAAACCCTGCCTGTCTGGGTTCTGCTCATCGTCATTGCCGGCCTGATGATCAGCCAGGTCGCGACGCTTTATATCGTGGCGCGCGACCGCGCCGCTGCCAACGATGTGGTTGATCTCTACCGGCTGAACGACCGCGCCTATTCGCTGGTGCAGCTGATGCATGACGCCACGCCTGAAGAACGCAAGACGACCGCGTCCGGCCTGTTCAATGCCACCTACGCATTGACCGTTTCGGACACCCCCGCCGTCACTTCCTCGATCGCCGGCGATGACCAGCTAGCCGAGCTGGAGGACATCCTGGTCGGCCGCCTGTCCAAGTTCGGCATCACCGACGCGCGTGTGCGGCGCGATCCGGCAACGCAGGAAGCCGATGTCCCGGACGGTCAGGTGATGAACAAGGATGTCGGCCAGGTCGAGCGCGATCTGCTGGTGCTGGCCGCGGATTTCGCCCAGAGCGACAAGCTGACGGCATCGCTGCGCTTTTCCGACGGCCAGTGGCTGAACTTCACCGAGCCGATCACGCCGGCTGGGCCGATCCTGAGTTGGGACAGCCTGCCGCTCTATTCGCTGATAGCGGGACTGATCATCGTGATGTCGATCTGGTCGCTGCGCCGGCTGACCGCACCCTATCGCATGATGGAGACCGCGGTGAACCGCATCGGCAAGGACCTCAAAAGCCCGCCCATCGCCGAGACCGGCAGCCGCGAGATCCGCGCCGCGGCAAAGGCGGTCAACGCCATGCAGATGCGCCTGCGCGACTATGTCGAGGACCGCGAGCACCTGGCGGCGGCACTGGCGCATGATCTGCGCACGCCGCTGACCAGGATGCGATTGCGTCTCGAGCTGCTGCGCAAATCGCCGGCCCGTGAAGCGCTGGCGCATGACCTTGCCGACATCGAGAGCATCGCAAGCTCGGTGATCGACTTCGCCAAATTCGAGGTCACCGAGGAAAAGGCCGAGCGGATCGACTTCTGGTCGCTGGTGGAGGCGGTCGCCGACATGTTCGAGGACGCTTCGTTCGACGAGGACGCCACGCCTTCGCGCGGCCTGGTCTGCATCGCGCGGCCGGTGGCGCTGCGCCGCTGCATCACCAATCTAGTCCAGAACGCCGTCACCTATGGCAAGAAGGCGCATATCGGCGTGCAGCGCTCTGGCGACACAATCACGCTCAGCATCCGCGATGAAGGGCCGGGCATTCCGCAGGCAAAGCTGGATCAGGTGTTCGGTTCCTTCGTGCGCCTCGAACAGTCGCGCAACCGCGAGACCGGCGGGCTCGGCCTCGGCCTGACCATCGCCCGCAACATCGCCCGCGGCGCCGGCGGCGAGATCAGCCTTTCCAACCATCCCGGCGGCGGCCTGCTTACGGAGCTGCGCCTGCCGCTGGCAGTTTGAGTCAGCAAGCGCTTTCCCGGCTGCTCCAGAGGACTGGATCAGCCGCGCCATCCTTGTGATAGTGCGGCCCGTCCTACAGCGCCGTGCATCCTCCAGGACGCGGGACGCCGTAGCACTTCAATTTGGTGCATGACCCTTACCGAACCGAAGGTCAGCGACGCAAAAATCGATTCTGATTTTCGGATCCCCGCACGAGGAACCGAACCATGTTCTACGCAATCCTTGCCTATCACGTCGAAGAGACCGTCCAGTCCTGGACGCCCGACGAGGATGCAGCCGTCATGAAAGACCTGCTCGAGATCAACGACGGGCTGACCCGCGCCGGCAAGCTGGGCCCGGCGGCAAGGCTGGGCGAGACGGCGAGAGCCGTCACGCTGCGCGGTCCGGGCGACGGCATGGTGATCGACGGCCCCTTTGCCGAGACCAAGGAGCAGTTGCTGGGCCTCTATGTGCTGGATTGCGCCAACCAGGACGAGGCGATAGCGGTGGCGCGCGATCTCAGGCGCGTCAATCCCACCGCCGTCTACGAGATCCGGCCGATTGCGCTTTATCTGCCGGGCGCGCCGCTGGCCTGAATTCCGGGAGAAGCGACGGATTCACCGCAGCGGGCGGCGCCCGGCGGTGCGGCTGCGCGCCGCAGCATCCGCGGGGGCTTCATCGGCCGGATAGCCGAAATCCTTCAGCTCCGAAATGGACAGACCGGCCAAAGCCCTGCGCTGCATGGCGTCCTGATACCGGCGCTGGAACCCGGCGAAGATTAACGCGATCTTGGCGGCGAGCGTGCCGGCAACTCGGGTGCTCGGCTGGCAGGTTCTGATATTGATGTAGGTCATTGTCATTCTCCCTCGTTCGAACTCACGAGGGCAGTGTCTCATCGGCGCGCTTTGGCAACGTTCGTCCAGGCGTGAAACCGCAGGAAAAACCCCGCAAAATCGTCGTTAAGTCGGCGGCGGGACATGGTATTCTGCTTAGCGCTGTTTCACGGGGCCCCGGATGCACATTCGATTGCTTGGCGGCATCGAGGTTGTCTCCGCAGGCGGGCAACCTCTGCACTTCGCGACGCGCAAGACGTCGCTGCTCTTTGCCGCGCTGGTTCTGGCCGGCCCGAAAGGGCTTCGCCGCGAGAAGGTGGCGGCGATGCTGTGGACCGGCAGCGGCGAGCAGCAGGCGCGAAACAGCCTGCGCCAGGCCCTGGTCGACATCAGGCGGCTGTTTCCGTCCACCGGCAACGAGGCCATTCGCATCGAAGGCAATGCCGACACCATCTGGCTGGTGGCGAATGACAACGAGGCCGACATCTGGATTTTCGACCGGAACTGCCAGGCCGATGACGGCGCGAGCCTCGCGGCAGCTGCCGACCTGTACCGGGGCGACCTGCTCGACGGACTGCCATCCCCCGGCGAAATCGACGAATGGCTTGCGCCGCTTCGGGCGAACTACACCCGCAACGCGTTGGACCTGGCCGAACGGCTGAGCCTCCTGCCGGAACTCGGTGAACGCGAGGAGCCGGCCTGCGAAAGACTGGCTGAGCGGCTAGTGACCTCCGACCCATGCGCCGAGCAGGCCCACCGCGCCCTGATCCGCGTCTTCCGCCGCCACGGCCGGACCAACGACGCCTTTCGTCAGTTCCTGGCCTGTAAGGAAGCGCTCAAGCGCGAGCTCGGTGTCGAGCCTGAGGAAGCGACGCGGGCGCTGATCGAACGCATCGAGGCGCCAATGGAGCTGAAGGGTTCGATAGCCGACTATGGCCAGCCCGAGGCCGAACTTTCCCGCCTGGAAGCGAAGGCGCCTCGCCCTGTCGTTTCGGTGCCGGAAAAGCCGTCGATTGCGGTCCTGCCGTTCCAGAACATGAGCGGCGACGCCGAGCAGGAATATTTCACTGACGGCGTTGTCGAGGAGATCACGACGGCGCTGTCGCATGTCAGCTGGCTGTTCGTGATCGCGCGGAATTCTGCCTTCGCCTACAAGGGCCAGGCGGTTGACGTCACCCGCGTGGCACGCGAGCTCGGGGTGCGCTATGTGCTGGAGGGCAGTGTCCGCAAGGCCGGCAGCCGGCTTCGGGTGGCAGGTCAGCTTATCGAGGCGTCGGCGGGAGTAAATCTCTGGGCCGACCGCTTCGAAGGCGATGTCTCGGAGGTGTTCGAACTGCAGGACCTCGTTGCCTCCAGTGTCATCGGCGCAATTTCACCCAGACTCGAACAGGCCGAGATGGCGCGCGCCAAGCGCAAGCCCACCGAGAGCCTCGACGCTTATGACCACTATCTGCGCGGCATGGCGAGCCTTTACCGCTGGACGAGAGAAGGGCTGGAGGAGGCGTTGCCACAGTTCCACAGGGCCATCCAGCTCGACCCCGATTTTGCCGCCGCGGAAGGCGCTGCCGCCTGGTGCTATTTCTGGCGCATGGCGAATGGCTGGATGATCGACCGGCAGAAGGAAACAGCCGAGGTATCCAGGCTGGTCGGCGACGTGGCTATCGCCGGCAAGGACGATGCGGTGGCGCTGGCTTTCAGCGGCCTGGCGCTGGGTTATGTCACCGGCGATTACGAGGCCGGATCGGCACTGGCCGACCGCGCGCTCGTGCTCAACCCGAACTGCGCAGCCGCCTGGAGCGCCAGCGGCTGCCTCAAGGCCTGCCATGACGACCCGGACATCGCAATCGAGCACATGTCGCGGGCAAGGCGGCTGAGCCCGCTCGATCCGCTGACCTTCTTCATGCAGACCTTCACTGCCTTCGCTCACTTCGTCGCCGGCCGCTACGATGCCGCCTGGCCGCTCGCCGAGGCGGCGTCGCGCGCGCAGCCCTATTATCTCACCGGCCTGCGTGTGGCGGCCGCCAGCAACGCCATGGCCGGCAGGCGGGATGCCGCGAGCAGGCACATCGCGCGCTCGCTGGAGCTCGACCCGCAACTGAAGCTTTCCAACCTCAAGCACCGGGTGGGGCAGATCAGGCCAGAATATTTCGCCAAATATGTCGAGGCGCTACGGCTGGCCGGCCTCCCGGAATGACATGTCTTGGCGCTCTCTCGTCAGTCTGGTAGCGCCGCGGTCTTGATTTCCAATCCGATGCGAAGCGTCTCACGCAGCAGGAGATCGAGGTCGTCGCGCCGCGTTCGGTGATTGGTGATCGCGACCCGCAGGCAGTGCTGCCCGTGCACCGTGGTGTCGGACACGGCTGCAATGCCTTCTTCCTGCAGCCTGAGCATGATTTCGGTGTTGAACGCCTTGAGCTGTTCCTCGGAGGCGCCGTCCAGGCGATGGCGGAAGCAGACGATGTTGATGGTGGTCGGCGCCGTCAGCTCGAGCGCCGGCTCGACCCGGATCAGCTCGGTCAGATAGCCGGCCTGGGCGATGTTCTGGTCGATCAGCCGCCCGAATTTCTCGATGCCATGCTCCTTGAGCGACATCCAGATCTTGAGCGCGCGAAAACCGCGCGATGTCTGCAGGCCATAGTCGTGCAGCCATTGCCCTGAGGCGAGGCCACGCGGCGTCGATTCCAGATATTCCGGCGTGACGGCGAAGGCGTTGCGGTGGGCGACGGCGTCGCGAACCAGCGCACAGCCCGCTTCGAAGGGCGCGTGCAGCCATTTGTGCGGGTCGAGCGCGATGGAATGGGCGCGTTCGATGCCGGCGACGAGCGATCTGTTTTCAGGCGCGATGGCGATCAGGGCGCCGATGCAGCCATCGACATGAAACCAGAGGTCTTCCTCTGCCGCCAACACGGCCAACGCCCGCAAGTCGTCGATCGCGCCCGTGTTGACGGTTCCTGCGGTGCCGATGATGCAAGCCGGCTTGAAACCTGCCGCGCGGTCTTCCGCGATGGCGGTCTTGAGCGCATCGACATCGATGCGCAGATCGGCGTCGGTCGAGACCCGCCGCAGCGCCCGGTTGCCGAGGCCGAGCGCTTCCATGGCCTTGCGGTGGCAGGAATGGACCTGGTCCGAGGCATAGAAGCGCAACGGTTTTGGGATCGCCCCGACACCCCTTTCGCGCACGTCGACGCCTGCTTTGGCATTGCGCGCCACGGTCAAACCGATGAGGTTGGCCATCGAGCCGCCGCTGACAAGCGTGCCGCTGGCCGAAGCCGGGAAGCCCACCATCTCCTTGCACCAGTCGACCACCTGGCTGTCCATCAGCCCGGCGGCGTGATTGCCGCCGCCGAGGTTCGAGCCCTGGATCGCCGCCAGGAAATCGCCCAGCGCGCCCGTGAAATTGCTTGACCCCATATACCAGGACCAGAAGCGCGGATGGATGTTGCCCATCGGATAGGCCATGACGTTGCGGGCGACATCGCCATAGACCTCGGCTATCGGTGCCGGCGAGCGCGGCAGCGGCGCCGAGAAGAAGGCGCGAACCTCGACCGGCATTTGGTGCCACACCGGACGGTCCCGGACATCCTTGAGATAAGCGACAGCATCCTCCACGATCCGATGCGACAGGGCCTGCATCTCGGCCCAGTCTGGCGGGTCGAGCGTCTCATCCATCACCGCTGCTTCCTGCAAAGTGTCCATTCGCTGCTCCCCCGCCATCATTCCTGGATCGTCGCGCGGCGCCGCCATCCGAGTGGACAGCAGCGCCGCGATTTGTCCTCAGGCGTCGAACTGGCAGCCTGGTGTGGAGCGCGACAGTGCCGTCTCCTCGGCATCCATCTCAGCCTCGATTCCGTCGAAGAGCGGGGTCGACATGTAGCGCTCGCCGGTGTCGGGCAGCATGCACAGGATCACCGAGCCAGCCGGAGCGGTGCCCGCGATCTGGCGCGCGACGGCGAAGGTGGCGCCGCCTGAAATGCCGGTGAAGATGCCTTCCTGCTGCGCCAGGGCCTTGGCCCATTTAATGCCTTCCGGGCCGGCGATCGGCACCACATCGTCATAGTAGCGCTTGTCGATCGCCTCCTGCAGCACGTTGGGGATGAAGTCCGGCGTCCAGCCCTGGATCGGATGCGGCTCGAAGGCCGGATGGCTGGCGGACGGCGCACCGCCCTGGCCACGCTCCTGCGGCTTGCCGCTGCCGATAAGCTGCGCGTTCGCCGGTTCGGCAAGCACGATGCGGACATCCGGCCGCTCGCGGCGCAGCACCCGGCCGACGCCGGCCACGGTCCCGCCGGTGCCGTAGCCGGTGACCAGCACGTCGAGGCGCGACCCTGCGAAATCGTTGATGATCTCGCGCGCCGTGGTCGCCTCGTGGATGGCGGCATTGGCTTCCGTCTCGAACTGGCGCGCCAGGAACCAGCCGTTGGCGTCGGCGAGTTCCACCGCCTTCTTGTACATCCCGAAACCCTTCTGGGCGCGCGGCGTCAGCACCACCTTGGCGCCAAGCATGCGCATCAGCTTGCGGCGCTCGATCGAGAAGCTGTCGGCCATCGTCACCACCAGCGGGTAGCCCTTCTGCGCGCAGACCATGGCAAGGCCGATGCCGGTGTTGCCACTGGTCGCCTCGACGACGGTCTGGCCCGGCTTCAGCTTGCCGCTGCGCTCGCCTTCCTCGATGATGTTGAGCGCCAGCCGGTCCTTCACCGAGGCCGCCGGATTGAAGAACTCGGCCTTCACATAGATGGTCGCGTGGCCGGGGCCGAGATTGTTGATACGGATGACCGGCGTGTCGCCGACGGTGTCGAGAATGCTATCGAACAGCCGGCCGCGACCGGCAGTGGTCCTGATTTTCAACTTCTGCAACATGGGCTTTTCTCCTCGCGATCTCACGCGCCGGTTACAGACCGGCGACTTGGGCGGCGCGGTTTCGACACCTTGCCGCGTTAGGTTGCTTGACCTGCCGCGAATGCGGCAACGGCGGCATTCCGGCATGGAATTGGGCTGCCGGATGCTTCCTGTCGTCTTTGGTGATAGAACATGGACCAACTGGTGAGCGTTGGAGAAAGCGTGGGAACATACGTGGAATCCAGCCGATCGAGCCCGAACGACACTGCCGCCGCCCTGTCCTTGCGACTGCTTGGGCAACTGACGATCGCGCGTGGCGGCGAGCCGGTTAAATTGCCCTCTTCGCGCAAGTTGCGCGCGCTGCTGGCCTATCTGGCGCTCGCGCCACATCCGGTCAGCCGCAGCCGGCTTTGCGAGCTTCTGTGGGATGTGCCGAACGATCCGCGCGGCGAGCTTCGCTGGTGCCTGAGCAAGCTTCGCGGCGCGCTGGACCAACCGGGCCTGCACCGGATCGAGACCGAGGGCGACACCGTGGCGCTTCGTCTTGCCGATACGAACGTCGATGCCGTCGAAGCCGCCGCAGCGGTCGCCGAAGGGATCGAGACGCTCAGCCTCGGGCGTCTTCGGACGCTTGCGCAGCTCTTCGCCGGCGATTTCCTTGACGGGCTGGAGCTCGATCGGAGCCCGCATTTCACCAGTTGGCTGACCGCGCAACGCCGCCGTTTCAGCTCGTGCCACGTCGCCGTTCTGGAGCACATCATCGGCCTGCTCCCCCAGGGAGCCGATGAAGCGGGCGCCTATCTGGACAGATGGCTGGAACTCGCGCCCTTCGATGGCCGCGCCCATGTGGCGCTGCTGGAAAACCTTGCGCGGCGGGGACAGATCGGCGCCGGTGAGGAGCATATTGCAACCGCGGCGGAACTCTTCCGCTCCGAGGAGCTGGATGTCGCTCCGTTGCGGGAAGCATGGCACGAGATCAAGGCACGCCATTCCAGCGCAACGCCATGCGCGCGATCCGGACTAGCTCTTCCGGCCCCACAAGCACCGATCGTTGCCGTCGAATCCGAACCCGCATCGGTGCGCCGGGCCTCGTTGGCGGTGATGCCGTTCGCGGAAAGCGCCGTCAATTTCCGTGGCGGGCTTGCCGATGGCTTGACCCACGACATCATAACGCGGCTCGCCAAGCTTCGCGATTTCTTCGTCATTGCCCGCGGATCGGTTTTCGCGCTGGCCGAGAAGGACATCGCGCCGGAGGACGCCGGGCGCCGGCTGAATGTCGACTATGTGGCGACAGGCTCGGTCCGCAGCCTTTCGGGCAGGGTGATCGTCTCGGTCGAGCTCGTCGAGGTCCGCACCGCGAGGATCGTATGGGCCGAGACCTTCGAGCACAGGCCGGACGAGATCTTCACGGTGATAGACGACATCGGCAACAGCATCGTCTCTTCGATCGCCGCCGAGATCGCGACCGTCGAGCGAAACCGGGCAATGCTGAAGGCGCCGAATTCGCTGAATGCATGGGAAGCCTATCATCGCGGGCTCTGGCACATGTACCGCTTCACCCGCCAGGAAAACGAACTGGCGCAGCAGTTCTTCAATGACGCCCTGAAGCTCGACCCGACCTTCGCCCGAGCCTATGCAGGCCTCTCCTTCACGCATTGGCAGAATGCCTTTCAGCGTTGGGGCGATCGCGACCGTGAGGCGTCGCTGGCTTTCGCAACCGCGGGTCACAGCCTCCTGGTCGATGACCGCAATCCGGCCGCGCACTGGGCGATGGGCCGCGCCTTGTGGCTGCGCGGCGAGCAGGACAGCTCGCTGCTCGAACTGGCAAAGGCCGTCGACCTCAGTCCGAACTTCGCGCTCGGCCACTATGCCCTGTCCTTTGTCCATTCGCAGTCGGGCGATCCGCAATCGGCGATCGGCTCCTCCGATCACTCGCGCCATCTCAGCCCCTTTGACCCATTGCTGTTCGGCATGATGGGCGCGCGGGCCATGGCCCATGCGCGGCTGGGCGAATACGATGAAGCCGCTGAATGGGCGCTGAAAGCTGCGGCCAGGCCCAACGCCCATGTCATCATCCTGGCGATCGCCGCGCACTGCCTGGCGCTGGCCGGCCGCCAGGACGAGGCACGAAACTTCGCCGCCGCGATCCGCACCACGTGGCCCGACTATCGGGCGGACGATTTCATCGCCACCTTCCGCTTCGACCGGGACGGCGAAGCCCTGTTCCGCAGAGGCGCGATGCTGATCGGATTGAATTGACCGAGGTCTGGCCGAGCCGAGAATGGCGACCAGGAACGCGGCGTTTGCAGGCCGGCATCAACTTGAATATCAATAGACCTTAGTGGATCAGCGGACCGCTGGCCTTCCGCCACGCATCGATGCCGCCCTGGATGTGGCGGGCGCTCGATATTCCGCGATCCTGTGCCGCCTGCACGGCCATCGCCGAGCGCTCGCCGAAGGCGCAATAGAACAGGATCTGCTTGGCTGTCGATTTCGCCAGCTCGTGCAGCATTCCGCCAGCGGCGATATTCTCCTGCAGCCGCGCATAGGGCAGATGGATCGCGCCGGGGATGACGCCGTGACGATCCCGCTCGGATTGCTCGCGCAGGTCGATCAGCGCCACGTCTGGCCGACCGACCAGCGCCAGCGCCTGTTCGGCGGTCACTGCCCAGCCGCGGCTGGCGATGTCGTCCTGATGCAGCCCCACCCGCATGTTGGCCGGCACGGCCACATCCATCATCTTCGGATTGGACAGCTTTAGGTTGTTCATGATGTTCACGTATTCGTCCACCGACTTCACGTGCAGGCGCGGATTGAAGGCCTTTTCCTCGCCGATCGTCGACACGGTTTCGCCCTTGTAGTCGTGTGCCGGAAAGATCAGCGTCTCGTCGGGAAGCTTGAGCAGGCGGCCGAAGATCGATTCGTATTGCTGGCGCGGATCGCCGTTCTGGAAGTCGGTGCGGCCGGTGCCGCGAATGAGCAGCGTGTCGCCGGTGAAGACGCGGTCCGGCAGGACGAAGCTGTAGGAATCGTCGGTGTGGCCGGGCGTATAGACGACGTCCAGCGCCAGTCCCTCGATGGCAAGCTTGTCGCCGTCGGCAAGCCGCATCGACACGACGTCGGCCTTGGTCTGCTCACCCATCACGGTGACGCAATGCGTCCTGTCGCGCAGCGCGCCGAGCCCGGTGATGTGGTCGGCATGAAGATGTGTGTCGACCGCTTTGACCAGTCTGAGGTCGAGCTCGTTGACCAGTTGCAGGTAGCGTTCGACCTTCTCCAGCACCGGATCGATGATCAGTGCCTCGCCGCCGCGGCGGCTGGCGAGGAGATAGGAATAAGTGCCCGAAACGGAATCGAAAAGCTGACGGAAGATCATTTTATCGGCCCCATGCGCGAGCGGCCCACCCCGGCTGCCGACCAAGTCTAGATCAAGCATGAGGTGCCCGCCAGCGAACACTTCATGCTTGAGCTAAGGCCGAGCTCCTACCGCCTGAGCACCGCGCTCAGCACGTCGCGGATGCCGATCGCGCCGACGAAGCGCGAGCCTTCGTCGAACAGCGCCACCGGTGCCGTCTGCGAGCGGTGCATGGCGAGCATCACCGTCTTCAGCGACGTGCCGGGATTGGCCCAGAACACCTGCGCACCCTCCTCCGGCTGCCTCTCGACCTCGGCGCAGGATACCCACACCGCCGGCTTGCCGTCGCGTTCGGCCGCCGCCACCAGGCCATGCTCGTCGATCTTGAAGCGCGTCGTCTTGCGCCGGTCGAGCCAGACCCAGCCATTCTCGCCCTGCTCGAGATCGCGGCGATCGCGCATCACGTTCCAGGCGGTGAGCACCGAGAGCGGATTCACATTGGCGATGAAGTCGCGGACATAGTCGTTGGCCGGCCTGAGCACGATGTCTTCCGGCGCGCCGGTCTGGACGATGCGCCCGCCTTCCATGATGGTGATGTGGCTGCCGATCTTCAGCGCCTCCTCGAGGTCATGGCTGACGAAGATGATGGTCTTCTTCAGCGCCGCCTGGAGCTGCAGGAGCTCGTCCTGCAGCTTGGTGCGGATCAGCGGATCGAGGGCCGAGAACGGCTCGTCCATCAACAGGATCGGCGCCTCGGTGGCGAAGGCGCGGGCGAGGCCGACGCGCTGCTGCATGCCGCCAGAAAGTTCATGCGCGTATTTCTTCGACCACTGGTCGAGATGGACCAGCTGGAGCTGCTTCTGCACCCGTGCCTTGCGCTCGGCCTCCGGCACGCCGGCGAGTTCAAGGCCGAAGCCGACATTCTCCTCGACCGTGCGCCACGGCAGCAGGCCGAACTGTTGGAACACCATCGCCACCTGCTTCTGCCGCAGACGTCTCAGTGTCGGCTCGTCGCAGGTGACGACGTCGACCGTGCGGTCGCCGTCATTGACCAGCACCTGGCCGCGCGACACCACGTTCAATCGGTTGACGGCTCTCAGCAGCGTCGACTTGCCGGAGCCGGAAAGGCCCATCAGCACCGAGATCTCGCCCTCATGCACGGTGAGGTTGGCGCCGGCGCAGCCCAGCACGTTGCCGGTCTTTTCGAGGATTTCGGCGCGGGTTGCGCCCTGGTCGATCAGCGCGAGGGATTTCGCCTGGTCGGCACCGAAGACGATATCGACATTCTTGAAATCGACGGCGACGGTCATTTCTTGCCTCCAACGCCGATGCGGGTCATGCGATCGAGCACGATGGCGAGCACGACGATGGCAAGGCCTGCTTCAAGCCCGAGGTCGATCTTGCGGGAGCCCAGCGCGCGGTTGATTTCGGTGCCGAGACCGCCGGCGCCGATCAGCGCCGCGAACACCACCATGGACAGCGACAGCATGATCGACTGGGTCAGCCCCGCCATGATCGTGGGCAGCGCCGAGGGCAATTCGACCTTCCACAGAAGCTGGTTCTTGGTGGCGCCGAAGGACTCGCCCGCCTCGATGATCGCCTTGGGCACCGAGACGATGCCGAGATGGGTGAGACGCACCGCCGTCGGGATGACGAAGATGATGGTGACGATGAGGCCGGGCGCGTTGCCCAGCCCGAACAGCGTCAGCACCGGGATCAGGTAGACGAAGGTCGGCAGCGTCTGCATCAGGTCAAGCACCGGCAGCATCACGCGGTAGACCTTCGGCTTGTGCGCCGCCCAGATGCCGAGCGGCACGCCGATCGCCATTGCCATGGCGGCGGCGGCCACCACCAGCACCAGTGTCTGCACTGTCTGTTTCCAGAGGTTCTGGTTAATGATGAAGATGAGGCCGATGAAGACGCCGATGGCGAGCGGCCGCGAGCGTTGCAGGAACCAGGCGATGACGGCGACGACCAGCGCCAGCAGAACCGGCGGCAGCATCAGCAGGAGGTCCACCGCCCCGTCGAGGATGAAGTTCAGGCCGTTCGAAAAGGCCCTGAAGACGGTATCGAAATTCTCGGTGAGGAAGCCGAAGAAGGCCTTGCCCCATGGACCTATGGGAATCTTGTAGGCGACCAGAAATTTCGAGATCGGATCCATCTTTCCCCTCTTTGATCCTTGCCGCCCTTGCCGAGCGGTCACCTTCTCACAGCATATGAAAAAGGGCAGCCTTTTCCAGTGGCTGCCCCTTTCCGGAGATCATGCCGGACTCAAAGCCGGCTCAGCTCCCGAGCGCAGTCTTGATGGCCGCAGCCGCATCGCCGCCGTCGAAGGTGGTCACGCCGGCGATCCAGGGCGCGATCGCGTCCGGATGCTTCTTCAGCCAGTCGGTGGCGACCGTCTGGGCATCGCCGCCTTTCAGGATCGCGTCCATCATCTCGCCTTCCATGTCGAGATTGAATTTCAGGTTGGAGATGAACTTGCCGGCATTCGGGCACTCGGTGGTGTAGCCCTTGCGCGTGTTGGTATAGACGGTGGCGGCGCCGAAACCGCTGTCGCCCATCCCGTCGAGATAGGTGATCTTCATGGCGCCCATCACCGGATGCGGCGTCCAGCCGAGGAAGGCGATCCACTCATTGTTCTTCATCGACTGCTCGGCCTGCGTCAGCATGCCGGCTTCCGAGGACTCGACCAGCTCGAAGCCTTCGAGATTGTCCTTCGGGTTCTTGATCATGTCGAGGATGATGCGGTTGCCGTCATTGCCGGCCTCGATGCCGTAGATCTTGCCGTTGAACTTGTCCTTGAACTTGCCGAGATCGGTCAGCGTCTTGACGCCCGCATCTGCGACATAGGTCGGCACGACGATGCCGTAGCCGGCGCCGGTCAGGTTGGTGCTTACCGTCTCGACCGAGCCGTCGGCGGTATAGTCCTTGATGTCATTGGTCATCGACGGCATCCAGTTGCCGAGAAAGACGTCGAGGTCCTTGTTCTTCAGCGACGCATAAGTCACCGGCACCGAAAGCTGGATCACCTGCGGCTCGTAGCCGAGCGCGGTGAGCAGCACCGAAGCCACCCCGGTGGTTGCCTGGATATCGGTCCAGCCGACATCGGACAGTCGCACGGCCTTGCAGCTCGCCGGATCGCCGGCATAGGCCGCGGTCGTGGACAGAAGCGCCGCCAGCCCGAGGCCGGCGACGAAGGATTTCATACGCGACATGAACTTTCTCCCATTGCGGTTTTTTAAAGCGGCGCGAAGTCACGGTTCTTGCGCCCGCCTTGTTTCGCCAGCCAAACACCATTTTGATGCGGTTTCAAGCGGTTCCACACCGCGATCAACGGCGCGCGCTTGCCATTCAGCGACATGCCGCGCTTTCCGGCGGGCCCGCTTTTTTGGTGGAAGGAGCCCGCGGCCCCTTCCCCGCCCCGCAGCAATTGAGCTTAAACACCCATATGGCCAAGCTCTACTTCAACTACGCAACGATGAATGCCGGCAAGACGACGATGCTCCTGCAGGCATCCTACAACTATCGCGAACGCGGCATGACGACGATGCTGTTCGTCGCCGGCCATTATCGCAACGGCGACAAGGGACTGATCTCGTCGCGCATCGGTCTCGAGACCGAGGCCGAGATGTTCCGCGACGGCGACGATCTCTACGCCCGCGTCGCCGAGCATCATGAGCACACCACCGTGCATTGCATATTCGTCGACGAGGCGCAGTTCCTCGAGGAGGAGCAGGTCTGGCAGCTGGCCCGCATCGCCGACCGGCTGAACATCCCGGTCATGTGCTACGGCCTGCGCACCGATTTCCAGGGCAAGTTGTTTTCCGGCTCGCGCGCGCTGCTCGCCATCGCCGACGATCTGCGCGAAGTGCGCACCATCTGCCGCTGCGGCCGCAAGGCGACGATGGTCGTTCGCCTCGGTCCCGACGGCAAGGTGGCAAAGCAAGGCGAGCAGGTGGCGATCGGCAAGGACGTCTATGTCTCGCTCTGCCGCCGGCACTGGGAAGAGGAAATGGGCAGGGCTGCGCCAGACGACTTCATCGGCTTTGCCCGCAACTGAGACGGGGAGCCTCGCGACTTAAGTTGGGCAATCGCTGCCATGCGCCGGCTGATGGCCGCTTGATTGCCACGATCCGGCACAAGAGATTTTGCACACTTCCCAGCGCCGCAGCTTGTCCGCAAAAACAAGAGCTTAAGGCATACCAGCTAAAGCTGCCTGAAGGCGGCGTGCATTACTCTGGCCATGAGCATGCTTGCCTTATCTTTCAAGGACCTGGCCAATTCTTTTGTTTTGCTACGTCTCCCTGTCTTCCTTCTTTCAATCGCTTGAGCCCCCACATATATTCGGCGACGTGCGACACGAAACCGGATGCCGAAGCGGGAGGCCCCTATGGCGACGTTGCAGAATTTCGATGCCGAAATTGCCAAGACCAAGCAGGTCGTCGAGGACATGCGCACCAAGATCGAGCAGTCCGGAACCGTGCTCGACACGCTGGCGCAGGCCGACAGGAAGATCGGCGATGCCAATTTCGACCTCGAGAACGCCCGCATCGAGGACGTCCTGAAACAGCAGAAGGTCATGGAAGGCAATATCGCCGACCTGATCATCGGGCTGGAGGACGCCACCAATGTCTTCGGCGCCGAATTCGAGAGCATGAAGAGCTACACCGGCTGGGAAAATCTCGTCGGCGTCTTCTCCGAGCAGCGCAAACAGCGCATGCGCACCGACCGCGTGCGCAACATGTCGCTCGCCGGCAATTTGCAGGAGCTGCTGGCGAAATCCGACACCATCGTCGGCATCCTGAAAGCCCAGAAGCAAATCCTAGACCAACGCTACAAGACCTCCGAAGCAAGCCTGTCGCAGGTGATCGAGCGCCGCAAGGCGACTATGACCAATCTCGAGGCGGTGCAGAAACGCATCGAGGAACTCAACCCGATGCTGCTCGACATCGAGAACAAGATCGCCGCCTCCACCAGCCAGAAGGAGCGCACCCAGCTCGAGGGCGAACGTTCGAAGATGGCGACCGAGTACAACGAGAAGCAGGCCAAGGAGCAGGAGCTGCTGGCCGAAAGCCAGACGCTGGAGCGCTACACCTCGATGTTTCAGACGTTTGTCGATTCCCTCAACAACCAGATCGCCGCGCAGTCGACGCTGATCAACAAGCTGACAATCGACACCGAGCAGCGCATCGTGCTCTACAAAGCTCTGGAAGACTCGCTGAAGACGGCCGCCCAGCAGGACGTCGCCCACAAGATCAACACGCTGGGCAGCCAGGTCGACAACACGGCCGAGGAGACGATGGCCGGCATCGGCGCCGCTTCGCAGAAGCACATCGGCGATCTCTTGGAGATGCACGAGAAGAATATGGTGGCCACCGCCGACATCCAGCGCCGCAAGAAACTCGCCGACGACGCCTTCGCCCGCCGCTTCGACGAGGTGATGAAGAAGCACAATTCGGCGAACTACGTGCAGCAGTAGGCGGTGTGACGGCATTCTTCGACACGGCGGTGCCATGACCCCCGAAAATGAAGCGGCGGCGCGCTACTTCTTCGCCATCACCGCGGCGCTGAGCGGGCTGGAAGTGTTCATGCGCGACGACCGCTCGCCGCTCTACCGGCACGGCATCATCGCCAAGATCGTCGCCGAATACATCGCCCGCTTGGAAAATTCATTCGACTGCTGGCGCAACCGGCTGGGCTTCATGGATACGTTCCGCATTTCGCGCGCCGACAGCGGCTATCCGGTGTTCCAGAACCTGCTCGAATTGGAGAACGACCGCCGACAGGCGGATAGCCGGCTGGCCAACATTCCGCAGGCCGGCGAGTTGCGCGAGGAGATGGCCGACTTCATCTTGCGCCACAAGGAATTTCCTGTGGCGCTGCAAAGGTCGATGGCTGAGCGGCTCTATCTGGAGGGTGTCAAGAGCGAGACCACCTTCGGTCCGTTCACCCTGGCGCAGACGGCCAAAGTCTCGGTCAATCCCAAGACCATGCGGCCTTACTACCTCGTCCACTGGGCCTCGTTCGACGGCAGCGCCAACCTGCCGCTGATCTATATGTTGACGGTCGAGGACTCCTCCGAGAGCATGGTGCGCCAGCTCGTCGACGCCAACGGCAAGCTGAACGAGAAGATCGACATTCCGCTTCCTGTCGATGGCCTGCTCAACCCCGAGCTTGCCCACCGCTTCGACGATTTCACCGAGAAGAATTCCGCCTACACGCTGTCGCCGGCGACCATCGCGGTCAATCTCGACAAGGATTTCGAGCCGCTGCATCCGAAGCAGTTGCGGCGCGTTGTGCTCGGCCCCTTCTATTCGGCCGGGATCACCGAGAACAATTCGACGGTGACCGAGGTTCTGGCCAAGGTGCGCAAGCCGGAGAACGCCTGGCTGCTCACCTGGACCATCCAGGAAGTCTTTTCCAAGTCCGAGAAGCCCGGCCGCAAGGGGCTGTTCTCCAGCGAAAAGTCTACGCAGGAATTCTTCATCAACACCGACGACCTCGAAGCGGCGCGCCAAGGCGTCTCCAGCTACGAGAACCACGCGCTGATCCCGCACGAGGCCTATCAGGCGCTCTATGCCGCGGGCGAAGCGCAGAAGATCTTTTCCGGCTACAAGGTCCACATCCTGTCCAAAGGGCAGGTCATCAGCGATGTGTGACCGTCGAATCGCGGAGTATCCGTAATGGACACCGGGCTGACCACGATCTCGGAATCGACAATCGAAAAGCATCGCGCCACCGCGCAGAGCTTCATCACCCGCATCGTCGTGCTGGAGGATCCATCGCGCGAGTCCGGCACCGCGCTCGCCGGCACCAACCGGCGCTTCGTCTCGACCGTCTCGGCCGGTTCGGTGCGCCGCACGCGCGAGGTCGAACTGTCGAAAACGGTCGCCGCGATCCATCCCGACGACCAGCTGATGAGCATCCCGCAGCACATGCTTCTCTATCGCGCCCGCCGCGGCCTGGCGATCGCGCTGGCCATATCGGATGTCTTTGCCGAGGGATCCGATCTCGAAAGCCTGCAGGCCAAGAACGCGCGAGCCCCGCTCGAAGGCGAGGAGGCGGCGGGATTCAAGAAGCTGCTGTCGGCCTCCGCCTACGTTTCGGCTTTCAGTTTCGCCTCCTACCTGTTCCAGCTCATCGACAGCGACGGCGAGGCGCCGAACGACAGTCCCGAACCCGACTTCCTGTTCGACACGCCGCAGGACGCGGTGAAGTCGATCGTGGCAGGCCTCGACAAGGCGATTGCCGGCTCCAAGGACGATGCCGATCTGATGACCAGGGCGCGCGCCTTCGCCCGCGTCGCCATTGATGGGCTGCTCGCGCGCAAGGGGCGCTTCGACGGCATCGGTCCGTTCGAGAACGCGCATATCCGCATTGATGCCGACGACTTCACGCTCGACGGCTTCGACGTCGCGCCCGGCAAGCGCTTGAAGCCGCTGGTGATGACCTTCAAGAAGCCGGAAGAGGTCGTCGGCAATCACATTGCCAAATACCAGTCGGTAAAGCTCGCCAAGATGCTGATGGCCTATGATTTCGAACGCGAGCTGAACCCCTTCGTCGAGCTCGGCGGCTTTCTGTTCACCTTCATCGGCGACGGCGCGCCAGGCACAGGCAAGACGACGCTGATCCAGATGATCGCCGGCCTCGTCAACAACTACTGTCAGGTCGCCGGCTATCCCTTCGTCTACGAGAATTTCGGGGTCGACCAGATTTCTTCCTACCAGGGCAAGTCCGGCCAGAACTGCCGGCAGTTCATCAACAATGTGCTCAATCCGCGGGCCATCGGTTTCGGCACCATCGACGACATCGACCAGGTTGCGGCGCGCCGCTCCGATGACCGCGCATCCGCCGGCCAGCAGGAGATCACGGGCGTCCTCATGGACGCATTCGCCGGCGCTTCCACCGTGGTGCGCGGCAACTGCTCCTTCGGCATGTTTTCCAACTACCCCGAAAATGTCGACGATGCGCTGCGCCAGCGCGCCGGCGCCCGCTGGCTGGTCGACGGCCCGCAGAGCCGCGACGACTACATCGATATCTTCGTGCTGCTCGCCGGCAAGAACCACAAGATCCCGCTGGGCAAGCACGAGCTCTATGCCGCGCAGGAAATCCAGCGCGCCGTGACTGCGGCTTATGAGGAGCACGAGAAGCCGCAGGAAGACGGGCTGGTGAAGGTCTATGAACGCTATATGAAGGAGAACGGCGCGCCGAAGACGATGGCCGATATCGGCACCTACCTGCACATGATCAAGGATGCCGAGCCGCGCTTCACCGGCCGCGCCATCAAGAACGTCACCGACGCCATCAAGATGCGCGCCATGGATATCGAGCTGCCGGACGACTGGTTCGAGAAGCCGGAAGCCTTCATGCACAAGAGCTACGACGACAAGAAGGCGATGATCGAGGAGTTGCGCGGGCCGTTCTCGATGGACATGGTCATGCAGGAGATCAACCGCTACGCGGATTCCGAATTCCGCTACTCCGACAAGTCCGACGACGCGGCGGTCGAGAAGCTTTTGCGCGATGCGCGGCTCCGCGAACGCGCCGCGCGCGAGATGGAGGAGTTGAAGAAAAGGGGGCTTTGGAATGCGTAACTTGCGCCAACACCCCCTTCTCCCCTTGCGGGAGAAGGTGTCGCCGCAGGCGACGGTTGAGGGGTGTTCCAGCTTGGCATCGACGGCATTCCGGCCAACACCCCTCATCCGTCTCGGCGCTGCGCGCCGATCCACCTTCTCCCACAAGGGGAGAAGGAGGGTCTGCGTCCCTCGTCCGCCCTTCAGGCACCTTCTCCCCGTGAACGGGGAGAAGGCATAGATGACCCGTCCCGCCAAAAAGCCCGACCTTCTGCGCGACAACGAGCTGATCTATGGTAGGCTGCTCGTGGTCGACGAGCCGCATCTCATCCAGCGCTACAACAAGGCTCTCGTCGCCTTCGGCCTCGAGCCGACCAAGCTGACGAGCTTCCAGATCGACCGCACCGGTTTCTCGCCCGAGGTGGCCGAGGAATGCGGCGATTACGGCTATCTCGATCCCAACGAGGTCAACCGCCGCTTCATCATCCTGACGCCGTCGCAGATCGATTTGCCGGTCGTGCACACCGCCTTCTCCAACACCTCGCAGCTGATGTTCGAGTTCATGTCCAAGAACCAGCGTGCCATCGACGCGCTGACCATCAAGGACGTCATCTACGGCGAGATCGAGGACTCCGTCCCCAAGGTCGACGACATCGAGGACCTGCTGTCGATCAATCAGGTCGAGTTCAAGGTTTTGTCGGCCGAGGACGTGCTCGGCAAGGCGGCCGAGCTCGGCAAGCTGGTCGACCGGCTGAAGCAGGAGCCCGACGCCTGGCGCGACAACGCCATGCTCGAGCGCATGGTCGGCCTGGCCAAGGTCTGCGGCGACATCCGCGAGAACGCGCTGGTGCCCGATCAGGTGATCTTCCGCCACAACGCCTACTGGACCAGCCATTTCGGCGGGCTCTACGTCTTCGTCGACCCCGACATGACGACGGTGATCAGCGATCCGGCAGCGCCCGGCTTCCGCCGCTCGCGGCCCTGGCAGGTGAGCTATCTGTCGATCAACGATGCCGACAAGGTATTCCGCTTCCTCGCCGCCACCGGCCGCCTTGACCTGCCGCGCGCTTCCTGGATCGAGACCTCGGGCTATCTGGAGCACCGCGCCGAGATGGTGGTCCGGGCGCTGATCCGCGATGCCGAGCCCAACCGCAACCTGACGGACGTCGACAAGGTCTGGCTGCAGACCTGGATCCACGGCCATGCCGACCTGATTGCCAGCGACGGCAATTTCCCCTTCCTCAACGCCGCCAAGCGCGAGATCGCCCAGTTCGGCCACCTGAAGCTTGAAGATGTGCCGCCGCGCCAGCGCTTCCTGGTTGTGCGCGCCAAGCCCGATCATCCCGATGCCTGGCTCACCAATCAGTTGATCTCGGATTTCGTGCCGCAGGACTTCGTCTCGCGCTACGTCTTCAATAAACCGGGCTTCTACAAGGACTTCGACGGCTTCAGCGATGCATGGCGATCGCATGTTGTGGACGTTCTGAAAACCACATATTTGAAGGACAAGGCGGCATTCCGCGCGCGCCTTTACGGCTTGACGGACTGAGGGGGAACGAGAGCCATGCTTGATCCGATCGTGAGTTTCTTCACCCGGATTTTCCAGTGGATCGGCCGCGGCATAGGCTTCGTCGTCGGCATTATTCTCTCGCCGTTCATATGGGCCGGCCGCTGGTACGGCCAGCGCGGCTGGATCCTGAAGGCGGTGGTCGGCCTCGCCTTGCTGGTTTTGATCGGCCTTTACGCCAACTTCTTCTACGCCACCCAGTGGTGGAACAATTTCGACCCGAACTATCCCGACAAATACACCTTCGAGAAGCGCAGCGTCTCGGCCGGCGAGCAGGTCTCCGCCGGCGCTGGCACCGACACCGCCAAGACCTGCGGCAACTCAGGGATAGCCCAGGTGGCTGCCGATCTGACGGACTTCAACGTCAACCAGAATGCCTGGGTCTCCTCGATGATCCTTTACAAGCTCGGCTTGCTCGGCATCGACTGGGACCATACGCCGTGGATGGACAACAAGGCCTCTTTTCAGCGCGGCATCAACCAGGCGGTCCGGCGCACCGCCACCGAGCTTGCCGACAATCTCGGCCGCGTGCGCACCACCTCGCAGATCGACGCCGACCTGCAGGATGCACGCGGCAATCTGCAATTCGACGAAGAGACCTGGTATTTCGGCCTCAACCCGTTCGGCCCCAAGACGCCGACGCCGAGCTACTACCGCGACGCCGTGCGCAAGCTGCGCTCCTTCAACGCTCGCCTTGCCAGCTGTCAGGCGACGTTCGATGCCCGCGCCGACAATCTGAAGCAATATATCGACCGCATCGCCAGCGACATCGGCTCGACCTCCGCGATCTTGAAGGAGCGCGCCGAGAACCATAATGACGGCTGGTTCGACTTCCGCGCCGACGACCGCTTCTGGTTCGCCTATGGCCAGCTCTACGCCTATTACGGCCTGATGAAAGCGGCGCAGGCCGACTTCGAGGACGTGATCAAGGAAAAGCACCTGCAGAATTTGTGGGACACCATGGACGCGCAATTCGTCTCGGCACTGCGCATCCAGCCCTTCATCATCGCCAACGGCCGCGAGGACGGCTGGCTGCTGCCAACGCATCTGACGACCATGGGCTTCTATATCCTGCGCGTGCGCTCCAACATGGTCGAGATCAGCAACGTGCTCAGCCAATAGCGCTGCCGCCACAGCAGGAGGGTGGCGGATTTGCGCCGTCGCGTCTGTCGCATTCCGCGCATTGCGCGGCTGTTTTGAGACGGCGGAACGATCCCTGCTCTGGCTTCTATACGCTCGCAACGACCAGGCGCCAAAGACCCTTGGAAGGTCGGCCGGGAACGCAGTAATTTCTTTACAGGAAACATAGTTGCATGAAAGTTGATGCCGTGACAGCGACAGGGTTAGAACATGCCCTTGCGTCCGGGCGGAAACGCAGAACCGCCCTGTTTCCTCGTTTTCACGCAATTCCGGACGGAAGACCGGCTCACACTTTTCCTGGAATTGCTTTAGTGATCGAACCCCTCCCCTCCACCGCCCAATCCAGAGGAAAGCCGTCATGGCCGAAGTGAAGTCCGACATCGAGATCGCGCGCGCCGCCAGGAAGAAACCGATCCAGGAGATCGGCGCCAAGATCGGCATCCCTTACGAGCACCTTTTGCCCTATGGCCACGACAAGGCGAAGGTCTCGGCCGAATTCATCAAATCGGTGAGGGGCAACAAGGACGGCAAGCTGATCCTCGTCACCGCCATCAACCCGACGCCGGCCGGCGAAGGCAAGACGACCACCACGGTCGGCCTCGGCGACGGCCTCAACCGCATCGGCAAGAAGGCGATCGTGTGCATCCGCGAAGCCTCGCTCGGCCCGAACTTCGGCATGAAGGGTGGCGCCGCCGGCGGCGGCCTGGCCCAGGTGGTGCCGATGGACGATATGAACCTCCACTTCACCGGCGACTTCCACGCCATCACCACGGCCCACAACCTGCTTTCGGCGCTGATCGACAACCACATCTACTGGGGCAACGAGCTCGGCATCGATACCCGCCGCGTCGCCTGGCGCCGCGTCATGGACATGAACGACCGGGCGCTGCGCGAGATCATCTGTTCGCTGGGAGGCGTCGCCAACGGCTTCCCCCGTGAAGCAGGCTTCGACATCACCGTCGCTTCGGAAGTCATGGCGATCCTGTGCCTTGCCACCGACCTCAAGGATCTTGAGAAGCGCCTCGGCGACATCATCGTTGCCTACCGCCGCGACAAGTCGCCGGTCTATGCCCGCGATCTCAAGGCCGACGGCGCCATGGCCGTGCTTTTGAAGGACGCCATCCAGCCCAACCTGGTGCAGACGCTGGAGAACAACCCGGCCTTCGTGCATGGCGGCCCGTTCGCCAACATCGCGCATGGCTGCAACTCGGTCGTCGCCACCACGACGGCGCTGAAGCTTGCCGACTACGTCGTGACCGAAGCCGGCTTCGGCGCCGACCTGGGAGCCGAAAAATTCTTCGACATCAAGTGCCGCAAGGCCGGGCTCCAGCCGGCGGCCGCCGTGATCGTCGCCACCGTGCGCGCCATGAAGATGAATGGCGGCATCAAGAAGGAAGATCTCGGCAAGGAAAACATCGAAGCGGTCAAGAAGGGCTGCCTCAACCTCGGCCGTCACATCGAGAACGTGAAGCAGTTCGGCGTGCCGGCGGTGGTGGCGATCAACCACTTCACCACCGACACCGACGCCGAGATCCAGGCGATGAAGGACTTCGTCAAGGCGCAGGGCGCCGAGGCGATCCTGTGCAAGCACTGGGCTCAAGGCTCGGCCGGCATCGAGGACCTGGCGAAGAAGGTCGTCGAGATCGCCGAATCCGGCGCTTCGCAGTTCTCGCCGCTTTACCCGGACGAGATGCCGCTGTTCGAGAAGGTCAACACCATCGTCAAGCGGATCTATCGCGGCGACGAGGCGATCGCCGACAAGTCGATCCGCGACCAGTTGCATGCGTGGGAACAGGCAGGCTACGGCAATCTGCCGGTCTGCATGGCCAAGACCCAGTACTCCTTCTCGACCGACCCGAATCTGCGCGGCGCGCCGACCGGCCATACCGTGCCGGTGCGCGAGGTCAGGCTCTCGGCCGGCGCCGGCTTCGTCGTCATCATCTGCGGCGAGATCATGACCATGCCCGGCCTGCCCAAGTCGCCCTCCTCGGAGAAGATCTTCCTCAATGAGCAGGGCCAGATCGAGGGCCTGTTCTAGGCAGCGTTGGGAGCTGAAACGACCAAGGGCGCCGCACTGCTGCGGCGCCCTTTTTCTTTCGGAGTTGGTGCGGCTAGAGCAGTTCCAGGAAAAGTGTGAGCGGTTTTCCGTCCGGAATTGCGTCAAAAACAAAAAGCCAGAGCATTTCGCCGTTTCCGTGAAACGGTGAATGCTTTAGGCAGCGTTCCGCTTCAGCGCCCGCTGGTTCGACGCATAGATCGTGTCGCGCTCCGGCAGGGCGCCGGTCTTCAGGCAATCGATCCATTCGGCGGTCTTGAGCACCGCGGCGAAGCGCGACTGCAGCACCACGCTCACCACGCGATGGATGTCTTCGGCAGACGCGTAGCCGGCGCTGTTGGCGTAGGGAACCGAGCCGCTGGCATCCGAG
The DNA here is from genome assembly GCF_002294955.1 of Mesorhizobium sp. WSM3864. Taxonomy (NCBI): domain Bacteria; kingdom Pseudomonadati; phylum Pseudomonadota; class Alphaproteobacteria; order Hyphomicrobiales; family Phyllobacteriaceae; genus Mesorhizobium; species Mesorhizobium sp. WSM3864. Next base: position 76,807 of record NZ_NSGD01000003.1, read on the forward strand.
AGGAACTCGACGGCAAAGCCCATATGCACCGCATGGATGATGGTCGACAGGTCGCAATTATGCGTCATGTAGCCGACGACCGCGATCGTATCGATGTGGTTGGCGCGTAGCCAGTTCTCGAGGTCGGTGCCTGTGAAGGCGGAGGGCAGCGTCTTCTCGACATAGTGGTCGCGGGCGCGCCCGGCGATCTCGGGATGCAGTTCGCCGCCATGGCTGCCCTTGGCGAAGATCGGCGAAGTCTCCGGCGCCATCTGCTTCACGACAACGACCTTGATGCCGGCAGCAGTGGCGGCGTCCATGGCGCGCGCCACGTTGGCGACGCTGTCGGCGAAGGGCGGATGCTGGATGGCGAGATTGCCGCCATTGTAGTCGTTCTGGACATCGACGACGACGAGTGCGCGGCGTGGCTGGGTGGCTGGTGCTGACATGGCGGTTCCTTTCGAGCGGGTTGATAGGTGGCGAAGCTAGGCCGAACATCTATTCCCAGAATAGTGGCCCAATTGACGTTATTCGAAAAAATTGGGACACTCCTTGCCGTAACCTGGTGATGTCTGCCATGCGCAATCCGATTGTCGCCGTCGTCGCCTTCGACGGCATCAGCCCGTTCCACCTTTCCGTGCCTTGCCTGGTCTTCGGCGCGGATCGCACCAAGCTCGGCCTGCCGCGCTTCGATTTCCGCGTCTGCGCGGCGGAGCAAGGACTTATCCATACCGATGCCGGTTTGAGCATTTCGGTCCCGCACGATCTTTCGGCGCTCGACCAGGCCGACATCGTCATCATCCCAAGCTGGAAAGATCTCGATGCTCCTCTGGCCGCGCCGCTCAAGCATGCGCTCGAACGGGCACATAAGCGCGGCGCGCTGATCGTCGGCCTCTGCCTCGGCACCTTCGCCATCGCCGCCGCCGGACTGCTGGCGGGACGCAAGGCCACCACGCATTGGGCCTATACCGACCAGTTGCAGACGCTGCACCCCGACATCGCCGTCGACGCCGATGTGCTCTATGTCGATGAAGGCGACATCGTCACCTCGGCCGGCGTCGCCGCCGGGCTGGACTGCTGCCTGCACATTGTGCGCGCCCGCTACGGCGCCGAGGCCGCGCTTCGGCTCGCCCGCCACGTCGTGCTGTCGCCGCACCGGCAGGGCGGACAGGCTCAGTTCATCGAGCGCCCGCTTGCACCGACGCCGAACGCCGACCGGTTCACAAAGGCACTTGACGGGGTGCGGGCAACGCTTGGCGAAGCTCACACCCTGGACAGCGTCGCCGAATCAGCTGGCCTCACCCGCCGCACCTTCACGCGTCGCTTCCAGAAGACGACCGGCACCAGCTTCGGTAACTGGCTGGCCGAACAGCGCGTGGCGCTGGCGCAGAGGCTGCTGGAACAGACCGACAAGTCGATGGACATGGTGGCCTTCGAGGCCGGCTTCGGCAGCGCCACGTCGCTGCGCCAGCATTTCGCGGCGCGGCTCAGAACCTCCCCGATGCAGTACCGGCGCGAATTCTCGAAGGGCGGCGCACAGGTCGCCATCAGCAGCGTGTAACCACCCGCGCCGGGTTGCCGACCACGGTCGCATTGGCAGGCACGTCGCGCGTCACCACCGCGCCGGCGCCGACGATGGCGCCTTCGCCGATGCTGACGCCGGCGAGGATCACCGCGCTGCCGCCGATCCACGCGTTGTCGCCGATCGTCACCGATTTGGCGATCTCCAATCCGGCCAGCCGCCCGGCGGCCTCGCGGTGATGCTCGGCGCAATAGATCTGCACATTGGGGCCAAGCAGCGTCCTCCTGCCGATCTTCACCGGAGCGGTATCGAGAATGGTGCAACCGGCGTTCAGGAAGGCGCCCTCGCCGAGGAACAGGTTGAAGCCGTAAGCGCAGTGGAACGGCGCCTCGATGCGCGCGCCCTCGCCTAGGCCGCCGAGCAGCGCTTGCAGGGCCGCGCCGATGTCGCCGCGCTGCCGGGGCGGCATGCTGTTGTGCTCGAACACTGCGTCGCGGGCGGCCACCCGCATCGCCTCCAGCTCCGGGTCGATGCAGCTGTACCATTCACCCGCCGCCATCTTCATGCGCTCGCTTGTCGCCATGGCTGCTCCTCCATTCCCGTCCCGCTGCCAAAGCACAATCCGCCCGACCGGAAAAGCCCATGGCCAAACGCCAGGCCTATGCTAGCTTGCCATCCGCGGAACCGTGCGGGGCTCCGAATTTGAGGGGGTGATGATGCTCTACATTCTGGCATTGCTGATTGGCGTCGTCGCCGGCCTTCGCGCCATGACCGCGCCGGCCGTCGTTGCCTGGGGTTCGTATCTCGGCTGGATCCCGGTTGCCGGCACCTGGGCAAGCTTCATGGGCCACTGGATCGCGGTCGGCATCTTCACCGTCCTGGCGATTGTCGAACTCGTCACCGACCAGTTGCCGTCGACGCCGAGCCGCAAGGTGCCGCAGCAGTTCGGCGCGCGCATCGTCACGGGCGCCTTCTGCGGCGCGGTGATCGGCGCCACGGTCGGCGCCACCATCGGCGGCCTCATCGCCGGCGCGATCGGCGCGGTGATCGGCACGCTGGGCGGCGCGGAAGCACGCGCCAGGATGGCTGCCGCCTTCGGCAAGGATCCGCCCGCCGCCTTCATCGAGGACGCGGTGGCGATCATCGGCGGCCTGCTGATCGTGGCGGCGGTCGCATGAGCGCGAAAAACTTCGACGCCATCGTCATCGGCGCCGGCCAGGCCGGCCCTTCGCTCGCCGGCCGGCTCGACGCCGCCGGCATGAGCGTTGCGCTGATCGAGCGCAAGCTTATTGGCGGAACCTGTGTCAACACCGGCTGCATGCCGACCAAGGCGATGGTGGCGAGCGCCTACGCCGCGCATCTTGCCCGCCGCGCCGCCGACTATGGCGTCGCGGTCTCCGGTCCGGTCGGGGTCGACTATCAAAGGATCAAGGCACGCAAGGACAAGGTGACCAACGATGCCCGCGGCAATCTCGAAAGCTGGATCGCGGGGATGAAGGGCTGCACGCTTTATCGCGGCCATGCCAGGTTCGAATCCGCTAATACAGTGCGCGTCGCCGACGACCTGCTGACCGCGCCAAAAATCTTCCTCAACACCGGCGGCCGCGCCTCCGTGCCGGACCTGCCCGGCGTCAACGACGTCCCCTATCTCACCAACTCCTCGATGATGGATCTCGATGTGCTGCCCAGCCATCTGGTCGTCGTCGGCGGCAGCTATATCTCGCTCGAATTCGCCCAGATGTTCCGCCGTTTCGGCTCCGAGGTCACGGTGATCGAGAAAGCGCCGCGGCTGACGGGCCGCGAGGACGAGGACGTCTCGGCCGCGATCCAATCGATCCTCGAAAACGAAGGCATCACCGTCCATGTCGGCGCCGAGGACATCGGCTTTGCCAGGCAGGGCAACGGTATCGCCGTGACCTTCTCTGCCGGCAAGCCGCCGGCGGTCGGCTCGCATGTGCTGCTGGCGCTCGGCCGCGTCCCCAACACCGACGACCTCGGCCTCGACAAGGCCGGCGTCGAGGTCGACAAGCGCGGCTACATCGTCGTCGACGACCAGTTGCGCACCAATGTGCCCGGCATCTGGGCTATGGGCGACTGCAACGGCAAGGGCGCCTTCACCCACACCTCCTACAACGACTACGAGATCGTCGCCGCCAATCTGCTCGACAACGATCCGCGCAAGGTCAGCGACCGCATCGAGGCCTATGCGCTCTACATCGATCCGCCACTCGGCCGCTGCGGCATGACCGAGACCGCTGTCAAGAAATCCGGCCGCCGCGCGCTTGTCGGCCAGCGGCCGATGACCCGTGTCGGCCGCGCCGTCGAAAAGGGCGAGACGCAAGGTTTCATGAAGATCCTAGCCGACGCCGACACCGGCGAGATCCTCGGCTGTTCGGTGCTCGGACCGGGCGGCGACGAGGCGATCCACTCAGTGCTCGATCTGATGTATGCCAAGGCGCCGATCTCGACGCTGGCGCGCGCCATGCACATTCACCCCAACGTCTCGGAGCTTCTGCCGACCATCGCCCAGGACTTGAAGCCGCTGGCCTAACGCCAGATCGCCGCTCCACGTCGGGGCCTCTCGGTCTTGGCAAACAGTGCTCAAGGCGTCCGACGGTCGGCTTGCGCCTATCGCGCGGGCGGACTGGACCACTGACACCCGGGCCGTAACCATGCATGTCTGGCCACCCACCGGAGGAACCCCATGCAAAAGACCATCGAGCGCATCGCAGGCGACAGCGAAGGCGTTGCTTATGAGTTCCCGGTTTTCCGCTTCGAGGGCACGGACAAGGCGGCGCCCTCGGCCTATCTGCAGGCGGCGCTTCATGCCGGAGAATTGCCGGGTGTCGTTGCCATCGACGCGCTGATGCCGATGCTTGCCAAGGCGGAAGCGGAAGGCCGCATCAGGGGCGCCATCACGTTGGTGCCCTGGGCCAATCCAATCGGTCGGGCGCAATACCATTTCGGCGAGCACCAGGGCCGCTTCAATCTCGGCACCCGCACCAACTTCAACCGTGCCTTCCCGCTGCTTGCCGCGCCGGACGCCAGGCTTTTAGCGGATGTCAACCTCGGCGGCACCGACCGCCGGCTGAAGAAGCGGCTCGTCGAACTCTCGCTCGGCAACGACATCGTGCTCGATCTCCACTGCGACGATGAAGGCCTTGCCTATCTCTACATTCACACCAGCCTGTGGCCGCATATGGCCGACTGCGCGGCTGCGATGGGCATCGATGCCGTCTTGCTGTGGAGCGAGGACAGTAGCGGCACCTTCGAGGGCGCCTCGATCATGCCGTATCAAAATGTGCCTGCGAGCGTCGCGCGCTTCGACCGGCGCGTCGTCACCACGGTCGAATATCGCGGCATGCTGGATGTCGATAGCAGCTTGGCCGCCTCCGATGCCGCGGGCCTCTACCGCTTGCTGGTGACGCGCGGCGTCATCCGGGACCCTTCCGTCCCGAAGGCGAGCAGCTTCTCCGGCGCCGTCGTACCGCTGGAAAACATCGAGATGATGCCTTCGCCCAGGGCCGGCGCCATCCTTTACGACGTCAAGCCCGGCGACCGCGTCAACAAGGGCGACCGGCTGGCGACGATCGTCCATGCGGCGGGCGAAGCCGGCGGCCGCACCGAGGTGTTCGCGCCCCAGTCGGGCTTCATCCTGACCCGTCGTTCGCGCCGCATCATCCGGGCCGGCGAGGATCTTTTGAAGCTTGCCGGCGACAAGAAGAGCGCCGACGCGCGCTCCGGCACGCTGGAGGACTGACGGGCCGGCTTTACCGTTCGCGTGAAATCCAGTTGCGCGGGCCGTCATTCGCCGCTATGGGAGTCGCCATGAACATGCGTTCGAACAAGACCGTTTGGTGGTGGGCTCGCTGACAGCGGCCGGTTCGAACGCGCATGCGTGAAAATGAGGGTGGCCGCAGCGGAATGTCCGGGCGGCCATTTGTTTTTCCAAGCCATTCCCGGGTCCGTTGCCCAAAACGCTGGTGGAGACGGCAATGACGACTACAGTTCTGGACAACGGGGCGGAGCGCTTCGTCACCGCGGGCGGGGTGACGATCACCCGAGAACGCCATGACCGGCCCTATGAAGGCGCGATCGACGCCTATGTCGACGGCCTGAATTCGCGCCGCGGCGCGGTGTTCTCCTCGAACTACGAATATCCGGGCCGTTACACGCGCTGGGACACGGCCATCATCGATCCGCCGCTGGTGATCTCGGCGCGCGGCCGCGCCATGCGCATCGAGGCGCTCAACCAGCGCGGCGAAGTGCTGCTGCCGGTGATCGGCAAGGCGCTTGGCGAGCTGAGCGAGGTGGCGATTGCCGAGAGCTCGAAAAAGCTGATCCGCCTCGATGCCGCCAAGCCCGGCCGCGTCTTCACCGAGGAAGAGCGCAGCCGCGTGCCGTCCGTCTTCACGGTGCTGCGCGCCATCACGGCTTTGTTCAAGACTGCCGAGGACGCCAATCTCGGCCTTTACGGCGCCTTCGGCTACGATCTCGCCTTCCAGTTCGACCCGGTCGACTACAAGCTCGAGCGTAAGCAGAGCCAGCGCGACCTGGTGCTGTTCCTGCCCGACGAGATCCTCGTCGTCGACCACTATTCGACCAAGGCCTGGACCGACCGCTACGACTATTCCGGCGAAGGGTTTTCCACGGAAGGCTTGGTGCGCGATGCTCATGTCGAGCCGTTCAGGACCGCCGACCGTATCCCGCCGCGCGGCGATCACGAACCCGGCGAATATGCCAATTTGGTGCGCCGGGCGATGGAGAGCTTCAAGCGCGGCGACCTGTTCGAGGTTGTGCCTGGACAGATGTTCTACGAGCGCTGCGAGACCCAGCCCTCCGAGATTTCCCGCAAGCTGAAGTCGATCAACCCCTCACCTTATTCCTTCTTCATCAATCTCGGCGAAAACGAGTACCTGATCGGCGCCTCGCCGGAGATGTTCGTGCGCGTCAACGGCCGTCGGGTCGAGACCTGCCCGATCTCCGGCACCATCAAGCGCGGCGACGACGCCATCTCCGACAGCGAGCAGATCCTCAAGCTGCTCAACTCCAAGAAGGACGAGTCCGAGCTCACCATGTGCTCGGACGTCGACCGCAACGACAAGTCGCGCGTCTGCGAGCCGGGCTCGGTGCGCGTCATCGGCCGCCGCCAGATCGAGATGTATTCGCGCCTGATCCACACCGTCGATCACATCGAGGGACGGCTGCGCGAAGGCATGGACGCCTTCGACGCCTTCCTGTCGCACGCCTGGGCGGTCACCGTCACCGGCGCGCCGAAGCTGTGGGCCATGCGCTTCATCGAGCAGAACGAAAAGAGCCCGCGCGCCTGGTATGGCGGGGCGATCGGCATGGTCAATTTCAACGGCGACATGAACACCGGGCTGACGCTGCGCACCATCCGCATCAAGGACGGTATCGCCGAAGTGCGCGCCGGCGCCACATTGCTTTTCGACAGCGTTCCTGAGGAAGAAGAAGCCGAAACCGAACTGAAGGCATCCGCCATGCTCTCCGCCATACGCGACGCCAAGACCGGCAACGCCGCAGGCACCGAACGCACCACCGCGCGCGTCGGCGACGGCGTCAACATCCTGCTCGTCGACCACGAGGACTCGTTCGTCCACACGCTGGCCAACTACTTCCGCCAGACCGGCGCCACTGTTTCCACCGTGCGCACGCCGGTGCCGGAAGAGGTGTTCGAGCGGCTGAAGCCCGATCTCGTCGTGCTCTCCCCCGGCCCGGGTACGCCGAAGGATTTCGATTGCGCCGCGACCATCAGACGAGCGCGCGCCCGCGACCTGCCGGTCTTCGGCGTCTGTCTCGGCCTGCAGGCGCTGGCCGAAGCCTATGGCGGCGAGTTGCGGCAGTTGCACATTCCGATGCACGGCAAGCCCTCGCGCATCCGTGTCTCGAAGCCGGGCATCATCTTCTCGGGGCTGCCCAAGGAAGTGACCGTCGGCCGCTATCATTCGATCTTCGCCGATCCGGTGCGCCTGCCCGAAGGTTTCGTGGTGACGGCCGAGACCGAGGACGGCGTCATCATGGCCTTCGAGCACCGCAAGGAGCCGATCGCCGCCGTTCAGTTCCACCCGGAATCGATCATGACGCTCGGCCACAATGCCGGCATGCGCATCATCGAGAACATCGTTGCGCATCTGCCGCGCAAGGCCAAGGAAAAGGCTGCCTAGCAACGATGGCCGCGGTGGAAGACACGGCGACGGCGGCTGCAAGAGCCGCCGCGAAGCGCAAGATCGCCAGCCTCGCTTTCTGGTCGATCGTCATCGCCTTCCTGGTGATGGGGCTGAAATTCGTTGCCTGGCAGATGACCGGCTCCGTAGCCCTCTATTCCGATGCTTTGGAATCCATCGTCAACGTCATCACTGCGGCAGCCGCTCTCTGGGCGATCCGCATCAGCCATAAGCCGGCCGATAGCGACCATCCCTTCGGCCATCACAAGGCCGAGTATTTTTCTGCTGTGCTCGAGGGTGTTCTGATCGTCGTTGCGGCGCTGCTGATCATCGCCAAGGTGTGGCAGTCGCTGCAGAATCCCGCGTCGCTCGAACAGCCCTGGCAGGGCTTGGCGATCAATGCCGGCGCGGCGCTCGTGAATGCCCTCTGGGCATTCGTGCTGATCCGCAACGGCCGCAGCGAACGGTCGCCGGCCCTGGTCGCCGACGGCCAGCACATCATGACCGACGTGCTTACCTCGGTGGGCGTCATTGTGGGCCTTGTCGCCGCGGTGATGACTGGATGGCATATCCTCGACCCGCTGCTTGCGCTCCTTGTTGCGCTGAACATTCTCTATCAGGGCTGGAAGCTTACCGGAGAGTCGCTGAGCGGACTGATGGATCGTGCCGTCGACACCCAGGAGCACATGCAGATCCGCGATATCATCTCGGCCAATTCGAAGGGTGCGCTGGAGGTGCATGACCTGAAAACCCGCATCGCCGGGCGAGCGACCTTCATCGAGTTCCACCTCGTCGTTGACGCCGACATGACGGTCGGCGCCAGCCATGTCATTTGCGACCGCATCGAGGACGCGCTGAAGGCCGAGATCCCCTCGGTGCGCGTCACCATCCATGTCGAGCCGGACGACGAGGCGAAGCTGCCGAAAGGCACAACGGCGGTGCCTTTCGCCTGAAGCGATTTCCAGGCACGCCTTGGAAAATTGGCCGGGCCTCCGCGGTGTCGTCATCCCTGGACGAAGCAGGAGCGAAGCTCCATCGCCGAGCCCCCTGGGATCCATGCCGTGGCCTTGGCCGAAGCATGCAGCGAAGCAGAATTCTGCACCGTTTCAACGCCTTAGCATAACGGCATGGATCCTATGGCTGCGCCGCGTCGCTTCCCTCCTTGCTCCGCCATAGGATGACGAAGCGCCACACTTTAGAGTGACGAAGTGGCACACTCACGGCGTGCAGGCCGACTGCGGCATCGGATTGAGCCTATACACCTTGTCGTCGGACTTGGTCTTGCCGCCCGCCATCTTCGAGCAGAGGTCGACGATGGCGAGCGCATTGTTGGGGTTGGCCAGCAGCATCGTGCCGCTGGCGCCGCGCTTGAGAAAAATCTCCTTCTGCGAGATGTCGCAGGCAAAGTCGCTCATCTTGGAGCTGGCCGAGCAGCGCCACTGATCGGCCTCGCCCTGGCAGGAATAGGTCTGCGTAACCTTGGCCTCTTTCTGCTGGTCGTCACCGAGATGGCGATGTCGGCGCCGTCTGACCAGTTGGCGGCATCGCCACCGGCGGCGAAAGAAGCGAGCTCGATCGGCCCGCGGAAGACGCGGATCGACTGCGTCATCTGGTCCGGATGGGATTTCAGATGCGCGTCGTCATAGTCGCGGCCGTAGCAGAAGGGCTGGTCCGGCTTCAGCCGCTCGCGCAGCGGGGCCCCGATCGCCGGGTCGATCGGATCGATGCGCGCGAACTCCGCCTTGCAGGTGTCGGCCGGCATCGGATCGAGACGGAAATTATCGTCTTCGCTGCCCAGCGCCGGCTCGTTGTATTTCGCCTTGCCGAGATCCTCCTCCGCGCCGGCGTCGAGATAGACGTCACGCTGCACGTTGGAGAGGATCAGCCGGCCCTTGTCGTCGACTTTCAGCGAGGCGAGCGTGCGGTCGCATTCCATGCCGCAGCGAATGCCGCTCGCCTTGTCGCTCGGATCCTCCTTGTTGCACCAGCCAGCCGCCCATTCCGGCTTCTTGGCGCCGCGCACCGTGGTGGTGAGAAAGCCGTTATAGGCAGCGTCGGACATCGAGCTCGGCTCCTCGTTCGGCCGGCTGACCGGATCGTGGCCATGGTAGAAGAAGATGCGCGCCACCTTCTGGTGCGGATGCGCCTTGAGATGGGCGGCATCATAGACCCGGCCGAAGCAGACGTCGGCGCCGTTCGGGCTGAGTTCGGTCAGCTTGGGGGCATCATCTGCGAGCGCCGCGCCGGCAAAGAACAGCGCGGCACCCAGCACCGCACCTGCCACCATCCTCGACGTCATGTGATCCTCTCCTCGCACCGACAGGACGTGATTGCGATTCATGCTAGTCTAGGCACGAAGGCTGGGCCACGCAAACTTGCGAGGGCCGCCGGATCGAGGAGGATGCGATGCTGCGCCGTGACGTTTTCCGCGCCGGTCTTGCCGGAGTGGGCGGTTTCTTCGGTCTGCGACAGGCGAGCGCCGCCGCCGGCGAAGACAGGCTGAAGGTCGCCTACCATCTCAGCGACGCCGACAAGGTCAACTTCGTCCTCGGCAACATCAAGAACCACTATGAGGGCACCGGCGGCAATGTCGAGGTCGTGCTGGTCGTCCACGGGCCGGCGCTTGCGGCCTTCAAGGCAAAGAGCGCTTCCGGAGCGACCTCCAGCCGCTTTGCCGGCCTCGTCCAGCAGGGACTTGTTCCGCAGGCCTGCGGCAACACAATGCATGGCATGGACATCGCACTGACCGACCTGCTTGCCGGCTTCCAGGTCGCGGAGAGAGGCGGCGTGGTCAAGCTCGCGGAGCTGCAGCGCCAGGGCTATGTCTATCTGCGGCCCTGAATTCGCGCCCTGATCTTGCCTTGACTTGAACACCTGGCCGGGAAGCGTCTACCAATTGCCAGCGCAATCCTGGAGATATCGACGTGCCAACTGACCCGACCACGCTTGTCATTCCCGATCTTGCCGGCAAGGCGGTGCTGGTCACCGGCGCGTCGACCGGGATCGGAGCAGCCCTCGCCCTCGCCTATGCCCGGCAGAAATGCCGCGTTGCACTGCATTACAATTCAAGCCGGGAAGCCGCCGAAGAGGTCGCCAAAACCATCCGCGACGACGGCGGCGAGGTGTTTTTGACGCAGGGCGATTTTTCGGTTCCCGCCGACGTCGAGCGTGTGGTCGAGGAGAGCGCTGAACATTTCGGCCGGCTCGACGGGCTGGTCAACAATGCCGGCGGCATGCTCGGCCGCGTTGCCTATGCCGACCAGACCGAGGCGCATTACGATGCGGTGATGGATCTCAACGCGCGCTCGGTGCTGACGGCCTCGCGCAGAGCGATCCCATGGCTGAAGCGCCAGGGCGGCTTCATCATCAACACCACCTCGATCGCCGCCCGCAACGGCGCCGGCGGCGGCGCCGGCCTCTATGGCTCGTCCAAGGCCTTCGTCTCCAACGTGACGCGCGGCATGGCCAAGGAGTTGATCGGCTTCGGCATCCGCGTCAACGCCGTGGCGCCCGGCACCATCCTGACCCCGTTCCACGAGCGCTATTCCACCGCCGAGCAGATGAAGGGCATGGTCGCCACCATTCCGCAGGGTCGCGCCGGAACGGCCGAAGATTGCGTCGGCGCTTACCTGTTCCTGTCTTCCGACCGCTTGAGCGGCTACATCATCGGCCAGGTGATCGAGGTCAATGGTGGCCAGTTGATGCCGTGAGCTGGCGATTGCATACTCAGCTCAGCGTGCAACCTGGAGGGAGAGGAAGGGAATGTTCGGACTGATCGGCAAGATGCGGGCGGCACGCGGCCAGCGCGATGCAGTCATGGACGTGCTGCGTGAGACGACCGGTGCCCTGCCCGGCTGCCTGAGCTACATCATCGCCACCGATCCGGCCGATGCCGACGCGATCTGGGTCACCGAAGTGTGGACCGATCAGGCAAGCCATAAGGCGTCCCTGCAATTGCCTGAAGTCCAGGCGGCAATCGCCAAGGCGCGTCCTTTCATCGCCGGCTTCGAATTCCAGGTCGAGACCCATCCTGTCGGCGGCTTCGGCCTTCCGGCCTCCGAGAAGGGCAGCTGAGCACGAGACCGGCGCGAACGGCACTTCCGGGGGAAAATGGGTTCGCATTTGTCCGTGCCCGGGCTAAGAGCCGGATATGGACGCTTCATCAGAAGGACCGTCACTGGAGCAACCGTCTGTTCAACGCATGACGCGATTGCGCCCGCTGCAGCAGTGGCTGGCGCTGGTGGTGCTCTCGCTGCTCTTTGCCGGCGCGCTGGAATTGGCAGCCTTGCCTGCGGCGCTGCTGATCGGCCCGATGCTTGCCGCGATCCTGGCCGGCACCAACGGCGCCACGGTGCGCGTACCCCGCGCGCTGTTCAGTTCCGCTCAGGCCGTGGTCGGCTGCCTGGTGGCGAATTCGATCTCGGTCGACATATTTCCGGTCTTCTACGCCGAATGGGCGCTCTTCTTCGGAACGGTGGTGGCGACGCTCACCGCCTCCAGCCTGCTAGGCTGGCTGATCAGCCGCTGGCGCATCCTGCCCGGCACCACGGCGGTCTGGGGTTCCTCGCCGGGCGCCGCCACCGCCATGGTGCTGATGGCCGGCGCCTTCGGTGCCGACCAGCGCCTCGTCGCCTTCATGCAATATCTGCGCGTCATCTTCGTTTCGGTGACGGCGGCGCTCGTCGCCAAGATGTGGGTCGACACGTCGGGCGTCGAAGTGCCGCCCATCATCTGGTTTCCGCCGATCGATCCATTGGCCTTTGGCGCCACCCTTGGCATCGCGGTCGTCGGCGGCCTGCTCGGCAAGCTGCTCAGGCTGCCCTCGCCCTTCTTCCTTGGCACCTTCATCTTTGGCGCGGTAATCCATCTCGGCTTCAGCGTGCCGATGCAATTGCCGCCCTGGCTGCTGGCCGTCAGCTACGCCATGGTCGGCTGGTCGATCGGGCTGAACTTCACCCGGCCGATCCTGCGCCACGCGGCACGCGCCCTGCCGCAGATCATCGCCTCGATCGTAGCGCTGATCGCCTTCTGCGGCGGCATGGCTTTCGTCATCAGCCGCGTGCTCGGGATCGATCCGCTGACCGCCTATCTGGCGACCAGCCCCGGCGGCATGGACAGCGTCGCCATCATCGCCGCCGCCGCGCAGAACGTCGACATCTCCTTCGTCATGGCGCTGCAATCGGCCCGTTTCCTCGTCGTGCTGCTTGTTGGGCCAAGCGTCGCCAAGCTTGTGGCGCGAAACGTCATAGACTGATCCGCGCTACCAAGTGCATGGAGAAGCAGAGGAAATGGCCATGAACCGTCGTTTGAATGCTGTCGATCTCTCTGGCCGCGTCGGGGTCGTGACGGGCGGCGCGCAAGGCATCGGCCTTGCGGTCGCCCGACGCCTGCTGTCGTCGGGCGCAAGCGTCGCCATCTGGGACATCGACCAGGCCGCGATGGCGAGCGCTGTGGCCGAGCTTGCTCCCTTGGGCCGGGTCGAAGCCTTGCTTTGCGACCAGTCGCAGATCGAGGCCGTCGACCGCGCCGCCATCCAGACCGAGCAGGCGCTCGGGCCTGTCGATCTCCTTGTCAACAATGCCGGCATTGCCGGGCCGGCCGCGACCGTGGTGGACTATGACCCCGCCGCCTGGCGGCAGATCATCGAAATCGACCTCAACGGCGTCTTTTACTGCTGCCGACGCCTGGTGCCCGGCATGATCGCGCGCAACTACGGCCGCATCGTCAATGTCGCTTCGGTGGCCGGCAAGGAAGGCAATCCCAACGCCGCCGCTTATTCGGCCGCCAAAGCCGGCGTGCTTGCGCTGACCAAGTCGCTCGGCAAGGAACTCGCCGGCCGCGACATCGCCGTCAACGCGCTGACCCCCTCGCCCGCCCGCACCCGCATCCTCGAACAGCTCACCGAGGCCCAGGTGACCTATATGCTCAGCAAGGTGCCGCGCGGTCGATTCGTCGAGGTAGAGGAGGCTGCGGCTATGGTCGCCTTCATGCTGTCGGACGAGAATTCCTTCACCACTGGCGCCACCTTCGATCTGTCCGGCGGGCGCGCGACCTACTGAGCGAGGATCGCGACAGCGCGCCCACGCCGCCATTCCACATGACCCGAGGTGGCGGCCAACCCCGCGACGCGCATCAAAAGGGATTGTACGCCGATACTGTCGGATTGGTTCCAGCGCGCGATCTCTTGCGTCCGCGGAAGGAACGGCCCCAATCGGTGAGCAAGGCATCGGCGGTGAGGGTTCGAGAAAGGCCCCGGGTCGCCGGCATTGGTGGCTTCGACAAGCGGCGGATCGGGTCGGGCGCGGTCATCAGTCGAGCCTGTGCATCAGGTCGTCATCCAGCCAGCGGCCAAAGAAATAGACGAGTTGCTTGTGCCACCACGGCCAGTCGTGGCTGACGTCGCCGCCCCAATAGTCGACCCAGGCCGCAATGGATTTCTCGCGCAGCACCTGCTCCAGTTCGCGCGTTTCGACGAGCATTCGTTCTTCCCAGGCGCCCTGCCCGCAGCAGAAGATCAGCCTCAGCGCCCTCAGCCGCCCGAGCAGCTTCTGGTCGACGATGCCCGGCAGATAGTCGAGCGGCGAATTGTAGAAGATGCTGCCCTCCAGCACCCGACCGAAAAAGTCGCGGGTCGAATAGACGCCGGATAGCGAGATCACGCCGCTCGCCAGCTCCGGAAAGCGGAACACGAAATTCGACGAGTGGTAGCCGCCCATCGAGCAGCCGCAGAACAGCGGCTTGAGGGCGCGTCCGCCATTGGCCTTGGCGGCAACCGCCTGCAGCTCCGGCAGCGCCTCCTCGCGCACATAGCGGAAATAGGCTTCGTGGCGGGCGATGCGACTGACGGGATCGCCATGCTTGTCGAAGAAGGATTCCGAATCGATGCCGTCGAGCGTGAACAGCTGGATGCGGCCGGTGTCGACGAATTCGGCGAGTGCTGCGACGCCTCCCGAATCCTCGAACTGGTAAAAACGCCCCTGCGAGGTCGGAAACACCACCACCGGCCGCCCGGCATGGCCGTAGCGCTTGTATTCCATGTCGCGGCCGAGATTGCGGGCATGGGCCTTGTGATAGGAGACGTCCATCGGCTCACGCCTTTTCCGCGTGGATATAGTCGACCGCCTGACGCAGCGCCTTCTGGTCCTTCGAGCGCATCTGGTAGGCGTAGTTCCCCATGGCGCGGCTGAAAACCTCTTCGATGGCCTGATGGTGGACGATCTTGTCGCCGTGGGCGGCTAGCACGTCCTCATGGCTGTGCAAATAGTGGAGGTGGCGTTTGCGGCTGGCATAGGCCGTGAAATACTTGCCCTTGTAGGGCCCGCCGGCCGCGTCCTTCACCACCATGTTGGCCCATTCGGCATAGACGTCGATGTCGAAAGTGTAGTTGATTGCATCCGTCATCCAGGCGCCTGGCGGCCGCATGTTGACCTCCAGCGCAATGATGCGCTTGCCCCTGGTCTCGAACAGTTCGATGTGGAAGAAGCGCTCGCGAACGTCGAACGCCATGAGGATCTTGCGGCCTGCCTCCTCGACCGCGGGCATGATCTCGGGGAAGCAGGTGTAGCTCATATGGCGGTCGCGGTTGACCACTTCCATGACGCTCTGGTCGTAGCGGTGGCTCGCCGCCAGCACCACCTCGCCGTCGCGGTTGACCAGCCCGTCGAAGGTCACCACCAGCCCCTCGATGAACTGCTCCATGACGAAGGTCACGCCTTCGGGCTTGTCCTTGAAGAATTGGTCGAGCTCCTTCGCGTTGGAGATCTTGAACGTGTTCGAGGCGCCGGAGCCCGAATCCGGTTTCACCACCACCGGATAGCCGACCCGGCGGATGAAGGTCATGGCGCCGGCGCGATCGGAGCATTTGCGTTGCGGGATTGTCTCGACGCCGCTCTTGCGGAAGAAGGCCCGCATGCGGCTCTTGCGCTTCAAGTTCTTCACGAAGTCGAGCTTGGTGCCGAAGATGTTGAAGTCGGTGCGGATATTGGCCTCGAGCTCCAGCCAGTGCTCGTTCAACGACTCGAAGCGGTCGATGCGGCCCCATTTGTGGATGAAATGGCCCATCGCCCGGAATACGGCATCGTAGTTCTCCATGTCCGCGACCCGATAATATTCCGAAAGCGCCGCCTTGAGCTTGCTGCTCAGCGTCTCATAGGGCGCGTCGCCGATGCCGAGCACGGTAGCGCCGGCCTTCCTCAGCCGGTCGCAGAAATCGGCGCCGTTGCCCGGAAAATGCGGCGAGAAGAACACGAAATTCATGCACGACCTCCCCCTCGGATTAGGTCCTCCGGAGGCGAGTGTGGCGCATTTGCCTGATGCGGGGAAGAGCCGCGCCAAAGCATGTCGACCAAAACTGTGCAGCGGTCTTGGGAAGACGATATGCATGAAACCAAAGACTTAAAGCCGGGCCGGCACTTGCCTCCGGATGGCCGCTCCTGTAAGAGAGCCGGCATGACCACGCGCACCCGCTCCGTCGCTTCTTCTCGCCCCGGCTTTGCCGGCGAGACCGTGCGCGCGCTTGCTTCCACCCTGCTCCTTCTCGGCCTTATCGGCGATCGCCGGGTTCGCTGAAGGAGCGCCCGGCGGTCGAAAACCGCCGCTTTGGGCGCCTGCTCCTTGGCTAGATTGGCAAGTCACATCAAGCGAACGAAACTCTTTGGTAAAGGCGCCGCTCGGCACCGATCCGCCTGAAAGCGGTCCCACGAGCCGCCGGGAGAAACGACGATGAATAGAAGAGAAGCAATCCGCGCCGGCGAGGCCGAAACGCGCGTGCAAGCGCCCGGCCACATGGCCGATGCCGCCCGCAAATATCAGCCCTACCCGACCGTCAACCTCGCCGATCGCACCTGGCCGTCCAAGGTGATCGACAAGGCGCCGATCTGGTGCTCGGTCGACCTGCGCGACGGCAACCAGGCGCTGATCGACCCGATGGGCCATGAGCGCAAGGCGCGCATGTTCGCGCTGCTGCTCGACATGGGCTTCAAGGAGATCGAGATCGGCTTCCCGTCGGCCTCGCAGACCGACTTCGACTTTGCCCGCTGGTGCGTCGAGGAGGGCGGCGTACCCAAGGACGTGTCGCTGCAGGTTCTGGTGCAGTGCCGGCCCGAGCTGATCACGCGGACCTTCGAGGCGCTCGAGGGCGCCCACCGCCCGATCGTGCATTTCTACAACTCGACCAGCGAGCTGCAGCGCCGCGTCGTCTTCGAAAAGGACGTCGCCGGCATCAAGCGCATCGCCACGGATGCCGCCAAGATGATCACCGACATGGCCGCCAAGGCCGGCGGCGGCTTCCGTTTCGAATATTCGCCGGAGAGCTTCACCGGTACCGAGCTCGAGGTCGCGCTGGAGATCTGCAACGCCGTCACCGAGATCGTGAAGCCGACGGCCGACAACAAGCTGATCGTCAACCTGCCGTCGACGGTCGAGATGTCGACGCCCAACGTTTACGCCGACCGCATCGAGTGGATGTGCCGCAATCTCGACAACCGCGACAAGCTGATCATCTCGCTGCATCCGCACAACGACCGCGGCACCGGCATCGCCACCACCGAGCTTGGCCTGATGGCCGGCGCCGACCGCGTCGAGGGCACGCTGTTCGGCAATGGCGAGCGGACCGGCAATGTCGACATCGTGACGCTGGCGCTCAACATGTACACGCAAGGCGTCGATCCCGAGCTGGACTGCTCCGACATCAACCGGATGAAGGACGTCTACGAATATTCGAACCAGCTGAAGATCCCGGAACGCCATCCCTATGTCGGCGAGCTCGTCTACACCGCTTTCTCCGGTTCGCACCAGGATGCCATCAACAAGGGCATGAAGGCGCTGCGCAAAGCCAACACGCCGGTGTGGGAAGTGCCCTACCTGCCGATCGACCCCGCCGATGTTGGCCGCACCTATGAGGCGATCATCCGCATCAACTCGCAGTCGGGCAAGGGCGGCATCGCCTACGTGCTGCAGGCCGACTATGGCCTCAATCTGCCGCGCAACCTGCAGATAGAGTTCAGCCAGGACATCCAGGCGATCACCGACGCCGAAGGCAAGGAAGTGCCGGCCAAGCGCATCCACGAGCGCTTCCTCGAAGCCTATGTCGACCAGCCCGGCGCCAGGCTGAAATTCCTCGACCATCGCACCTATCCGGACACCGCGGTAAAGGGCCGTCGCGTGGTCGAGGCCGAAATCCTCGACAACGGCAAGGAAGTCACCATCACCGGCACCGGTACCGGCCCGATCGACGGCTTCGTCGATGCGCTTTCGCGCCATATCGGCGTCGACATGTCGGTGCTCGACTATTCCGAACATTCCTTGCAGCGCGGCTCGAACGCCTCGGCCATTTCCTATGTCGAGATGGAATATCCGGGCGGCAAGCTGTTCGGCGCAGGCATAAACACCAACATCGTCGCCGCCTCGCTGGAGGCCGTGGTCTCGGCCGCCAACCGCATCCTGGGCCGCAAGCCCGCCTGATTGTTCGATTGATAAAGCGTGGCCCGTTCATCGGACGTGCCACGCTTCATGGCAGGCGCGAGCCGCGTTCAAATTCGTTAACCGGCCGGTAAATTTCCCGTGGCTTACGCGATCACATAACAGAAGGTTCCTTGTGCGCTGGAGCGCGCGCTATATTATCGCGCCCTAACCTGTGCCGACTCTGAAAGGTCCGACACTTGGAGCCTGCCACGCCTGCCGCCCCCGCAGTGCGCGAGACATTGGAGCGACTGCTTGCCAGCGAAACGTTCGGACGATCCGAGCGGGCCCGCAGGCTGTTACGCTATCTCGTCGAACGTGAGCAGGCAGGCGAAGCCGACCGGCTGAAGGGTGTATCCATTGCCATGGATGTCTTCGGCAAGGACGGCGATTTCGACGGATCGACCGACGCGGTCGTCAGGGTCCAGGCGGGGCGGCTGCGCGAGCTTTTGGATCAATATTTCGCCAGCGAAGGTATTGGCGAGCCGGTGCGCATCGCCATTCCGCGCGGCGGCTATGTGCCTTCCTACGAGCTGAACGCCATACGGCTCCCAGCCGACGCCGAACCCGCGGATGCCGCCCCGATCGCCCGGCCATCCAAGCATTTCGAGAAGCCCGAGGCCGCCGCCGCTCCGGTCGACGCCGTGCCGCTGACGACGACCCCGGCACCGACCGAATCCGCGTCATTGCTGACGCGCCAGTTGCGGTTCTTCTGGGCCGCCATGGTGCTGGTCATCGCCATGCTGGGTATCCTTGTCGTCCGCCAGGGTAACGCCTTTCTTCATGGTGACGACGCGGCCGCGCCGGTCGAAGTCGAAACGGCAGGCGCGACCGGCAGCGTCGCTTCCCAAACGTTCGACGGCCTGCCTTTGATCTACTTGGCCATCAAAGCCGACGGACCCGAGGCGGCCCGTGTTGCTTCCTCGCTGCGCGCCGGTCTGGCCGGCTTCGATACGATAGACTTCATCGGACGCGACGCCGACGCTACGCGCAATCGTTCCGCCGATCCGATCAGCTTCGTTTTCGATCTTATCCCCGGGACAGCCGCCGGCGACGTCATGATTGAGCTGCAGAGCGTCGCGACGGGACGGGTTCTCCTGTCACGCAACCTGACACCGGCCGAAAGCACGCCTGGTGCGGTCGAAAGCAACATCGCCAATCTCCTGACCTCTACCGTCCCCGCTTCGGGCGCGATCTACAGCTATATCGACCAGAGCGATATCCGGACCAGCCAGATAGGATGTCTGGTGCTCGACGACCTCTACTATCTCGACCAGAGCGCCAAGGCGCACGAAGCTGCGTATCGCTGTCTGGAGAAGCTGGTCAGGGAAAGCACCAAATCATCGCTCGTCTACTCGGAACTAGCTTCCCTGCAACTGGAAGCCGTCAACAACCGCTACGCCTATCCGCCCGGCGCAACGGTCGAGCAGGCCATGTCGTTTGCCCACCGCGCCATTCAGATGGCACCGATGAGCCCGCACGCGCATCGCGCCTATGGCTACCTCAACTCGCGCCTCGGCAACACCGACGAAGCGATCCGCTGGATGCGCAAGGCTTATGAGCTCAACCCCTACGATCTCGGCATGGCCGCCGCTTATGGCTATGGCCTGATCTTCGCTGGCAGATACCAGGAAGGGACGCCGATCCTGGGCCATGCCGTCGAGGCCTTCGGCGGTCATCCGACCTGGTGGGACTATGGCCTGTTTGTCGGAGCCTTCATGCAAGGCGACACCCAGAGGGCAGCGATTGCCAGCGAGTCGCTGCGGACCACCGCGTCCAAATCGCATTACCTGGCGGCACGCCTGATCGGCGCCAAGATCTCAGGCCGCGACAAGCTCGCAAACGAATTGGCGAACGAGCTCACGGCCGAATTCCCGAAATTCGCCGCCAATCCGCGCGCGACTTTTGTTGACAGGAAGTACCCCGCCGATCTCATCGACCGGCTGGTGCAATCCTTGCGCTCTGCGGGCATCGGCAATCCGAGCTGAGCGAACGTGGAGCATTCGCTGACGCGTGCGGGCCTGTTGAATTCGCTCGCCGGATCTGCTCGGCACCGCAGGCGTCGACACTCAACGAGAATTAGGCCTGCTTGCGCGTTCGATTGAGGCGCGCACGGCGAATTCGCGAAGATTTTACTGGCTATCGACCTGCTCAGGGAGCAATTCAGCCACAATCTTGAATTGCCCCTCATACTGCTTCACACCAACAATCTTGATGTTTAACTCTCTTCACGTCGCCGAAAGCGGTGCTGGCTCGAAGACGATCGTCTTCCTGCACGGCTTCGGCGCTTGCCATTCGATCTGGCGCGACGTGATTGCGGGATTGACGCCCGATGTGAGGACATTGGCCTACGATCTGCCGGGCCACGGAAACTCTCTGGAGTGCCAGGCGGCAGGCGTCAAGCAGACCGCCGGCGTCATCCTGGCCGATCTGGGCAAGCGCCGCCTGGGCAAAGTTCACGTCGTCGGCCATTCCATGGGCGGCGCGATCGCGACATTGATGGCATCTGCCGATCCCGAAAGGGTGGCCTCGCTGACCTTGCTGGCGCCCGGCGGCTTCGGCCCTGAGATCAACGGTCCGCTGCTGCGGCGCTATGCGGCCGCGGCCGATCGAGATGAGATCCGCGCCTGTCTTGCCGCCATGTCGGGGCCGCAAAGTTCTCCTCCTGAACACGTGGTGGAGGCGCTGTGCGGCATGCGCAAACGGCCGGGCCAGTTGCGGACCCTCGTCGGTGCTGCAGCCGTGATCACCAGGGAAGACCGACAAGGTATCATCCCGAGCGAACGGCTGGAAACCCTGAGCATGCCGGTGATGGTGCTTTGGGGAACGGACGATCCCGTCCTGCCCGTCGCCCAGGCCGAGGACTTGCCGCCGCATTTCCACCTGCACCACGTGCTGGAGGCGGGCCACATGCTGGTCGAGGAGGCGCCTGACCTGATTGCAGAGGCCGTGCGCCGCAACACGCGTCGCCGCAGCAGAATCCAGAGACCGGTGTTCAGCGCAGCCGCAAGCTGAGCCCATCTCGCAGTGCATTTTGCCGGCGACTGTGTTAACTCGCTGTTTACCAACAGCGAGGCAGCGCCATGAAGGATGCAGGCGACAAAATCACCCCGATCGAGCCATCGCGAAAGCTCGCGGACGCGATCCGCGACGTCAAGAACGCCTTCGCCGACCGCGATGATGTGGTGGTCGACATGCGCGAGGCGCACCGCATGCGGCTCGAGTTGCTGGCCGCGGAGCTCGCCCCCGTTTTCGCCGACGTGCCGGCGGATATCGACAATTTCGACTTCGCCGTCTCCTCCGGCCTGCAGCCGCGGCTGTGGGTCGATGCCGTGAGCCATGTCGCCATGGGGCGGGATCGCCGCACCTTCCGCTTCCTTAAGGACACGCGCATCGGCCGCGTGGTGCTGGCCGAATCGACCGACATGAAGCCCGTCGCCGATGCCGTTACGCGATACGTGGCCGAGCGTGTCGTCGAGCGGCAGCGGATGATGGAAGGCGCGGTCGAGAGCGCGGTGACTGGCCTGCATCGAGCCGAGGTCCGGGAAGCCGAGCCGCCCTTGCAGGCTGCAACGCGCCGCAACGGCTGGACGACCTTCTTTGCCGGCCTTGGCTTGATCGCCGCCGGCGCCCTGGTCGGCCTGGCGGTATCGCTGGTGCTGTTCTGGGACCGCATCGCCCAGATGAAGATCAGCTTCTGACGACGGGCTCGCGCACCACCGGCATATCGGCACCGAGCTCGATCACCTGAATGTCCGACGGCGGCAGTGCCGGACCGGTCAGGCCGCGCCGTGTCAGGCGGATGGTCCAACCACCTTTTTTTCCGCCGATCTCGAACAGATTGTACTGAGCGGCGGGATGATCGCCGCCCGGCGCCTGGCCGGCGGCGGCCACGCCGACCACCGGCACCTTGACGCCGCGCGGACCGATGGTGAACAGCGAAGGCAAGTGCGAGTGGCCGTGCAGCACAAGCTCGGCGCCATACCGGCGAATGACTTTGTGGAAGCGCGCGATACCGAACAGCCGCTTATGCTGCGAGACCGCGCCACGCACCGGCGGATGATGGATCATGATGGCGCGAAACAGCCCCTGTCTGGCCGTCGCGTCGAGGATGTTGCCGAGCCGCTCCGCCTGGCCCTCCATGAAGAAGCCGTTGGCCATGAAGGGCGCCGTGGCCCGCGCCGTCGTGACGCCGATCAGAGCGACATCACCGCGAACCCGCAAATAGGGAAAGGAATTGCGGTCGATTGGGCTGTTGATGCCGTCGCCCGTCATCCACGGCGCCCATGACCGGCAGACCTTGTCGAAGGCGCCCGGCACATAGGCATCGTGATTGCCCGGCACCACGGATACGTCATTCGCAGAGCCCAGCGTCTCCAGCCAATGTTTCGCCATCTCGATCTCGCCATCGAGCGCCAGGTTGACGAGATCGCCGGTGACCGCGAGGTGGTCGGGGGCGTTGGCTTTGATATCGCCGACAATCGTGTCGATCACCGCATCGTGCATATGACGGCGGCGGTTGCGTTGCCAGTTGACGTAACCCAGCACGCGCTTGGACGCGAGATCGCGATAGGTTACATCGGGCAGCGGCCCCAGATGGACATCGGAAATATGTGCAAGCCTGAGCATAGCCCCTTCTTAAGCGACCCGGTCCGGGCTTTCTACTCAACGTTTCCTGTCCGCTCGCGGTTTCGTGGATGACTGGCGCCGATCCGGAACAGGCGTTCCGCCAGACCGGCTGGGCGGGACTGCGGGCAAGGCTGTTCCATCTCTATTTCCTGCTGCGGCGCCCGATGACGCTTGGCGTGCGCGGCTTGATCTACGACCGCGCATCCAACTCCATCTTCCTCATCCGCCACACCTATGTTCCGGGCTGGCAGTTG
Organism: Mesorhizobium sp. WSM3864; assembly: GCF_002294955.1. Taxonomy (NCBI): domain Bacteria; kingdom Pseudomonadati; phylum Pseudomonadota; class Alphaproteobacteria; order Hyphomicrobiales; family Phyllobacteriaceae; genus Mesorhizobium; species Mesorhizobium sp. WSM3864. Next base: position 99,834 of record NZ_NSGD01000003.1, read on the forward strand.
CCTGGCGGCGGCGTCGAGGTCGGCGAGACGCTTGTCGAGGCGCTGGCGCGCGAGCTCGCCGAGGAGGGCAACATCGCGTTGACGGCTCCGCCGGTGCTGAGATCGATGCACTTCAACCGTCGCGCCAGCACACGCGACCACGTCGGCCTATATCTGGTCGAAGCCTTCAACCAGACGGCGCCGAAATCGGCGGACCATGAGATCGCCGAGGCGGCGTTCTTTCCGCTCGACCGTTTGCCGGCAGATGCGACGCCGGCGACGCGACGTCGGATTGCCGAAATTTTCGGCGGCGAGCAGGTCTCGGTCTACTGGTAACTCATGCTGCCTTCCTGAACCGGCCGCGATCATGTGGTGCGGCATAGTCGAGTTCAGGTCCCGCCGGGATTATCCCCGTCGGATTGATCGATTTGTGACTGCCGTAGTAGTGCGACTTGATGTGATGCAGGCTGACCGTGCCTGACACGCCGGGCACCTGGTAGAGGTCGCGCAGATAGTTCGACAGGTTCGGATAGTCGGCGATCCGGCGCAGATTGCATTTGAAGTGGCCGACATAGACCGGATCGAAGCGCACCAGCGTGGTGAATAGACGCCAGTCAGCTTCGGTGATCCGCTCGCCGACAAGATAGCGCTGCTTTGACAGCCGCTCTTCCAACGTGTCGAGTGCTGCGAAGAGCTCGCCGAACGCTTCCTCATAGGCTTCCTGCGAGGTGGCGAAGCCGGCGCGATAGACGCCGTTGTTGATCGCCGGATAGACCGGCGCATTGATCCTGTCGATCTCGGAACGCAACGCCGGCGGATAGAAGTCCAGGCTCGCATCACCCCATTCGTCGAAGCCGGAATTGAGCATGCGGATGATTTCTGACGACTCGTTGCTGACGATGGTTTCCTGTCTTTTGTCCCACAGCACCGGTACGGACGCGCGGCCCGAATAGCCGCGATCGGCCTTGGCATAGATCTGGTGCAGGAAGTCGAGGCCGTAGAGCGTGTCGCCGGTTGCGCCGTCCTCGGCTGTGAAGGTCCAGCCGTTCTCGCCCATGAAATGGTGCACCACGGAGACGGAGATGATGTCTTCCAGCTTCTTCAAGACGCGGAAGATCAAGGTCCGGTGCGCCCAGGGGCAGGCGAGCGAGACGTAAAGGTGATAGCGCCTGGGCTCCCCCTTGAAACCGCGTTTGCGCCCTTGCGCCGGCGCACCGTCGCGCGTCACCCAGTCGCGCCATTGCGCTTCGGCACGCACGAACCTGCCGCTGCTGTCGGCAACGGTCGAGCGGTCCTGCCATTTGCCTTAATCTCCCTGCGGTTCCAACAGACATCTAGGCGCTTACCCGAAATGTCGAAGCCCCCAGGCGCTGAACAGTTCGTCAAACGGCGAAAAGAAAGGTGAAAAGCGCCGATTGCAGCCGGGAACAATTGATGCTAGCGGAAGCGCCCATGTTTGACTTTGCCACGATCCGGTTCGACCGACGACGAAAGGACGCCCGCGCTTGATGAAGCGCTGACTGGCGAACGCTGCCGCTTGCAGCAAACCTTTCCTCGCATACCGGAACGCAAAGACCATGAGCCTTGCCGACGTGAAATATCTGCCGGAGACCCCGGCGCACGATCCTGAAATCGAAGCCATCAACGACGAGGCCTTCGGGCCGGGCCGTTTCGTGCTGGCCGCCTATAAGATCCGCGAGGCCGGCGGGCACGACCGCTCGATGTCCTTTGTCGCCGTCGAGGACGAGACGGTGATCGCCTCGGTGCGCATGACGCGCGTGGCGGCAGGCGCCGGACGCGCCATGATGCTCGGCCCGCTTGCCGTCCGGCCCGCCTTCAAGAATCTCGGTATAGGCCGCAGGCTGGTCGCGATCGCGCTCGAAGCCGCCGCGAAGGCCGGCGTGCCGGCCGTCATGCTGGTCGGTGACGAGCCCTACTACGGGCCGCTCGGCTTCAAGCGCTTCCCGCGTGGGCAGATCACCATGCCGCGTCCGGTCGATCTCGACCGGCTGCTCCATCACGAAATCAGGCCTGGCGCGGTGGCCCGGTTCGTCGGTGAGGTCTGTCATGCGGATACGGCGCGGGTTGCCGACCTGGCCCAGGTCGCGGTCCGCGCCTCGGCCAATCCGCAGTCCTCGATCGATCCGGTCATTCAGGTTGCGCCGCAGCAGCGCGCTTCGTAGCATGATCCGAAATTCTGGGAGGACGCCACCATGACCCCGAACGGCCAGATCGCGATCGTCACTGGCGGTGGCTCCGGCCTTGGCGAAGCGACGGCGCGCGCCCTTGCCACCAAGGGCGCCAAGATAGCGATACTCGATATCGGTATCGATCGCGCGGCCAAGGTTGCCGCCGATATCGGCGGCATCGCGGTTCAATGCGATGTCAGCAGCGCAGACAGCGGCATCGCGGCGATCGCCGAAGTGGCGGCAAAGCTCGGCGAACCGCGCATCCTGGTCAATTGCGCCGGCATTGCCATTGGAGTGAAGACGGTCGGCAAGGATGGCCCGCACCCGCTGGATCAATACCGCAAGGTGATCGAGATCAACCTGATCGGCACCTTCAACATGATCCGCCTGGTCGCCGACCGGGCGGCGAAACTCGACCCGCTCGCCGGCGGCGAACGCGGCGTCATCGTCAACACGGCGTCGGTCGCCGCCTATGACGGCCAGATCGGCCAGGCTGCCTATTCGGCGTCCAAGGGCGGCGTCGTCGGCATGACATTGCCGGTGGCGCGCGACCTGGCGCGCTCAGGCATTCGCGTCTGCACCATCGCCCCAGGGATCTTCAAGACCCCGATGATGGCCGGCATGCCGCAAGAGGTGCAGGATTCGCTCGGCGCTTCGGTGCCCTTCCCGCCTCGCCTCGGCGAGCCCTCGGAATATGCAGCACTCGCGCTCCACATCATCGAGAACCAGATGCTGAACGGCGAGACCATCCGCCTCGACGGCGCGATCCGCATGGCGCCCAAATAAAAGCGAATGAGCACGCAGCCGACAGCCGCCGACAAGACAGGGCCGTTGGCTGGCCTCAGGCTGATCGAGATGGCGGGCCTCGGCCCGGTGCCGCTCGCCGCCTTGATGCTATCGGAGATGGGCGCAGACGTCCTGCGCATCGAGCGGGCGGACGCCAAAGAGCCGCTTCTGTCCTTGCCCGAGGCCCACGACCTCGACCGCCACGGCCGCTCCATCCTCAGGCTCGACCTGAAGCGGCCGGACGGCGCGGAGCTTCTGCTGCGCCTTGCGGAAAAGGCCGACGTTCTCATCGAAGGTTTTCGCCCAGGCGTCATGGAGCGGCTGGGCCTCGGGCCTGATGTCGTGCTGGAAGGCAATCCTGCGCTGATCTACGGCCGCCTCACGGGTTTCGGCCAGGACGGGCCGCTATCGCGCCGCGCCGGTCATGACATCACCTACCTCGCCTATGCCGGCCTGCTGCATGCCGTCGGCCGGCAGGGAGCGCCGCCCGTGCCGCCGCTGAACCTTGTCGCCGACCAGGGCGGCGGCGCCATGATGCTGATCGCCGGCGTGCTGGCGGCCCTGTTCCAGCGCTCGCGCACCGGCAAAGGTCAGGTGATCGATGCCGCCATGGTCGAGGGTGCATCGATGCTCGCGGCTCCGATCCATGCCTTCATGGCGGCCGGCCTCTGGAGCGAGCGACGCGGTGAGAACCTGCTCGATTCCGGGGCCCCCTTCTACGACGTTTACGAGGCGGCGGACGGACGGCATGTCGCCATCGGCTGCCTCGAACCGCAATTCTTTGCCGAGTTCGCCCGATTGTTGCCGCTCGACCGGCGTTTTGTCGGCGGTCAATATGACAGGACATCGTGGCCCGACATGCGCGCTGCCATTGCCGCGAGAATCAGAGCGAAGACACGCGACGAGTGGGCCGAGGTGTTTGGACCGACCGACGCGTGCGTCGCTCCGGTCCTGTCGCTGACCGAAGCCAGGGATCATCCGCAGAGCCGCGCCCGGCGAAATTTTGCAAGATCGGGCGAGCTCGAACGTCCGACGCCGGCGCCGCGCTTCTCCAACGCCGCGTCGCCGCTCGCCGCGGCGCCCACGGTCGCCGACCGCCCGCATTCGGCTGTGCTGGCACGCTTCGGCATCGACGACGCTGAAATTGAAGCCCTTGTCAGGTCCGGCCTGTTTGGCCGATAGCCGGAGAGTAGAAATCAACTTATCGCGGTGAGCGCTGTGACCGAGACCAGGAAGGATGTCATCCGCGAGACCGACACCGAGGCCGTCAGGCTGGCGAAGACTCTGGTCCGCTCGGCCCGCTTCGGCGCGCTTGCTGCGATCGAGCCCGGCACCGGGGCGCCGCTGGCAAGCCGGGTCGGCGTGGCGACCGACATCGACGGCGCGCCGCTGATCCTGGTCTCGATGCTGTCGGCGCATACCGGCGCGCTTCTCGCCGACCCGCGCTGCTCGCTGCTCGTCGGCGAACCCGGCAAGGGCGATCCGCTCGCGCATCCCCGCATCTCGCTTGTATGCCAGGCGCTGCGGTTGGAGCGCGGATCGGCGGGTCACGCCCGCGCCGAACGGCGCTATCTCAACCGCAATCCGAAGGCGAAACTCTATGCCGGGCTCGGCGACTTCTCGATATTCCGGCTCGAGCCTGAACGCGCCAGTCTCAATGGCGGCTTCGGCAAAGCCTATCTTCTGGATCGCGCCGACCTGATCGCCGGCGGCCCGATCGTCGAGGAGCTGGCGGCCAGCGAACAGTCGGCCCTGGACCACATGAATGCCGACCATCGCGATGCGCTTTGCATTTATGCGCGCCATTTCGGCCGGGCCGAAGGCGATGGCTGGATCGCTACGGGTTTCGATGCGGACGGCATGGATCTGGCTTCTCCGGATGCCAGCTGCAGGGTCTTCTTCCCTCGGCCTCTCGGCACTGCCGGCGAGTTGCGGTCCGTGCTGGTCGAGATGGCAAAGGCAGGGCGCGCCGCAGGCCGGGCACAGTAGCGAAAGTTAATCGTCCCGGATCGAAAGCAACTCTTGAGATTTAGGTAAAATGATCTACCTTTTGTTGCAGCGCCGATTCAGCGGCGCTCCCTGACCTGAATATCGTGGAAATCAGCCGCCATTGCCCCCATGGCAGCTGGATGAGCCAGAAAACATGGGGGATCCATGATCTCAAGCAAGCTAGTCGCCAACGCCGAATCGGCTGCCGCGTTTCTGACGCTCATGGGCAATGAAAAGCGGCTGCTGATCGTCAGCTATCTGATCGAGGGCGAAATGTCCGTCGGCGCCATCGCCGAGAAAGTCCAGTTGAGCCAGTCCGCTCTGTCGCAGCATTTGGCCAAGCTGAGAGCGCTTGATATCGTCGAGACGCGTCGCGATCGCCAGATGATCTATTATTCCTGCAACTCCGACGCGGTGCGCGAGCTGCTTCGCACGCTGGAAGGCATTTTCGGCGACGGCGTCCTGTCTCAGATGGCCTACAGGATGCGCCGCGCCGGGACTTGACCCGGGCTCTGCAAAGCCCCTTACCTTGCTGACGACCGTTCGCCGGCGAGATTTCTATGAACCTCATCCCTGTCGACGACCCGCAGGATCCGCGTGTCGCCGCCTATCTCGATATCCGCGAGCGCGATCTCGTCGGACGACATGGGCGCTTCGTCGCCGAAGGCAAGGTCGTGCTGGATCTTCTGCTGTCGGCCGGACGCTTCGCGGCGGAATCGGCCCTCATTCTGGAGAACAGGCGGGCAGGCCTTGCAGGTGTCTTGCGCAAGGCGCCAGCCGACTTCCCGATCTATGTCGTCAACGGCGACGTCATGGACCGGATCGCCGGCTTCCACATGCATCGCGGCGTATTGGCGATTGGCGTTCGGGGCTCTCCTCAACCGGCCGAGGTGCTGCTCGAAACCTTGCCGGCAAGCGCGTTGGTCGTGGTTCTGGTCGGCATATCCAATCACGACAATATGGGCTCGATCTTCCGCAACGCCGCGGCCTTCGCCGCGGACGCCGTGCTTCTCGATCCCACCTGCTGTGATCCGCTTTACCGCAAGGCGATCCGCGTTTCGGTCGGCGCGGCGCTGAAGGTGCCCTTCGGCTCCTTCGACAATGCGATGAGCTTGACCGCAACGCTTGACCGGATGGGCTTCGGCCAGTTCGCGCTCTCGCCGCGCGGCGAAACGGACATCCGTGCTGCGGAAAGAACGTCTCGGCTGGCCCTCTATCTCGGGACGGAAGGCGAAGGCCTGCCCGAAGCCCTGCTCAGTCGCCTGCGGACCGTACGGATCGGCATGGCGGAGGGATTCGACAGCCTGAACGTTGCAGCCGCATCGGCCATTGCCCTGCATCACTTCTCGAAACGATAGCGGCGCAGCGACCAAGACGCTCCGCTCGCCACGGCATTCGGATCAGTTGCTTGCGTTGGCCTTCTGCAAGGCCCTGACACGGTCCGCGAGGCTGATGCCGCGCTCGCCAATATCTTGCCGCTCGTCGCGAGGGGTCGCCAAGGCCTTGGCGATCGGAGAATCCGGCCCTTCCAGCCTCATCGTCAGGTTGACGACCTCGGCGGCCAGTTCGTTCATTTGTTCGCGAAGCGCCGCACCGGCGCGCGGTGCCTCGGCTGCCTGTTCGGGCTGTGCCGTTTCGAGCGCGGCAAGATCGGTCTTGAGCCGCTTGTTCTCCCGCGCAAGCGCCGTCAGCCGCGCCTCCAGCCGCTCGCGATCGCCTTCGAGCTTGGCGATGGCATTGTCGATCCCTTGGACTTCGTCGGCCTTGTGCGTTCCTCCATTTACCGCATGATCTTTGCTTGGACGTTCGCGCATCCGCGCAAGCTCCTTCTCGCGCCTGTCCAGCTTTTCCTCGCGGTCGGCAAGGGTTGCAAGCAGCCGTTCGACCTTCTTGTCCAGCTCGGCTGTCCGCTTCTTCTCCGCCTTGAGCGCGTCCCTGGCGGCTTTGCTTTCCGCTGCCAGGTCCTGATTGCGCCGGTCCGCTTCCTTGCGCTGGCTGCGCAGCACCGCAATGTCATTGGCGAGCTTGTCCAGTTCCGATTCGCGGGCCACGAGCTCGATCTGGCGGTTTGAGGAAGAAAAGCTGGCTTCGTCATACATCTGCTCCAGCTTTTGCAGCTCCAGCGCGCGCTTCTCCAGCGAGCGTTCCGCCTGCGCCAGCTTTTCCGTCAGCTTGTGTAGCTCTTCCTCGCGCAGCCTGAGCTCCGCGTTCTTGGCCTGCAGATCGGAAAGCGCCTGTGTCTTGTCCTTCTTCTCGACCGCCAGTCCCTTCAGGGCCTCCTGGGCGCGGCCGATCTCGACCAATTGCTCGGCCACCTTTTCCTTCAGACTTTTGATGTTCATCTCGAGCCGGCGCGTGTTCATGGCGAACTCGGCGCGGATCCGGTCCTTCTCGGCCAGCATCTCGGCAGGCGTCAGCGGCATCGACGCCTCGAGGCGCCGGCGTGTCAGGACGACGGCCCGCCGCCAGACGGCCGGCGCGACCAGCGACACCAGAAAGGCCGCGCAGAGGAAGCCGAGTGCGAAGAACAGGATCGACTGGACCAAGGTGGACTATCCGTATGCGAGGCGGCAACCCGCCATGCCGACTGTGCCACCTTGGCATGGCGGAAATCCAGCGCCGCGGCAAGAGCACGCCGCGGCACGATCAGTCTTATCCGAGCGGCTGTGGCAATCCTGTCCGGTCAGAACGGATTCCACGTCGCCCGCTCGGTCAGCTTCAGATAGCCGAGATTGACGCCGAGCCGGGCACCGACCCCGGTGCGGATCGGAACGAGCAGCACTCTGTTGCTCTGCAGCACGTTGAAGCCGACGCCCGCCACGACATAAGCCGATCCGGCGACGCCGCCGAAGCGGTTGTAGAGGCTGCTGATATCGTCGAGATTGTAGACCAGCATCATCACGCGCGAGCCTTCGCCGCCGAAATCCCAGCCGAGCGATGGGCCTTGCCAGAACACCTTATGGTCGCCGGCGTTCTTGGTGTACAGCGTGCCCTCGCCATAGGTCAGGCCGCCGATCAGCGCGCCGGAACCCTCCTCGCCGAGCAGATAACCGTTTGGCAGGCCGTAGGACGCGAACACCTTTTCGACCACGGTGGCGAGGCCTCCCGACGTCGCGCCGAAGAACTTGTGGCCGGAATCGACAATCTCTTGCGCGGTGTATTCCTGGGCCCGCGACGCCGAGGTTGAGAGGATGAGAGCACCCGAGAGGGCGATCGTCATGGTGAGGACGCGGACGAACATCCGGTCAAAGAATCGGGAAAACATGCTTCCAATCTCCGTCAGGGAGCACTTTCGCCGACGCCTCGTATCCCTACGGCTCTTGGCGGCCGTTTCGAGATGACTGTTACGGGCAAACTATGCCGTAATCCTTTTTCAACCATTAAGCTGGCGCAGGAAGATGGCGGTTCGAGGGCTGAAGAGCCTGACACGATCTCTATCAGCCTCAATTTCGCGGCATCACGCACCATTTTCGCTGTCCGCAGCTGTGGATTTGTTGATGCATGGACGGGCGCTGTGTATTCAGAAGGCCTTGGAAAAGAGCGTGATTCGCGTAGCGGGCGCGACAACGTTCGGCCATGACATGTGAACCAGCAGGGATTTCTCCGATGGCCGAGCTCTTCACCCTCTCCGCCCCCGATCTGGCTGCGCTTTTGTGCAGCCGCGTATGCCACGACATCATTTCGCCGGTCGGCGCCATAAACAACGGCCTCGAACTGCTCGATGAAGGCGGCGCCGACGAAGACGCCATGAAGCTGATTCGCCAGAGCGCCAGGAACGCCTCGGCGCGGCTGCAGTTTGCCCGCATCGCCTTCGGCGCCGCGGGCTCCGCCGGCATGATGATCGATACCGGCGACGCCGAGGCCGTGGCCATTGCCTTCCTGAAGAACGAGAAGCCGGAACTTGTCTGGAACGGCGCCCGCGCGCTGCTGCCCAAGAACAAGGTCAAGCTTCTGCTCAATCTCATTCTTGTCGCCAATGCCGCCATACCGCGTGGCGGCAGGCTGGTTGTCACGTTGGAGAACCTCGAGACCGAACCGCGTTTCTCGCTGTCGGCGAGCGGCCCCATGCTGCGGGTGCCGCCGAAATTCCTCGAGCTGCATTCGGGCCACAAGCCCGAGGAGCTGATCGACGCCCACTCGGTCCAGCCTTATTACACGCTGCTTCTGGCGCGCGAGGCGAACATGACGATCTCGATCCATGCAACGGCCGATGAGATCGTGTTGTCGGCAGCCTGAGGCTACAGCCAAGAACAGGTCAAGTATCCATTGTCACTGATCTTGCAGCTGGCAGTGCGATCGAAGCATTGCCTGCCGCCTGGCACTGTAGTGCATCGCAGGCCAAAATCGCGCAAAGCGGTTCTTTGGAAAAACTTTACCTAACCGCTTTTCGGCTTCTTTACCAGATTGTTCTAGGGTGCCTCACGGTTACCGGATTGCCGGTTCGGCAGTTGGCAAAGAGGACCCGGAAATGAAACGCTGCCTGTTCGTGGACGACTCGAGTGTCATCAGGAAGGTCGCGAAGCGTATCCTTGGCGGCTCGGACATCGTGGTCTTCGAGGCGGCCAGCGGGCTTGATGCGATCGAGATCTGCTCCGGCGACATGCCCGATGTCATTGTTGTCGACGGCGGCCTGCCGGATATGCAGGCGGTCGACCTCATTCGCCGCATCCGTGCCATCGAAAACCCCGTCAAGCCGCAGATCCTGGTCTCGCTCGTCGAAGTCGATGTCGGCTCGATCATGCGGGCGAAACGTGCCGGCGCCCAGGGTTACCTGCTGAAGCCCTTCAACCGCGCGCAGTTGCTCGAGAGCTTCCGCTTCCTGAAAATCGCGGCCTGAGCTTTTCGACACCCCAAACAAAAACCCGGCCTGAGCCGGGTTTTGTGTGAATTGGCAGAGGATCAGGCGCTGACGCGGATGTCTTCCGGCTCACGCAGCACATAGCCGCGGCCCCACACCGTCTCGATGTAATTCTGGCCGCCGGACGCTGCGTCGAGCTTCTTGCGCAGCTTGCAGATGAAGACGTCGATGATCTTCAGTTCCGGCTCGTCCATGCCGCCATAGAGGTGGTTGAGGAACATTTCCTTGGTAAGGGTCGTGCCCTTGCGCAGCGAGAGCAGCTCAAGCATCTGATATTCCTTGCCGGTCAGGTGCACGCGCTGGCCGCCCACCTCGACCGTCTTGGCGTCGAGATTGACCACCAGGTCGCCGGTGGTGATGACCGACTGGGCGTGGCCCTTGGAGCGGCGCACGATGGCGTGGATGCGCGCCACCAGCTCGTCCTTGTGGAAAGGCTTGGTCATATAGTCGTCGGCGCCGAAGCCGAGGCCGCGCACCTTATCCTCGATGCCGGCCATGCCGGAGAGGATCAGGATCGGCGTCTTGACCTTGGAGAGGCGAAGTGTGCGGAGCACCTCGTAGCCCGACATGTCGGGAAGGTTAAGATCGAGGAGTATGATGTCGTAATCGTAAAGCTTGCCGAGATCGACCCCTTCTTCGCCGAGGTCGGTCGTATAGACGTTGAAGCTTTCCGATTTCAGCATCAACTCGATGCTCTGTGCGGTTGCACTGTCGTCTTCAATCAGCAGAACACGCATTTCATTCCCCTTTTCTGCCGCCGGGTCGCGTCACGACCCGTCCCGAACCCGGAGCAGTGATTGCCTGAACAGAAGGTGCCACCGACTGGTTAACAAATCCTAATTTCGTGTCGGTCACGATATCAGATTTTTTAACCCCTTTCTACACCCACTTGAATCTAATAACGAATCGTAGACCCAAATCGCTCATGTACCACATTAATAAGCAAGCCTAAGTGACTCCAGAGACTCGCAGGCCGCGCTTCCTGCCGCTGTCCGGAATTTTTACCCGGCCTTAAGTCCTCGCCCGTATGATTAACAATGCCCGTAAACGAATGGTTACCGCCGGCAAAAATCTTTAGGGCTTTGTTTCCCATAGAGCGGGGAAAGCCGGTGGAAACGGGCGACGCGTAGGCCTTTCGAGGTCGATGGGACGATATGCAGGTGTGCGTTTTGCGGAGTACCGAGTCATGAAGTCACGTGAAAACCTCGTTCGGCTGAAGCAGTTTCAGGTGAATGAGAAGCGGCGCCAGCTGTTGCAGCTGGACATGATGATCGCCGAATTCGAACGCATGGCCGTCGAGTTGGAGGCGCAAATCGTCGCCGAAGAGAAAAAAGCCGGCATCACCGACATCAATCATTTTGCCTATCCGACCTTCGCCAAGGCGGCACGCCTGCGCCGCGACAACCTCAGGAACTCGCAGAACGATCTTGCCCAGCAGCGAACCATGGCCGAATCATTACTCGGCGAAGCTGAAGCGGAGCTTTCCAAGGCGGAGATGCTGGAATCGCGCGACAGCAAGATCCGCGACACGGAAGTGGGCGGCCGCAGCGCCATGATCGGCTGACCGCCGAACGCAATTGATGCCTCGGAGGACTGCCGGCATCGCCGTGTCGAATCCCGAGCCGAAAAAGCCCAGCCTCCGGCCTAGGGCAGCATCGCCGTCTCATCATCCTGATGGTCCGCCGACGCCCGCGCACGGGCATCCTTGATGTCGGGCGCATGCTCTTCCGCCCAGGACCTGATTTGGCTGAGCAGTCCCGCAAGGTTCTGGCCGAGTTCCGTCAATTCATACTCGACCCTCGGCGGTATGACCGGATAGACCTCGCGCCGGACGAGCCCGTCGCGCTCCAGGACGCGCAGCGTCTGCGTCAGCATTTTCGGCGTGATGCCTTCCAGCTTGCGGGCGAGCTCGCCATTGCGCAGGCGGCCGCGCCGCAACGCGCAAACCGTCAGATAGACCCATTTGCTGGCCAGCATCTCGAGCACCGTATGCGACGGGCATGTGCGCCGGAATGCGTCGTAGCCAAAGGAACCGCTGTCTTCACTATCCATGAGGTATCTATATATCCGAAAGGTGCATACTAGACAAGAGATTGTTACTATCCAAATGATAGCGGCAGCAATCAAGCAGGAGACCATCCAATGCGTGCCGTTACCCAGAATTCCGTTGGCGAACCCGACGTCCTCTTCGTCGCCCAACAGCCGGCCCCCTCGCCCAAGGCCAGCGAAGTTCTGGTCCGCGTCAAGGCCGCGGGCATCAACCCGGTCGATGGCGCGGTGCGCGCCGGCTACTTCCCTCTCATCGGCGAGCCACCTTTCATTCTCGGCTGGGATATCTCGGGCACCGTCGAGGCGCTGGGCACCGGCGTGACCGCCTTCAAGGTCGGCGATGCGGTCTTTGGCATGCCGCGCTTCCCCAAGCAGGCCGCCGCCTATGCCGAGTTCGTCGCCACGCCGGTGGACGAGATCGCAGCCAAGCCTGCCGCCATCGACCATGCCCAAGCCGCGGCGCTGCCGCTGGCCGGGCTGACCGCCTGGCAGGGTCTCGTCCGCCACGGCGGCCTGCAATCCGGCCAGCGCGTCCTGATCCACGCCGGCGCCGGCGGCGTCGGCCATCTCGCTGTGCAGATAGCCAAGGCGCGCGGCGCCTGGGTCATCGCCACTGCGAGCCCGGACAAGCTTGATTACGTCCGCTCGATCGGCGCCGATGAGGTCGTCGACTACACCAACGGCGATTTCACCGAACGGGTCCGCGATATCGACCTGGTGCTGGACGCAATGGGCGGTGACCATGCCGACCGGTCGCTGAAAGTGCTGCGCGAAGGCGGCGTGCTGGTGTCGTTGCTCAACGTCCATGATGCGACAAGGGCCAAGGCCGGGGAGCGCAACATCCGCGTCGAGCGCATGTCGGTGGTGCCGGATCGCGAGGGGCTGGTGGAACTCGCCAGGCTAGTCGATGCCAGGAAGCTCGCCGTGCACGTGGCGAAGGCTTTTCCGCTGAACCAGGCAGGTGCCGCCCATGCCTTCCTCGCCACCCGACCGATCGGCAAGGTTGTGCTGACGGTTTGATCAGCGCAGATCCCGGAAGCAAAAGGGCGCGGAGTTCCGCGCCCTTGGCTGTTTCCGGCAGTCGGAGCCTAGTGGCGATATTGCTGGATCCGCGTCGTGCGCAGCCCGGCAAGGCCATATTCGTCGATCGATGCCTGCCAGGAGAGAAACTCCTCGGTGGTCAGCTTGTAGCGCTGGCAGGCCTCTTCCAGGCTGAGCAGTCCGCCGCGGACCGCCGCGACCACTTCCGCCTTGCGCCGGATAACCCAGCGCCGTGTATTCGTCGGCGGTAGATCGGCTATCGTGAGAGGGCTGCCGTCGGGCCCGATAACATATTTGACTCTAGGTCTAACCAGATCGGTCATCGTACTCTCTACTAAAAACTCAAAGACCCAATCCCCGCCACCGTACCGCCACAGCTTTAAAAATTGCCTAAGCGAAGCCTAATGACTAGGTAAGGATCGTGAACGTCGCGTTAGGTTTTCGTTCGGCATTTGAGATAATCGCGGTCCGGCCCTGATTTTGCCCGGAAATATCGCCGATAAAATCGCTTGAGGAGCCAAGCTGGCGCCGCCGGGATGCTTGACCTATATTCCGGTCATTGGCAGCCAGCGCCACGCAGATTGAAAGAACCATGAACAGCCTCGATCTTCCCGGACGCCCAGAAGACACCCGCGTCGTCGTCGCGATGTCGGGCGGCGTCGATTCATCGGTCGTTGCCGGCATCCTGAAGCGCGAAGGCTATGATGTCGTCGGCGTCACCCTGCAACTTTACGACCACGGCGCGGCAACGCACCGCGCCGGTTCCTGCTGCGCCGGCCAGGACATCGACGATGCCCGCCGCGTTTCCGAGACGCTCGGGATCCCGCATTACGTGCTCGACTATGAAGAGCGCTTCCGTAAGGCGGTCATCGATCCCTTCGCCGAGAGCTACGTCGCCGGCGAGACGCCCATCCCCTGCGTGTCCTGCAACCAAACGGTCAAGTTCGCGGACCTTCTGGCCACCGCCCAGGATCTCGGCGCCGATGCTTTGGCCACGGGCCATTACATCCGCTCGCGCGCCAATGGCGCGCATCGCGCGCTCTACAGGCCGGTCGATGCAGACCGCGACCAGAGCTATTTCCTGTTCGCCACGACCCAGGCGCAGATCGACTATCTGCGCTTCCCGCTCGGCGGACTTCCCAAGCCGCAGGTGCGGGCGATCGCCGAGGAGATGGGGCTGACGGTTGCCGCCAAGCAGGACAGCCAGGACATCTGCTTCGTGCCGCAGGGCAAGTACTCCGACATTATCGCCAAGCTGAAGCCGGCGGCCGCCAATCCGGGCGATATTGTCCATATCGACGGTCGCGTGCTCGGGCGTCACGAAGGTATTTTGCGCTTCACGATCGGCCAGCGCCGCGGCATCGGCATCGCTTCGGGCGAGCCGCTCTATGTCGTCCATCTCGACGCCGACCGCGCCCGCGTCATTGTCGGCCCGCGCGAGGCTCTGGAGACGCACAGGATCTACCTGCGCGCCATGAACTGGCTCGGCGACGGCCCGCTTTCCGACGTTCCGGCCGGCGGGATCGAGCTTTTCGCAAAAGTCCGTTCGACCCGGCCGCCGCGCCCGGCCGTGCTGCATCACCGCGACGGCGTGACCTCGGTCGAGCTGGTCGACGGCGAATCAGGCATCGCGCCCGGACAGGCCTGCGTGCTCTATTCCGATGACGGCGATGAGGCGCGAGTCTATGGCGGCGGCTTTATCGAGCGCTCCGAGCGCGGCGCCGAGGCCGAGGCGATGCTGTCCAGGCTTGCGCAACAGCCCGCGCACGTCCCCGCCGAGTAACCCACGCCTTCAATCGGGCGCTTTGCCTCAGGATTCCCTTTTGTGAACGCGCCTTAAGCGGGCGACCCGCTATGCGCCACCGTCCCAGCCGTCAGGATGCGCAGCACCCGGATCGCTTCCTCGCCGTCGGTGCGGGGTTCGGCGCGCGTCTCGATGCACTGCATGAAGTGGGCGAGCTCGCGCGTCAGCGGCATGCCTTCGCCGACCGCAACGTAGGAAGGCTCGTTGGCGGTGAACGCCCACTGGCCGCTGTCCTGCCAGACAGCGTGCCTGTAGACGGCAAGCTTGCGCTCCCAGGGCTCGACATCGTCGAACACCGCCATCGCCTTGGTTCCGACCACGGTCAGCCGGCGCTCGCGATAGGGATTGAGACGAGAAGCGAACAGATGGCTGCGCACGCCGTTCGGAAAGCGCATGTGCAGATGCGCGAAGTCGCTGAGGTTGTCGAGCAGTGCCGCGCCCTCGCCCCTGACCTCGATCGGCTCGGTGCCGGTGATGGCGAGGATCATCGAGAGGTCATGCGGCGCAAGGTCCCAGAGCGCGTCGTTCTCGGTGTGGAACTTGCCAAGGCCGAGCCGGTGCGAGTGGATGTAGCGCACCTCACCAAGCTCGCCATTGTCGATCAGCGCCTTCAGCGTCTCGAAGGCGGGGTGGAAGCGCAGCACGTGACCCACCATGAAGACGCAGCCATTGTTCCTGGCCGCCTGCACCGAACGCTCGGCGTCCGCGACCGTCAGCGCGATCGGCTTCTCCACCAGCACGTCCTTGCCGCCCTCGATGGCGCGCAGCGCCATGTCGGCATGGAACTGCGGCGGCAGCGCCATGACAATGGCGTCGACATCGGCGCGCTCGAACAACTGGTCCGGCCCGATCGCCAGGCAGTCCTGCTCGCTGGCAAAGCCTTCGGCGCGGGCACGGTTGACGTCGGAAACGGCATGGAGCGCGCCAAGCGCCTTGAGGGTGCGGATGTGGTTGCTGCCCCAGTATCCGCAACCGAGGACGGCGATGCGCGGCTTCATTCGCTCAAACTCTAGAATTTCGTGGCCGAGACATAGCGACGTGCCCCGTCGAACTCAACCCCGATGCATGCGCTTCAGCGTCTGCCCGGCGCGGCTTTTCCAGGATGAGATTATGCTGATGCGTGCGGCTTGACAGCTTTGCCCTGCCAACCTTATATCCGCGCGACCTTGGCGAACGCCTCGAATTGCCCACGACCGGTGTGGTTCTTCGAGCCTCTTCGCCGCTCCTGGCGGAGTAGCTCAGTTGGTTAGAGCACGGGAATCATAATCCTGGGGTCGGGGGTTCAAGTCCCTCCTCCGCTACCACCTCAACCCATGTTCGGCCCGGATACATAGGCGTGACTTGCTCGGACGCGGCTTCGGTGATTTGCCGGCAGGCGCGGCGCCCAACTCCTACTGCCCGGGCTTGTGGGAAAGCCGGTCCAGCGCGTCTCGAAGCGCACTGGCGGCACCGCCACGCTCATCGGCGGACATCAGCCCCGGTTCAAGTTCCAGCCTGAAGTGCGGCAGCTCGGTTCGAACAACGCGACAGGCGCCCGCTAGATTGGCCTTGATGACGCGGTAGGTGGCGACGGGATAGGCGATGCCCTTGACCTGGACGTGCCCCATCTCCTCACAATCGATCGTGTCCTTCACTTGCGCAAACGTCTCGTAGGAAATGAGGATGGTCCCCGGAGCCGCCTCTTGTTCCAGGCGCGAGGCGAGATTCACGGCGCCGCCGATTATCGTGTAATCCATCCGGTCCTCGCTGCCGAAGTTGCCGACGGTGCAGTAGTCGGTATGGATGCCGATGCGGCAGCGCAGCGGTGTTTCGATCCCCATGTCCCGCCAGACTTCGGCAAGCTCGCTGATCCGCTTTTGCATGGCAAGCGCCATCTGCACGCAAGCCAGCGCGTCCTGCTTGACGCCGCGCGTCTCAGGGTCGCCGAAAAACATCAGGATCGCGTCGCCGACGTACTTGTCGATCGTGGCACCATGATCCAACGCGATTTTCGACATTTCCGTCAGGTAGTGATTGAGGAGCTGGGTGAGATCCTCGGATTCCATCTTGTCGGTGGTCTCGGTAAAGCCGGCGATATCGGAGAAGCATATGGTCAGCTTCTTACGCTGGCTGGCGATTCTAACGTCTTGGCGGCCGGTGAATATCGAGCTGTACACTTGGGGCGCCAGATATTTGGCCAGCTTGCTGGAAAGCGCTTCCAGGGCAGCGGACTTCTCGGCGAGGTTCTCCTCCCTTTGCTTCAGCTCGGTGATGTCCGAATAGACGGCGACCGTGCCGCCGGCGCTGATCCGCCGCTCGCTTATCATGATCCATCGTCCGTCGCCCCGCCGCTGCACCCATGGTTCGCCGGGGTTACGGTGCCGCCACAGGCGCTCCGCGACCCACTCATCGACCCGACCCTCGGCATCCCTGATGTAGCCACGCTCCGCGGATCGGCGAATGATCTCCTCGAATGCCATGCCGGGGGTTAGCTCTGCCTCCAGACCGGCGTATAGCAGTTCGCGGTAGCGGCTGTTGCTAAGGACAAGCCAGTCCTCTTTGTCATAGAGAGCGAAACCTTCGGAAATGCTTTCGATGGCATCGACTAGCCGCTGACGCGCTTCTGCAACGTCGCGCAGGTTCTTTTCCTCGACCTCGACAGCGGTATCCCGGAAGAGGCTCAGCGCCTCGGCCATGCGCCCGATTTCGTCGCTGCCCGCCGCCGGCAGCGGCGCACGAAGGTCGCCGCCCGCGATCGCGAGCATGCCCTGACTCACCGCTCCCAGACGGGCGAGTAGGCTGCGGTCGACATAGAGCCAGACGACCAGAACCGAGCTCAACAGGCTGAGAAACGCAGAGCCGAGGACAACTCCGGTGCCGTAGCGCTGGACGAGCGCGGCTTCGCGACCGGAGGCAGCGATCTCGCGGTCCGCTGCGGCGACAAGACGGTCGACGGCTGCGGTCAGACTGCGCGACAGCCGATTGTTTTCAGCCAGAAGCTTTTCGCCCTGCGCGAGGACCGCAAGCTCCTCCTCCCGTGCCTTCGGGATGCTGCTCTCACCATCGGTGAGTGCCTCGAACTCGTCCACCCGCAGCCGAAAACGGGTTTGCAGCTTTTCGTCGATCTCCGAGGAAGCCGTTTCCAGAGCGGCGAGCGAGCGGTGCAGCGGAAACAGGATCAACGCCAGGTCGCCCCGCGTCGGTGCGGTCGCGGCCTTCACCAGCGCGTCGTTGACTGCCGAGATCTCCAGCAGCGCCTTCTGCTGGGGGATGTAAGCCGCAATCGCATGGACCATGTCGGCCATTGCCGCTGCGCGTCGATCGGGCGACAGCGACGTATCGGCCGCGACCGCCCGCCATTGCGGGAGCCTGGAATCCATCACCACGATGCCGGTGGCCAGAAGGCGTTGGCTGCCGGTCGTCGTCGCGGCGAGGCGGTTCAGAAGCTCCTCCTTGCGGGCGACGACATCGAGGCGGGCGACAACAAGAGAGTCGAGCTCCTTCAGGTTGCGCCTCAGGACAACCGCAGCTTCCTCGATCTCAGCTAAAGGCACTGTGCCCAGTGTAGCATCTCTGAGATCCGTACGCAGGGCCTCGAGGCGGGACATCTCGAGCGCGACGGCCGCCGAGACCTTGCTGTGCTGAGCCCTGCTTGTCGCCGCCAGCACCGATGGCGCGGCAGCGGCGACCCGTTCGGCCTGGCGCGACAGCTGGAGGGAGGCCAGCGCCGACGGCACCCGATCCCTGGTGATTCGGTCGACGACGTCGCCGACTTCGAGGAAGGCATAAAGCGCCGCGGCGGTAGCCAGCACCGCAAGGCCGCTGATCCCGAAAAAGGCGAGCAACAGCCGACCGCGTATGCCGAGGCGTTCAAGCATCGTGGGGAGTCGGAACAATCCAGCCACACTGGTCTGCATCAGACTAGACGTCTCAGCGTCACGCCGGCGTTCGGCGCACCCTATTCAACCGGCACGTACTCCCCGCCCCGCCAGACGTACCAAACCCAGCTCTGCCTCGTGAGGTCGCCCTTGGCGTCGAAATCGACCCTGCCAATGACGGTGTCGAATTGCTGTTCGCGCAGTGCCGCTATGACCGCCTTTGGCGCCAGCGAACCTGCCTTCGCCACCGCCTGGGCCCAGACCTGCACCGCGCAGTAGCTCAACAGCGTATAGCCCGCGGGCTCGAAGTTGTCCGCACGGAACTGCTCCACGATCGCGGCCGCGCCGGCATTTCGCCGCGGGTCCGCCGGGAAGGTGAACAGGGTCCCCTCCGCCGCTGAGCCTGCGATCAGGGCGAATTCCTCGGTAGCCAAAGCATCTCCGGATATGAGCTGAAGCGTGTAGTCCCGGTCGCCTGCAGCGCGAGCGATCAGCGCAACGTCGGCATGATACCCGCCCACATACAAGGCCGAAATGCCGGCGGTCTGCAACGCAGCGACCTCGGCTGAATAGTCGTCCTTCCCAGGCCTGTATGCGTCGTAAAAAACTTCAGTCACGCCCCGTTTGTTCAGCTGCTTCCTGGTCTCGTCGGCGAGACCCTTCCCATAGGTCGAATTGTCGTGAAGGATTGCGATCTTCTTGTCGCCCCAATGATCGGCAAGGTAGTTGCCGGCGATGAAACCCTGCGCGTCGTCGCGGCCTATGGTGCGGAAGACGTTGCCACGGCCCTGTTCGGTCAGCTGCGGATTGGTCGAGCCTGGGGATATTTGCACGACGCTCGCCGCCTCATACACTTTTGATGCGGGGATCGAGGCTCCAGAGCAATAATGCCCGACGACGAGCACCACCCCGTCGGCCACCAGCTTCTGGGCGGCCGCGACCGCCTGCTCGGGATCGCAGAAATCGTCGACCGAGATCAGCCTCACCTTCTGGCCGAGCACGCCACCCGCCGCGTTGAGGTCGGCCACCGCCCTCTCCGCGCCGCGTTGCCCCTGCTCGCCAATCCAGGCAAGCCGCCCTGTCATCGCAGACGAGACCCCGATCAGCACTTCAGCCCTCGCGGAACTGAACACGGCCGCCAGAATTACGATCGCTAGGGCGATGACACGGTGCATGTTTGCACCCCTTGTGGACAGTAGCTTACGCTAATCCAGTCTGCCCCGACAGCCCCTTCGGCATGCGCGAGTGTCTCGGATGTGACGCGAGAAGAGCGTCCCGGCGCATCGGCCCTAACGCTAGACCAAATCGTGGGGCATGAGCGCGCTGGGCCATTCAAGCCTGTTTTCAAGTCTTGTTTGCGTGCAGGAAATCGCGGGCTATGGTTTGGGACTTTTGTTCTACCTTCGAAGCAGGCGCGGGTAAGACGGCGTGGCGCATAATCCTCTGGTTTCAATCGTGGTTCCTGCGCACAACGCCGAGGCAACGCTGGCGCGCGCACTCGATTGCCTTCTCGATCAGGATATAGCGGATTGGGAGGCGATCATCGTCGATGACGCCTCTACGGATCGCACCCCCGCGATCATCGCCGGTTATGTTGAGCACGATGCCCGATTTCGCACGTTGAGGTCTTGCGCATATAGCGCCGCCGGTGCGCGCAACAGCGGGATTTCGGTCGCGCGCGGCCAATGGCTCATGTTTCTGGATGCGGACGATTGGGTGGATGCCAGCTTCCTTGCAAAAATGCTGACCGCTCTGAAAACCGCTCCCGATGCGGTGGCCGCCTATTGCGGTTCTCGGCGCGTGATGCCCGACGGCGAACTGACCCCGTCGAGCATCTCAACAGAGGTTGCGATCGAGCCCTTCGAAACTTTCGCGCGCCGGCGCGCCATTCGCACTCACGCGCTGCTGGTCGATCGGAAGACAATTGTCGAGTTGGGCGGTTTCGATGTGTCGCTGCGCACCTGCGAGGACTGGGACCTGTGGCAGCGTCTCGCACGTCTGGGCAAACGTTGGGTGATGGTCGACGAGCCTCTCGCTTTCCATCGGGTCAGCCCCAACTCGCTCTCCTGCAATTCGACGCAGATGCTGGCAGATGCGGCAATCGTGATCGTCCGCGGCTTTTCTCCTGATCCCAGGGTCGAACACCCGGCATCGGTTCACGCCAATGGAGCGATCGACGCGAACGGCTGCTCCGCTGCCGAAGCACTCGCGTGGTTCGAGCTGTGGAACGCCGCGTCGGATTGCGGCCGCGGCGCCTGCTCAATCGACGCGCAGTCCCTGCGCGCGGTCCCGGCAGCACGCAAATGGGCGCGTGAGATCGCCAGGGTGGTCTTCGATGGCCTTATGGTAGGAAGCCTGTCGGTGCCAGCGCAATTGGCTGCCAGGTGGGACAGGTTCGGTGGCCCCCTCACCGAGTTGATCGTCGAACTCGGCAGGGTCTGGGACGATCCCGCAGCGGGTCGCCGCGTCCAGTATCACCTTGAGCAAATGCTTCTCGACTCCGACGATCTCGCCGCGCCGCGCAGATTGGCGCGGACACTCGGAATTCGCGTCGACGCCGGAAATCCGGCCTCCACCGAACTTCCGGAAGGAATCGATCGAATTTATGCCTATCTGATGATGGACGGCCGGATCGAGGCTCGCGTGCAGTTCGGCGCGCTCGGGAAAGTGACAAGGAGCCATTGGATCGAGTTGGCCTCGCAGAGCGGCGTTGCCGACAAGTCAAACATGTCTGAAGCCGGGGCATCGTTGTCCATGGCGGAGCCTCCGTCCGATCCGGACAGCCACTTCGGCAAGCTGGCGCGATTGGCCGCGAAAGCGCAGGAACTGGTTCGGTCGAGCGCCGAACCTGCAGCGCCATTTGCGGCACCGCGCCGTAAACCGGCCGCGGATGACAACGGTACTGATCGCACGTCGTTCTGGAATCGCCGTTTCGCGACCGAGGATCCCTGGAACTATCGTTCGCCCTATGAGCAGGAAAAGTATGAGCGGCAGCTCGAAATTCTGCCTGCCGGTCTCATCGGACGGGCGCTTGAGCTGGCCTGCGCGGAGGGCCACTTCACGCGGCAGCTGGCGCCGCGTGTCGGCCATTTGACCGCAACTGACATCTCCAGCGTAGCCGTCGAGCGGGCGCGCGCGCGATGCAGCGATCAGCCGAATGTCGACTTCGGCGTACTGGATTTCTCCGCGGAAACGCTTCCGGGCAAGATGGATCTGATCGTCTGTTCGGAAGTGCTCTACTACCTGGACGATCTCGCTGAGTTGCGGCGCATCGCCAAGAAATTTGTTGAGGCGTTGAAGCCTGGCGGCAGTCTCGTCAGCGCACACGCATTCGTGCTCCGAGACAATGTTGAAAGGACGGGCTTCGACTGGAACACATTCGGTGCACAAGCCATCTCGGAGACGCTGGCGGCGACCGAAGGCTTCGTCCTCGAGCGGTCGATCCAGACCGAGCTCTATCGCATAGACCGCTTCCGGCGTCTGTCGCCAGACGATGTGGCGACGGAACCGGCGATTGATCATGTGCCAATCCAGGCGTCCATCGGTGTTGGAGTCGCGCGAAACATCGTCTGGGGCGGGGCACGGGCCTTGCGCCGCGACGTCGCGCGCAGCGAACGGCGGCAGCATGCCCCTGTCCTCATGTATCACGGCGTCGCCGAGGATGGTCCGGCCGCGCTCGCTCGTTTTCGGCTCACGCCCGCCGCATTCGACAGCCAGATGGCATGGCTGCGCGCCAATGGCTTTCACGCCATCACGTCCGAGCAGCTGGGATGGTCCATCGCCAACCGTGAACCTTTCGTTGGCCGCCCGGTGCTCATCACCTTCGATGACGGCTTCCAGAATTTTGCCGACCATGCCTGGCCGACCTTGCGTGCGAACGACCTGACCGCGGAAGTGTTCCTGGTAACCGACTTGGTAGGGGAAAGTGCACGGTGGGACATCGACAGCGGTCCGCCGGCGCAGCTCATGGACGCAGGGACGGTGCGACGTCTC
This sequence comes from Mesorhizobium sp. WSM3864, assembly GCF_002294955.1. Classification (NCBI taxonomy): domain Bacteria; kingdom Pseudomonadati; phylum Pseudomonadota; class Alphaproteobacteria; order Hyphomicrobiales; family Phyllobacteriaceae; genus Mesorhizobium; species Mesorhizobium sp. WSM3864. The sequence continues at coordinate 122,379 of NZ_NSGD01000003.1, forward strand.
GCCGGCGAAGGTGCGTTCTTCGGAAGCCATCTGGCGACGCATCGCGCGATCGATGGTCTGTCGAGTTCTGATTTGGCCGCCGAGCTCCTGCGCTCTCGCATGTTCGTCGAACGGTGGACCGGTCGGCCGACCACGGCGTTCGCGGCACCCTTCTCTGTCACCGACCGACGGCTTGGCCGGCTGGCCAAGGAGTGCGGCTATCGGATCGGCTTCGGCGGCAAACACGGGCCGGCGGGCCTCGATTGCGATCCCATCGACCTTCCGCGCATCGAGGTTCGCGGGGATCGCTCGCTCGATGACTTTGTTGCACGTCTCGAGGCCGTGCTCGGATGAATTGTGAACAAACCGCTTCTGCCTTTTTGTCGGTGTCCCGCGCGACTACCTTGTTCGCAAGTCTATTGAACGACCTGGGACACGGCTGACATCAGCTCCTGCGGGTTTGGCGCCCCAAACATGTATCGCCCACCCTCTGGAACCTCCGTGAAGCTCCAGCGGACCACCCCCTGCCGGTCCAGCAGGAATTGACCGATCAGTTGTCCGTGTCCCGTTGCCATCATCTGCTGGTCGGCCTCGGTCACTTCGTAGTGGTCCTTCTTGTCGAGGAATTCGCTGGCCGCAAAAGGATCCATGGGAGCGGGCAACTCGCCTGGTATGTCGACCCGCATATCCTTTGCCGCTGCCATCGAGACCTTGTACGGCCAGTTCGTGTCGTCTTGGGTGAATTCGAGATTGGGCAGTCCAAAAGCACGATGCGAAGCGCGTTCAGGGTCGGAAGCCGCAAGCAGATTCGGCATCGGGTGGTAGCGGAAATAGAGGCGCGCCCGTTCGATCGGCGTGTTGACCACCGTCAGGCTTTCCACTCCCTTTTCGCGCAGTTCCGGATCAAGCCGCGCCTGGGCGGCGATATGGCGCCGGCAAAACGCACAATGCAGACCTCGAAACAGGCCAACCAGCACTGGTTTTTGTCCGCGGAAGTCGTCAAGCGCGATCTTGCCTTCCTGGGTAATGGCGTCGAGCACCACGTTCGGCGCACGATCGCCCGGTTGAAGCGGTACCAAGTCAATACGCGCGGACATTGTTCAACCTCCCACCCGGCTAGTCGAGAAAAGGCAGCACCACAAGCGCTTCCGGGTCTAGCCCGTGCTGGGCGCATACACCCTGCGCCAGGGAAAAGTAGCGTTCGGCCTCGGCCAGATTGTCGAGGTCGAGATTAAGCGTTGCCAGACCATCATAGCACGGAAACAGCAGTTGGGGTTCACTCGTTTCGCGCGCTACGCCCAGTGCTTCGTGGAACAAGCCAACCGCCAGTTCCGGACGACCGTTGCACTGGTGGATCTGCGCAAGCACGATCAACGGCACCGGCAGATGCTCGCGCTGGTCGAGTGCCCGGTCGATCTCGATGGCCTTCTCGGCAGCAGGCACGCCCTCCGTTGGGCAGCGATCCGTGAAAGTACAACAAGCAACCGCCAGGTTCGCGAGGAGGCGCGCCTGAAAACCCAAATCACCAATATGGCGCGCCACTTCAAGGCCGCGCCGACAGACCTTTATGGCCTGTGCCGGATCGATGGTCGTGTAAAGCACGCCGAGATTGGTGTAGCCGCGGCAGGCCGCGCCCAGCAGGCCGGCGGCTTCGGCCAATTCAATGCTACGCTCAATCTGGCGTACCGCTTCAAGGTTTCGCCCAAGGCGAGCCAGCGCGACAGCCTTGGTGTTGAGTGCCTCGGCGGTCACAAGCGTGGCGTCACGCCCTTCCTCGGAGACATGCTCCGTTGTCAGAGTGCGTACGCCGTCCAGCGCCGCGTCTGCCCATTTTGCTGCGCGAGTGTGATCTCCGCTACGGAACGCCTGTCGGCCACGTTCTTGCCACAGCTGCGCCTGCTCGATCGGGGCATCCGCTCCTTCGAGGAGCGCCGCGGCTTCAGCATAGCGGGTTTCTGCGTTGTCCCGCTTGCCGACGTCCCAGAGCAGCCGACCGATCTTGCGCAAAACTCGTGCCGACGCGACGGGATTGCCTGACTCGCGATATGCCTGCAGCACCGTTTCGTAGTGCTGGTGCGCGACCTCGCGGCGGCCTACCGGGCCGCTCAAATCGGCAATGCGCTCCGCGATTGCCAATTTGAGCGGCGTTTGCCCGATCGCGCCCAACGCAGTCAACGCTCGCTCGTAGAAACGAAGGGCGTCGTCGTTGGCGTATATCATGCGAGCGCGATCGCCCGCCGCCTGCAAATAATGCGCGCCTTTCTCCCGCTCCGCGCTCTGCGCGAAATGATGACCGAGCACGGTCAAATCCTCGAGCCGTTCCGGCTTGTCGCCACACAGTTGCTCCAAGGCGGCACCGACCCGCCCGTGGATATCGGTCCGGCGTTGCAACAGCAGATTTTGGTAGATCACGTCCTGCAGCAACGTTTGCGTAAAGCGGTAGCTTGGCGACGAGATCGAGCCTGATCCGGCGACCTCCTCGATGATTTCGGCATCGCAAAGCAGTTCGCAGCCGGCTTCCAAGCGGCCGGGTTCGGCTGTCACGGCTTTCAAAAGTGTGGCATCGAAGCGCGGGCCGATCACCGCGGCTTCCTGGGCCAACCGGCGCACCTCCTGGGGCAGCCGGTCGACCCGGGCAAGCAGCATTGCCTGGATAGTGGCGGGAATGCCGGTTGCGACTTCGCCTGCCGCAGTCCGCCATCGCTGGCCCTCGCGCATCAGCACACCGCGATCGATCAGGCCGCGAACGATCTCCTCTATAAAAAGCGGGTTGCCGCCGGCGCGCTCGAGGATCTGGTCGACAAGCCTGCCTGCGGACTTTACCCAGCTCTCACCGAACAGCGCCGCCAGCAGCCCGCGTCCGTCATCAGTGTTGAGCGGCGAAAGCCTGAGCGCTGTGTGACTGACCCGGCTTGAGTCGAGCTGGTCGTTGTCCGGCGCCGGACGATGCGTGACCAGCAACATCAACCGCGTGCGTTCCAACCTGTCCATCACGAAACGCAGCGCCTCGAGCGACACGGCGTCGGCCCAGTGCAGATCTTCGACGACAATCAACAGCGGCGACAAGGCAAGCCGCCTTTCGATGATCGTGCGGACTGCGTAGAGGATTTGCCGCCGCAGCTGCTCGGGCTCGACATGCTGCAAGGTGGCATCGGGGTCGCCAAGGCCAAGCACATGGTAGAGCAAAGGCATCAGCCGCTTCGCCTCCTCGCCCTGCAGGCCGAGGTCGGTCAGCAAGCCTGCGAGCTTCGCCCGCATTTCGTCCCCAGTATCGCTTTGCATCATCCCGGCAGCGCTGCGCACCACTGCGCCCAAGGCGCCAAAAGATTGTTCGCCCAGCGGGGAGCATGTGGCCTGCCGCACGGCGACGCTACGAAAACGATCCTCGTCGCCGACGCGGGCGACGAACTCCTTCACCAGCCGCGATTTCCCGATACCGGCCTCTCCGACGAGACGCACAAGTTGGGCCGAGCCGCCGCACGCCTGGTCAAGGCTGGCCAGCATTCTATGGAGCTCCGCACCACGACCTATGATCGGCGCGCTGAGGCCGAGCGCCTCGAGCCCACGCGCTGCGCGCGGCAACGCAAGCGGTGCGTCCAGTCGATGGACGAGCACACTGCCTGCTTTGCCGCGAAGCACAACATCACCCAGCGGCTCAAAAGAGAAGGCATGCCGGGTCAGCCTGTGAGTGAGTTCGCCTACCAGAACCTCACCCGGTGCGGCCAGCGATTGCAAGCGTTGCGCCGTATTCACTGTGTCGCCGGTCACCGAATAGGATTTGGCGGTGCCGATGCCCAATCCGCCAGTGACGACCGGACCAGTGTTTATGCCGATGTGGAGCAACAGAGGCGAGCCGGAGTGGGGAGCGCTTTCGCCGAGCCGCGTCGTCCGGGCCATCATGTCGAGAGCGGCGCGAAGCGCACGTTCCGGATCGTCCTCATGCGCGACCGGCGCACCGAACAAGGCAAGCAATGCATCGCCGATGAATTTGTCGACGAAACCGCCAAAGTTTCGCACGGCTGCCGTCAATTCCTTGAACAGTTGGTTCTGCAGCGCTTGCATCACCTCGGGGTCGAGCTGCTCGCTCAGTGTCGTGAAGCCGCAAAGGTCGGCGAACAGGACCGTCACCGTCCTGCGATCGGCTTCAGAGACGGGATGCAACCCATCATCTTCGCTTTCGATGTTCGCGAGCAGCGACGGAGTTCGAGAAGGCGGCACAATGGTCCGGCTTGATGTCGGAGCAGGCCGTTCGACGGCTTTTACCGTCGCACCGACGCTTGCCCCACATTTCGGACAGAACTCGAAATCGGGTGCGCACAGGTAGCCGCAGTTGGCGCATGGCACGGGCTGGCGCCTGCCACACTTCGGACAGAAAGCGAAACCGCCCTCAACCTCGAAACCGCAGCCCGAGCAGTCCATCGAGCAAGACCTCACTGGAGCCATGACGGCGTGATCTCGCCACGCACTTCACGGCCGGGTATTCAGACAAGAATGAACCGATAGTCGTCGGCCAGCAAGCGGCAGCGCAAATGGGGCATCGAGCGATCGGTCCAGGCCCGGTGGCAGAGCGCTGCCGACTCGCGCGTCTGCGTAGCCGTCGTCCACGAAAATTCCCTCTTAGCCTCCGCCTTCCTGCTATTATGGAGCCGAGGACACGTGCCCATGAGCGAAAACCGGAAGCTGGCCGCAATCCTCGCTGCAGATGTGGTTGGATACAGCCGGCTCGCGAGCGAGGACGAAGATCGTACTTTGGCGAGGTTGCGGGCACTGCGCAGCGACCTGATTGATCCAATCATCGCAGTGCACAACGGGCGGGTGATCAAGCGCACGGGGGATGGAGCGCTGGTCGAGTTCCGCAGCGTGGTGGATGCCGTGCGCTGCGCCGTTGAGGTTCAGAACGGCATGGTCGAGCGCAATACCGGCGTGCCGCAGGACCGCCGCATCGAGTTCAGGATCGGCATCCATCTGGGCGATGTGGTCGAAGAGAGCGACGGCGACCTGATGGGCGACGGCGTCAACATCGCCTCGCGTTTGGAGGGCGTCGCGGCGCCCGGCGCCATCTGCCTGTCCGAGGATGCCTATCGCCAGGTCAAGGCGCGGCTCGACCTCTCGGTCAGCGATCTCGGCAGCACACAGCTCAAGAACATCGCCGAGCCGATCCGGGTCTATTCGCTGCAAGTCGGCAGCGCCGGGACCAAGTCGGCCGCGACCCCGGAAAGCGCGGCGAGCCGGCCCGCGACGGCAGCGCCGCCGAAACTGTCGATCGCCGTCCTGCCGTTCGCCAACATGAGCGGTGACGCCGAACAGGATTACTTCGCCGACGGCATTTCTGAGGACATCATCACGGCGCTGTCCAAACTGTCGCAGCTCTTCGTCATCGCACGCAATTCGTCGTTCACCTTCAAGGGCCAGAACGTCCATGTGCAGGAGGTGGGCTCGAAGCTCGGCGTGCGGCATGTACTCGAGGGCAGCGTACGCAAGTCGGGGAACAGGGTGCGCATCACCGCGCAGCTCATCGATGCAACCTCGGGCGGCCATCTTTGGGCAGAGCGGTTCGATCGCGACCTGACCGACATATTCGCCGTGCAGGACGACGTGACGCAGCAGATCGTCGGGGCGTTGGCGCTTAATCTGACTGAGGGCGACCGTCAGCGGCTGGCGCCCGAGTATGCGCGCAACACGCAGGCATATGACTATTTCATGCGGGGCCGGGAGCTGTGGCACCGGCTGACGAAGGAGACAAACGTCGCAGCCCGCGACCTCTTGCAACGTGCGATCGAACTGGACCCGAAGTTTGCCTCTGCCCACGCATTCCTCGCCCTCACGCACGGGCTCGATTACCTGAACAGGTGGAGTGCGTCGCCGCCGGAATCGATGGCGCAAGCGGAAGAGGCTGCAACGCGAGCGGTGACGCTGGATGACAGCGATCCCTGGGCCCACTGGGCGCTGGCTATCGTGAAGCTGTATACACGACGGCACGATGAGGCCATCGACGAGGCCGAGCACGCGATAGCTCTCAACCCGAACTTCGCCGAAGGGCACGTGATCCTCGGCGAGGCGCTGCACTATTCGGGCAGATCCGAAGAGGCGCTCGAGAGTTACGCCCGGGGCAAGACCTTGAATCCATACTTTCCGGATGTGCTTCTGCATTTCCAGGCTTTGGCATCGTTTCAACTCGGAAGGTACGAAGAGGCCGTTGACCTCTTGCTGCAGCGGCTGGCTCGCAACGCTGTCACCGATGTCTCGCGCGCGCTTCTGGCCGCCAGCTACGGCCATCTGGGCCGTTTCGCCGAGGCCCGCGAGGCATGGCAGGAGGTGCTTCGCGTCAATCCCGACTATTCGCTGGACTACCGACGCAAGGTCTTGCCCTACAAGAACCCTGCCGATTTCGAACTCATCGTCGACGGGCTCCGCAAGGCCGGTATCGTGCAATGACAGGTGAGGCCATGTCAGGCAGGCCTTGAACTGCGGCCGATCGCGATGGACTCTCCGCGAATAAAACCTGATGCGAACCTCAGGTCGCCTTGATCTCTGCCTGGCCGATCTTGCGCCATCGGGCGTCTTCTCGAACCAGTTTCAGGTCGTCGGTCGTCTCGGCAAGTGTTTGCAAGCGATACTGCCGCAACAGATTCGGGAAGAGCGCCCCTTCCGGCAGGCCAGCAAGCTGCTCGCGGACCGAAATCTTTTCATCGATGACCCGCACGCCCCAGGCATTTTCCCGAACCTGCAGCTCCTGAGCCAGATCGCGCTCTTCCGGCGCGTTCTCGTCCAGCACCGCCAGCAGGATCGAGTGGAAAAGCGCCACATAGCCAATCTGTCTCAGGCCGCCCACCACCCGCACGCGCGGCAGTATGGCAAGAACCAGGAACGTCAGGAACAAGTTCGGCAGCAGCACGCCTTCCAGTAGCGCCTGCTTGAGATGTACTCGCTCAAACGGGATGGAAAGACCATGCGGCCTGTCGGGCTCGATCAGGTGGCCCTTCTCGAGGACGAGCTTGCGCACGCGCTCGTCGCGGATGCCCCAGAAATAGGCTGTGGCATTGGGCAGGAATCTGCCAAATGGGCTCGCTGCGGTCTCTTGCAAGGCACGTTCGAGACGCTGGCGCCTCGCGGGCTCAAAGAGCAGCCTGGAAAGAAGGCTGCCGTCATATTCCAGATGCCGAGCCATGGCGGCCGCGGCCAGCCGATCATCGTTGAAAACCGGCCGGGCCATGTCGGAACCATCCCAATTGGCGACCAGATCCTCGTTGAGGGCTGTGACCGCGTCGGCCGCGGTTGCAAACCTCTTGTCGCGGCTGGCAAGCAGTGTGCCCAGCCAGCGGCTGGCATCCGTTTCATCACCCATCGCTTCGAGCGCGCGTTTGTTGAGGAAGACGGGACCGGCCGCGCAGGCGCTTTTGCGGCACAGCTTGTGGCGTCCCATGCCAAACAGGTTGACCTTGTCGTCGCCGACATCGAGCCATCCGGGCCCCTCCCGGCCGATTGTCTCCATGGTCATCGTCGTTCCCATGAAGCAGAAGAAGGCCGAGAGCCCGCTTTCGACCGCGCCGAGCCAGGCAAGCAGGAGGGCGTCGAAGGTGATCCGGTCCATCAGAAGCAGACAGTGCAGGCCGGACTGAATGACCGGTCTGTGCTCGAACTCGTCGAGGGCCTTCCCGACCTCTTCAGGCTGCATGATCGCACCAAGACGCTGATGCAGCACGTCGCGCAGGATCGAGCGGGCAGCGATCGCCGGGCCCGATGCAGGCCTTGCCACCGGCCGCCACAGATGGCGGGCATAATCGGAAACCGGTGCATTCCAGTTCTGCTCGATGTCACGCACGACCTCCGGGCAGAGCAGCGACAGCACAGCCAGAATTTCCGCCGGAGGCGCAGGGATTGGGTCAGCCACGGCGGTCATATGTCCCGTCTGGCGGCTCGCGGTGCAAACGCCAAGGGAGACCAGACTTCCTGGATGCCGGCCCACACATGGATCGTCAACTCGATCAGAACGGTGTGAGATGAAATTATCCTACAGAGTTCTCCATCGGCAACCACCAGTTCGCCAACTCGGCTTGATTTGTAGATCGGCTAAACAGTTATGACCGAACAGCGGATTTCAGAATCGCAGCCGGGCCATGCTGAGGAGGTCGTGGTACTGGCCGTCGGTAAAGCCGGCTTTCACATGCCGACCTTCGACCTCGAAGCCGTGGCTTTTGTAGAGGCGCATGGCCGGTTCGTTGTCGGCATAGACGGTCAATTCGACCCGCTTCAGAGCGCGCCAGTTGTCGGCCACGTCGAGCAGCGCGCCAAGTATGGCAGAGCCGATGCCTTTGCCGACAAAGGCATCGTCAAGACCGATATTGATCTCACCGATATGCGAACGGCGCGGCGAACCCTGCACGACCAGGCTGCCATGGCCGACGACCTTGCCCTCCAGCTCCGCAACGATCCAGGTGGTTTCCTGGCCGGACTTGGCGATGCGCCGCTCCACCTGCTCCACCATCTCGAAAGGCATCCTGAGCGTGCCCCAGCGGAAGCCCGGCATGTTGAAGATGGCGCAAAGCGCCTCCGCATCGCTTAGCCGAACGGATCGGAGCTGCGGCTGGATTTTCTCGGGGGATGGCGAGGTTGTGCTGGTCATAACGTTCCCTGCGAAGGCGATCGGCACGGTACGATGCACCCTACGTCACCTGAAAATCCAGCCGTCTCTGCAACTATGATGCCGATTGCGAGCTAAAATACCGAGTGGCGGCGAAAAGTTTGAAGACGCCGCTGATGCCGATCCAGGCGAAAAGGGCGAGCCAGCACAATGTCCCGGTCGCCGTCCAGTCGATCCGGTGCACGGCAGCGTCGGTGATGACGAGTCCAACAATGGCAAGCAGGCCAACCAGCAACTGCGCCAAGCCCAGCACCAGCAGTTCCTCGCGCGGCGCGCTTCTCCAGACGACATATATGCCGCCCGCCCCCGCGAGGAAGATGGCGCTGTAGACCTGAGCGTGGAAGCCATCGACCGGCCATGGCCAGAAGCTGCCGAATGTCAGGGGGAACAGCAACAGGCCGACGCCATAGAGCCCAAGGACTGCCGATTCCACCGGCATGTAGCGGCGCCATGCGGGCCTTAAGGTCACGCCTTTTGCAGAAGGACGGGCCCTGGCCCGCCATAGGAACAGCCCGGATACCGCGACCGAACCAAGATAGACCAGAAACCAGAGCCAGGGCGCTTTGCGCCCGAAGTTGAAATAGCCGAGATTGATGAACGACGCCACCGACACGAAGACGGTGAAGATGAGCGCCATGACGAGCACGAGCCTGCCAGGCGACCAGCGATTCCAGAACAGCAGCGCCGCCATCACGACCATTTCGGCGGTGTAGAAGCCACCAAGGAAGCGGGCATTGAACGGGGTGACGGCCCACGGCCAGCGGGGCTTCACCAGCACGGGCGCGAAGAACAGGCCGGCGCCTACGACCAGGACGATAATGACCACCAAGGAAAAGAGGCGCAGGGTGGCGGGAAACGGCGGATTGTCGGATGTCGGCATCGGAGAGCCCGCGTAGATAAATGGCCATGGATCATCATAGTGCCGCTTGCGGCCGGCGAAAATCCGCCAAACGGACTTGAGCTATCGCCCGGCTTGTCTATTCGAATGGCCGTAGGGTCCGTTTCGAAGTAAAATGGCGCATTCGGACCAAGACCGGTCCGGTCAACACGTTTCGGCGGCGCACTTCTTCCGGAGCCTGCACGATGAACGAAGCTCAGGATCTGTTCTCGCTTCTGCGGCAATCGACCGATGTCGATCCGGCGGCAATCGATGCGATCAAGCGAACCATCGCGGAGGGCAAGGACCGCGAGCTTTGCCGCATCAATGCTCTAGCCTTCGCCAGCAAGCATGGCCTCGATGAGGAACGCGCCATAGGCGCCTTTCTGCATGCGGCGCGCGTGGGCCTCTTCGACATTTCCTGGAATGTTCTATGCCCCGGCTGTGGCGGCGTGCTCGACAGCAACGCCACGCTGAAAACCCTGCAGAAGGACGAATATACCTGCGCGCTGTGTTCCGAAGGCTATTCACCGACCCTCGACGAGATGGTCGAGGTGACATTCACGGTCAGTCCTCGCGTGCGCAAGATTGCCGCCCACAATCCACACGAACTGCCGTTGGTGGAATATTTCCGCCAGATCTACTGGGCGTCCGGCGTCGACCTGCCGGAAGAGGATTTCGCCAAGACGATGGAAGCGTTCTCGCTGGAGGATATCGAGCTTGCGCCCGGTGAAAAGGCTGTTCTGCCCGTACAGCTTCCGTCCGAATTCATCATCGTCTTCGAGCCGGTCACCCATTCAGTGCAGTTCATCGACGTCAAGGGCGAACCGACAAGAGAGCGCCGAAGCCTCTCATTGGTCTTCGACCGCGAGCATGTCCAGAACCAGACGCTGGAGATGCAACCCGGCCCGTTGCGCATTTCGCTGGAAAACAGGACCGACACCCGCGTGCTGCCGACGGTCTTCATCGCCGGCCAGGAATTGCATGATCTCCTGGGCAAACGCCGGCCGTTCCTGACAGCCAAGCGCCTGCTCACCAACCAGACCTTCCGCGATCTCTATCGCACCGATACGCTCGACATCAACCAGCGCCTGAAGATCACTAGCCTCACCTTCCTGTTCACCGACCTGCGCGGATCGACCGAGCTTTACGAGCGGGTGGGCGATCTTTCAGCCTTCGATCTCGTGCGCGTGCATTTTCAGGTCCTGCACGAGATCGTCGCGTCCGAGGCAGGCGCGGTGGTGAAGACGATCGGCGATGCGGTGATGGCGACCTTCGCGACGCCGGATCGTGCGATTGCCGCGGCCCTGAGGATGCGCGATGCCATGCGTGCGCTCAATGAGAAGAGCGGGCGCGAGGATCTGCTGCTCAAGATCGGAGTCCATGCCGGCCCGTGCATTGCCGTGTCTATGAACGAGCGACAGGACTATTTCGGCCAGACGGTCAACATTGCTTCGCGGGTTCAGAACCTTGCCAACGCACAGGCGATCTTCGCCACGCGCGCGGTGGTCGACGACAATCTCACCGCCGATCTGTTGCACAGGAACGCGCTGACGCCCGTGCCACACGAGGTCTCGCTGCGCGGCATCGAGAGGGAGATAGCGGTATACACGATCCCCTGAAGACTTGGGCCGTTGCGGACCTCAGACGCGCCTGCAGACAAAATAGCGATCGGCGGGTACCGAAGGCGGCAGTGGAAGGCGTTGCAACTGCGGGTGATCGAGCGGCGTGCCGCTGACCGCAATGCCTCCGACGCGAAGCAGGCGCGCGGTCAGTTCGGGGAGCCAGGTAGAGGTCACTGCATCGCGATCTTCATAGCCGGTGCCGATGTCGGCATGAACAAGAGCGGCCTCGATGCCGATGAACCTGCTCGCCGTCTCGCGGATTTCGCCGAGCACGAGGTTTTCAGCTTCGGGAATTGAGCTGGCGTGTGCGGCAAGTGCGCGGTCGAACGCCACGATCCGTCGGCCGGGCAGACGCTCGCGCAGATGGTGGAACGTCCGGCCATTGCCGAGGCCGAGCTCAAGGATGGGACCCTCGATCTTCGCCACCTCCGCGCAGACTTGATCGAGAATGTCGCGCTGTGCGGTCAGCCTGCGGATGAAACTTTCGAGGCGACTCATATGCGTTTGTGTGTCCTGAACCAGCTCAAGAGACCGGCAATGCCTGCGACCAGGATGAAGTCCGAGAGCAACGTGTTAGCCCGATCCGGCGTCGCCGCATATAGAGGCGAACGGTCAACACAGCAACAGAACAGGCCCCCGACGAACCGGGCGGAGTCTGCGCCTTGAAGCGCGGCGGACTGGCGATGTCATTTGTAGGGGTCCGCCGCGTCCCGCAAGCCGTCGCCCAGGAAATTGAACGCCAGAATGACGAGAATGACGGGGAGGATCGGCAAAAGTAGCCATGGATAAAACGCGATCACGCTGACGCTGCGCGCCTCGGTGAGCAGGATGCCCCAACTGGTTATCGGCGCCCGCAGGCCGAGCCCGAGGAAGCTCAGCGCCGTCTCGCCCAGGATCATGCCGGGTATGGAGATCGTCGCCGTCGCGATCAGATGCGACATGAAGCCCGGAATGAGGTGCCGCCGGATAATGCGGCCGCTGCTGGCGCCCATCAATTGCGCGGCCAGAACGTAATCCTCCTCGCGCAACGCTAAAAGCTTTGAACGCACGGCCCGCGCCAATCCGGTCCAGTCGAGCAGCCCGAGGATGACGGTGATGCCGAAATAGATCAGGATCGGACTCCAGGTTATCGGCATGATCGCTGCCAGAGCCAGCCATAGCGGAATGCTGGGGATCGATTGCAGAACTTCGATTATCCGTTGAACGATCAGATCGAAGATGCCGCCGTGATAGCCGGCCAGTCCGCCGATGACTATACCGAGCAGGAAGCTGAAACTGATGCCGACGAGGCCGATCGTCAGGGAAATGCGTGCACCATAGATGATGCGCGAGAGCACATCGCGCCCCAGCCTGTCAGTGCCGGCCAGGAAGAGCTGGCCGTTTTCGGCAGGGCAGACAAAATGCCTGTCACCTTCGATCAGGCCCCAGAACCGGTAGCTGTCGCCCTTGCAGAAGAAACGGATCCGCTGAACATCGTCCTGTTTGTCGATGTAGTTTCGCTTCAGCGTGTCCATATCAAGCGTCATCTGGCGGCCATAGACGAACGGCCCGACGAACTGGCCGTTGTGGAACAGGTGCACCCGCTGCGGCGGCGCATAGATGTAGTCCATGTTGCGCGTGTGCAGATTGTAGGGCGCCAGGAACTCGCAGATCAGTATCGCGAAATAGAGCACCGCCAGGAATATGCCGGACACAAGAGCAAGCCGGTGCCGTCGGAATTTCCACCACATCAGCCGCAACTGCGACGCCTGAAAGACCTTCGACTGCTCCGGCGTCATTGCCTCGACCGACTGCAGGTCAAAGGGCGCGATGGAAACATAGTGTTGCAGCGGAGCACCCGGAGCGGGAAGTGGCGATTGCGTGTTCATTTGGTACTGCCGCCCTGCAAACGAATTCGTGGATCAAGCAGTGCCAGCGCCAGATCGGAAATCAGCACGCCGATGACCGTCAGGAAGGCAAGGAACATCAGGAACGACCCTGCCAGATACATGTCCTGGCTTTGCAGCGCCTTGATCAGCATCGGCCCGGTCGTTTCCAAAGACAGCACGATCGCCGTGATTTCGGCACCGGAAATGATGGCCGGCAGGATAGAGCCGATGTCCGAAATGAAGAAATTGAGCGCCATGCGCAGCGGGTATTTGACCAGGGTCCTGAAGGGATGAAGGCCCTTGGCGCGCGCCGTCACGACATATTGCTTGTGAAGCTCATCGAGCAGATTGGCGCGCAGCCGCCGGATCATGCTTGCCGTGCCCCCGGTGCCGATGATCAAGACCGGGATCCAGAGATGGGCGAGGATCGACTTCGCCTTGGCCCAGCTCATCGGCTCGCCGAGATATTGCTGGTCCATGAGATGGCCGACGGACGTGCCGAACCAGATATTGGCGAAATACATCAGGATCAGCGCCAGCATGAAGTTCGGGATGGCAAGGCCGAGAAGGCCGAAGAAAGTCAGGCCGTAGTCGCCCCAGCTGTATTGATGCGTGGCCGAGTACATGCCGATCGGAAAGGCGATGAGCCAGGTGAAGAGGATTGTCACGAAGGAAACCAGCACGGTCAGCCACATTCGGTCCCCGATCACGTCGCGAACCGGCAGCTCATATTCGAAGGAATAGCCGAAATCGCCGTGCAGCATCCCGCCGACCCAGTAGAAGTAGCGAATGACCGGCGGCTTGTCGAAACCATAGTCCTTCCGCATCATCTCGATGCGGTCGGAATCCACCGCTTCGCCCTGAGCCCGAAGCTCGGCAACATAGCTGTCGAAATAGTCGCCTGGGGGAAGTTCGATGATCGTGAACACAAGCGCCGATATGATCAGCAGCGTTGGAACCATTACGGCGAGGCGCCAGACAATATATCGAAGCACGCTCAGGACTCTCCAAGCCAAAATGTATCGGGCATGTAGACACCGAAATAGGCGGTCGGGTCGTAGCCGTAGAGCGCCTTGTCAGGCAGATTGCGCAGCCGCGAGGAGGCCAGAACCGGCTGATATGTTCCGTTCACCGTGCCGATCGAAAACACCTGATCGGTGTAGATCGACAGCATTGAATTCCAGATTTCAGCGCGCTCCGTGGCTTCGGTCGATGCGTTCCAGCGCTTGAGTAAGGTCATCAACTCGACCACAGGCGGAAGATCGGGCGCCTCGCCGAGCCTGCCACGAGACAAGTAGTGAGCACCCCAGAGCGGCCATTGCAGTTGGTCGTCAATGGTGGGGGCCAGCTGGTACGGGTTCATATCGGCGGTCGGCACGCCATTGTCGATGCCCGACCACATCGACATCATGATCTGGCCGCCAAGCGCGCGACTGCGAAAGATGTCGCGCTGCGAAGTCCGGATGAACAGGGCGATACCGATCTGGCGCCAGTGATCGCTGATGAGCTCGAGCGCATCCGTTTCCAGCGTGCTTTCGCCGGCCGTTTCCACGACGATCTGCGCCGGGCGTCCATCGGGAAGTATCCGCAGGCCGTCATTGTCACGCGTCTGAAGCCCGACTTCGTCGAGTAGGGCATTGGCCTGATCAGGATCGTAGGTAACCCAGGCTTTCGCGAATTCGGGCCGGTAGAGCGGGCTCTCCGGCAGGACCGTATCGGCACTTTCCTGCGCCAATCCATAGAACACGGCCATATTGATCTCGCGCCTGTGCACAGCGAGCGACAGTGCTCGACGCACGCGCACGTCGCGAAAAAGGCCACGCCAGACCTGGTCGGCACAATTCAGATTGGGCAGCAGCGCCAGTCGCGAACCCTGTGTGCGTTTCCAGAGATGCATCTTGACCGGGTAGCGCTTCTCCGCGTCCTTCAGGAAGGAGTAATCGCTGAAATCAATTCCCATGCATTGCAGGTCGCTCTCGCCCGCGCCGGTCTTGGCGGAAATAATCGCCGACGAGCTCACATTCATGACAATCCGGTCAACATAGGGCAGTTGCCGGCCATTCTCGTCTATGCGGTGAAAGAACGGATTGCGCTCGAAGACGAACTGCTCAGCCGGCGGCTTGGTCCGGTTCCGCCAGGGATCGAGCGTCGGCAGTTCCGGGTTCTCCGGGCGATACTGCCGCGACATGCGGATATGCAGGAGCGTCCATTTCTTGGCCCTGTTCTCCTCCATCAGGCCGGCGAGCCGGAATGGATCCTGGTATTTCTTGTGGAACTGCTTGAGATAGGCGGCCGGCAGAACAAGCGATAGCGGCGAAGCAGCAGCGAGCTTGGGCAGGAAGTCGGGATTCGGCGCATCCCAGGTATAACGGACCGTCAACGGATCGACGATCTCGAAGCGTGGCGGTTTGCCGTCGGCCAGCAGGGCCGGGGCGAGCCCGCCTTGCGAAAGTTCGTCGTTCAGCCAGACATCTTCCCAGCAATAGCGAAAATCCTCCGGCGTCAGCAGGCTACCGTCAGACCATTTATGTCCTTCCCGTATCTTGAAGGTGAAGACGCGATCGTCTGCCACCTCGAAACTTTCAAGAATGTCGGCTTGCAAGTTGAGCTTTTCGTCATAGCCGACGAGGCGAGCATATCCGTAGATCGTCATCATCCGGATATCTTTCTGACTGCCGATGATCGTGCGCAGCGTGCCGCCATACTGGCCGGGCTGCCGCCCCATCGCAGCGAGATTCAACACGCGCGGGCTCTTGGGCAAGCGCTCGGAGAGTGCCGGCAGGGCCAGGGCCTTCAGAAGCGGCTGAAGAAATTCCGGCTCCAGATCGCCTGCGCGCAACGTGCCCGGCACAAACGCCGAAGCCATGAGTCCAAGGACGGTGCGCCGGCTGATCAATGGCGTAGCTCGCTGGCATCGGCCGAACGTCGGGCCAGCACGAGGTGACCGCCACCAAGATCGAGCGGCGACAGTACATCCTCGTCGCCCTCGTCGCGGAATTGCGGTCCCCATGCGCTGGTGTCGGAAGCGCCGCTGAGCTTCAGCGTCTTGAAATCCATCGGCCTGTCGAGGTCGGGGAAAGGTACTGCGGCGACGAGTGAGCGCGTGTAGGGGTGGATCGGTTTCCTCAGCAGAGTTTCGCGTGGCGCAAGCTCGACGATACGCCCGCCGCACATCACTGCGATTCGGTCTGCCATGTAGTCCACCACCGCCAGATTGTGCGATATGAACAGGTAGGTCAGGCCCAGTTCCTTCTGCAGGTCCTTCAGCAGGTTCAAGATCTGCGCCTGGACAGAGACGTCGAGCGCCGAAACCGGCTCGTCGCAGATCAGCAGTTCAGGGCCCAGCGCCAACGCGCGCGCGATGCCGATACGCTGACGCTGCCCGCCGGAGAAACTGTGGGGATAGCGCTTGATGAAGCGCGGATCGAGCCCGATCGCCTGCATCAGGCTCTTGACAGTGGCGAGTCGGGACGCGGCATCGCCACGTTGATGGATCTCCAGCGGCTCGCTCAGGATGTTCTCCACCGTCATGCGAGGTGACAGCGATGAAACCGGATCCTGGAAGACCATCTGGATTTTGGCGCGCAGCATGCGCAGGGCGTCTCCCTCGCCTTGCAAGACGTCGATCGCTCCATCGCGGCCGTTGAACGTCACTGAGCCGCCGCTAGGGGTGATAGCCCGCATAAGGATCTTGCTGACCGTGGTTTTGCCGGAGCCGCTTTCGCCGACCAGCCCCAGGCACTCGCCGCGCCTGATATCGAAGCTCACGCCGCCCACGGCGCGAACCGTGGTTTGATGATCCCCGCCAAACAATCCGGACTTGCGGATTGTGAAGGTCTTTTTCAGATCCCTGACCGACAACAGGATATCGTCTGGCCCCTTCGACGGCGGCGCCGTCTGCTTGCCGAGCAGGCTCTCGACATTCACCGGCACCTCGCGCAACGCCTTTAGCCTTTCGCCAGGCTTCAGGTCGAAATGCGGAACGGCTGCCATCAGGCCCTTCAGGTAGGGGTGACCTGGTCGGCGGAATATCGCCTCGACAGGTCCCGCTTCCATGATCTCGCCATGGTACATGACCACGACCTCGTCGGCGACGTTGGCGACCACGCCGAGGTCGTGGGTGATCAGCAACATCGCCATGTTCAGCTTGGTCTGAAGGCCGCGCAGCAAATGGAGGATTTGCGCCTGGATGGTGACGTCCAACGCCGTCGTCGGCTCGTCGGCGATCAACAGGGCGGGCCGGCAGATAAGCGCCATGGCGATCATGGCGCGCTGACGCAATCCTCCTGAAAGCTCAAAGGGATACATATCATAGGCGCGTTTGGGACTCGGAAAGCCGACAAGACCGAGCATTTCCTCGGTCCGCGCCTTGCGCTCCGCCCGAGCCATGGGGGTATGAATCTGCAAGGATTCGCTGACCTGGTTGCCGATCGTGTGCAGCGGCGACAGCGATGTCATCGGCTCCTGAAAGATCTTGCCGATGCGGCTGCCTCTCAATGCCCGGATTTCGGGTCCGTCACGTGGCATCTTCAGGATATCTTGCGTGGTGCCGGGCCTTTCAGGATCGGAGAACAGGATACGGCCGCGAACATGGGCTGATCCCGGCAGAATGCCCATCACTGCCTGGCTGAGAACCGATTTTCCGGAGCCGGACTCGCCCACAAGCGCGGTAACCTTGCCGGGCAGGACGCGAAGATTTGCGCGCCTGACGGCATGCAACGGTCCGCCGATGATGGCAAAAGAGATGCCAACATCCTCGATCCGCAGCAGATCAACACCCGAATTCATTCCACACCAGCCCCAATCTGGCAGGTTCGGAAGCGAGACTAACCTATTGCCAGCTTAGAGCAA
This sequence comes from Mesorhizobium sp. WSM3864, assembly GCF_002294955.1. Classification (NCBI taxonomy): domain Bacteria; kingdom Pseudomonadati; phylum Pseudomonadota; class Alphaproteobacteria; order Hyphomicrobiales; family Phyllobacteriaceae; genus Mesorhizobium; species Mesorhizobium sp. WSM3864. The sequence continues at coordinate 140,220 of NZ_NSGD01000003.1, forward strand.
CTTGGATTCGGAACGGTCGCCAGCGGCGGAACCGGCGAGCGGACTGTCTATCTGGGGCCCTTCGGATCAGGTCGTGGCGGTTACTGGAGCTTGCTCGGGTCGCCCGCCGACAGCCGCGCGGCATCGCGGTGAAGCAGCATGACCTGCTCGGCGTCCGATCTTCGGTCATAAACCGGCTCCAGCGTACCGTCTTCATCGACTGCGAGAGCACCCGACAGATCGGGTGAGAGCACCGTCAGTTTCTGCTTGATGCCAGCCAGTTCCTCGCTGCCGAGCGTCAGCCAGTTGCTGGCGCCGCAATAGCTGGCGAAGTCCTTGCTGGCGAGAATGCTGTGCGGATATTTCTTGGTCAGTACCTGGAGGCGCTGGACCTCGTTTACAGCCGAGCCGAAGACGGAGAATGTGAGCCGGTCGGTAAGCCCGACATTGCCGAACATCACATTGCCGACATGTAGGCCGATACCAAATTTTATGTCGGTTAGCCCCTTTTCCTTTCTGCGCAGATTGAGATCCGTCACGCGCGCTGTGGCGCTGCGCGCTGCCGCAAGAGCAGCCTGGCAGGCGATCTCGGACTGCGAGCGATGCCTTTCGCAAGGGTAAACGGCGATGAAGCCATCCCCGATGAAACTCATGATCTGCCCACCTTTGCGATTGAAAGGTGCTGCAACGGCGTCGAAAAACTGGTTCAGCGTATCGATATAGATTTCACGGCCGGAGGTTTCGGCAAGCCTTGACGACCCGCGCATGTCGCCCATGACCAGCGCGGCCCGGATTGTATCGCCCTCGCCGCGCTTGATCTGACCGTCAAGCACGCGCCTGCCGGCGTCGCCGCCGAGATAAGTGGTCATCATGTTGTCGGCGAGCTTGGTGAGCACCGCCATCTTGGTTGCCATAGCGAGATGGCTCTGGATGCGCAGCAGCGCCGAAATCATGCTGTCGCTGAACCCTGCGGCACTGTCGGTGGACCAGGACCCCATCATGCCCTGACTGGCGTTGCCGTTGAAGGAATGCACGAAAGCCAAATAGTCGGTGACGCCTATAAGCCTGAGATCATCGAAAACAGGAAACTCTGAAGGCAGCGACGGGTCGAGCCGGCGTCGCAGGTGGTCGAGCTTATTGCTGAGCAGATGATAGTATGGGCTGGTCAGGAACCTGTCGGACGGCGCGCCGGGCTCATTGCGGAAGCTTTCGATTTCTAAGCCTCGGCCGCGAACCCAGGTGAAGCCAAGCGCATCATAAAGCGGATGAAGCATCGAAAAGCTCAAATGCACCCGCTTCAACGGCAGGCCGGCAGCAGCCAGCCGTTCGCAAAAGCCTTTTACCAATGTTTCCAGGTCGTTGCCGGCAAGTACCGATTGGTTCAGCCAATCGGCTACCTTATCCATGAGAATGGTGGAAATTTCTGCTTGCGTTGTGCTCATGCTATCTCGAAACTCCTCGAAGACGAGGCATTGTCCTTTGATCCGCCCACAACACAGTTCGCCAACGACCCCAAGAAGAGATCCCCGAAGTCAATGAAGCCAGCTTTGGCAGGAAAAGCCGGCGAAGAACTTCGCAACTGGCTGTCCGTGCGGGCGAGCGACAGGCGTAACTGTATCTATTAACTGGGGCATTATGTGTCGACGCTGCCGGCCGAGTGCAACCACGATCCTGACATCGAGCAAAGAATTGGCCGGCTCAGACCGCCGTCAGGCCTTCACCACCGTTTCTCGGGCTAGCCCGAGGCGGCCAAAAACATTGCGCGTGTCGACGATCAGAAGGGCGTGATCGGCGATCGCCTGATAGTCGATCGCGTCGTGGTCGGTTGCAACGACGACAGCATCGAAATCCTTCAAGGTTGCCTCGCTCAATTCGACAGACCGACGCCCCTTGATCGCCATATGCTCCCGTGTCGTCGGAATTTCTCTGACGTGCGGATCGTGGAATTCGGCCTTGCCGCCCCATTCCTCGATGAGTTCAATGAGCCGCAATGAAGGGCTCTCGCGGATGTCCGGAACATTCTTCTTATAGGCGAGCCCAATGATGAGAATGCGCGAGCGGCTGAGCGCCTTGCCGCAACGCTGGTCCAGCGCCCTGGCCAGTTCATCGACCACATGACGCGGCATAGCCGTGTTGATCTCTGCCGCCAGCTCGATGAAGCGGGTCGGCAGTTCGTATTCGCGCGCCTTCCACGTCAGGTAGAAAGGATCGATGGGGACGCAGTGCCCGCCAAGTCCGGGCCCAGGATAGAAAGGCATGTAGCCGAAGGGCTTGCTCTTTGCCGCCTCGATCACCTCCCAGATGTCGATGCCCATCGCACCGAGCACGACCTTCAACTCGTTGACCAGGGCTATGTTGACCGAGCGAAAGATGTTTTCCGTCAGCTTGACCGCCTCGGCGGTCGCCGTGGTGGAAACCGGAACGACGGTCTTGACCACACCCTGGTAGAAAGCCTTCACGAGCGCCGCGGCTTCAATGCCGTCGCCTGCCACGACCTTGGGGATCGTCGCGACTTCAAAGCTGCGGTTGCCGGGATCCTCGCGTTCGGGCGAGAAGCCAAGGAAGAAGTCTATCTTCGACTGCAAGCCGGTTTGTTCCAGGATGGGCTTGATCACGTCGTCGGTGGTGCCGGGATAGGTGGTCGATTCCAGCACGACCAGCTGGCCGAGACGCAGATGCTTCGCGATGGTGCCTGCCGTGTTCCTGACAAAAGAGAGGTCTGGCTCGCGGTTTTTCGTCAGCGGCGTCGGAACGCAGATGACGATGACATCGCAGGCGGCCAGTTCGGTAAAATCCGCAGTGGCGCGAAACCGTCCGCTCGCCACCTCGACGGCAAGGGCAGTGGACGTCACCGCCTCGATATATGATTGCCCGCTGTTCAGATTCTCGACCTTCTGGGCTTCAATGTCGAAGCCGAAAACCGGGAAGCCGGCGCGTGCTACCGCGACGGCCAGTGGCAATCCGACATAACCCAGTCCGATCACCCCGACTTGCGCGGTGCGCGTCGAAATCCGGTTCAGCAGACTGTCATATGTCGATCGTGAGGCGTCCAAAAATCTGTTTTCCTCAATGTGGACAGACTGCCCGCTTCCACGGCGAGGCTCATGTGGGCCCAACAACCCCGAGGCATATTGCGGAAAATGGATCTCCGCAAGCCGTCGTCAGGCCGACACCTTCGCCTTCAGGCTTGCGGCAGCCATCGCATAACCGCCGGCGGCGCCGTCGATGAAATGAACGTGATCGCGCTGCAGCGGCGAGGCGACGAGGCACGTCATCAAGGCCGATTGCTGGCGGTGCAGGCCATAGGTGCAAATGCCCGCCTCTTCGGCCTGCTGCAGCCGGTTCTCGATCCGCTGCAACAAATCCGCATCTACGTCGACGGTCATCTTCAAGCCGTCATCGAACTTCCGGAAATCCGAATTGCTGGCCACGTCGCGTTTGTAGATCTTCGGATCGAACCTCCCGATCGTCCAGCCATATCGATCGGTGACAGCCGCAAGCGACAACAGGAACACTATCCACAGCTTCGACAACCACCGCCTTCCCGCCGGCGCGACGGCCCGGGCCTCGAGATCGAGGCCGGCGGGCGAAAAACCGTAGGCCGGCCCGTTCACCGGCACCGGATGGCCATCGCGTTCCTGTCGACCGACAAGGGCGATGATGTCGGAAGCCAGAACCTGAAAACCGCGCACATCGCGCGAGGCCCCCGGAATGGCTATGATCGAGACGATTTCGCCATGCCGGGCTTCGATCGGGCTCCAGCGGCAGGAGAGACCGGTCAAATCCGGCCGCGCGTTGGCCGGCGCAGGATCGATCAGGTAGCGCCCCGCTTTCATCTCGGCTTCCGCCCAACTGCCGCCGCCGCCGGCAAACATGGCATAGAACACCGCTTCGGAGGCCCGGAACCTCGCTACCCGAACGTCGAGGCCTTGCGCTCTTATATCCTCTATCGGCACGATTGCGGCGCGCAAGGTCAGGGCCAACTCGTCCGCCACCCATCGCTGGACGGCCGCCAGGGCGTTGCGCGTGATCTCCAGCGCCGAACTCGGAAACGCCACGAGCGCGCCGTCGCCGCCGAAGACAAAGGGAAGATCTTGCCGACCCAGGGCATTGAGCAGCGCCGAAATGACGCTGGCGCCGGCCATATTCACGGTTTTATAGCGCCCGGCCCCGATCGCCTTGGTCGAGCCGACGATGTCGGCGGTGGCCAGCGCCCAGCCATCGGGGAGCGGCCGATAGTTGTCGATATCGGCAACGCTTTCGAACTTCGCGAACACCGGCAAGGAAGCGACGAACGGGTCGGACGCTGCGGCTGTTTCCATGAGCATGCAATAGCACATTCCACTGCTTGAAGGTGAAACTCGATCATGCTTCGAAATTGACTTGCGCAGGCTTTCCAATGATAGGCTCCGGCGATGCGAATTGCCTTCTACGCGCCGCTGAAGTCGCCCAATCATGCCGTTGCCTCTGGCGACCGTCAGATGGCACGGATGTTGATCAAGGCGCTTGAGCATGGAGGGCATCGCGTCGATCTGGCATCCGAATTGCGCTTCTATCTACGCGAACCGGAGTCGAAAAGTTTCGATGCGCTCAAGGTCGAAGCCCGACAGGAAGTCGCGCGGCTGACAGAGCTTTGGCAGCGTGACGGCAAGCCCGACCTCTGGTTCTCCTATCATCTCTATTACAAGGCGCCCGACCTGATCGGGCCCGAGCTGGCGTCGGCCTTTGCCATCCCCTATGTGACCGCGGAAGCCTCCTATTCGAAGCGGCGCAACGTCGGTTTTTGGGCCGATATGCAAGCCTTGGTGGCGCGAGCCGTCGAACAGGCGGCGCTGAACATCTGCTTCACGCAAAGGGATCGTCGGGGACTGACAGACGCTCTTCCAGACGCCGTTTTCGGCATGCTTTCGCCCTTCATCGACACATCGGTATTCCGGGAACTGCCGGCGCGTGGTTGTCCGACGCGTCTCGTTACCGTCGCCATGATGCGACCGGGCGACAAGGTCGATAGCTATCGCATGCTCGCGCACGCCCTCGCTCCGATCGGCCACCTGCCCTGGACCATGTCGGTCGTCGGGGACGGGCCTGCCCGTGACGAGGTCAAAGCGCAATTCGCCGGCCTGCCCGCCGACCGGATCGAATGGCTTGGCGCGATCGAGCCAGCCGCCGTGCCGGATGTCCTCTACAGTGGAGGGATTTACGTCTGGCCGGGTTGCGGCGAAGCTTATGGCGTTGCCTATCTTGAAGCACAAGCTGCCGGCCTTCCGGTGGTGGCGCAGGACATCGCCGGCGTGCCGGAGGTCGTGCGGGATGGCCAGACCGGATTTCTCACCCCGCCGGGCGATGTGGCAGCGTTCACGTCTGCCATTGAAAGGCTTCTGGTCCGTGACGACGAAAGAACCACCATGGCCGGCAACGCCAGACGTTTCATCCTCGAAGAACGCTCTCTCGGTACTGCAGCGGCGCGGCTTTCCGAACTTCTTGCGAAGATCGCGGTTGCATGACATTCGATCAGATCTGGCAGCCCTTGGTGGAAGAACTGGCGTGCTGGCGACGGGCGGACCGCAAGGCGGAGTTCTGGTTGCGCGACGACGACGCTGTGGATCCGACGGCTGCGCTTGATCGGCTGCTGGAACTCACCCGTGCATTCGAGGTTCCGCTCACTCTGGCCGTCATTCCGGCGCTGACCGACGAGAGGCTTGTCGTCCGGCTTGACGAGGCGCCGCATGCCTCGGTCGCCATCCATGGCTGGGCGCACCGAAACTATGCGCCGCAGGACCAGAAAAAGCAGGAACTCGGCGCCCATCGGCCACGCCAGGCGGTGCTCGATGAGATGGCCCGCGGGCTGTCGCGCCTAACCGGGTTGCACGGCGCGCGTGCCGTTCCGATGCTGGTGCCACCCTGGAACAGAATCGACGCCGGCTTGGTATCGGAGCTTGGATCGGTAGGATTTGCGGCATTGTCGGTCTTTGGGCCGCCGAAGCCGGCCCCAGTGCCGGTCATCAACAGCAATGTCGACATCATCGATTGGCATGGCACGCGCGGCTGTCGCGATCATGGGTCCTTGGTTCAGGCCATCATTGCGCAATTGCGGCATGCATTCGACGGTGGCGAACCGGTCGGCCTGCTCACCCATCATCTCGTCCACGATGAATCGGCCTGGCTTTTTCTCGAACGGCTGTTCACAGTCGCCGCACAGACTGAAGCCTGCGCATGGCTTCCGATCAGGACATTGATCGGGCGTAGCGGCGGTAGAGCAATTCCAGGAAAAGTGTGAGCGATTTTCCTCCGGAATTGCATCAAAACAATAAGATAGAGCAAAATAGCTCAGCGCTTTTTGTGCAATGAGACTGGAAATTTGAGCGTCTGGCCGTCCCGCGCGGCAAAAGCGCCGGCAAACCTGGCTTTGGCCAGTTTCTCGATCTCGTCCAATTGGTCGTCGGTGCGTGTCGGATCGTGGTGGAACAGCCCAAGCCCTCGGGCACCGGCTGCCTCACACAGTTTGACGCCCTGCTGCCATGTCGAGTGCCCGTTGCCACGGCGGTCTTCCATTTCGTCCTCGGTGTAGGTGCAATCGTAGATGACGAGGTCGGCGTCTTCGATCAGGTCGAGCACCGCCTGATCGAGCTTACCCGGCTCGTGCTCAGTGTCTGTGATCACCGCCACGATGCGGCCGCCCCATTCGACGCGGTAACCTATGCAGCCTCCCGGATGGTTGAGACTGCCGGTCCGGACGACCACTCCTTCGCGCGGCCTTAGAACGTCTCCGGATACGAAATCGCGGCAGTCGATGCTTGCCTTGCAGATGTCGAGCTTGGCCGGAAACCACGGCGGCCGCATGAATTCATCGACCATCTGACGGGTCGTCATGCGTCCTGCAAGATGGCCGGACCAAAGCCTGACCTTGACGCTCCGGTCATAGATCGGTTTGAAAGCCGGCAGCCCGATGATGTGATCGTAATGGCAATGGGTGAAAAACAGCTCGAAATCGGTCACGCCCGAGGCCCGAAACGCTCTGCCGGCAAGCCCTAGGCCAGAGCCGGCGTCGAACAGAAGCCTATGCTTGCCGCATCGCATCTCAATGCAGCTCGTGTTGCCGCCATAGCGAGAGAATTCTGGTCCCGATACCGAAATGCTGCCCCGCACGCCCCAAAACCTGACCAGGAAATCCATGCTGCTCCTTCGTCCGTCGTGGCCAAACAACTGCTGCTAGGCGTTTCGTGCGTCGATCAGGTCCGCGGTCGTATGGCTTAGACGATCGGCAAGAACCCGCAATATCTCAATGGTCATCTCCGGGAACTCCTTCATAAGCCTCAGGAAATGATCCTTGCTGATTTTCAAGGCTTCCAGCGGACTTGCCGCTCTGACGGTGGCAGTGCGGGAGCTGTTGCACAAGATGGCGATCTCGCCAACGATCGAATTTGGCAGCAGTTCGGCAACTTTTATCGGCCCGCTGTCGGAATCGACCAGAACATCCGCCCTGCCTGAGAGGATGACATAGGCGGCGTCTCCCTCGTCGCCCTGCCGGAAAAGGATCTGGCCGGCGCTGTAGCTCACGCGATCGGATGTGAACGCAAGCAGCTTGAGCTTTGTCGGTTCGATGCCGGAGAACAAGGGAACGCGTTGCAGCATTCCAACTTCATCCTTGAGCAGCATTGTCGCAAACCTTCTCAAAATTCGCGTTTGCCAGGCGCCGTATCCCGTGGCCTTGCAGCCAATTCCCACCGACAGAACGATCCCATCTCAATGCCCGTTGGTCTAAGACAGCAGTTCCTTGAAGATACCCTTCCCTGCCAAAAGTGTCTCGAGCGTTCCGTCTTCCACCAATTTACCCGAGTCGAAGACGATAACGCGATCGAACATCATCCCCATTGCCGGATTCGTCACGACCCACACAATTGCCGGCGAATGGCCGTCGCACCTGGCTTCGTCGAGCACGTTTCGCAGCACCTTGTCCTGCGCACGCTGGTCGAGCGCCGACAGCGGCCGGTTGAGAATGAGAAAATCGGGACGCTTGAGCAGGGCCCGGGCAACATCGAGCTTCTGCCGCTGTCCAGCGGTCAGCCGCCTGCCGCCGGCGCCGACGTTGAAGTCCAGGCCAACATCCAGAAGTTCGGCATAAAGCCCCAATTCGTCGAGAATGTCATAGACGATGGAGCGGATGCGATCCGGCGCGTCGGGATGGTTGTTGCCCACACGCCCGAACAGGACATTATCCATGACGCTGGCCGCGGCAATGTATTTGGCAGGATCATAGCGTTCGATCGCATTTTGCAGCTCGGACGGCAGGGTTTCATAGAACCGGTTGCGTGCAGCGACGATCTTGCTCATCAGATCCTCGCTCAGCAGGCCGAAGCGGTGCCGGGGCTCGATATAGGCAAAGCTCAGTGTAACGATCATGGCGCGATCGTTCTCCGAAACTGCCTCGTAGGGACGGTTCTTGAGCCGTTGTAGCAAGGTTTCGTAGGCGGGTATCTCTTCGGCGCCCATGAAGGCGAGCTGCTGGAAGAACTGGTGATCGGGCGGCAGGTCGGCAAACAGCTCGATCGCCTGTTCGGCGATCTCCATGCCCATTTCGAAAAGCGTGCGGTCGAGCCCGGCTTGTCTCAGCACAGAAGCAAAATAGGGATTGGCCGCTAGCGCCTTGTCGGCCAGTTCGGGGCCGGCGGCCGCGCCGAAGAGCAGGTTTTGGCCGATCGATGCTTCCTTGTTGTAGGCGCCTGGTTCGAAAGGAACCACCAGTCCGCTCAGCCCTTCCTGTTCCAGCCTGGTTCGCAGCGCCGCACGCAATTCGACGATACGCCTGGCGAGTTCCGTGTGACGCGTCAGGTCAGCCGAGGAGCGCAAGCCGAGATCCAGAATGTCGCGCGACAGAAGAACCGCGTCGAGCACCCGGCGCACTGCCTCAAAGAGGTCGTGCGGGCCGGTGGCCCCGGCGGAAGCATAGTCGATCCAGTCGCTCCGGATATCGAGGTCCGAATTGCCCGACCGCCGCGCCTCGTGAATGTTCCAGCGCTGCTGGTCTGCCGCAGCACCCTCATAAGGCACCGATGTCAGCGGCGCATGCTTCAACCCGTAGAGCAGGTTATCGCGGAGGCTTGCATGGAACAGGAAAACATCCGACGAGGCGTAGGACATGCGCCGGCCGGTCACCGCTTCGGGAAGTTCAAGCAGGTCGTCGGCGCCCGAAGCGATCTTTCCGCTGTCCGGCCAGTTCAACCGCGCAAAGGCTTCCGCAAGCGCCTCCGCTCCACCTGTTGCGGTGCTGACCAGCGCCACCGTCTCACCCGGCTTGACCTGGAGCGAGATCCGGTCGAGGAGCATTCCACCGCCATCGTCCGCTATGGACAGATTGATCGCCGACAGGGGGTTGGTCATCGGACCGGGAGCGTCGATCGTCAACGCTCCAATTCTCGGCGCAATGAGACCCTCGACGGTGAATTGCTCAACGACCTGCTGGTATTTGACCTGGACGTCCTGCCGAGCCTGATCCCAGTCGATCAGTTCCTTCATCGGTCCGGGCAGGTCCTTGTAGGCGCTGATCACGGCCACCAGCTGGCCGACGTCCAGCCGCCCCCGGATGACCAGGTAGCCGCCGATCATGTAGAACAGAAAGGGCGTGAGCTGCGCCAGAAAATTGTTGAGGAACTTCACCATGAATTTCCATTGGTAAAGATCGAAGCGGATCTTGAAGATGAGGCCGAGCCGAGCAGCTATGTCGGCGCGCTCGTAGTTTGAGGTGTCGTGGACGTGAACGGCGCCGATGCCGTCGACGATTTCGCCGACCCGGCCCGAGAGCGCGCGCGCCGTTAACTGCCGTTCGCGCCCGAGCACGATCAGCCGCCGCCGCATGCGCGGGATGAGCACGATCTGGATCACCACGATCACGACCGCAATCGTTCCGAGCCAGAAGTTTTGCACCATGATGAACAGCATGGCCGTCAGCGCCTGACCGCCGAGCAGCACCGGCTGCAGGAAGGCATCGCCGATGAAGCCCCCCAGCGGCTCCACCTCGTCCTTCACCATGGTCGCCACTTCGGCGGATTTCACGCGTTTGAAGTAAATCGGCGGAAACCGCAGCACGCGATCGATCAGATCGAATCGGATACGCCGCAGCATACGCTCGCCAAGTCGGCCTTTGTAAGTGTTGATGTAGAGTTTGAACAGGCCGTTGATGATGACTAGCAAAAGGAAAACAATACTCAGCGCAAACAGCGTCTCCGTGCGGTCGAGCTGAAAGCCGGAGAAGAACTGCACCTCACCAATGAATGGCAGGTCATAGTGCAGCCTCATGAACGGCTGGGTCGCACCGGGTTCTCCGAAACCCTTACCTTGGATGGGGCCGTTGACGATCAGCTTCGGCAGATCGAAGGATATGAAATACGGGATCATCGAAAGCACGACGATCATCAATATCCAGACCTGCTGCTTCTTGGTGTGCGTCCAGATATAGCGGGCTAAACTGGGTTCCATCCGACCATGGACCGTTCAATTGGAAGGCTGCAGGACATAGAAGCACCTGCTGGCTAATGGCGCATCGGCAATTTCTTCGTCGCCAACGACATGCTTCGAGCCACAGTGCACCGTGATTGTCCTGCGCTCAACGATGAAAGGACGCTGCGAGGCGGCGCGATCCAGTTCAGGCGCATGGTCGATGACCGCAACACGGGCATTGTTGATCAGCGAAGAAAGCAGCTGGCCAAACGATTGACGGCTGCCGTGGCGTTTTGGCGAACGGCCGCCACAGCTGCGCTGCTGATGCTGGCGCATGAACGCCGATGGTCCGGACTGATGCGACAGCCCCTCTCCGGCACGGGGCAATGGCGAAGCGGCGTGCACCATGATCAACGTCCGCGAACCAACCAGCCTTGCCGGGGCAAGATTGCGTTGTGTCGCCCGAAATCCCAACCTACAAGACGAGTATGATGGATGTCACGCAACCACGCAATGCGGGCATGGACGGGCACGAACAGGCCTTGGACCTCACGCGGGGAATTGCCGCCTATGTCAACCACCCTCTCGTGGCAGGGCTGGCGCGCGTCATCGCCAAGCATCCGCACGCCGATATCGCCAACGCCTTCAACCACAAGCAGGTCGCCTGCAAGATGTGGGCGCTCGACAGGCTGTTCGACAGCTGCGGCGGCCGGTTCGGCCGCATATGGGTTCTGGGTGGATGGTACGGCGTATTGCCGGCAATGCTTTTCAACGATGCTCGCTTCGACATCGGGGCGATTGATAGCATCGACATCGATCCCGAAGTTGCGCCGGTCGCCCGGACCCTCAACCGGGATGCCGTTGACCGGTTCCGGGCGCTGACGGCAGATATGTACGCCGTTGACTATGCGGCCGCGCAGCCCGACCTGGTGGTCAATACGAGCTGCGAACACATAGTCGATCTGCGCGCCTGGCTTGCCCTGCTTCCGCGGGGCACGAATGTATTGCTGCAATCGAACGATTATTTCAGCGAGCCGACCCACATCAACTGCGTGGCTTCACTGGCAGCCTTCGAAGCAATGGCGGCGCTACGGGAGGTGCGGTTCTCGGGCGAACTGCCGACAAAAAATTATACGCGCTTCATGCTGATTGGAACTGTTTAACGCATTTCGCTCAAAGCGTGACGGCTGTCGGATAACGACGTCGCGCGAATCTCACCGGGGCGACGCGCGTCAGCTAGAGTTCCGTTTTCAGGGACCATGTTCGATGTCGCTCGCGCAGGATTTGCGCTGAGCGACGCGCGCCTTCCAGATCGAGACGATGCGCGGACGGCCTCGGTCCAGCAAGCGCCTGTTCGATCGCTCGCGCCAAACCTTCAGGCGTTAGGTCCTTTTCCGTCAGCACCGTTGCAAGACCGAGTTCTTCGAGCATCAGGGCGCGAACCGTCTGTTCGGTTTCCGCACCCGCTGCAAACGGAACGAGCAGGGAGCGACAACCCGCGCGCAGGACGTCGCAGACCGTGTTGTAACCCGCCTGCGAGACCGAGAGGCGGGCGCCGGTCAGCAGGCTGGCGAAATCCTCGCGGAACCGGAAGACGGACAGGCCCGGCGTGGTATCGCGTGCGATCGCGTCGAACTCGCCTTTCGGCAGGTTGGGACCGGTGATCAAACACCATTTCCAAGCGCTGTTGGCATTCCGCGCCGCTGCGATAGTGGCACTGACGAGGCTCTTTCCGGCAGCCCCGCCGCCAACCGACACCAGAACGTCGAAGCGCTCGGAGACCGCGGACGGTGGCGGCGCGGCAACGAGCCCAGTGTAGACAACCTTGGCCCTGATCGCCCCAGCCAGTGGAAATGTCTTGTCGATGGTTGCGAAAGCCGGATCGCCGTGGACCATGACAAGGTCGAAATGCCTGTTGATGAGATCGACCGTTTCCTCGTTTCGGCCCGGCTTGACGCGCTCCTGAAGGATATCACGGACGGACGTCGCCAGGAGCGGTCTGCGGGATGTCGCCTCGATGGCCTCGATCAGCGGCAGGAGTTCGAAACGCATCTGCCGACGTCCAAATGGAAACGCCTCGACAATGACGATATCGGGCCCGCAATCCCGGTAGGCCTGCAACAGCATCTCCGAACGCCATTTCTTGAAATCATCGTCGATGGGTTTGCCCTGCAGGTCGACAAGTCCGGAAAATCCTTCATAGCCGGAGGTTACGGGTGGCAGAGATACAGATTTTACCCCCGATCCTGGAAACCCCGCGATCGGCGCGCCGCCGGTCACGACGGTGACGTCAAACCCGTCATCGACCAGAGCCGCCGCAATACGGCTGGCGCGCGCAAGATGGCCGATACCCAGGAGGTGCTGGACATAGAAGAAGGCGCGCAGTCGCTTCATTCGGCGGCCCGCCACTCCCGCTCGAACAGTTCCTTGAGCTGCCCAATGCTTGTCATATGATCGAAATTGGCGCGTACGCGCCACTCTGCAGCGTCACCGAGGCGGGCGCGCAGCAGGGGATCACGGATAAGGCGCTCCAGCGCCTGTGCCAGGGCAATTGGATTTTCTGTCGGGACCAGCAGCCCGGTTTCATCCGGAGATAAAAGCTCCGGCACGCCGGAAATATCGGTCGACACGCAGGCAAGCCGCTGGCTGGCCGCTTCAACCAGAACATTCGGCAGACCGTCCCGGTCGCCATTTGCGGTGATCCTGCAGGCCAGGGCGAAGATGTCGGCGCGGCGGTAGTGCTCAAGCACCTCCTCCTGAGCAAGCGCGCCTTTCCAAGAGACGCGACCATCCAGTCCGAGCTTTTGCGCCAGCGCCTTGAGCCGTTCCAGTTCCTCGCCGCCGCCGACATGCTCGAAACGCCAGCCCAAATCACCAGGCAGGAGGGCAAGCGCCTCCAGCAACGTATCGTAACCTTTCTTTTCAACGGCGCGCCCGACACTCAGAACGACAACCGGTTCGTCCGGTGCCGAGCCGTCATGCGGTTTCCGCGCCCCGCGGAAGCTGCCGAAGCGATCAAGGTCGAGCCCATGATAGCTCAGATGTAATGACGAGTTGCCGTTAGCGAGTTTTTTCAGACGGTCGAAGCCGGTTTTCGTGCAGGTGACCGTCCAGCGCGCCGAGGAAAGCTTGCCGGCCAGATCCCAGTCAGCCGAAGTCCAAATGTCCTTGGCATGGGCCGAGCAGCTCCAGGGCAGACCGCGAAGCTGGCTGGCATAGCGTGTCACCGATGCCGGTGTGTGCGCGAAATGCGCATGCAGCCAGCCCGCATCTTCCGGCCATTCGGCCGCCAGCACGAGTGCTTGCCCGAAGCGGCGCACGCGATTGCGCGTAAAGTCGCGGGGGATGTCGGCAGCCAGCGATCCGAGCGCGCGCCAGAAGCCTGGCCGCAGCAGACAAGCAAACAGCGAGCGAGCCACGCGCAGCGGTTCTTCATGCAGGTATTCCGGCAGATAATGGACGGGCGCTTTGATCTCGTTATGCACCGGATGGCGTTTTGCGTCGGTTGGCCGCCTCAGCGCAACGAGTATCAGGTCGAACCCTGCTCGCTCCAACCCGAGCAGTTCCTGCGCGATGAAGGTTTCCGACAGCCGCGGATAACCCTTCAGAACCACGACGATCTTGCGATGTTGCAACTCAGTTGATGCCTTCAATGACCGAAAGATGATGGCCGGCCCGCCTGTCGAGCAGTTCCGCGACGATCGCGGAAATATGAGGCAGCCCTTCCAGCCTCAGATGCGGATTGCTCTGCGATGGGCGGGGCCGATCCGGCAGCACCTTCAGTGTATCGGCAAACCGCTGGGAATCCTCGGCTTCTTCCGGCGAAAGCATCTTGATGAGACCGAGTTCGGCTGCTCGCCGTGCGCGGATCAGTTGCTCCTCGCGCGGCTTGACGCGCGGCACGATCAGCGCCGGCTTGTCGAAAGACAGTATCTCGCAATAGGTGTTGTAACCGCCCATCGCCACTACCGCCTTGGCGCCGGCAATCAGCTCTTCCATGCGGTTGTCGAATTCGATGATCTTGATATACGGGATTTTGGACCCCTTCTTAAGAAACTTGTTGCGCTTGCGCGCCGGCATGTAGGGCCCAAGCACGATCAACGCCCTATGCTGCAATTGCGGATCCTGCTGATAGGCATCGATAACGTTGTGGATCAGATCGGCGCCGTCGCCGCCGCCACCGGTCGTAACGAGGATATAGTCGCCCTCGGGGCGGTGGCCGGGCAACTCGTTCTTCTGCAGGCTCCGTTGCAGGAAACCGACGAACTTCATCCTTGCCCTGATAGCCGGCGGCACATCCAGGCCGGTCAACGGATCGTAAAAATCCGGCGGACCGTAGGCCCAGACCTTGTCGTAGAACAGGCCTATCTTGCGCATCACATCCCTGCGTTCCCACTCTGCTTCCAGCAGATGCGGCGCATCCATCACCTCGCGCAGGCCAAGCACCAGCGTAGTGCCTCGCGTCTTGAGGTAGGACAGCGTGTCCTCGATCTCACCGCGCAGCCCGAGCGGTTCCTTGTCGACGATGAAGATATCCGGCCGAAACGTCTCGGCTGTGTGGCGAATGATCGACTGGCGCATTCTTAGCGTCTCATGCAGATCGATATCCTTTTCCAGCGAGGTGTATTCGCCGTTGCGCAACTTGATGACGCTCGGGATCTTCACGAAGTCGACGCGGGCGCGGTAGTCGAAGGCGCCGGCGATAGGCGCGCCCGAAATGATAAGCACCTGAAGTCCGTGGAAATCCTCGACCAGGGAATGCGCGATCGTGCGGCAGCGCTGCAAGTGGCCGAGCCCGAACGTGTCGTGGCTGTACATGAGAATTCGAGCATCTTGTACGTGCTGGGTCATTGTCGAACCTCTTTAGAATTCTCGCCTGAGGACCGCGGGCCCCCGCAGGATTCGAACCCATTTCTCGCGGGTCTATCGACCTGTTTTGAACATGAGGGAGCAATTTTTTCAAATTATATTACCCAAGAGGGTTCATATGCTGAGCAGCGTCTGCTCAGCTGCTATGCACATTGGATCCGATGCCCAGCCTATTTGCCTTGTCGGCCTCGTGCGCTGCAGATAGATCACGGCGGATACATGCACTCGTATCGAGACGGGTCGCGGGCTGGCCGATTGCTTGCTTTCAGAAATGCGGCCAGGGCGATGGCGCTCCTCCCTCGTGGCCGACGCGGCTAAACTGCCCAAGAATGGGCTGAAGATCTGCAAAGACAGCGCGCCGACTCAAACCATGATCGATGCCCCAGATGCGGGCGCTCTCGCGCCGCCCACGCAGAACATCGCCTTGTCCCTCAGCCAGACGAATTCAGTAACAGCATTGGCGTTATCCCACCTCCGACCCGATGAGCGAGGGGGCAACCCGCGCGGCCCACCCAAGCGCAGGACCTAACGTCGACAATTGTGCCTTCGAGCGTCGCCCGAGCGAAAGAGCCATGTCCTACTCAAATTGAGGTATGACTCCGCGGGGACAGCCTTTCAAGCATGTGCTAATAAAGGCGTTTCGGGGAGGATGCCATGCCGTCCTTGAGGTGGGCTGCAGTTGTCGCGCTTGCCGCGAATCTCATCAATGCGCCGACCATAGCCGCCGAAGCAGTGGGCCGGGCAGTCGTGATCAAGACTGCCGTTACCGGCGCAACCGGACCACTGGTGGTCAGCGCACCCGTTCATCGGGACGAACGTATCAGGACATCCAACACCGGGCTTGGCCAATTCGTGTTCCGGGATGGCACCAAGCTGGCGGTGGGGTGGGGTTCTTCCGTCGTCCTCGACAAATACGTCTTCAACGATGATAATTCGGTGAAGAAGCTCACCATCCGCGCTGCCAAGGGAACGTTTCGCTGGATAAGCGGGAACTCGCCTTCGTCCGCCTACCAGATTGTGACGCCCGCAGGCACAATAGGCGTGCGGGGAACAGCATTCGATGTCCACATCGCGCCCAACGGCAAAACCGCCGTCGTGCTGCTGAAGGGGTCGGCCCGATTCTGCAGCGGCGGCGGATGCAGGGAACTGAAGCGGCGCTGCGATTGTGTGGTCGCGACGCCGTCAGGCTCAATGACCGACGTTGTCAAGGTCAATCGATCTGTGCTCACCACACTCGGGACCTCGCGGGCATTGCCGTTTCTGACCGGCAATCAGCAGCTCTCGGGAGGCTTTGACGCAATCGGCGGAAATTGCGGGCTTACGGCTGCCATTCAGCAGGAGCATACGGCGCGGCCGCAGCGGCGCAACTCACCGGCACCACCCGGTCCGGGCACCCCCGATCCGCCGAGCCCGCCGCGGGGCGACAAAGATGACGGCAACAACGGCCATGGAAATGATCCGGGCAAGCACGATCCCAGCAATCCCGGAAAATCCAAGGGTCCTGGCAAAAAGTAGCGACGACGGCGGTGGCCGGCAGCGGCAAGAGCAACGGATAGCCGCTCTTTTTCTCGGCGCGTCCGTATCCGCACTTCGCCAACCGGTCTGGGCCAACTCGCCTCTACGTCGGGGTGGACGAAATTGTTGCCCTTGAACACCACCGAGTCGAGCGGTCGACCGCCCTGCATGAATGAAGGTCAGGAACCGGAGCCGAATTGTTGCTCCGCATAGCCGGCATTCGTTTCCATCGCCGCTCCCGCCCGTTTGCCAGCAAAATCATCCGCTCTGCGCGAGATCCGGCCATAGAATTCCTGCAATCCTGCCGGTAGCCCCGCGCTTTTGGCTTTGGCCGCCGCGATCATCTTTCGGCTGCCTGGCAAGCGCGATTGCAACGCCTCCACGAGCTTGCCGTGGAGAAGCCGCAATTCGGCAAAATCCGGCGACGACCCAACGTTTTCATCGCCTACGACGGCATTGATTCTGGTCCTCGTGCTCTTTCCCTTGAGTTCCAGCGATCCCGCGTCGAGCAAGGCCCAGCCTTGCAGCGATCTTACTGTGTCGTCGGACGCGAGGATATCGAAACTCACCGTCTTGCACGTTGTCTCGATACGCGCTGCGATGTTCACCGCGTCGCCAACGGCCGAATAGTTGAAACGCGACTCCGCGCCCATATTTCCGACACAGGCGACGCCGGTATGGATTCCGATACCGATGCGAACCGTCTGCCCGGCCCCGAATCCGAATGCATCGCTTTCGTTGAGGCGGGCAATCGTCTCGCGCATCGCCAATGCCGCGCGAGCGGCTTTGCGGGGATGATCGGTGACGTCGACCGGGGCATTCCAAAAGGCCATGATCGAATCGCCGATGAACTTGTCGAGCGTGCCTTCATTGGCGGTGACATGACGGCTGAGCGCGTCGAGAAGCGTGTTCAAAAACCGCACGACGGCGGTGGGCGGCAGTCTTTCGCTGATCTCCGTGAAGTTTCGCACATCGACAAACATCACGGTCAGCTCTCGGTCGTCGCCGCCAAGACGAAGCGCGTCGCGCGTGTGCTCGATCCGGTAGAGAAGCGATGGCGACAAATACTGACCGAAGGCCCGCCGGATCGCGCGCCGCTCTCGATCAGTCACCAGGAAGCGGAAAGAGGTTGTCGCGAAATGCGTGATCGTGCCCATGAGGATCGGCGCAAACGGGTCGAACAGCAGTCCCGCAAGCGAAAAGGCAAACCATGATGCGACGAGCGCCAGTCCCGTGATCGCAAGGCCGCAGGCGAGCGCAATCGCGGGGCTTACGAAAATCGTCAGAATCACCAGGAGGCTGCCGAGCATCGCGATCGACGCGATTTCCAGCCCGTTTGCCCAATCGGGCCGAGACAGATAGTGGCCGGACAGCACCTGTTCAACGATCTGCGCGTGGATCGAGACGCCCGGCACGTTCTCACCGAGCGCGGTGACACGAATGTCCTGCAGCCCGGCGGCCGAAGTGCCGACAAACACGATGCTGCCTTCGATCGCGGCCCTCGTTTCGGACGAGACGCCGCCGGGTGCAAGCACGTCCTTCGCCGAAACATAACGCTCGGCCCTGTCGGGACTGACATAGAGCCAGAGTTCGCCGGCCGAGGTCACCGGGATAACGAAGTCGCCGATCTTGACGGAGGTCATTATGCCCTGCCGATCCGGCGCGCCGGCAATGAGGTAGGTGGAGGCCCCCTGCGCTACTCTTATGGCTTCGAGGGCAAGATCCGGATAAAGCTGCTCGCCATCAGTCAGAAAGAGTGGGGCTGTCCTCACCACAGCGGTCGATCTGCCGGGATTGAGGCTGATGTGTCCGATGCCGGGTGAATTGGCCTCAAGCTGCGGCCGCAGCGGCGTGGCTGCCTTGATAGGCGGAGGAGCAGCGATCGGGCTCTCGCCCGTAAAGGCAATGCCAGCCTTGATTTGCGGCCGATAGTTCCCTTCGTTGGAGATGCCGTAGCCCAGGATAACTGGCTTGCCGGCGATCGACCCGGCGAAGATCTCGTCATTGTCGGGCAGGCGGTCGAGCAGGGCCGGATCGATGCCCGGCACGTCGCGGAGGACAGTGCGAGGCGACAGCCGGTCGGGCTCGGCGAAAAGAATGTCAAACGCGATGGCTGCCGCACCAAGCTCCGTCAGCTTTTCGACCAGGGCCGCCATGCGATCCCTGGGCCACGGCCACTGCCCGAACTGCTGCAATGAGACCTCGTCGATGTCCACCACGCGGACGGGCATCGACTCGAAGCGGCGAGGTGCCAGCCTCTGATACTGGTCGAACGTCGCTTCGCGGGCGAGTCTCAACGGCTGCGGGTCGCTCGCCCGGACAATGGTAAGCGCTGCGACCAGCGACAGACCCAGGATGACGCCGGCCAACTGGGCGCGTGTCATGACATCTGCACCAGTAACTGTGCCGCGTATCCTGCCTGCATGGCCCGCTCCGGGAGGCAGCTTTCGAGCCTCGAAGCTAGGCTGCATTGTTCCCGGCAAATGTGCAATCGCCAACCTTACGCCCAACGGAGCAGCGCGGGCCCAGCGCTGGCGATTTGCGTAGCGACGAAGTTGTCAATCGGCTCCAGCGCTAGACAGTCGAGGAGCAAGAGCGCTAGCGGAGGCCGCCGGCCATTTTCACGCTCTCCGGCAAGTTTCGCAACCACAGCATAGCGGCCGCCCCGAGAAGCGGGCCCGGCACCAGCAGCAGGAAGGCCCAGCGCCAGCCGCCGATGAAGTCGGCGAAGCGCGGCGTCAGCCAGATAGCGAGCACCGTCAGCGCAAAGCCGGAGCCAAGCTGCACCGACAGCGCCGTGCCGACGAAGCGGCGATCGCCAAGCTCGGTCACTGCGGCGGAGAATTGCGCCGAATCGCCGATCACCGAAATACCCCAGACGACGGCGACCAGCATGAAGAGCCAAAGCGGCCCGGCAAACAGGAAGCCCATCAGCAGCGCACAGCTTCCCGAGACGATCATCATGCCGGCGGTGGTCGCGGTTCTGCCGATGCGGTCCGACAGATAGCCGCCCAACAGGCAGCCAATGATGCCGGAGGCGACGACGAAGAAGGTCGAAAGCGAGGCGGCAGCGGCCGATCCGATCGCCTGCGCCTCGAATGCCGAGCGCGTATAGGCAAGCAGCCACGCCCACATGGCGTAGAGTTCCCACATATGGCCGAGATAGCTGAGATTGGCCAGGAGCAGCGGCCGCTCGCGAAACACCTGCCCGATGCGCGATGGCTCGAACACCGCCTTGCCGAAAGGATAGGGCCCCTCCCTTGCGAACAAGAGAAACAGGAGCGCGCCGACCGTCGTTGCTACACTGGCGGCCGCGACCACCGGCCGCCAGTCGAGCGCGGTCAGGACAGCGCGAAAAAGATGCGGCAGCGCCGAGCCGATGGTGAGCGCGCCTATGACTGCGCCGAGCGCCAGCCCCCGGTGGCGCGTGAACCAGGTGGCGACGAGCTTCAGCGCCGGCGGATAGAGGCCGGCAAGTGCTGCGCCGGTGACAATACGCGCGGCGATCACGCCGCCTGGTCCGGGATGAAGCAGCAGGCTCGCATTGGCGAGCGCGGCGACAAAAGCGGCGGCCGCCATCAGCCGGCTGAGCCGCACCAAATCGGGAAGATTGACCAGGCTCGCCCCCAGCGCACCGATCACGAAGCCGACCTGAACGCCGTTGGTCAGCCAGGCCTCCCCGCCGGCGCCGAGCGCAAGCTCCTGCCTCAGTTCGGGCAGGATGGCCGTCGCCGAAAACCAGGTGGTCAGCGACAGAACGACCGCCAGGCAAAGCAGCGACAGCACACGCCA
The DNA here is from genome assembly GCF_002294955.1 of Mesorhizobium sp. WSM3864. Classification (NCBI taxonomy): domain Bacteria; kingdom Pseudomonadati; phylum Pseudomonadota; class Alphaproteobacteria; order Hyphomicrobiales; family Phyllobacteriaceae; genus Mesorhizobium; species Mesorhizobium sp. WSM3864. The sequence goes on from NZ_NSGD01000003.1 coordinate 160,809, forward strand.
GCGGCCGCGGTCAGCGGCCATGCCAAGCGGGCTGCCGCTCACCGCGCTCATGCGCCTTGCAGCGGGACGGTCAACACGGCCACCGCGCCGGTGGGACAAAGCTCCCCCTGGCCGTTGCGCAGGCTGGTCTCGATCTTGCAGATCGGCTTGTCGGGGCGCAACTTCTTGACCTCCACGCGTCCGGTGATCGCCTCGTCAACGCCGACCGCCTTGACGAACTTCCATGCGATTTCAAGAAAGACCGTCCCGGCCCCAGGCAAATCCTCCGCGACCAGGTATTGAGAGTACCAGAACTGACGCGGCCGTGGAGGATCAGCTTGCCGAACACCGATTGGTCGGCCGGCACGCGGTCATCCTGCATCGGATTTCGCTCGCCGGTAGCGTCGGTGGAAGGCTTCGATTCTTATGCCAGCCCGAACCGTTCGACGGCCCGCATGATGCCGCGCAGTTCGGCGAGGCCCTTCAGCCTGCCGATCAGCGAATAACCGGGATTGATCCTGGTCTTGCCGATGTCGTCGGCAAGCAGATGTCCGTGATCGGGCCGCATCGGAATGCGCCAGTCGGCGCGGCCTTCCTTCCGACGGCGCGCTTCCTCCTGCATCAGGGCGAGGATGACATGCGCCATGTCGGTGCCGCCCTCGAGATGCTCGGCCTCATAGAAGGAGCCGTCATCCTCGATGGTGACGTTGCGCAGATGGACGAAATGGATGCGGCCGGCGAACTCCTTGACCATGGCGACGATGTCGTTGTCGGCACGCGTGCCGTAGGAGCCTGTGCAGAATGTCAGGCCGTTTGCCGGGCTGTCCACGGCATTGAGAATGAACCGCGCATCTTCGGCTGTCGAAACGATGCGCGGCAGGCCGTAGAGCGAGAAGGGCGGATCGTCGGGATGGATGCACATGCGCACCCCTTCCTGTTCGGCGACCGGAATAATCTCGCGCAGGAACCAGGCGAGATTGTCGCGCAATTCCCTTGGCCCAATCGAATCGTACTCGGCCAAGGCCTCGCGAAAAGTGTCCCGGTTGTAGCTGCGCTCGGTGGCGGGCAGTCCGGCGATAAGGTTACGCTCGATCCGGTCGATTTTCTCGTCGCTGATCTCTTTCAATCGCGCTTCCGCTTCGGCAATGCGCGCGGCGCTGTAGCCGGCCTCGGCATTCCGTCGCTTCAGCACGAACAGGTCGTAGGCCGCGAAATCGATCGCGTCGAAACGCAATGCATAACCCGTCGTCGGAAGGCGATACGCCAGATCGGTGCGGGTCCAGTCGACCACAGGCATGAAATTGTAGCAGATCGTCGCCATGCCGGCCTTCGCCAGCGCTCGGATCGTATCCTTGTAAAAGCCGACATAGCGCAGCCGTTCCGGCGAGCCGATCTTGATCGAGTTGTGGACGGGGATGCTCTCGACGACCGACCAGGTCAGCCCCGCCGCCTCGATGATCCGCTTGCGCTCCAGGATGTTTTCCAGCGGCCAGGCGCGCCCGTCATAGATGTAGTGCAGCGCCGAGACGACGCCCGTCGCCCCGGCCTGCTTGACGTGATCCAGCGTCACCGGATCGTCCGGGCCATACCAACGCCAGCACTGCTCCATTTGCTGCCTTCCTTTGAGAGAGAGCGGAAACTTATTGTTGGACCAGGATGAGAGTCAATCGACAATTTCGGCTTTCTCGAACGCCTGACGGCCGACAGGTAGCGCGGTAAACTGATCGAGACGGCGTCCAACTCGATTGTTTTCCCGGAATCTTGGGATATCCTGGTCCAACAATTTGGGAGATTCGTCATTGGAAAATTCTCACGCCGCGCGCGAGAGCGGCGCCCGCCGCCACCCCGGCGGCAGCTCGGCGGTCGATGCCGCGGCCGGGCGGATCCTCGATCTCATCCGCTCGCGGCAGCTCAATGTCGGCGACGTGCTGCCGACAGAGCGCGAGCTCAGCGAGATCACCGGCGCCAGTCGCAACACCGTGCGCGAGGCTTTGCGCGCTATCCGTACCTACGGGCTGATCGAACCGAAACCCCGCGTCGGGGCTGTGCTCGCCGACGGGCATGGCATCGCCATCCAGAATTTCTTTGCCGCGCATATGGATGTCTCGCGCTCCTCCTTCGCCGACATTCAGGGCTTCAGGCGCATCATCGAAGTCGGCATCGGCGACCACATCGTGCTCAACGCCACCAACGAGCAGATCGAAGCGCTCGACGCGGTCAACGCGCGGATCGTCGAGAGCCGCTCGATCGAGGAAGCCGCCGAGAATGATTTCGACTTCCACATGGCGTTGATCGGGCTGGCGGACAACCGCATGCTGTCGGACATGTATTCCTTCCTTTCCCCGGTGATCCTGCGGATCATGACCATCGGCAAGGAGATGCGCCCGGTCCTGGCCGACACCCGCGCCGCGCATGGCGAGATCGTCGCCGCCCTGCGCGCGCGCGACAGGGTGGCCTACGCCTACCTGATGAGCCGCCATCTGGATTTCGCCCTGCGATTCCTGCCGGAAGAGCCGGGTTCCGACACGTGACTGAAGGAGTTCCCGCAATGAAGGATTTTGTTGGCAAGGTCGCCCTGGTGACGGGGACGACGGGAATCGGTCTGGCAACCGCCAGGCGCCTCGCCGCGGGGGGTGCTGCGATCATCGCCTGCGGCATCGACCGCTCGGCCAATGCGGCAATGAGAGCGGAGCTGGAAAGCTCCGAAGCCGGCGCGCTGGTCGTCGACACCGACGTCTCCGTGGCGGACCAGGTCCGCGATGCCGTCGCTGCCGGGGTGGCACGGTTCTGCGGCCTCGACGTGATCGTCAATTCGGCGGCCGTCCATCCCTACGGAACCGCGACCACGACCGACTGGGAAACATGGAACAAGGCCATGACGGTCAATGTCGGCTCGATCTACCTGACGGCGCATTTCGGCATCCCCGAAATGATCCGCCGCGGTGGCGGCGCCATCGTCAATGTCGCCTCGGTGCAGGGTTTCGCCTGCCAGCAGAACGTCGCCGCCTATGCCACGACCAAGGGCGCCATCCACACGCTGACGCGTTCGCTGGCGCTCGATTACGCGGCGGCCGGCATCCGGGTCAATTCGGTCAGCCCAGGCTCGATCCGCACACCGATCCTGGAGAAGGCCGCGCGTGGCGAAACCGGCAGCGATGCCGATGTCGAGGAAGCGTACAGGCGCTTCGGTGCGGCGCATCCGCTTGGCCGCATCGGCGAACCGGAAGAAGTGGCCGAACTCATCGCCTTTCTGTGCTCCTCCAGAGCGAGCTTCTGCACCGGCGCGGATTACAAGATAGACGGCGGCCTGACCGCCGGCATCGGTGTGAAATAGAGCCATGAAGATCGGTCTTGGCCTTTGCCGGAGTAGCTGACGCCGGACGATTTCCGCTTTGCCCGTCTGGCGGGCGCCATGCATGTCGCTGCCCGCCTCACCAACTATTTCGTGGCCCAGGATCACCCAGGATAGATCAGGAGCTCGTTGGCATTGCAATGTGGTCGCACCAGTGGCGATCGCATCGCATTCGTGTTGAAAACGCAGCTTCAAAATCACCCAAAAAGCAAGTGAAGTCGAGGTCAAAAGGTTAAACTGATTTATATTTCGATACAAATTGTCCATATTAACTAACTATTAACATGTCGCTTAATTTTTTGATTTTTTTACGTATGGTGCCATGAAGGAGGTAGTTTGAACTACCGGAGAGCGGGGCGACTTCTCCTATGCGAAAAGTTTTAGAAACTTCAAAAAGAGATTTTGAACAACACAGCGTTACGACCGGCGGATCGGATCCGCTCCACTCCAGCCAACATCTGACGTCCGCGAACCATGAGACCCCTCGTTTTCCCCGGTTGCAGCACCAGACTTCGACCGGACGTCCAAGCGTGACCGCCGTGGCAGCGCTGGAAGCAGCCCCTTCCCGGCAGGACCTGCCTGCATTGCCGACGGTGCAGCTTGGCGGGCTGCCTGTCACCGTGATCGACCGGCAGGGCGCCGCCCGCCTGATGCTCGCGGCGGCGCGGCAGCACCGCCTTGGCAGCCGTCCCTACTACTTCACCTCCGCCAACGGCGACGTCATCGCCCAGGTTCGCGCGAAATCTGAGATCGCCGCCCTCTTCCGCGAAGCCGACCAGATCTTCGCCGACGGCCAGCCGCTTGTTCTCGCCTCGCGCCTATTGTGCCGCACGCGGTTGCCGGAACGGGTGGCCACCACCGATCTGTTCCACGATGTCGCAAAGCTCGCCGAGAACGAGGCCGCGACCTTCTACCTGCTTGGATCGACAGAGGCCGGGAACGCCAAGGCCGTGGCCGCCATCAAAGCCAGCTATCCGCGCCTGCGCATCGTCGGCCACAGCCACGGCTACCTGACCGGCGAAGCACTCGAGAAAAAGCTCGAAGAGATCGACGCGCTTGCACCGGACATTTTGTGGCTCGGCCTCGGCGTGCCTCGCGAGCAGATCTTTGTCCGCGATTTTGGCTCGCGGCTCTCGAATGTCGGTGTGATCAAAACTTCCGGAGGGCTGTTCGACCATATTGCCGGCAAGGTCCGGCGCGCCCCGCTCTGGGTCCAGAAGGCGGGTTTCGAATGGCTGTGGCGCATGTTGATGGAGCCGCGCCGGCTGTTCTGGCGCTACTTCACCACCAATCCCCGTGCCCTTTATGCCCTGTTGAGGTATTCCCAATGACAGCCGAACATTCGCTGCGTCCGCTGCCGGAGGGAACCGACACGGAGATCGCTGTCGTCGGCGGCGGGCTCTCCGGGACACTTGCCGCGACTCTCCTCGGCCGGTCGGGCTACCGTGTCTCATTGATCGACCGCCACCCCGTTTTTCCGCGCGAGTTCCGTGTCGAGAAGATCGCCGGCGACCAAATCGACAAGCTGCGCCGGATCGGCCTCCTCGACAGTCTTTCCACGGCGGCCGCGGCATTCGACGAGATCGTCAACGTGCGCAAGGGGCGAGTGCTCGACCGCACGCGAGCCCGCCACTACGGCATTTTTTACGACGACCTCGTCGCGGCGATGCGGGCCGAACTGCCCAAGGCCGTACGCTTCGTCGCCGGCAGGGTGAGCGCTGTGGAGGCCGGCCCGGAGCGGCAGCGTGTGTCGATCATCGGGCAGCCGGATGTGACGGCTCGCCTGCTTGTGCTCGCCACCGGCATGGGCGACATCCTGCGGCGCGACGTCGGCATCGAGCGCCGGTTCGTCCACCAGCGCCAATCGCTGACTTTCGGTTTCAATGTCCGGCCGGCGGGAGCAAGCGCGTTCAAGCATCCGGCGCTGACCTATTACGGCGAACGCGTTTCGGACGGCATCGATTACCTCAACTTCTTCCCGGCCGGCGGCGTTACCCGCGCCAACCTCTTTGTTTTCCGGGAGCATACCGACCCGTGGGTCAAGGCGCTGCGCGACCGCCCGCGCGAAACGCTCATTGAAACGCTTCCGGGACTCCTCAAGACCTTTGGCGATTTCGAGGTCATCGACCGCGTCTCGAGCTGGCTCACCGACATCACCGTAGCCGAAAATTGCAAGCGCGACGGCGTCGTCCTGATCGGAGACGCCTATCAGACATCCTGTCCGGCCGCCGGAACAGGTGTCAGCCGCCTCCTCACCGATGTGGAGCGCCTGTGCATGGTGCACGTGCCGCAGTGGATGGCCTCGCCCGGCATGGCGGCGGCGAAGATCGCCACCTTTTATGATGATCCCATGAAGCAGGCGATGGATGAACGGGGGCTCGAGTTGGCGAATTTCCGCCGCAGTCTGACCATCGACACGGACCTGCGCTGGCGCGCGCGCCGGCAGGTTCATTTCAGCCGTCGCCGCATCCTGCACGAGATCGACAAGTTCAGCCCGAGCTTTGCCGCGCGGCTGCGCGGTCTCAAGCGGCCGCAAGTGGAAGCCGTGACCTGATTGCGGGTAAGCCGGCGCATTTCGTTCAAAGTACGCTTCGGCATAGGCGTGCGCGACCGCCTGAAGCTTGCGTAAGGCGTCCGAACCGACCCGCTTCAACTAGGGCGACTCGGCGGCCTCATCGGCAGCCGGCGGCATGATGACAGCTGAAGGCTTGGCCTTCTTGACATGCGCGGCCTCAAGGATATGCCGCGCCAGCGCCTTGGCCGCCGGCAATTTCTGCACCGTCAGATGCGCCGCATAGCCGAGCGGACTCCCTGCGCGGTAGATTTGCCACATCGGTGAAGGCCGGCCGCCGAACACGCGCTTGTAGGGCTCGTCGCCGATGGTGAAATCGAGGTGTTGATCGCCGCGCTCGATGCAATCGCGGGCGATCTGCTCGAACATCAGGCTGCCGATCGACTGCTTCCGGTAGCCGGCCTCGTCGAAACCGCCGAGGATGACTAGAAGCGAGCCGCGGTGCTCGAGCCCGAGCGCGCCGGCGATCGGCTGGCCGTTCATCCAGAATGCATAGGTGCGGGCGAAGCCGCCGCACCCTTCATTGGCCACGGCCAGGTAGAAATCGAAATAGGAAGGCAGCTGCAAAAGGTCGGCCGGACCGTTGCTGCCGTCGAAGCGTTTGCCGCGATAGAGCTTGAGGGCATCGAATGTCGTGCGGACCGCGGCCGGGCCGTCAACGCATTCGAAGCGCGCCTCCCCGATGCGGTTGAGCTGCCGGGATTTCTTGTCCAGCTCCTTGCGATAGGACTGGTCCAGCCGCTGCTCGCGCCAGCCGGCGAATGTCGGCTCCAGCTTGCTGGAATAGGCGCTCATGCCCATGCTGTCGCGCTTGTCGACGCCAAGCAGGCGCTCCATCGCCAGGGAGCGGTCCGCCAGCTTGCCTATGCGCAGGAGATCGTATGGCCGCAGATGCTTGCGGATGGCGGCGACGGTGCGGGCGTCGGCAAGAATGCGGGAGAAGGTCTCCTCGTCGGCGACGGGCGAGACATAGTCCGAAACCCGCAAATCCGCGAATTCCACGACCTTCAGCAGCGTGTAGCGGCGCCTCACCAGCGGCAGGACCATCGCGAGCCTTCCGCTCGCACGCACGCGGACGACGATGATCAGTGGCGTGGCGGCGCCTTGCCGCACGAGCCTCTCATAAAGTTGCGCGAGCCAAATCGGATGCTGAAAAGCGGTTGCCGCCGAGCTGGCGAAGAGCTCGGCGTACTCCGTCGAACGGAAATCGAACGCATCCTCGGCAGTGACTTCAAACATGTGATCCGAACCGGCAGGGACAGCGGCTATCCACGACTTCTTACGTTCCAGGTCAAGACCGGTCGCCGCGATTGTTGGAATCTTGGTATATGCCGAAACCGCTAATCTTGCGTTGCATGGCAGGCCGGGCGGACGACCACAACCGCTTCGGGATCGCAAGTCGAAAATCATGCCGAAAAGTAGAAATCCGGTTTTGCGTGTAACGCCGATGTAAGTATTTTCGGCCAGTCTCTCGTTCCTCATTGTTGGAAATCCGAGCAGGACATAGCCGCCCAAAACATGCTGGCGATCGAGGTCATCGTTCCGCAATCGGCGCCCCGCCATTGGCAGCGGCTCGCCATAGAGCGGCTGGAGGCGGACGGCCACGATGTCGCGGTGGCGCATCAGCCCGGGCCGGCGACCTGGCCGGCCGCGGCAAAAGCCGCCTTCCAGTTCGAGCAACGTCTTTTCCGCCGGCGCGGACCCCTTCTCGGCTCCGCGGTGCAAGCAATCCCGGCACGGCCCGGCAATCGCCCCGCCGCGCTGAGGCTCGATCTTGCCGGCGATGCGGCCTTGTCGAATGTTCCCACCATCGGCCTTCGCTTCGACGGATCCAGCGCCGATCTCTCGGCTGCAATTGCCGTCGCGGCCGGCAGGCTCCCGGTGATCGAGGCCGTGCTCGACAGGAAGACGGTGGTCGGCCAAGCGCGGCCCATGGTCGACAAGCGGGAATCCAGCGCACTCGGCACCGAGGACGTGTTCGCCCGCGCCATTACTCTGGTTCAGTCGGTCACCCGCGCGTTCGCGGCGGACCGGCTGCCACGAGAGGCAGTTGCTGAAATCCATGGTCGTGGCGAGCGAGGCGGGTTCACATCCGCCTATCTTGGCGCGGCGCTGCCGCGGCTCGGCCGGGAAGCGCTTCGGCGCGCGCGCTTCCGCCACGCGCATTGGCGTGTCGGCTATCGCTTTACCGATGCGCCGGGTGTCGCCGATACCGGCAAGCTCGGCACCGGCTGGTCGGTGCTGCCGGACCCGGGCAATCATTTCTATGCCGACCCGTTCCCCTTCTGGTGGCAGGGTCAGCCCTTCGTGTTCGTCGAGGACTATCCGCACGCGACCGGAAAGGCGGTCATTTCCGTTGTTCCGTTCGACGCGGATGGCGTTCCTGGCGAGCCTCGGGTCGTGCTGGAGGAGGCTCACCACCTCTCCTACCCGCAAGTATTCGAGCGCGACGGCGCGATTTGGATGCTGCCGGAGGCGAGCGCCGGCGGCAAGCTCACGCTCTACCGCGCGTCGGGCTTCCCGGACAGCTGGCTTGCCGAGACCGTGCTGGTCGAAGGCGAGATTTCCGATGCCACCTTGCTCGAGCATGAAGGCATGCTCTGGCTGTTCGCCACGGACCGTGACGGCCATGGAAGCACTTCTGACACGCTGGTGATTTTCTCCGCCCCCGCGCTTGCCGGTCCGTGGCGGTCGCATCCGGTGAACCCGGTCCTAATCGACCATCGCATGGCCCGCCCCGGCGGAGCCTTCGTCCGCAACCGCGACGGCCGCGTGCTTCTTCCGGTCCAGGACGGAACGCTGGGCTATGGCGGCGGGCTGGGCCTTTCGGAGTTGCTGGAGCTCAATCAGCAGACGGTGCGGCTGTCGCCGCCGCGGCCGATCGATGCGGCTGGCGACTTTCCTTATCCGAAAATCCACACACTCAATCGGGCCGGGCGCCTGGAAGTGATCGACGGGATCGCCGCCGTGCGCAAGCGGTCAGGCAAGCAGTAGCGCCTCGTAGCCCGCGCACATCCTGGCCGGCGAATACTTATCCCGCAGCCGCCGTCCCGCCTCCGAAAGCCTGGTCTTGGCTTCCGGCCGCGCAAACAGATCGCCAAGGCCCCTGGCCATGCCGGCAGCGTCGGCCTCGACGAACAGTGCGGCGGGAGAGCCGTCCTCCGCGGTCAGCACCTCGCGCAAGACGTCGAGATTGCTCGCCACGACCGGCAGCCCGGAAATGGCGGCTTCGACGCAGGCGAGGCCGAAGGTCTCCGTCATCGAGGCAAACGCATAGGCATCGCCGGCCGCGAGGAATTCGAAGATGCGCGCCGGCGGAACCTCGCCCACGAGATGCAGGCGGTCGGCCACGCCGCGGCTTTCGGCAAAGGCGACGAGCGCCTCGCGCTCCGGCCCGGCGCCTGCCAGCGCGACGTGGACGTCGGGCAGTCGATCGAGCGCGCCGACAAGCGCGATCTGGTTCTTCATCCGCGTCAGGCGGCCCGATGATACGGCCAGCCAAACGTCCTGCGGTAAGCCGAAGGTGGCGCGCGCCGCTGCCTTGTCGAATTCCTCGCCCGGCGCGGGTACGCCGTGATCGATGCGACGCATGCGCCGCCGATAGGAGCGCGGATAGCGATCGAACTGCGCGTGCGTCCAGCCGGAATTGACGACATTCGCCTGGTAAAGGCCAACCGTGCCCATCAGCTTGTCGATCTGGGAGAGCAGCCCCATGACGCCGATGCTTTGCGGGGCGCCGCTTTGGTTTGCGACGATGTGCCTGACGCCCGCCAGCCGAGCGCCGATCGTGCCGAAGATGTTGCCATAGTGTTGGTAAGTGATGACTGCGTCGGGGCGTGCCGCGCGCAGATATCGAGCCAGGCCGATGGTCGCCCGGATCTGCCCGGGCAATCCGCGCGGTCTGTCCGTCAGGACGAAATCCACATTGGGATCGCGGTCGTAGGCTTCGGTCTTGCGGTACATGAAGACGGTGCGCACCTCGTGCCCCCGCGCCCGCAATCCCTCGCCCACCATGTCGGAGATCCGCTGCGCCCCCGCAGCCTCCGCCTGGGTCTGCACTTGGACGATCTTCACGTGCGCCCTTTCAGGAGGGCATGAGGCACCAGCCCGATCCTGTCCAGGGACAATCCGAGGATCGACGGGTTGATGCCGATTCTGCGCCGGGCGATCAATACCCCGAAAGCCGTCCATGCGATGACGGTTCCGGCAATGCTGAGGGCCGCTCCTATGGACCCGAGGTAGTAAGTTGCCACGGCCGTCACGCAAAGTCCGACAACGTTGACGATGACCAGCACCTTGAAGAGCGCATGCTGCAGACCCGTCAACTGCAACAGGACTTCGATCGGGCCGCAAGCGGTGCCGAACGTCGCCCCGATGCCGAAGATGACGAGCGTCGCCCTCATGGTCGGCGTCGCATAGGCCGGATTGAAGATGGACAGGATGAAGTCGCCGAATATCCAGAAGGACGCCAGCACGCACAGCGCAATGGCCGAGCCGCCAAGCGCGGCGAGGCTGGTGATGCGCTGAACGTGAGCCCTGTCGCCGCTGTAGAAGGCCGCCGATATCTGCGGCGCCAGCGCCTGGTTGATGCCGTTGAGGGCAAGGGTCACGAAGCGCGTGGTCCGGTCCGCCACGAAGATCGCGCCTGCCGCCTCTGGCCCGAGGATCATCGCCACGAGCAGGGTGCTGACCTGGCCGAGCGCGGGCGGCAGCGAGGTGACGCCCCACAGGCCAAGCGTCACCGTCTTGAATTCCTGCTTTTGCCCTTCCGTGAGACCACCGCGATCTGCCCGCGCCGTGTCGCGCAACAGCACAATTGTTTGCGGGACGACCGAGAGGATGAGCAGCAGCGCCGTCAGATATGTCGCCGCGATCGCATCGATCTTCACTTGCATGAAGTGCAGCGCCGCAACGGCGGCGATTGTCGCCGCGCGCCAAATGATGTCCCGCGGCAGCAGGCCCGATATCAGCGCGTTCTTGGCCCGGAAGGCGCCCGAGGTAAACTCCGACCAGCCGAGCGAGAACGACAGCACCGCCGCCGCCACGCATAGCGGCAGCCATTCCGGCGTTCCCCTGCCGACGAAGGGCAGGAATCCCACCACGATGATGAGCAGGCTGGTGCCGACAAGCCCGGCCAGCGCCACGAGAATGGCACGCGCCATCAGCCCGTGAGCCGAGCCGAGATCGCCCAGCCCGGCATATTGAGGCCAGAACCTGAGCACGGTGCTCTGCTGGCCCACCGAAGCGAAGAAGGAAACCAGGCTCGCGCCGGCATAGGTAGCGCTGTAAAGGCCGAACTCGCGTTCGTTCGTCACCATCGCCACGGCCACGAACATCAGGAAGGACAGGCCCGCGCTGGCAAGCTTGATGATGCCGGCCACGGCGCCGCTCTTGGCAAGCGCCGTGACCGACATGCGTATGTCGGTCGCCGGGCTGGCCCCTGCCCCGGGGGCGGCCTCGCGGTTCCCTTTAGTGTCCTTCAACCTCGCCTCCTGAGACGATCGGCGATGGGCTACCCGCACCTACGACGACGCTCAAAACCCGATCCTGCATAAGCAAAATGCCGCAACCGCGCCAGCGCGAACGCTTCGCATGGTTACCGGCATCGCCAGCGCCGAGCGCATCGTCACGCCGCCAAGCTTAACGGATGGCTAACGATAATCCTTAATACTGTGGAGACGAGTGAGGTCGTGAAGTCGCGGCTCTCGACGAGGAAAATCGATGAAGCCAGCCAGTATCGACGAGCGCACTCTAACGCCGTTGTTCGACATAGGTGCAGTGTGGGCCATCCTTTGGGCGCGACGCGTGATGGTGCTTGCCATCGCCGGCGCGGCAGTGCTGCTGGCGCTCTCCTATCTTGCGGTGACCAAACCAAGCTATACCGCAACGGCCTCGATACTGATCGACCCCCGCGACACGCGCGCGACCAATTTCAACAACGTGCTTCCGGGGATCGGCTCCGACAGCGCCGCTATCGCCAGCCAGGTCTTCGTCATCCAGTCGCCAGACCTGCTCGGCGCCGTCTTCAAAAGCCAGAAGCTCGACAGCGATCCGGAATTCGCCGGCGGCGGCCTTGCTTCACGTCTGTTCGGAGCCGGCGCAAGCGCGCCGCAGGACGCCGCCTTCAAGCGCTTCCAGAGCAAGGTTTCTGTCGAGCGCGAAGGGCTGACCTACGTCATCAATGTCAGCTTCACGTCGCCGTCGCCGGAAAAGGCCGCGCGCATCGCCAATGCCATCGTCGATCAGTACCGGGCAGGCCTGGTGGGAGAACGCGAGAGCGCCAACAGCGACGTGAATACGCTGCTCACGGACAGGATCTCCGGCCTGCAAAAGGACGTCAGCGACGCCGAGCGGACGGTCGAAGACTTCAAGACGAAACACAATATCGTCAATTCGACGGACGGCGGCACGCTGCAGTCGCAGCTCGATCAGCTGACGACGCAGTTGATCGCCGCCCAGGGCGACGCTGACCAGGCCAAGGACCGCTACAATCAGGCGCTGGCTGCGGGCAGTTCGCCGGCCGGGCTCGCCAAGCTTGCGGATATTCTTACGTCCACCTCGGCCATCAAATTGCGCGACGACTACAACCAGCGCGCCACCGAGCTTGCCAGCCTGCAAACCATGTACGGGCCGCGCCACCCCACCATCGGGCGGCTGCAGTCCGAGCTGGATAGGTTGAAGCGGCTGATGGCCGCCGAGGCGGATCGCATAAGGCAGCAGTTGAAGGCCAGCTATGATCTCGCCGTGCAGAATGTCGGCAAGCTGCAGGACAAGCTCGAAGCCTTGCGCCAACAGTCGACGAATTCGAACATCGCGCAGGTACAACTGCGGCAGCTGGAATCGAAAGCCCAGGCGGCGCGCGCCGTGCTCGACGACTATCTCAAGCGGGCGCAGGAAACGTCGCAGATGCAGGGCGTGCAGACTTCCGAAGCGCGCAAGATCGGCGTGGCTTCGCCGCCTGTCCAGCCGACATGGCCGAAGCCGGCCCTGCTTCTCTTGGTGAGCGCCGTTCTGGGGCTCCTCGCCGGATGCGGCCTCGCTCTGGCGCTTGGTCCGGTCCCGCAGCCGCAAGAGGACCCGCAGGCGCCGAAGGCGGCCGTGCCGGAGCCGGTCGTGGACCGTAAGGACAGCGCGCCGGTCAGCCCCCGGCCATTGCCGATGCCAGCCAATTTCGGCGAGTACCGTCTGCCCGGCGTCGCCGGTGGGACCGCCTACTCAAACATCAAGGCGATCAGGAAACAGCTCTTCCAGACCGGAAACGAAACGCTGTCGCTCGCCGTCCTGAAGATCATGCGGCAGATGGTCTTGCACCTGAACGACCACGGCAAACCGTTCGTCATCCTCGTGTCTTCGATCCACAGCAGTTTCGAGGCAAGGATTGCGGGCGCGATGCTGGGCATAGGCATGCAACGGGCCGATCAGAACGTGCTGATGGTGGAAATTGGCGATCGTCTGTCCAGCGCGACGACAGACGGCGCCGGATTGTTCATCGATGGCGCGACCGGTCTGCAGACGGTCGTGTGCAGCTCAGTGGCGGAAAAAAGTCCCGGCGTTGCCGATCGCAACTCGTTCCGCGGCATTCTGGCCGAAGCCGGGAGCGCGTTCGATTTCGTGCTCGTGATCGCGCCCTCGCTCAATGAGAACGGCTGGAATCCGGAGCTCTTCGCCAAGGCCGATCTTGCGCTTCTGGCGCTCAGCCCTTCCGAGCAGCCTTCGGAAGCCGCCAGGCTGCTCGCGCAAAAATTCGGTGCCGGCCAGATCGGCCGCAGTGCCACTCTTGTCGTCGCGTCGGCCGACGCGCGGCCAGCCGCGGCGATCGACAGTCCGCGAGCGGCCGGCGAGCAGCGCCGCAGCGGCGCCGTCCGGGGCTAGACCGTGGAGGCGGTGCATCGATGACATCGCCGCCCAAGGTGTCGAGGCGACGGGCGCTGGCCTTTGCCGCCGGAGCCGTTTTCGCGGCCTCCCCTCTGCCGCAATCCGCTGCGCTCGCGACGGCCGGCCACGTTCCGTCGCACGGCTTCAACCTTCCCGGATGGCTCGACCGAAACGATGGGCTTGCTCCCGCCACGGCCACGCTTGAGAAGCTGCGGCAATCAGGCTTCGAAACGATCCGGCTGCCGGTCAACGGCGATCTCGTCTCCAGCGGCGACCCGGCAACGCTTCGCCGCATCCAGAACGGGATCAGGGATCTTGTCGGGCTGGGCTTTTCGGTCCTCCTCGACATGCATCCTTCTGGCGAGCTCGTAGCGGCTTTTCGAAACGATGCCGAGGCGGCCGCAGGAAGAGTGCTTCAGGCCTGGATGACGTTGCGTGCCGTCGTTGCCGATCTGCCTGCGGAGTGGGTCTATCCCGAGCTGCTGAACGAGCCCCCGATGGAACGGAGCGCCTGGCTGGCGCTGCGGGAACGGATCGCCGCGGCGCTGCGGGCGAAATGTCCGCGCCACACGCTGGTCTGGGGACCGGCACGGTTTCAGGGCATTTGGGAAATCGCCGACACGCCGCCGCTCGCCGACGACAACCAGATTGCCGCCGTTCACTATTACGCCCCCCTGGCCTTCACCCACCAGTGCGAGACCTGGGATGCCTCGCCGCTCGCCCGCATCGCGGACCTGCCCTTTCCCGCAAGCAAGGAAATGGCCCAGGTGAGCCGGCTTATCTCCAAATTGCGGTCGGCCGGCGACGAAGAAGCCGCCAACCTCGTTGAAGAGGAATTGTCGGCGCCTTGGACGGGCGCGCGGATCGGCTCCGATTTTGCCGATCTGGCGCGCTGGTCCACCACCAACGGCTGCCCGGTCATGCTGAACGAATTCGGTGTGCTCAACTTCTGCGTGGATGCAGAAAGCCGCGCCTCCTGGGTGCGCGCCGTGCGCAAGGCGGCTGAAGCGAACCATGTGGCATGGACCTATTGGGAGCTCGATCAGGGCTTCGGCTTCATCAGGAGCAGGCAGAGCGTCGAGGGCTTCGACGGCTCGATGATTGCCGCGCTCCTTGGAGGTTAGGCCGGAAATGGACGACAGGCGCCATCTACGCTTGCTGGGACAAGTGACGAGCGGAGCGGATCAGCGATGAGCACGACGCAGGTCTCTTCGCCCGTCAGACTGAGTTTGCCGGGCAGGGATACGCCCGAAACCTTGCTGCATGTCGGCACGGCCTTGCTTGTCGTTGCGCTGGCAGTCTCCGCATTTGCCGTGTGGACGCCGTTCGGGATTGCCGCAACATTCGTGCTGACGCTGATCGTTTCGAACGCGATGCCGGCGGGCGTTCCGGTGCTGATCATCTGCGCCTTTCTCTTTCAGAACCTCGTGGTCGCCTGGTTCACCCCCTACATTCCCGACAACGACACGTTCGACGCGCTGCGCGGCACCAATTTCATCATCCTGATGACAGCGTTCGGCATTTTCCTGGCCGCCTCATTTCAGGACCGCGTCCGCGCGCTGACCGAGTTGCGCCCGTGGCTGCTGCTGAGCATGGTCCTGTGCGGAACGATTTGTTTCTATTTCGCTCTCGGCGTCGTGCATGGCGGCCCCAAGGACGCGGTCGTCTATTTCCGCAACACGATCACGCCGCTCGCCTGCTTCCACGTCGCGGTCCTCGCCGCCAGCCTTTATCCCGTCGATCTGCGCAAGAGCATGCTGTGGCTCGGCGCCGGCGCGATCGTCTATGGCTATGCGGAACTGACCTTCACCATGGATTTCCTCGGACTGTTCCACGGCGACCAATATGTCGAGCGCAGCATCTCGCGGCAGGTCGAGACCGGCGTGTGGGAAAAAGCGCTTCAGGAAACCGGTTTCGTTTACCGTGGGATCGAAGACGTGATGACCACGACATTCTTCAACACGCCCCTGTTCAACGACATCCTGCCAAGCGTCTTCCGCATCGGCGGCCCGAATTTCCATCCGATCAGCTATGCTTACGCCTTGAGCATCATTTCGGCCTGGCTGCTCTTCAAAGGACGATGGGTGCTGCCTCTCGCGGCTCTGCCGCTGCTGCTCGTCATCGGCTCCAAGGGCGCGACCTTCATGCTTTTCGTCGCAATTGCCGTGCGGCTGATCTACAGCCCCTCCCGCGCCGGTCTGGCGCTCATGGCCGCGATGGCCCTGGCAGTGGTCTGGACGACGGCGGCGATCGGCTATGGCGCCACCCATGGCGACTATCACGTCCTCGGTCTGATTGCCGGCATGCGCGATTTCCTGGCCGATCCGCTCGGCCAGGGCTTGGGTCTCGGCGGCAACCTGTCGAGCACCAGCATCAATCTCAACTGGCAAACCGCCCAGGCCGAAGGCGCCGCCTCCGTGCCGGTCGAGAGCGCGGTCGGTGTCATGCTTTACCAGATGGGCGTGGGGAGCCTCGTCTTCTTCGGCTTCCTGGCGGCGCTGGCCGTGGCATTGCGACGGCAGCTTATCCAGACCGGCGACCCGGATTTCCTGTTCGGCTTTGTCGGCATCGTCACCATTTCGGCCAATGCCGTATTGCAGGAGGAGGCTTTCTACTCCCCTCTTGCCCTCGCCTTCTGTCTGCTGCTCGTGGGCGTCTCGCTGGGAACACGCTGGCGCATGGCCGCGGCGGCAAGAGCCGAAGCGGCGGGCTGACTTCGGATCGGCTGATTCCAGACCGGCTTCCCGATTTCGTTCAGGAACCGAACAGCACCATTTCGGTGAACGTCAGGTCTCCCGGAGAAGGCGATTTCGGACCCTTGAAATATTTGATTCCCTTGTTCGGAAAATACCTGCCGGACAGACCGGTAACCGGCCCCATCGCATCGACGAGGCAAAGCAGTTGTCCGCGCCGCAGGAGAAAGCGGCCCACGACCCCGGCGCACCTGACCAGATCCGCGTGGGATCGGCAGTAGACGATCTGGCAGCACGGCACGAGGCCATGCAATATCCGGCGCGGCTTCAGAACAAGCGGCAACGCCAGACCGTGGCAGACGCAGATCAGCGAAAGACAGCCCAACGCGGCGTGCTCGAGCAATATGTATCTTTCGTTGTCGGTGAGTTCAGCCATTTCGGCGAGGTCCGCATGGGCTTCCAACACCCGGTCCGGACGCGGCATACCGTTCAGAATGGGCAAGAAGGCGATCTGTCCGCCGGAAAACAGGCGAAAACCGAAGGCTTTGTTGAGCCTCACTGTCCCGGGCGATGGAGAAATATTGGTGTAGACCACGTCCTTGCGCAGGATAACCGTCGCGATCATCCGGCTGGCATAGGGCCGGAATTCCGCGTCCACGGACCAGCTCGAGAGATTGCAGCGGATTTCATCGCCTTCCAGGCTTCTGTGCCTGGCATAGAGCGTAAGCACCGCGCCGACGATCCGGCCCGACTTCTCTAGGACGAACCCATATCGCGGAAAATCGGCGACCGCGGGCCGCTGCGACAGGCGGGTCAGCGCTTCTATCCAATAGCTCCTGCTGCGCTCCGGAAACCCTCGGTGCAGGCAATCCGCCACGCCTCCCCAATCCCTCTCGTCGAAGGGCCGGCAACCGATACCGGGAGGGAATGCGCCGAGAACCGCCATAGTCGACTCAAGAGAAAAGTACTGGATGTCGCCGAAGTCAGTATTATCCTTGGCGATCGATTACCAACGAATTGCATCGTCACAGAAGTCAATTTTACTGACCCGTTTGGCGATGCTACGTCACTCTGCGCCCGTGCAACCGGCAAGCCAAGCTTTACAACCTTTTGGCAGTTAATGCTTGTACAATTAGCTAATATGTCTTCCCCGGGATTTCTCGCAAACCCGTCACATGGAGCCTGCTCTGACCAGCCCTAGCCCGCCGCGACCCCTTGCGCTGGAGTGCAAATGCATTCCGCCGCGAGGCACGGCCGAAGCGCTCGCTACGCTTTCACGCTGCCGGCGAGCCGGTTCTGCCAAGGCGCAAAATTTCTACCTGACCGGCTTGTGCGCAAATCTCATATGTGAATATAGTATTCACAAAAGAAGATTGGAGGATCGATCGCGTCCGACTCCGGCTTGCCGGAGCGGTGCGGCCATTCTCCGGAGCGGACGAACAGCGCAATGACCAGCTTCCCGCCCACCGTCGGCGTCGCTTCGACCTGCCCTGCCGACATGCCGGCCGATCACGCCCTGCTGCCGGTATGGAATGCCGAAAACTGGTTCTTTGAGGATTGGCCGATCGGTCAGAAAATCCGCTCGCTCCGGCGCACTATGGCCGAAGGCGACAGCCATCTCTTCAACACCCTGGTGCTCGACATCCACCCTTATGTGCAGGACCAGATGTTCGCCGAGCGCGAAGGTATCTTCGGCAAGCGCCTCGTGGCGGGCGCCTTCGTTTTCTCGGCCGGGCTTGGTCTAGTCGCCACCAACTGCGTCAATGCCTTTTCCTACGGCTATGACAAGCTCCGCTTCATCAAGCCGGTCTTCATCGGCGACACCATCTATTCGATCCGCACCAACATGGAAAAGAAGCCCCGCTACAAGGACATGGGGCTGATCCGCGCCAGCTATGAAGTGTTCAAGGGCGAAGGCGAGCTGGTGCTCTACTGCGAGCATCTGCAGACGGTGAAATACAGGGACCCGGCCGACTTCGCCGGCAAGACGGAGAAGCAATGATGGTCGCCGACCTGCCGCTGTCCGGCCTTGTCGTCGTCGACATGAGCCAGTTCCTGTCGGGACCTTACTGCTCGCTGAGGCTCCTCGACCTTGGTGCCCGCGTCATCAAGATCGAGCGGCCCGATGGTGGCGACCTGTCGCGCCGGCTCTATCTAAGCGACACCGAGATCGGTGGTGATTCCACCATCTTCCACGCCATCAACCGTGCCAAGGAAAGCTTTGCGGTCGATCTGAAGAACGACGACGACCTTAAAGCGCTGCGCGGGCTGCTCGCCAAGGCCGACGTGCTGATTCAGAACTTCCGCCCCGGCGTCATCGAGCGGCTCGGCCTCGATTACGAGCATGTGCGCACGATCAATCCGCGCCTGGTCTACGCCTCGATCAGCGGCTATGGCGAGGAAGGACCGTGGGTAAAGCGTCCGGGCCAGGACCTGCTTGCCCAGGCGCGCTCCGGCGTCATGTGGCTGAACGGCGACGAAGATCAGGGTCCGGTGCCGTTCGGCCTGGCAATCGCCGACATGCTGGCCGGCGCCGCCTGTGCGCAAGGCATCCTCGCAGCACTGGTCCGGCGCGGCATCACCGGCGCGGGCGGCCATATCGAGACCAGCCTCTTCGAAGCGCTGATCGACCTCCAGTTCGAGGTGCTGACGACGCATCTCAATGACGGCCGGCGGCTGCCGCGCCGTTCGTCGTTCCATAGCGCCCACGCCTATCTGGCGGCGCCCTACGGAGTCTATCCGGCCAAGGACGGCTTCCTGGCGATCGCCATGACGCCGATCCCGAAGCTCGCCGACCTGCTCGAGATCGAGGCGCTGGCGCCCTATCGCGACAAGCCGGCGACCTGGTTCACGGCGCGCGACGAGATCAAGGCGATCATCGCGCAGCGCATCGCGCAGAAGTCGGTCGACGAATGGCTGGCGATCCTCGAGCCCGCCGACATCTGGTGCGCGAAGGTGCTGAACTGGAAAGAGGTGCTGGAAAGCGACGGCTTCAAGGCGCTCGACCTGCTGCAGACCGTGACGCGCGAGGACGGTGTTTCGATCGACACCACCCGGTCACCGCTCAGGATCGACGGCATGCGCGCCAAAGTCGAGCAGGCGGCGCCGCGCGTCGGCGAGCACAGCGCAAAAATCCGCAAGGAGTTCGGCCTGTGACGACGCTCAAGGGCATGACCTGGAACCATCCGCGCGGCTATGATCCGATGGTCGCCTGCTCCCGGCTTTGGCGGGAAAAGACCGGCGTCTCTATCGAGTGGGAGAAGCGCTCGCTGCAGGACTTCGAGTCCTTCTCTGTCGAAGAACTCGCCCGCGCCTACGACCTGATCGTCATCGATCATCCGCATGTCGGCCAGATCACCGCCGAGAAGTGCCTGGCCCCGCTCGACGTGCCCGGCCGCGAGGCGGAGCGCGAAGCGCTGGCGAAGGCAAGCGTCGGCCGGTCCTATCCGAGCTACACTTGGCAGGACCGGCAATGGGCCTTTCCGATCGACGCCGCGACGCAGGTGCAGGCCTGGCGACCCGATTTGATAGACGCCGCGCCGAAGATCTGGACCGAAGTGCTGGAGCTTGCCCAGCGGGGCCGCGTGCTCTTGCCGCTCAGGCCGCCGCACTCGCTGATGTGCTTCTTCACGCTTGCCGCCGATCTCGGCCGGCCATGTGCAGTCGAAAGCCCGAGCGATCTGATCGATCCCGATACCGGCGAGACCGTCTTCGAAATGCTGCGTGAGATCGCGGCACTCCTCGATCCCGAGTGCCTTACGATGGATCCGATTGCGGTGTTCGAAAAGATGGCCGAGGCCGGCTCGCGCATCGCCTGCGCGCCGCTGATCTATGGCTACGTGCCCTATGCCACTGCAGGCTTCCGGCCGAACCGGCTCTTCTTTTGCGACATGCCGACTGTGGGCGGCAACGGCCCGGTCGGCTCCGCGCTCGGCGGCACCGGCATCGCCGTCTCCGCCTTTTCCGCTGCCGGCGAGGAAGCGATCGACTTCGCCTACTGGATCGCCAACGGCGACGTGCAGCGCGGCCTCTATGCCGCCGCCGGCGGCCAGCCCGGCCATGCCGCCGCCTGGGAGGACGAAGCCGTGAATGTCGCGACGGGCGACTTCTACCGCGGCACGCGGGCGACGCTGGAAGGCGCCTGGGTGCGCCCGCGCCACGACGGCTACATGGCGTTTCAGCAGGCGGCGTCCGATCGCCTCGACGAGGGTCTTGCCGGCCGGCAGGACGCCCCCCGCGTCGTCGCCGACATCAATCGCCTGTTCCGGCAGAGCTTCGCGGCGCCCCGCTAATACAGTCGGGCATCGGCCTTGCGGCTCACAGCCGCCAGAGCTTCTTCGCGTTGCCGGAGAGCAGTTTCGCGCGCTCGGTTTCGCTCGCCCCGGCAAGGAGCGCGTGCGTCGCCGCTACCCAGCCGAGCAGCCCGCCACCGAGCGTGCAGACCGGCCAGTCGCTGCCCCACACGACGCGATCCCAGCCGAAGCTGCCGATCGTGTGCTCGACATAAGGCCGCAGGGTCTCGACGGTCCAGCTCGCCGGATCGGCATAGGCGACGACGCCGGAGATCTTGCCGACGACATTGGGGCGCCGGGCGATCTCGGCGATCTGCTCGCGCCAGGGATGCTCGGCCTTGCCCCGGATGTCGGGCACGCCGCAATGATCGAGAACGAATTGCACGTCAGGCGCCAGATCGACCAGCGCGATCGCTTGGCTCATCTGTCGCGGCAGGACGCAAAGATCGAAGGTCAGCCCGCTGCCGGCGATGCGCCTGATGTTCTCGCGGAACAGGGCGCCCTCGGAGACGTCGTCGGGCACGACATGCAGCACGCGGCGGAATCCTTTGACAAATGGATCGGCCTTCACCTTGTCCAGCCAGGCGGCGAAGCCAGGTTCTTCCGGCCGGCACGACACGATCGCGCCCCGCACCAGGCTGCCGGGCTTCTTCGACAGGCCTTCGACAAGGGCTGTCTCGGCCGCGATATCGGCCGGGTGGACGTCGACCTCCATATGGAGCGCCAATTCTATGCCTGCGCGGCGCGCCTCGGTGGCGTATTCGTCGTGGGAAAAATCGCGGTCGAGGGCCGGCACGCCGGACAGCCAGGGATAGCGTAGCGCCGCCCTGTCGATGAGATGCAGGTGGGTATCGACGATCATGGCTTCCTCCCTTGTCGCGCTATCCACGTGGCCCGAATTGCGCAGCGGCTTTTGCGCAAACGACATGCATCAGACATGGACTCGATCATCTCACCGGAGAATTCGCCATTCAAATAAGAATTATTCCTTTGACCTGACATCCGACCCGGCGAGTTGCGACAGGCGGGCCGCTGCTGCCTGGAGCAGCGTGATGGTCCTGGTGATATCGGGCGCTGCCGGCGCGTTGACCAGAGTGATATAGGGTATGGTGAGCGCGGCAATGCCGTGCCCGTCGGAACCGAGCACCGGCGCCGACAGATTGTAGACGCCGGCGGTCTGCAGCGAAGCCATCATCTCGTAGCCACGATCGCGCACCTGGTCAAGGCGGGCGAAGAAGTCGGGCGACAACTTCATCTCCTCGTTGCTGCGCAAATGCTCGGCGATCATCATCTCGCGCTCTTCCGGCGAGCGGAAGGCCAGCAGCACATGTCCCGAGCCGGTGTCGAACAGGCTGATATGCGAGCCGACGCGGATCGAGATGCCCCAGTATCGCGGCGCTTCCTGCTGGGCAATGACCACGGCGCTGCCGCGGTCGAACACGACGAGCTGGTTTGCCTGCCAGGAGGTCTCGGCCAGCTCGCGCATGATCGAGGTGGCGTAGGAGACCAGCCTGCGCACCGGTGCATGCAGCTGGCCAAGCCCGAAGAGCTTCAGCGTCAGCGAATAGCGGTCGCCGTCTGGCCGGGTGACGTAGCCGCGTTTCACCAGACGGTCGAGCATCCGGTAAAATTCGTTCGGGCTGCGGTCGAGCCGCTTGGCGATCTCGGCCTGGGTCAGGCCGCCATCGACGCTGGCGAGCAGTTCCAGAATGTCCAGCCCCTTGTCCAGTGCCGGCGCGCGATAGCGGTCTTCCTCGTCGTCCTGCACCCGATGCCCTCTGGTGAATTGTGATCTTCATATACGCAAGACAGCCTTCATAGGGAAGAAGTTTCGGCTTGACGACTTATGAATAATTTGTTTGCATATGAATGAAGCATGGAGCTTCAGCCATGACGGCCTGCGGCCGTTCCAGGGAGGATATTCATGAACAGACTGCTTTCCGGCGTCGCCGCCGGCGCATTGCTCATGGCATCGGGTGCGGTCTTTGCGGCCGACCTGCCGGGCAAGTTCACCGGCGTCACGATCGACGCCAAGCTGATCGGCGGCCAGCAATACGAAAAACTCTACGCGCGCATCGGCGAGTGGGAGAAGGCGACCGGCGCCAAGGTCAACGTCATCTCCAAAAAGAACCACTTCGATCTCGACAAGGAGATCAAGTCGGACATCGCCTCCAACTCGATCACCTGGTGCGTCGGCTCCAACCACACCTCGTTCGCGCCCCAATATCCAGGCATCTACACTGACCTCGCCAAGCTGCTGCCGAAGGAGGAGATCGACGCTTTCGTCCCGGCCAACATCGCCGCCGGTACGCTCGACGGCAAGCTGGTGATGCTGCCGCGCGCGCAGTTCGACGTCTCGGCGCTCTACTACCAGAAGAGCCTCTACCAGGACGAGGCCAAGAAGAGGGCCTACAAGGAGAAGTACGGCGAGGAGCTCGCCCCGCCGGACACCTTCGACGAGATGGCTCAGCAGGCGGAATTCTTCGCCAGCCCGCCCGACTTCTACGGCACGCAATATGCCGGCAAGGAAGAGGCGATCAACGGCCGCTTCTACGAGATGCTGATCGCCGACGGCGGCGAATATCTCGACAAGGACGGCAAGCCTGCCTTCAACTCCGAGGCCGGCGTCAAGGCGCTCGACTGGTTCGTCAAGCTCTACAAGGCCAAGGCTGTGCCCGCCGGCACGACCAACTATTTGTGGGATGATCTCGGCCAGGGGTTCGCGTCCGGCACGGTGGCGCTCAACCTCGACTGGCCGGGCTGGGCCGGCTTCTTCAACGACCCGAAGTCGTCCAAGGTCGCCGGCAATGTCGGCGTCAAGGTGCAGCCGAAGGGCTCATCCGGCAAGCGCTCGGGCTGGTCCGGCGCGCATGGCTTCTCGGTGACCGAAAACTGCGCCAACAAGGAGGCCGCCGCCTCCCTCGTCTGGTGGCTGACCAACGAGGACAGCCAGAAGCTGGAAGCCGCGGCTGGCCCGCTGCCCACCCGCACCAAGGTGTGGGAATGGGACCTCGAGCAGGCCAAGTCCGATCCTTACAAAACCGAAGTGCTGCAGGCCTTCCAGGAAGCCGCCAAGAACGCCTTCCCGGTGCCGCAGACGCCGGAATGGATCGAGATCTCCAACGCCGTCTATCCCGAACTTCAGGCCGCCATTCTGGGCGACAAGACCTCCAAGCAGGCGCTCGACGACGCTGCCGCCAAGGCGACGCAGATACTCGAGGACGCCGGCAAGCTCTAAGGACTATCCTCCCAGCGGCGCCGGTCTTCGCGACCGGCGCCGCTTTGACCGAAGCGGCCGCCCTGCGATTGGATCGCCGGCCGTGCAAATTATTCTGGGACACTGCATGACGGCCAAGCGGCTTTCCGCGCCAACGCTTCTTCTGCTGCCGGCCGTGCTCGTTCTGGCGGCGGTGGTGGTCGTGCCGCTCTGCCTGTCCTTCTATTCGAGCTTCACGCCGTTCAGGCTGACACGGCCGGAAACCTTCTTCACCTTCATCGGCCTGCGCAACTATCGCAACATTCTGTCCGACGCGAATTTCTGGTGGGCCTTCGGCCGCACCGTGCTCCTGCTCACCATCGCGCTCAATCTCGAAATGCTGCTCGGTCTCGGCCTCGCGCTGCTGGTCGAGAAGGCTAGCCGCGGCCAGCGGTTGCTGCGCACCATCATGATGTTCCCGATGATGTTCTCGCCGATCCTGGTCGGCTTCCAGTTCAAGTTCATGTTCAACGACAATATCGGCCTGGTGAACAACGCGCTGCAGTCGCTAGGCATAACGCGGGACGCCATCCCCTGGCTAATCGAAGGCCATCTCGCCTTCATCGCCATTTCAGTCGCGGAGATCTGGTCGTCGACCTCGATCTTCGCGATCCTGATCCTCGCCGGCCTGCTCGCCATGCCGAAGGAGCCGGTCGAAGCGGCGCGCGTCGACGGCTGCACGCCGTGGCAAACCTTCCGCTATGTGACCTGGCCCTTCATCATGCCCTTCGCCTATATCGCCATGACCATCCGCTCGCTCGACGTTGCGCGCGCCTACGACATCGTCAAGATCATGACCGATGGCGGCCCGGCCGGCCGCACGGAACTGTTGTGGACGCTGGTCGCGCGCACCGCATACAGTGACGCGCGCATGGGCGTGGCCAATGCGATGGCCTATTTTTCGATCCTGCTGTCGATCGTCTTCACCGTCTATTTCTTCAAGAAGCTCGCAGCGGCGCGGACCCAGATCGGCGCGGAGTGGTGACGATGGACGCCAACGCATCCGCCCGTCTGAGGCGCCGCGCCGGCGTCGTCGCCCACCGCGTCGGCCTGTTCCTCGCCATGCTTTTGATCTGTCTGCCCGGCATCTGGATCGTGCTGTCCTCGCTGCGGCCGACGGTCGAGATCCTTGCCAAGCCGCCGGTCTGGATCCCGCAGCAGGTCTCGCTCGATGCCTACGTCGCCATGTTCAGCGGTGTCGGCAAGGGCGGCATTCCCGTCCTCGACTATTTCCGCAATTCCCTGATCATCTCGGTGACCTCGACCGTCATTGCCATCGCCATCGGCATGGCCGGTGGCTACGCTTTCGCGCGCTACCGTTTCCGCGGCAAGTCGGCGATGTTCCTCGGCCTGATGCTGACCCGCACCGTGCCCGGCATCGCGCTGTCGCTGCCGCTGTTTTTCGTCTATGCGCGGCTCGACATCATCGACACGCATTTCGGCCTGATCCTCGCCTATGTCGCGCTCAATGTGCCGTTCACCATCTGGCTGATCGACGGCTTCTTCCGCCAGGTGCCGAAGGATCTCGCCGAGGCCGCGCAAATCGACGGCTGCACGCGCTGGCAGGCCTTCTGGCAGGTCGAGTTTCCACTCGCCGGGCCAGGCATCGCGTCGGCCGGCATCTTCGCCTTCCTTACCTCCTGGAACGAATTCGCGCTCGCCTCGCAGCTGACGCGCTCGATCAATTCCAAGACGCTCCCCGTCGGGCTGCTCGACTACACCGCCGAATTCACCATCGACTGGCGCGGCATGTGCGCGCTGGCGGTGGTGATGATCATCCCGGCGCTGCTCCTTACCTTCATCGTCCAGAAACACCTCGTCGGCGGCCTGACTTCCGGCGCGGTGAAAGGTTGATCCGATGGCGATTGTCTCGCTCAAGAAACTGACCAAGCGTTACGGCAACATGGAGATCGTGCACGGCATCGACCTCGATGTCGCCGACCGCGAATTCATCGCGCTGGTCGGGCCGTCCGGCTGCGGCAAGTCGACCACGCTGCGCATGATCGCCGGGCTGGAAGACATCTCCGGCGGCACGATCGAGATCGGCGACCGCATCGTCAACGATCTGCCGCCGCGTTCGCGCAACATCTCGATGGTGTTCCAATCCTACGCACTTTATCCGCACATGACGGTGCGCGAAAATCTTGGTTTCTCCCTGAAGATCGCCGGCGCGCCGAAGGAAGAGATGGACCGTCGCGTCGCCGAGGCCTCGGCCATTCTCGGCCTCGACGCGCTGCTCGAGCGCCGCCCCTCCCAGCTTTCCGGCGGCCAACGCCAGCGCGTCGCCATGGGCCGCGCCATCGTGCGCGATCCGGACGTCTTCCTGTTCGACGAGCCGCTCAGCAATCTCGACGCCAAGCTGCGCACGCAGATGCGCACCGAGATCAAGAAGCTGCACGCCAAGGTGAAGTCCACGGTTATCTACGTTACCCACGACCAGGTCGAGGCGATGACGCTCGCCGACCGCATCGTCATCATGCGCGACGGCAACATCGAGCAGGTCGGCACGCCGGACGAGGTCTTCCAGCGGCCGGCGACACGCTTCGTGGCGGGCTTCATCGGCTCGCCGCCGATGAACCTGCAAGAGGCGACCGTGGACGACGGCAAGATCGTCTTTTCCGGCGGACAGAGCCTGCCGCTGCCAGGCCGCTTCAAGGCCAAGGTGAACGCCGGCGACAAGGTAGTGTTCGGCCTGCGTCCCGACGACCTCTACCCCGTGGGCCACGGCCTGCATTCGGGCGATGCCGCTGACGTCCACGAGATCGAGCTGCCGGTGACGGTGACCGAGCCGCTCGGCAACGAGACGCTGGTGTTCGCCGAGTTCGACCGCCGCGACTGGGTTTCGCGCATGCTGAACCCGAGGCCATTGAGGGCGGGCGATCGCGTGGCGATGAGTTTCGACCTGTCGCAAGCGCATCTCTTTTCCGCGGAAACCGGCAAATCCTTGAGGGCCTGACGATGGCGAAGATCGAGAAAGTCGAGCTTGCAATGGTCGATCTGGTGCCGAAGGTGAAGCGCACCGACGCCATCCAGAGTTTCGTCAGCCAGGAGACGCCGATCGTCACCATCACCGACGTCGACGGGGCGGTCGGCATCGGCTACAGCTACACGATCGGCACCGGCGGCTCTTCGGTGATGCGGCTTCTGGCCGACCACCTCGCGCCGCGCCTGATCGGTGAGGATGCCGACCGGATCGAGGCCATCTGGCACGATCTCGAATTCGCCACGCACGCCACCACCATTGGCGCCATCACGGCCATCGCGCTCGCCGCCATCGACACTGCGCTCTGGGACCTTCGGGCGAAGAAGCAGAAGCTGCCGCTCTGGAAGCTTGCCGGCGGCGCCAAGCACCGCTGTCCGCTTTACACCACCGAAGGCGGCTGGCTGCACATCGAGACTGAAGCGCTTGTCGAAGATGCGCTGGCCGCCAAGGCGAAAGGCTTCACCGGCTCGAAGGTCAAGATCGGCAAGCCGCACGGCGCCGAGGATTTTGCCCGGTTGTCGGCCGTGCGCAAGGCGGTCGGCGACGGCTATGAGATCATGACCGACTGCAACCAGGGTTTTGCCGTCGACGAAGCCATCCGGCGCGCCGAGCGGCTGCGCGATCTCGATCTCGCCTGGATCGAGGAACCGCTGCCGGCCGACGACATAGACGGCCATGTGCGGCTATCGAATTCGACGGCGACGCCGATCGCCGTCGGCGAGTCGCTCTATTCGATCCGCCATTTCCGCGAATATATGCAGAGGGGCGGCTGCAACATCGTCCAGGTCGATGTCGGCCGCATCGGCGGCATCACGCCCTGGCTGAAGGTGGCACATATGGCGGAAGCCTTCGACATGCCGATCTGCCCGCATTTCCTGATGGAACTGCATGTCAGCCTGGCCTGCGCGGTGCCGAACGGCAAATATGTGGAATATATCCCGCAGCTGGATGAGTTGACGGGCAAGAAGATGGTGATCGAAAACGGCCACGCCCTGCCGCCGGACGAGCCGGGCCTCGGCATCGACTGGGATTTCGATGCGATCAAGGCGCTGAGCGTCGTCGAATTCAGCGTCACCGTCACGGAGCGGAGGAACTGAGAATGCAGCGAATTGGCATGGTGCTTGGCCTGAAGCCGGAAAAGGTCGAGGAATATGTGCGCCTGCACGCCGCCGTCTGGCCGGACGTGCTCGAGATGATCTCCGCCTGCAACATCAAGAACTACTCGATCTACCTCAAGCGGCCGGAGAACCTGCTGTTCTCCTATTTCGAGTATCACGGCACCGACTATGCCGCCGACATGGCCAAGATGGCCGCCGATCCGAAGACCCAGGAATGGTGGTCGGTCTGCATGCCATGCCAGGAACCCTTGCCGACAAGGCAGGAGGACGAGTGGTGGGCGACGATGGATGAAGTCTTCCACCATGACTGATGCCTTCGATCCCGCCTCGCTGGCGCAATCCTGGCCAAGGCCTGCAAAGCCGCGTCCGATCGTCACCTTCGGCGCCGGCTCGATCGTCGGCGATGCGCATTTCCCGGCCTATCGCAAGGCTGGTTTTCCAGTGGTGGGTCTCTACGATCCGGACCAGGCCAAGGCTCGGAAACTGGCCGAACAATGGGGCGTGACGGCATTCGGCTCGGTGGACGAAGCGGCCGCCGTCAAGGATGCGATCTTCGATCTCGCAACGCCGCCCGGCCGGCACGCCGAGGTGCTGAAGGCCCTGCCCGACGACGCGGTCGCATTGATCCAGAAGCCCATGGGCAACTACCTTGGCGAGGCAACCGAGATCCTTGAAATCTGTCGCGCCAAGAAGCTCAAGGCTGCAGTGAATTTCCAGCTTCGCTTCGCGCCGATGACGCTGGCGCTGAAGGACGCGATCGCCAAGGGCTGGCTTGGCGAGGTCGTCGACTTCGATGCCTGGCTGGCGCTCGCAACGCCGTGGCAGCTCTGG
The DNA here is from genome assembly GCF_002294955.1 of Mesorhizobium sp. WSM3864. Taxonomy (NCBI): domain Bacteria; kingdom Pseudomonadati; phylum Pseudomonadota; class Alphaproteobacteria; order Hyphomicrobiales; family Phyllobacteriaceae; genus Mesorhizobium; species Mesorhizobium sp. WSM3864. The sequence continues at coordinate 189,760 of NZ_NSGD01000003.1, forward strand.
GAATTCCTGCTCGCGGCGCCGCGTGTCGAGATCGCCATGCATTCGATCCACTATCTCGACCTGATCCGGCAGCTTCTCGGCGACCCGAAGGGCGTGCATGCCAAGACGCTCGGCCATCCCAATCACAAGGTCGCGCAGACCCGTACCAGCGCCATCCTCGACTATGGCGACACGGTGCGCTGCGTGCTCTCGATCAACCACGATCATAAGTTCGGACGCCGGCATCAGGCCTGCGAGTTCCGCATCTGCGGCACCGAGGGCGCCGCCTACGTCAGGCTTGGCCTCAATCTCGACTATCCTCGCGGCGAGCCCGACGTGCTGGAAATCTACCCTAAAGGCGGCTCCGATTGGGTCGCCGTGCCGCTCACCGGCGAATGGTTCCCCGACGCCTTTGTCGGGCGCATGGCCAATGTGCAGCGCTTCGCCTCCGGGGAAGACAAAGAGCTGGTCAGCTCCGTCGAAGATGCCTGGAACACCATGGCACTGGTGGAAGCCGCCTATCGTTCGAGCGCCGCGCCGGCGACGCCGCTCACCGCAAAACCGTAAGGAACGGCATGGAACAGGTCACCTATTTCGAGGACTACGAGATCGGCTCGTCGCGGCTGACCAGCGGCCGCACCATCACCGAGACCGACTTTGTCGTCCATGCCGGCCACACCGGCGATTTCTTTCCGCACCACATGGACGCCGAGTTCATGAAGACGACGCCCTTCGGCCAGCGCATCGCGCATGGCACGCTGGTGTTCTCGGTCGGCGTCGGCCTGACCGCGAGCGTCATCAACCCGGTCGCCTTCTCCTACGGCTATGACAGGCTGCGCTTCATCAAGCCGGTCTTTATCGGCGACACGATCCGCACGCGCACGACGATCGCCGCGAAGGAAGACGATCCGAAGCGGCCGGACTCCGGGCGCGTCATCGAACGCGTCGAGGTTTTGAACCAGCGCGACGAAGTCGTGCTGGCCGCCGATCACATCTATATCGTCGAGCGGCGCCCCCGGCTCGGCTGAAGACGGAGACAAAACAACATGGCTGATCTGACAGGCAAGGTGGTGGTCGTAACGGCCGCTGCGCAAGGCATCGGCCGGGCTAGCGCGTTGGCTTTCGCCAAGGCTGGCGCGATCGTCCACGCCACCGACATAAATGAAGCGGCGCTGGCCGAGCTCGGCAACACCTCGGTCATCAAGACTCGCAAGCTCGACGTGCTGAACGACGAGGCCGTGAAGGCCGCCTTCGCCGAAATCGGCCGCGTCGATGTGCTGTTCAACTGCGCCGGCTTCGTCCATTCCGGCTCGATCCTCGACATGAAGGACGAGGACCTCGACTTTGCCTTCAACCTCAATGTGCGCGCCATGATCCGCACTATCCGCGCCGTGCTGCCCGGCATGCTGGAGCGCGGCGATGGTTCGATCATAAACATGGCATCGGTCGCCGGCGCCCCGAAAGGCGTGCCCAACCGCTTCGCCTATGGCGTGACCAAGGCGGCCGTGATCGGGCTGACCAAATCGATCGCCGCCGACTATGTCGGTAAAGGCATTCGCTGCAACGCGATCTGCCCCGGCACGGTGGAGAGCCCCTCGCTCGAAAGCCGCATGCGGGCGCAAGGCGACTATGAGGCCGCCCGTGCCGCCTTCATCGCCCGCCAGCCGATGGGAAGGTTGGGCACGGCGGAGGAGATCGCCGATCTTGCCGTCTATCTCGCCGGCGCCACCTATACGACCGGGCAGGCCTATAATATCGACGGCGGCTGGTCGATCTGATGAGGCACCGAGCATGACCTGCATTACCGATCTTCGCGTCTTCGATCTGCGCTTCCCGACGTCGCAGAGCCTCGACGGGTCGGACGCGATGAATCCGGACCCCGATTATTCGGCCGCCTATGTCATCCTCGACACCGATAGCGAGGGGCTCAGCGGCCACGGGCTCACCTTCACCATCGGCCGGGGCAACGAGATCTGCTGCGCGGCGATCGAGGCGCTGCGCCATCTTGTTGTCGGGATCGACCTCGACTGGGTCAAGCAAGATCCCAGCCGCTTCTGGCATCACGTGACCGGCGACAGCCAGTTGCGCTGGATCGGCCCGGACAAGGGCGCCATGCACCTCGCCGTCGGCGCGGTTGTCAATGCGGTCTGGGATCTGTGGGCCAAGGAAGCCGGCAAGCCGGTCTGGCGCCTTGTCGCCGACATGAGCCCGGAAGAGATCGTGCGCATCGTCGACTTCCGCTATCTCACCGATGCGATCACGCCGGCCGAAGCGCTGGAGATCCTGAGGAAGGCCGAGGCCGGCAAGGCCGAGCGCATCGCCAGCCTCGAGCGCGAAGGCTATGCCTGCTATACCACATCGGCCGGCTGGCTCGGCTATCCCGACGACAAGCTGAGGCGCCTCTGCCAGGAAGCAGTCGACGAGGGGTTCAATCACATCAAGCTGAAGGTGGGCCGCGACCGCGCCGACGACATCCGCCGTCTCAGGATCGCCCGCGAGGTGATCGGTCCGGACCGTTACCTGATGATCGACGCGAACCAGGTCTGGGAGGTCGACCAGGCGATCGACTGGCTGCGCGATCTTGCCTTCGCCAAGCCCTTCTTCATCGAGGAGCCGACCAGCCCGGACGATGTCGCCGGCCATGCCAAGATCCGCAAGGCGGTGGCGCCGATCAAGGTTGCGACCGGCGAGATGTGCCAGAACCGCATCATGTTCAAGCAGTTCATCGCCGGCGGCGCGATCGATATCGTGCAGATCGATTCCTGCCGCATGGGCGGCCTGAACGAGGTGCTGGCCGTGCTTTTGATCGCCGCCAAGTTCGGCTTGCCGGTATGGCCGCATGCCGGCGGCGTCGGCCTGTGCGAATATGTCCAGCATCTGTCGATGATCGACTATATCGCGGTGTCGGGCACCAAGGATGGAAGGGTGATCGAATATGTCGATCACCTGCACGAGCATTTCCTCGAGCCCTGTGTCATTGAGAATGCGGCCTACATGCCGCCGACGGCGCCGGGCTTCTCGATCGAGATGAAGCCGGACTCGATTGCCGCCTACCTATTCCACAGTTGAATGCGAGCCGTAACGCAGGTGGCCTTGGCGGCGTTACGGCGTCGCTTCTACCTGGCGCGCTTCAGTCAACCTCGACGGCAAGCACCGCGACACAATCTCCGGCCTTGACGAGGCCGGGGAAATGGCGCGCGGCCAGGAGCCCTGACATCCTAGCCTTGATCTCCTGGGGCGCGGTGCCGGTGCGACCGGTCGAATGGATGCGCGCCACGACCTGGCCTTCCTCCACCTTCTCGCCGAGATCGATCATGGTCTCGATCATGCCCTCGTCTTCGGCAAATGCAAAGCAGTCGCCCGAAGGCATGTCGAGCCATTGGGTTTGGCTCTTCTCGACGGCGCCATCAACGATGCCGGCATGGCGAAGCACATTGAGGATGCCACGGCGAGCGATGCGCACGGTCTCGGCCCGGGCCGTGCCGCCACCGCCGAGCTCGGTGGTGACGAAGACCTTGCCCATCTGCTCAGCCGCGGTGTCATACATGCCAACGGTATCGATCTCGGTCATGCGCATCGAGAACGGAGCCGCGAAGGCCTCGACCGCGGCGAAGGCCTTTTTCTCCTGCTCCTTGTCCAGCAGCGTATGCGCGGCGCAGAACGGCACGAAGTCCAGCGTCTTTCCGCCGGAGTGGAAGTCGAACACGATGTCCGCCCGCGGCAACAATTCGCGCTGGAAATAGTCGGCGATCTTTTCCGTCACGCTACCGTCCGGCCGGCCGGGAAAGCTGCGGTTCATGTTGCCCTTGTCGATCGGCGAAGTGCGGCTGCCGGCGCGGAACGCCGGATAGTTCATCGCCGGCACGATGATGACGGTCCCGGTGACATCCTTCGGGTCGAGCGTGCGAGCGAGCTCGTAGAGCGCCAGTGGCCCCTCATACTCGTCGCCGTGATTGCCGCCGGTAAGCAGCGCCGTCGGCCCCTTGCCGTTGCAGATCACGCAGATCGGAATCATCACCGAGCCCCAGGCGGAATCGTCGCGGCTGTAAGGCAGGCGCAGGAAGCCGTGCTGGACACCGTCGCGCTCGAAATCGACTGTCGGCGTGATCGGCGATGGAGGCAGAGCTGACATAGGCCTCAATCCTTGACGAACAGCTTGCGCGGCACATAGGCCAGGCACTCGACGCCGGTCTCGGTGATCAGGATCGATTCGGTGATTTCAAGTCCCATTGTCTCGAGCCACAGACCCGTCATGAAATGGAAGGTCATGCCGGGCTTGAGCTCGGTGCGATCGCCGGGGCGCAGGCTCATCGTGCGCTCGCCCCAATCCGGCGGATAGGAAAGACCGATCGAGTAGCCGGTGCGGTTGTCCTTGACGATGCCGTACTTCTTCAGCACGGCGAAGAAGGCATTGGCGATGTCCTCGCAGGCATTGCCCGGCTTGGCGGCGGCAAGGCCCGCCTCCATGCCCTCGAGCGTCGCCTTCTCGGCGTCGAGGAAGGCTTGCGTCGGCTTGCCGAGGAAGACGGTGCGCGACAGCGGGCAGTGGTAGCGGTTGTAGCAGCCGGCGATCTCGAAGAACGTGCCCTCGCCCGCCTTCATCGGCTGGTCGTCCCAGGTGAGATGCGGCGCCGAGGCGTCGGCGCCCGATGGCAAGAGCGGCACGATCGCCGGATAGTCGCCGCCGATGCCCTCAACGCCGCGCGTGCCGGCATCATAGATCTCGGCGACCAGATCGCATTTGCGCATGCCGACCTCGATCTTGTCGACGATACGCTGATGCATGGCCTCGACGATGCGGGCGGCCTTGCGCATATAGTCGATCTCGGTCGGGCTCTTCACGGCGCGCCGCCAATTGACCAGCGCGGTGGCGTCGACGAAGCGGGCGTTGGGCAGGTGCTTCTGCAGCGAGGCGAAGGCCGCCGCCGAGAACCAATAATTGTCCATCTCGACGCCGATGGTCAGCTTGTCCCAGCGGCGATCAGCAAGCACGCTGGCGAGATAGTCCATCGGGTGCCGCTCGGTCGACTGCACGTAGTGGTCGGCGTAGCCGATGATGTTGTCATGCGCGAGATAGGCGGTGCGCTTGGCGCCGTTGGCGTCCTGGCCGCGGCCATACCAGACCGGCTCGCCCGAAGGCGGCACGATGACCGCCTGATGCACATAGAAGGACCAGCCGTCATAGCCGGTCAGCCACGCCATGTTGGACGGATCGCTGACGATCAGCAGATCGACCCCCTTGGCCTCCATGGCTTTCCGCGTCTTGGCGAGGCGATCGGCAAATTCGCCTCGCGAGAATTTCAGGTTCGGCTGCATTTTGTTGGTCCTCGTTTGTTGGGCCTCACGGCCCTATTCAGCTTTCGAAAATCGTTCCCGTCTTCGCCGCCCCAGCGCGGTCGCGGGCTAAGGTGGCGATCGCGGTGTCCTGCACGCCGGTGCCGGTGAGATCCGCGATGGTGATGTCGCCGGCCGATCGTCGTCCGTGCTTTTTCCCGGCGATGACCTGGCCGAGCTCAGTGACTTCCGCGTCGGCCGCCATCGCCCCTGCCTCGATGGCGTGGTGAAGCTCGCCCAAGCGCCGCGTCTGCTTCGCGCTGTCTGCGACATAGAGATCTGCCAGGCGAAGGATCGCCGGCGCGATCTCGTTCTTGTGCTCGGCATCCGAGCCCATCGCGGTGATGTGCTGGCCGGCCGAGACGAACCCGGCCTTGATCAGCGGCTCGGTCGAAGGCGTGGTGGTGACGATGATGTCGGCGCCCGCTGCCGCCCTCGCCGCATCCGGCTCGGCACGCACCATGATGCCCAGTCTCTCGCGCAAGCGGGCCGCGGTCGCCTCGGCCTTGGCCGCATCGCGCGCCCAGACGCGCGCCTCCGCGATCGGCCTGACGAGGCGCAGCGCTTCCAATTGCAGGCCGGCCTGCAAGCCGGCGCCGAAGATCGCCGCTATGCTGGAGTCTTCGCGCGACAGATGCTTGGCCGCGACCGCGCCGGCTGCGGCGGTGCGCACATCGGTCAGATAGCCATTGTCGAGCAGCAGCGCCTCGACCACACCGGTCTTGGCCGAAAGCAGCACCATCATGCCGCCGCCGCTCGGCAGGCCGAGCTTCGGATTGTCGAAGAAGCCGGAGCTTATCTTGACGGCGAAGCCATCTATGCCGGGCACGTAGGCGGACTTCACGTCGACCTCGCCGCGATGCTCGTGAATGTCAAGCCTCAAGATTGGCGGCATCGCCACCGGCATTGTCACCAAAGCCCGAAACGCGTTCTCGACGCAGGCGACCGCATCCAGATCGAGCGTCACGATCTTGCGCAGCTCGGCTTCGGTGAGGATGGTCATGCGGCTCATGTGGGGCGCTCCGTCAGTGCAGCGTTGCCGCAGACGATGCGGCGATGCAGGCTCATGTCGATGTTGCGGCCAGACAGGATGGCCACCACCGGTCCTTTCGCAGTGACCTTCCCAGCAAGCAGCGCGCCGATGCCGACCGCGCCCGCGCCTTCGACGATCTCGCGCTCTTCCTCATAGGCATGCCGAATGCCGGCGGCGATCTCGTCCTCGGAAAGCAGGATGACGTCGTCGAGCAGCTCACGGCACATGGCAAAGGTCAGCCGGTTATCGAGGCCGATGCCGCCGCCTAGCGAGTCCGCAAGCGTCGGCAATTCCTCGATCTGCACGGGGCGGCCGGCATCGAGGCTCGCCTTCATCGCGGCACCGCGCGACATCGACACGCCGACGACTTTGGTGGCCGGGCTCACCCCCTTGACCGCCGCGGCAACGCCGGCTGCCAGGCCGCCGCCGGAGAGCGGCACCAGCACACTTGCTGCGTCCCGAACCTGCTCCATGATCTCCAGCCCCAACGTGCCCTGCCCGGCGACGATGTCGGGATGGTCGAAGGGCGGCAGCATGACCAGCCGCTCCTCCGCGACCAGCCTGTCGACCTCCTGCTGGGCATCGTCCTGGCTGTTGCCGACGATGCGAATATCCGCGCCGAGGCGGCGGATTGCGTCGAGCTTGTTCTCGGGCACCAGCCTCGACATGCAGATCACCGCGCGCATGCCCTCGAGCTTCGCCGCATGGGCCAGCGCGCGGCCGTGATTGCCGGTCGATGCCGCGACGACGCCGCGCGACCTTTCCTCCGGACTCAACGCGGCGATCGCGTTGGACGCGCCGCGCAGCTTGAACGCGCCGGTCGTCTGGTGATGTTCCAGCTTGAGGTGAACGGGATGTCCCGCCCGATCCGAGAGGCTTTGCGACAACACAGTCGGAGTCCGCTCGACCTTTCCGGCAATGCGTTCGCGCGCAGCGCGGATATGCTGAAGCGTGACTTCCGTTTTGGTCATTGGCATGCCCGCTCACCGGGCCAATGGCTTCGTCATCAGCCGGCCGAACTGCGGCCGCGCCGTGTCGTCCCCGCAAAGCCGCAGGCAGTTCCAGGCGCTCGCCTGGTTGCTGGTGACGACCGGGCGGCCGATTGCCTCCTCCATGCCTGGAACGGCGAGCGCCGCGCGTAGCGCGGTGCATGAAACGAACAGCGCATCCGCCTGCGCATGCGTCGCCTTGCGCGCCAGATCGACGAGCGAGGTAAGCTCGATGCGTGCCATCTCCCGATCGTCCTCGAAGCCGAGGCAGGTGACGCTCTCGATGTCGAAGCCGTGCGCGGCGAAATAGGCGGCCATCGGCCGGCTGGTCTCGACAGTGTAAGGGGTGAGAATGCTGATCCGCTTCACGCCAAAAGCGTTGAGGCCGCGCACGCCGGCCATGGGCGGCGTGACCACGGGAACATTCGGCTTGGCCGCCTGGATCGCCTGCTCGATCTCGGCGTCGCCGATCACCACGGAAGCAGACGTGCAGGAATAGCAGACGGCATCGAGCGTCTCGTCCGGCAGGATCAGTGCCGCGCCCGCCGAAAGCGAGGGCTGCATCTTGCGCAGATTGTCCGGCGTCGTCGGATTGGCGTAGGGGATGCGCGCGACGTAGACGCCGATCCGCTCGCTCGCCACCATGCGGCGGAAGTCGACCTCGCTGGTATGATCGGTGGCCAAAGCAATCAGCCCGACGCGCTTTTCGAGCGGACGCGCATCGAGTGCGGGCCGGGTCGATGCCAGCTCGATTTCGGGCAACAGTTTCATGACTTTCATCTCTCGATCCTGCCGTAACGACGCTCCAGCCAGCGCAACAGCACGACGGAGCAGAGGCTGATGACGAGGAAGAAGGCGCCAACCAGCGTCATCGGCTCGATGTAGCGGTAATAGGTATTGGCGACGCTCTTGGCTTGGTTCATCAGCTCCAGCACGGTGATCGCCGAAAGCAGCGGCGTCTCCTTGAACATGGCGATGAAGTAGTTGGCCAAGGCCGGGATCATCGGCGGGATCGCCTGCGGCAGGATGACATGCGTCCAGGTGTGGCGGCCGTTAAGATTGCAGGCCTTGGCGGCCTCCCACTGGCCGCGCGGCACATTGTCGATGCCGGCGCGATAGACCTCGGCCGTATAGGTGCCGTAGTGCAGTCCAAGCCCGATGACGCCCGCCACCAAGGGCGGCAGCAGGATGCCGATATCGGGCAGCACGTAGAAGATGAAATAGAGCTGCACCAGAAGCGGCGTGCCGCGGATGAATTCGGCGAACCAGCCGACGCTGCGCGACACCGTGCGGTTAGGCGAGCGCCGCGCCAGCGCGATCGCCAGACCGACGATCCCGGCCAGGATCGAGCCGAGCACGGTCGCCAGGATCGTGATCTTCACCCCCTGGATCATAGTCGGCATGATCTCCCAGACAAAGTTCCAATCCCATTCCATCAGCGGGCCCATTCCATCAGACACGCACTCCGTCGAGACCGCGCGCCATGCGGCGCTCCAGCGAGCGCACGCCCCAGGAGATGATCAGCGCGAGCGCGAAATAGATGACGAGAACGGAGAGGAAGGGCATCAGCGTGCTGCCCGTCTGCGAGCGCACCACTTGCGCCTGGAAGGTGAGATCGGCAAGCGAGATCAGCGATACGACCGAAGTCGCCTTGAGCAGCTCGATCGCGTTGTTGCCGAAGGTTGGCAGCATGATGAGCAGCGCCTGCGGCAGGATGACGTGGCGCATGCCTTGCCAGCGGCCGAGATTAAGCGCCGTGCAGGCCTCATATTGCTCACGGCCGATCGACAGGATGGCGCCGCGCACGACTTCCGCCGCATAGGCTCCGACATTGAGCCCCAGCGCCAGCACGCCGGCCTGCAAAGGCGTCAGCGACAGACCGGCGAAAGGCAGCACGAAATAGGCCCAGAACAGCTGCACGAAGATCGAGGTGCCGCGGAAGAACTCGATATAGGTCGTGGCAATCGCGCGCACGATGAAGAAGCGCGACACACGTCCCATGCCGGCGAGAAAGGCCATGACGAGCGCGAGCACCGACCCCATCAGCGTCAGCTCGATGGTGACAAGCGCTCCCTGCAATATCAGGCCGAGATAGCCGGACCACTGGGTCATTGAGTTTCAAATTTTCCTAACGTTTGCAGTCGTTGCGAGACGGCTCCGACAGCCTTGTCCCCGCCCACGGGGAGGAGATGACGGCAGGCAGATGAGGGGCAGCGCTGACCTTGAAATGCTGGCGCGCCGCCCCTCATCCGGCTCTTCGAGCCATCTTCTCCCCGCAGGTGGTAAGAAGGGAGATTACTTCGCCGCGCAGAGCTTCTCGCGCGTCGTCGACATCGCCGCCTTGGCCGAGAAGCCGTAGGGCTCGATGATCTTGGCGAACTCGCCGGACTTCTTCATCTTGGCGAGCTCGACGTCATAGGCATCGCGCAGCGCCTCGTCGCCCTTCTTGAAGGCGGCGCCGTCGCAATAGACCGGCGCGCCCTGCACCGGCGCGATCACTTCGAGATTCGGATCATTGGCCTTCTTGATGAGGTCGTTGATCGACAGAACGGGCAGCGAATAGGCGTCGATGCGGCCGTCCTGCACCATCTTCAGGCCGCTCTGGCCGTCCGGCACGACGATGACGCGGTCGCGCGGCACGCCGGCATTGAGCGCCAGCTTCTCCTCGGTGCCGCCGCCCGGCGCGCCGATAGTGGCCGACGTGTCCTTGGCGACGTCCTCATAGCTCTTGAAACCCTTCGGGTTGCCCTTCTTCACCAGCATCGCTTCCGCATCGCACAGCACCGGCTCGGAATAGGCGACAGCCGCGCAGCGCTCGGGCTTCATGAACAGGCCGGCGGTGACGACATCGAAGCGGCCGGCCTGCAGGCCGGGGATCATGGCGCCATATTCGGAGATGGAGGCGACGATATCGTTGACGCCGAGGCGCTTGAAGATCTCGCGCGCTACGTCGGGTGCGGCGCCCGAGACCTTGCCGTCCGCGGCGACCGCGGTGTAGGGCGGCTCGTTGGCAATGGCGACGCGGGCGAAGCCCTGCTGCTTGAGCTGCTCGAGCTTTGCGTCGTCTGCTGAACGCGCGCCGGAGGCGAGCAGCATGGTGCTTACGGCGAGACCGGCGACGCCAGCCAGGATGCCAAGTTTCTTCATCGTTCCCAACTCCTTGTTTCTCTTCTTGGTTCGCTCGGTTCGGATGGCGTACTTGCCACCCGTTTCTGGCTTTCGGGACGGCTTCGCCGCCCTGGCATGGCGGTCAGACGCGATGTCCGGCCGCGATGATCTTCTTCAGGAAGCCCTGCGTGCGTTCCTGCTTGGGATGGCGGAAAATCTCATCGGGCTTGCCCTCCTCGACGATCCTGCCGCGATCGAAGAACAGCACGCGATCGGCAAAGTCATGGGCAAAGCCCATCTCATGAGTGACGAGCAGCATCGTCATGTCGGTTTCGGCGGCGAGCTTACGCATGACATTGAGCACCTCCTCGACCAGCTCGGGGTCGAGCGCCGAGGTGACCTCGTCGAACAGCATGATCTTGGGCGACAGCGCCAGCGCGCGGGCGATCGCGACGCGCTGCTTCTGGCCGCCGGAAAGCTGTGCCGGCATGCTCTTCGCCTTATCGGCGAGGCCCACCATGTCGAGCAGTTCCATCGCCCGTTTTTCGGCGGCGGCTCGCGCCACGCCCTTGGTCAGCATCGGCGCCAGCGTGACATTGTCGATGACGCATTTGTGCGGGAAAAGATTGAAGAGCTGGAAGACCATGCCGATCTTCTGGCGCATCTTGGCCAAGTGCCGCTCGTCGGCCGGTACCAGCTGCCCGTTGCGCTCCATGTGATAGAGCTGCTCGCCGTCGATCTGGATATTGCCGCCGTCGATCTTCTCCAGCGTCATCAGGATGCGCAGGATCGTCGTCTTGCCCGATCCGGATGGGCCGATCAGCGCCAGCTTCTCGCCTGGCATGACCTGCATCGACAGGCCGTCGAGCACCTTGAAGGCGCCGAAGCTCTTCGAAATGGCGTCGACCTTGATGATGGGCGCGGGCAATCCATTTCCCCGTTCTGAAGCGGCCTATGCTCCTAACGATGCGAAACGCGCTAAATCATGTCAATTAGGAAAATAATATCATGACAATTTTTCGAGCGCTGCACAATTGGGGCAATTGGCGCTCCGCTTTTGCATCAGATGGCGAGCAGAAGATGCTCCGGATCGCCCAGCAGGAGCTTGGCGACAACGCTCAGGCCCGCGCGCAGTTCCCCTTCGGTGGTCGAGCCGAGCGAGATGCGCACGGCGGGATGCCACGGCGTGTCGGCGATGCGGAACGACGTGCCCGGCGCGATCGCCACGCCGCGCAGGCGCGCCTGCGCAACGAAGCTCTCCTCGGCGCGGTCGCCCGGCAATTGGAGCCACAGATGCAGCCCGTCGCGATGGGAGCGATAGTCGACGCCGGCCAGCATTTCGGCTGCGATTTCCTGCCGGCGTCTCAGCGCCCCGCGTTGCCAGTCGACCAACTCAAAAGCCGTGCCGTCGTTCACCCACCGGGTCGCGATTTCCGCCACCATCGGCGTCGCCATCCAATTCGAGACGAGATGGCGGTTGGCGACGGCCGCGACATAGCGGTCGGGCACCGCGAGATAGCCGATGCGCAGGCCGGGCACGGTGATCTTGGTGAAGGAGGTGACGTAGAGCGTCCGCTCGGGCGCGAAGGCGGCAACCGCCGGAGGCCGGCCTTCGACGAGCGGCCCGAGCACGTCGTTCTCGATGATGGCGATGTCATGTTTGCGCGCAACCGCGGCGATCTGCTCGCGCCGGCCGTCGTCCATCAAGCTCGCCGTCGGGTTGATGACCGAAGGCTGGACGAAAACGGCGCGAATGTCGGAGAGACGGCAGGCCTCATCCAACGCTTCCGGGATCAGGCCGTTGTCGTCGATCGGCAGGCCGTCGAGATTGAAGCCGAGATAGCGGGCGAGCGGCACCAGCGTGTGGTGGCCGATCGCCTCGGTGGCGACCGTCGAGCCGGGCGGTGCGACGCTCATCAGCGCTACCGTCATGCCGGCGGTGGCGCCGTTGGTGAGGCTGATGTTCTGCGGTGAGGCGTCGAGGCCGCAGAGCTTCAGCCATTCGACCGCCACCGTGCGATGACGCGGGAACACCATGTTCGGCCGGAACGACAGCGCCGAACTCGACGGCAGGTTCTCGGCCAGCCACCCCAACGCCTGCTTCAGCTTCTCCAGATGCATCGGCTCGCAGACCGGCTTCAGGATCGAGAGGTCGATGACCTCGCCCAACCGTTCCGGGAGGTAGGGCGGCTCCGGCTCCCGGCGCTGCGTCTGCACGAAGCTGCCGCGCCCGACCTCGCCGGCAATCAGACCGCGGCGGATCAGTTCCTCATAGGCGCGGCTGACCGTCTGGACCGAAAGTTTCAGGTCGTCGGCAAGCCGCCGGTGCGTCGGCAGTCGCGCGCCATTGGCGAGCTTTCCATCATGGATGGCGCGCGCGAACTGATCGGCCAGCGAGAGGTAGGCCGGGCGGCGGATGAGCGCAGGATCTGGCTGCCATAATGTCATGACTTTATTAGAGATCGAAATCAGTGCAATTGACAATCGAAATAATGCATCGTCATGGTGTCCGGAACAAAAAGGCGGAGCATGGCGGCAGCGAAACTCGATCCGATCGACCTCAAGATCCTCGACGCCATCCAGCGCGACGGGCGCATCACCAAGCTGGCGCTGGCCGAGAAGGTCGGCCTGTCGCCGACGCCTTGCTGGATGCGGCTGCGCAAGCTGGAGAAGGCTGGCATCGTCTCCGGCTACCACGCCGCAATCGCCATGCGCGCGATCGCGCCGGTGGCGACCGTGCTGATGGAGGTGACATTGGCCAGCCACCGGCAAGCCGATTTCGACCGTTTCGAGCGGGTCATCCGCGACGTGCCCGAGATCGTCGCCTGCTGGTCGGTCGGCGGCGGCGTCGACTATGTGCTGAAAGTGATGGCGCGGGACATCGACGCCTATCAGCGGCTGGTCGACGCCCTTCTGGAACGCGAGATCGGCATCGACCGCTACTTCACCTACATCGTCACCAAGACGGTGAAGGAGGAGTCCGTGGTGCCTGTCGCCGACCTGTTGCCAGGCTGAAGCCGGAGAGATCGTCTGGCCCGGCGGGCGATGGCAGACAATCTCTCTCCTGGCGGCTGCCGAAAAAGCCTCTCTGTCTCGATCGCGCGGCTAATCTCTCCGCATCGACTGGCACCGGGAGACAAACGATGTCCGCGCATTTTGCACGCCCACACCGCCACGAAGCACTGGATCGTCTCGCCGATCGCCGGCTGCTGCGCGATCTCGGCTATATCGGGGGACATTGGACGGCCGGCGACTCGGCCGCGAGCTTCGCAGTCACCGATCCGGCCACCGGCGCTACAGTCGCCTTCGTTGCCGCCCTCGGCGCAAGCCAAACGGCGGAGGCTGTCGACGCTGCAGCGCGTGCCCTGCCGGCCTGGCGCTCCGCGCTGCCGCAAGAGCGTTCCAGAATCTTGCGAAAATGGTTCGAGCTGATCGTCGCCGCCAAGGACGACCTGGCGCTGCTGATGACGCTTGAACAGGGCAAGCCGCTAAAGGAATCGCTGGGCGAGATCGACTACGCCGCCTCCTTCGTCGAGTGGTATGCCGAGGAAGCAAAGCGCCTCAATGCCGAAAGCGTCACCAGCCATCTGCCGAATGCTCAGATGACCGTTCGCCGCGAGCCGCTCGGCGTCGTCGGCGTCGTCACCCCATGGAACTTTCCGTCGGCCATGCTCACCCGCAAGGCCGCTGCGGCGCTTGCCGCCGGCTGCACCATGGTGGCGCATCCGTCCTCGGAAACGCCGCTTTCGGCGCTGGCGCTGGCCGAGCTCGGCGAGCGTGCCGGCCTGGCCGCCGGGGTCTTCAACGTTGTCACCGGGGATGCGCGCACCATCGTCGGCGCGATGTGCGCTGACGCCCGGGTGCGCGCCATGAGCTTCACCGGTTCGACCGACGTCGGCCGGCTGATTGCCGCGCAGAGCGCGCCGACGATGAAGCGGCTGGTCATGGAGCTCGGCGGCCATGCGCCGCTGATCGTCTTCGGTGATGCCGATATCGAAAAGGCGGTGACGATCGCGCTCGACGCCAAATTCGCCACCTCCGGCCAGGATTGTCTTGCCGCCAACCGCATCTATGTGCAGCGCCAGAGTTATGACCGCTTCTGCGCCGCCTTCGGCCGTCGCATCGAGCGCCTGCGCACCGGCAACGGGCTTTCACCCGACGCCGATATCGGCCCGCTGATGCATGAGCGCGCCGTCAAGAAGGTGGAGGAGCAGGTCGCAGACGCGCTGGCTCGCGGCGCGCGCTGCCTCATCGGCGGCAAGCGCCATGCGGCCGGGCCGCTGTTCTATCAGCCAACGCTGCTCGTCGATGTGCCGGACGAGGCGCTGATCATGCATGAGGAAACCTTCGGCCCGGTCGCCGCCGTCACCCCGTTCGACGAGGAAGCGGAAGTCGTCGCCCGCGCCAACGCTACCGAATATGGTCTCGTCGCCTATGTCGTGACCGAGAACGGCGCGTGCCAGGCGCGCATGGGTCGCGCGCTGGAATACGGTATGGTCGCGATCAACCGGGTGAAGATCACCGGCGCGCCGATCCCGTTCGGCGGCGTCAAGCAGTCCGGCATCGGCCGCGAAGGCTCGCGCCATGGCCTCGAAGCCTTCACCGATCTGAAATACCTTTGTCTGGACGTCGCCTAGCGCACGCCGGAAGAATTCCCTGCAAGGAGAAAAAAGATGCTCGAACAGTCCAACGAACTTTCGGCCTGGGATCGCGACCACTTCTTCCATCCCTCGACGCATATGGGCACGCATGCGCGGGGCGAGTCCCCGGCGCGCATCATGGCCGGCGGCGAAGGCGTCACCGTCTGGGACAACACCGGCAAGAAGAGCATCGATGCCTTTGCCGGGCTCTATTGCGTCAATGTCGGCTATGGCCGCCACAAGATCGCCGATGCCATTGCCGATCAGGCCAAGAACCTCGCTTATTATCACGCCTATGTCGGGCACGGCACCGAGGCCTCGATTACGCTCGCCAAGATGATCATCGACCGCGCGCCGAAGGGCATGTCGAGGGTCTATTTCGGCCTCTCCGGCTCCGACGCCAACGAGACCAACATCAAGCTGATCTGGTACTACAACAACGTTCTCGGCCGGCCGGAGAAGAAGAAGATCATCTCGCGCTGGCGCGGCTACCACGGCTCCGGCGTCATGACAGGATCGCTGACCGGGCTCGAGCTGTTCCACAACGCCTTCGACCTGCCGCGCGCGCCGATCATGCACACCGAGGCCCCCTATTATTTCCGCCGCGCCGACCGCTCGATGAGCGAGGAGCAGTTTTCGCAATATTGCGCCGACAAGCTCGAGGAGATGATCCTTGCCGAGGGCCCGGACACCGTCGCGGCCTTTATCGGCGAGCCGATCCTCGGCACCGGCGGCATCGTGCCGCCGCCCGCCGGCTATTGGGAAAAGATCCAGGCGGTGCTGAACAAATACGACGTGCTGCTTGTCGCCGACGAGGTGGTGACCGGCTTCGGCCGTCTCGGCACCATGTTCGGCTCCGACCATTACGGCATCAAGCCGGACCTGATCACCATCGCGAAGGGCCTGACGTCTGCCTATGCGCCGCTTTCCGGCGTCATCGTCTCCGACAAGGTCTGGCAGGTGCTGGTCAGGGGTTCCGACAAGCTGGGCTCGCTGGGCCACGGCTGGACCTATTCGGCGCATCCCATCTGCGTCGCCGCGGGCGTCGCCAATCTCGAACTGATCGACGAGATGGATCTGGTGAGGAATGCCGGCGAGACCGGCGCTTATTTCCGCGCCGAGCTGGCCAAGGCCGTCGGCGGCCACAGAAACGTCGGCGAGGTCCGCGGCGACGGCATGCTGGCTGCGGTCGAGTTCGTCAGGGATCGCGACGATCGCGTCTTCTTCGATCCGGCGCTCAAAGTGGGCCCGCAGATCGCCACGACGCTCGCGGCAAGCGGCGTCATCGGCCGCGCCATGCCGCAGGGCGACATCCTCGGCTTCGCGCCGCCGCTTTGCCTGACGCGCGAGGAGGCCGACACCATCGTCGCCAAGACCGCCGACGCCGTGAACAGCGTGTTTGCCAGCCTCTGAAGCAATCCAGGAAAGGTGTGAACGGTTTTCCGTCCGGAGTTGCGTGAAAGCAAAGGAACAGACCGACATGAATGCCATGACCAGAACCGTCCCCGCCACGATGGCCGCCGTGCAACTCACCGGCCACGGCGGCCTGGAAAAACTCGTCTACCGCACCGATGTGAAGGTGCCGTCGCCGGCTGCCGGCGAGGTGCTGGTCAAGGTCAGCGCCTGCGGCATGAACAACACCGACGTGTGGGTGCGCCAGGGCGCCTACGGCACGGAAGAAGATGCGGCTGCCGTGTCGACCTGGCGCCGGCAAAGCAACACGCTGACCTTTCCGCGCATCCAGGGCACCGATACGGTCGGCACCATCGTCGCCGTCGGTGACGGCGTACCCGCCGAGCGCATCGGCGAACGCGTCATGGTCGACTTCTCCATCTACAACCGTGACGACGATTCGCTCGCCGACATCGACTATATGGGCCACGGCCGTGACGGCGGATATGCCGAATACCAGGCGCTGCCGGCCGAGAATGCGCATGTCGTCGATACCGATTTGAGCGATGTCGAGCTCGCCACCTTCTGCTGCGCCTATCTCACCGGCGAGCAGATGCTGGAACGTGCAGGCTTGAAGGCCGGCGAACGGGTGCTGGTCACCGGCGCCTCCGGCGGTGTCGGCTCCGGCATCGTGCAGCTGGCGCGGGCGCGGGGCGCCATTCCCTATGCCGTGGTCGGCAAGGGCAAGGAGCAAGCAGTGCTCGACATCGGCGCCGAGAAAGTGGTCACGCGCGGCGTGGCCGACCTGCCTGCCGCCGTCAACGAAGCGACCGCTGGCCAACCCATCGACGTGGTCGCCGACCTTGTCGGCGGCGCCATCTTCAATGATCTGCTGCGCATCCTGCGGCCCGAGGGACGCTACACCACCGCAGGCGCCATCGCTGGGCCGGTGGTGCAGTTGGACCTGCGCACCATGTATCTCAAGCAGCTTCAGCTGCACGGCTCGAGCCAGGGCACCAGGGCCGATTTCCGCCGCATCGTGCGCTACATCGAGGAGAAGAAGATCCGCCCGCTGGTCGGCGGCGTCTACAAGCTGTCGGACTTCCACCGCGCCCAGACCGACTTCATGGCCAAGGACTTCGTCGGCAAGCTGGTGGTGGTGCCGGACGCGATTGCCGACACGAACAAGTAGCGACCGATGGCGGCGGCCGACCGGTTGACCTCGCGGTTAGCCCTTGCGCTCCTGAAGGATGTTGCCGCCATCCACGACGAGGACGGCTCCGTTGACATAGCTGGCGCCGTCGGACGCCAGGAACAGCACAGCCGCGGCGACCTCTTCCGGAGCGCCGGCGCGTCCAAGCGGCGTGTTTTGCGCGGCGACGAGCTCTTCCGGCGTCGAGGCGCCCGTCGCGATCCAGCCCGGCGCCACGGCGTTCACGGTGACGCCGCTGCGGCCGACCTCCAGCGCAAGCGCATGCGTCAGCCCGACCATGCCTGCCTTGGCGGCGGAATAGGCGGCCTCGCCTTCGTTGGAGACGTAAGGGCCGGTGACCGAGGCCATGTTCACCACGCGTCCATGACCGCGTCGGACCATGCCGGCCAGAAATGCGCGTGTGGCAAGGAATGTGGTCTTCAGGCTGACATCGATGCCGCGGTCCCAGTCGCTCTCGCTGAGATCGAGAAATCGCCGCTGCAGCGCCGGCTGGGCGACTGTTCCCATCCCGGCATTGTTGACGAGGATATCGATTTCGCCGACCTCCGAGCAGAGCCGCTCGACATCCGCTGCACGCGTCAGATCGGCCACCACCGCACGAACGTCGAGCCCCTCCGCCCGCAGCTCTTCGGCGCGCTGCTCGACGCGATGCGACGAGGCGGTGATCGCGACCGCAAGCCCGGCGTCTCCGAGCGCACGCGCCACCGCGGCGCCGATGCCGTCGGCGGCGCCCGCGCCGGTCACCAGCGCCGTGCGGGATTTGCGAAACGTGGTCATGAGCCCTCCAAGGCGATGACGCCAATGCCGCGAGTCAGTATCCGGCGCTGATGCCAAAATCGATCGAAAGCGCGGCCCCGGTGATCGGCGCCGCGCCGGGCTGGCAAAGATAATGGATGAAGGAGGCGATCTCTTCCACGCCGATGAACCGTGCTCTTTCCCCTTGCGGGTAGTGCCCAAGGAGCCGGCGCTTGTAGCCGTCCGGGTCATCTCCGCCATAGGTCCTTGCCTGATACTCGATCATCGGCGTCGCCGTGTCGCCAGGACAGACGGCGTTGACCCTAATGCCGTGCGGCGCAAGCTCCAGGGCGAGAGCCTTGGTCAGCAGCACCAGCCCGCCTTTGGAGGCGCAATAGACCGCCGCGCCGCTGTTGCCGACGATGCCCGCGTCGGAGGCGATATTGATGATAACGCCCTGCGCCGCCGACAGGTGCGGAATGGCGGCCGAGATCAGGAAGAAGGCGCCTTTGAGATTGACATCCAGCACCAGGTCCCATTGCTCTTCGCGGACCTCGCTTGCCGCTCCCTCGAGCCAGACGCCGGCGGCGTTGACGAGAATGTCCAGGCCGCCTCCCCACTCGCGCGCCTTGTCCACAACCTCCCGGCAGGCGGCGACGGAACGGACGTCGAGCGGCAGACCGATCGCGTTCGCACCGGTCGCAGCAATCTTTGACACGGCCTCGTCGAGTTTCGCGCCGGGAAGGTCGGCGAGCACGATCCGCTCGTCGTCAGCCGCCAGGCGCAGCCCCGTCGCAAGACCCATTCCCCCGGCGCCGCCCGCGATCAGGACGGTTCTTCCAGCCATTCGATAACCTCCGCTGTGCGATGAGCGTTGCGGCGAGACACAGTCCGGCATCCGAACCACGTCGGAGAGACATCTCGCATGCGCCACGCCGGACAAACGATGATCACAGCACCGAAGCCATTCGCTTCGCGATCACCCCAGCTCCAGCGTCGTGATGCCGAAAACCTTCGACGGCACATTGCCTGGTTTGCCGCCCCGATACATGCGGGTCGTCGTGAATCCGGGGACCATGCCGACAGCCTGAAGCACGGCGGTGAAGCCGATCTGGGTGGCCGGCACGTCGATATGCAGCGCCTCGCCTGCCGTCCTTCCCGTCAGTTCCGCCATCAAAGCCAGGGCTGTCTCCATGTCGTCCGCGAACAGCGGACCGATCTTGAAACCTTCGCGGCATCGGCGCGCCACGCCGTAGCCGGCAAGGCCGGTCGAGCCAGTGGACATCATCGCGATCCGGGGCGGCCGCAGCCATTCCCGCAGGAAGGCCTCCCGAGGCGCCGGGAAGCACTGGCGGTCATAGGCCAGGATCTCGGCTGTCTCGGCGGCGGCAACGGACCGGATTTCCCGACCCCCGGTCAGTCGGGCCGGACGACCGCTGAAGCGGACGGTCTCATAAGCCGGCACGAAGCCTTTGTGTTGGTAGTTGGCGCGCTGCTCGGCTACGCCGTCGAGGCCGACAATGCGGTCGCCGAGCCGAGCCATGCCGGCATCCCAGACCGCCTTGCCATGGCCTTCACCGCGCCGATCGGGCCGGCAGATATAGAGGCCGATGAAACCGAACTCCGCGCCATAGGCGACGGCCGAGATGCCGGCCACCATCTCGCCGGTGACGAAGGCGCCGATGAACCCTTCAGGATCGGCAGCCCTGAGCGCGGCGGCATCGTCGATGCCCGGATTCCATCCCTCCCTCGCCGCCCACTCGACGAGCGTTTCCACCTCGCTGGCGGTCAGCGTCCGGATCGTTCTCGGCATGGCTTCACTCGGCGCGGCAACGGATTTTAAGTCGCCAGGATAGGTCGCCGCCAGCAGGTTGCAAAGACCGGTTTTGGACGTTGCCGACCTGTCCACGCCACGAAGCCCAACCGTCGATGCTCCTTCGCCGATTCGGCGAAGAGGCCGCCCATTGAACGCTAGACCGTCGAGCGGATTACTATCCGGGTTTTTCGAATCGATGCAAAGGGTTAGCAAGAACACGCCCGAAACATCAGCCGTTGTTCCAATGGGCAACTGGACACGACCGTCGAAGGCGGGGAATCTTCTTTCGTCGTTGCTTGGAATCGAATGGAGTGCCGCAGGAAATGCCCTTGAGCGCCGAAGAAATCGCCAGTCATCCGGCAGCTCTGCGCGGTGTCAAGGAGCAGTCGCGCGCGCTCATCCATATCTACGAAACCAGCCCGCGCCTTGCCGCCGTTTTTGCCACTCAGCAGCGCTGGCTGCTCGGCCATGTCGGACTTGCGCTGCATTTCAGGCGCGACCCCGATGACCGTCGCACCGAAATGACCGTAGCGCGTTTCATCGAGGTCGTGCGCCGCAATTCAGTTGCCAGCCGCAACACCGCCGAAGCGTTCGTCAAGGAAATGCTCCGTTACAACGTCGCCGAATATATTTCGTCGCGTGGCGATGGCCGGGCTCATCCGTTGCGGGTGACCGCGGCCACCATCGAGACCTTTACCGGCTGGATCCATGCCCATTTGCGAACGCTCGACCGCATCGATGGCGGAGCCCGGCTGACGACTTTCCTCGGACACCCCGATATGCTGGCCAAGCTGCAGCCATTGATCTGCGACGGATTGCTCGCATCCATTCCGGTGCGGGAACCCCAGCAAACCTTCTCGTTGTTCATCTGGCTCAACAACGGCGGCATCGTCATGGACTGGCTGATGTCGGGTATCGATCCGGAGGACGCCAGCCTCGAGAAGATTCCGACCGGCGTCATCTCGATCAGCGAATTTGCGCATTGGCTGAAGCTGTCGCGCACGCATCTGGCGCGCAAGCTCCGCGACGCCGAGGCGCTCGGCAGCATCGGCTGGGTCGGCCAGCGCGGACATTCCGTCATGTGGGTGTCGCGGCAGTTCTTCGACGAATACATGGCCGTCCAGGCAGCCAAGCTCGCCATCGTCGACGCAGCCTTCGAGGCGAGTTTTTCCGGCGCGAGCGAAGGCTGAGCGCCGCGGCGCCTGCTCCGAGCTTGCCGTGACGGCGCGCAAAGAGACGCGCCGTTGAGCCGCTTCGACCATGACGCGGCGCTCAGAGCAATTCCAGGAAAGTGTGAAACGGTCTCCCGTCCGGAATTGTCAAATCAAAGAGATAGGGCGGCTTGCCGTTTCCGTGGAACGGTGAACCGCTCTATGTCCTCAGTCGATGTCGAACGACACGCCTTGCGCCAAGGGCAGGGCCTTGGAGAAGTTCACCGTGTTGGTGGCGCGCCGCATATAGGCCTTCCAGGCGTCCGAGCCGCTCTCGCGGCCGCCGCCGGTTTCCTTCTCGCCGCCGAATGCGCCGCCGATCTCGGCGCCCGACGTGCCGATATTGACATTGGCGATGCCGCAGTCCGAACCGTCGACGCCGAGAAAGCGCTCCGATTCCTGCAGGTCGCGTGTGAAGATCGAGGACGACAGGCCGGCGCCGACCGCATTGTGCAGGTCGAGCGCCTCGTCGAAATCGGCATATTTCATCACATAGAGGATCGGCGCGAAGGTCTCTTCCGTCACCGGCGAAACCTGCTTCGGCATTTCGACGAGCGCCGGATGCACATAGTAGGCCTCGGGATGGCCGTTCTCGAACCGCGTGCCGCCGGTCACCTTGCCGCCATGCGCTTCCGCTTCTTTCAATGCCTTCTGCATATTGTCGAAGGCGGCCTTGTCGATCAGTGGACCGACCAGCGCCGAGGTCTCCAGCGGATTGCCGACCGAAACGCTCTGATAGGCCTTCTTCAGGCGCGGCAGCAGCGCGTCATAGACGCTCTCGTGCACGAACAAACGCCTAAGCGTCGTGCAGCGCTGGCCGGCGGTGCCCATGGCGCCGAACGCAATGGCGCGCAGCGCCATGTCGAGATCGGCGCTCGGGCAGACGATGCCGGCATTGTTGCCGCCGAGCTCGAGCACCGCGCGTGCAAAACGCTTGGCCAGCCGCGGACCGACCTCGCGGCCCATGCGGGTCGAGCCCGTGGCCGAGACCAGCGGCACCTTCGGATGGTCGACCAGCACCTCGCCGACGGCGCGGTCGCCGATCAGCACCTGGAGCAGGCCTTCCGGCGCATCGGCGCCGAATCGCCTAGCGGCGCGCTCGAAGATCGCCTCGCAGGCAAGCGCCGTCAGCGGCGTCTTTTCCGACGGCTTCCACACCACCGCGTCACCGCACACGAGTGCAAGTGCCGCGTTCCACGACCACACCGCGACGGGGAAGTTGAAGGCCGAGATCACGCCGACGACGCCGAGCGGATGCCAGGTTTCCATCATGCGGTGTCCAGGGCGCTCGGTGGCGATGGTCAGGCCGTAGAGCTGGCGCGAAAGACCGACTGCGAAATCGCAGATGTCGATCATCTCCTGCACTTCACCGAGACCCTCGGACGGGATCTTGCCGACCTCGATCGACACCAGCCGGCCGAGCTCCGCCTTGTGAGCACGCAACTCCTCGCCGAGCAGGCGCACCAGCTCGCCCCGCTTCGGCCCCGGCACCAGCCGCCAGGCGTGGAAGGCCTTGTGCGCGGCATCGATAGCCTTGCCGGCATCGACCGCCGAGATCGACTTCAGTGCCGCGATCTGCTCGCCCGTCACCGGGCTGCGCACGATGAGGTCGCCGCCGGAAAGCGTATCCTTGGCGACGCCAAGTTTCTCCAGAAGTGAGGCCGTTTCCTTCGCAATCGTCATGTTTGTTCCTTTTCAGATCTCGCCTTGGATATGGCGAGCGTCGAAGCCTTGCGCCACGTCTTGTCGGCGCCCTGAGGCACGACGGCGCTTTCATGGCGTGGCATTACTCGTTTCAGGGAAAAACCGCCACCCCGGGATGGTCCCCGGCGCGCAAAATTGGGCCAGCAGTGAAAGTGGGATCAGCGCGCCTTCTTGGCCTGCGACGTCTCGGTGCTTTCCTTGATCAGCCGGTCGATATGCATGCGGATATGAGCGGCTTCGGCGGCGGTATTGGCTAAAGCGATCGCGCGGTCGAAGGCCACGCGCGCCTCCTCGCTGCGGCCAAGCTGCATCAGCAGGCCGCCCTTCAGGCCGAAGAAGTGGAAATAGCCTGCCAGCCGATCTTCCAGCGGCTCGATCATTGCCAGCGCCGCTTCGGGGCCGCGCACCTTGCTTACCGCGACAGCGCGGTTCAGCGTCACTACCGGCGACGGCTGCATCTGCTCGAGCAAGCCGTAGAGCAGGTCGATCTCGGTCCAGTCCGTATCCTCGGGTGTTGCCGCCCGCGCATGCAATGCCGCGATCGCCGCTTGCACCTGGTATGAGCCAGGCTTGCGATGACGCAGCGCCTTGTCGACCAGCGCCAGGCCCTCGTCGATCATCTTGCGGCTCCAGAGCGACCGGTCCTGATCCTCGAGCAGCACGATTTCGCCATGCGCGTCGAAGCGCGCCGGCGCGCGCGCATGCTGGAGAAGCAGCAGCGCCGTCAGCCCCATGATCTCCGGTTCCTGCTGAAACAGCCTGAGCAGCAGCCGGGCGAGCCGGATCGCCTCCTCGCAAAGCGGCGCGCGGGCCGGCGCCTCGCCGCCATTGGTCGAATAGCCCTCGTTGAAGATCAGATAGATCATGGCCGCGACCGCCGCCAAGCGCTCGGAACGCTCGACCGCGCCTGGGGTCTCGAACGGCACGCCGGCATCGGCGATGCGCGCCTTGGCGCGGGTGATGCGCTGCTCCATGGCGCTCTCGCCGACGAGAAAGGCGCGCGCGATCTGCTTGACCGTCAGGCCGGAGACGATGCGCAGCGCGACCGCGATCTGCTGCGTCGCCGGCAGATCGGGATGGCAGCAGATGAACAGGAGCCGCAGGATGTCGTCGCGATAATGCGCGCCGTCGAGCCGCTCGGCCATATCGCCTTCGGCATCCTCGAGATCGGAGATCTGATCCTCTTCCGGCATCGGCGCTTGCTTGGCGCGCTTGCGCACCGCGTCGATGCCGCTGTTGCGGCCGACGAAGATCAGCCAGGCCGCCGGATCGCGCGGCGGCCCGTTTTTCGGCCAGTTCTTCAGCGCCCTCAGGCACGCATCCTGGAAAGCTTCTTCCGCGGCGTCGAGGTCGCGGAAATAGCGCAGCAGCGCGCCCATCGCCTGCGGACGGGCGGTGCTGATCGCGTTGCTGATCCAGGCAAGTTCGGTCATGCGGGAACCTTTGTCGGATTGAAGACCGAGATCGGCCTGATCTCGTAGGAACCACCGCTCGGATTGACCTCGGAGAGTTCGCGGGCGAACTCGACGGCTTCGTCCAGGTGATTGCATTCGAGCGTGTAGAAGCCGAGGAACTGCTCCTTGGTCTCGGCGAACGGGCCGTCGAGCACCACCGATTCGCCCTTGACCTTGCGAAGCGTCGTCGCGGCTGTGGTCGGCAGCAGGCGCGCCACCGGCCCCAGCCGGCCTGCCCTGGCGTATTTGTCCTGTACGTTGAGGAGCTTTGCCATGACCTCCTCGTCCTGTTCCTTGCTCCAGGAGCAGACCACGTCTTCGGAGGCGTAGCAGAGAATGGCATAGAGCATGGTGCGTCCTTTCCGTATCAAAGGACGCAACAGTAGGACCCTTCCCGACACAAGGTCGACAAAAAGTTGTAGGGCTATCGAGGGTTTACGCTATCCTCCTGTGGTCAGGCTTCGCGTGCCTGCAGCCATCTGAGCACCAGCGTCTCCTCCTCGTCGAGGCCCGGTATAAGGCGCTTTCGTTTGTTGGCTTCGGCCATTTCGCCGAGCAGCTTCCCTTCGGCCCACGCCTCGAAGACGAGCGGGTGGATATAGCACCGGCGGCAGACGGCTCGCGTGTTGCCGAGTCGTTCGGCGACCTTGTCGACGATACTGTTCATCACGCGGTTTTTCTGGGTGATGCTCTCGGGCAACTCCGCCTGCGCGAACAGGGATGCCGCATGGATGGTGCCGCCCCAGGTGCGAAAATGCTTGGAGCTGAACTCCGGGCCAGATGCCTCGCGAATATAGCGATTGACGTCCTCCGACCGCAGCGGCCGGCGGGTCCCCTCGTCGTCCAGATACTGAAACAGCTTCTGGCCAGGCAGGTCCTGCGCGCCGCGCACGATCTTGGCAATGCGTCGGTCGACGAGCTTCAGCTTCCATTCCTTGCCGGACTTTCCCATGAAGGAGAAGCGCAGGCTGGAACCGGTGATTTCGACATGGCGGTCGCGCAGCGTGGTCAGGCCGAAACTCTTGTTGTCGCGGGCATAGGCGGCATTGCCGACACGGATCATGGTGTTGTCGAGCAGCCAGACGACAGAGGCGACAACGCGCTCCAGCGGAAGTCCATGACGGCGCAGGTCGGCATCGACCTGGCGCCTCAAGGAGGGCAGGCTTTCCGCGAAAGCAACGAGGCTGGAGTATTTGACGCCGTCCCGTTCCTCGGTCCACTGCGGATGATAGCGGTACTGCTTGCGTCCGCGCTGATCCCGGCCGGTCGCCTGGATATGGCCGTTCGGGTCGGGCGAGATCCATACATCCGTCCACGCCGGCGGAATGACGATCGCCTTGATACGGTCGAGCGTCGCCGCGGTGACCGCACTCCCGTTCGGGCCGACATAGGAAAATCCCTTGCCTTTTCTCAGGCGCCGGATGCCCGGATCGGCATCGCTGACATAGCTGAGCGCGGCGCGCTCGGCGGAACTCTGCGCGCCGTTCCCTTGTATTTCCAGACCACCCGCCAGGCGGCCGAAGGACGATTGTGCTCGTTGCAGCATGGTAACTCCACGGAACTGGTCCGTAGATAAGCCGCGCGACAGCGGCTGGTTCCGCCGGTCCCCAGAGAGCGTCCTTCAGCTCCGCCGGTCGGCGGACACCTCAGCCATCCAAAGCCTGCCGTCGTCGACATGGGTGGGAAAGTAGTCTCGCCCGGCCGGTATCGCTTCCAGAACCGCTCCCGACTCGTCCGTCAGATAGTCGTAGCCGATCTGCTGCAAACGTTGCTCCGGATCGAGATGATTGTAGAGGTCGCGACGTGCCGCGCGCCGTTTCGGCTCGATCATCTTCAAATGATAAAGGTTAAGGCCGCTGTCCCGAAGTTTGAAGCGCAGATGTTCGGGGAACCAGGCGTCATGCAGCCCTTGCGACCGGCTCAGATCCGGGTGATAGGCGGGGAAAAGCCTGTGCTGCATCTTTTGGCCCCAGACGCCGTCGATGCGATAGCTTGCCGGCGTATACATCTCCCTTAGGCGAAATCCCCAGGCATTGCGCCTCGACCCGCTGGTCAGTTGGCCGATCCGGCTGGCCACGGCATCTTCCAGCCTTTCGTCCGGATCGATCGCCAAAAGCCAATCGGCACCCGCCTCATAGGCCGCGGCAACAAGCGCGCGCCGCCTCTGCGGTTCATTGCTGAAGACCGCATCCGCCGCCCGATCGTCATAGGCGATCCACCCATCGACGATTGCATCGAGATTGGCGAGGAGGTCTGGCACCAGATGCGCATCGTAGCGATAGCTGAAAATGGCGACGATCCTTTGCCGCGACCCAAGCCATCGACCGCGCCGCCGGCGCGGCTGCTTCATCTCCATGGTGATCATGGCCGCGTGCCTGTCCTATCGCCATGCGTTACGCCGACGGCTGCCCCCAGCGATTTTGCGAACAATGCCGCCCATACGATCGGCAGCGATAACATCGCGAAACGTCTATCCTCTTCGGCCAGGCCTTCTTTTGCGAACTTGCCGACATTGCGCCGGTCCCGAAACACCCCTTTGAAAATCCGCAATGGCTTTCGGTGCCCAACGGATTTGAGGTAGGTCCCATATCGGTATCCGCGCAGATACTGGTCGACAATCACTCGGATCAGCCGTGTCTCGTTGCGATGGACGGTAAGCACCGCCGGCTCCCATAGCGGCGCTATCGCCTTCGGCAGTCTTTCCAGGAATTCCGTGTCTTCTCCCGTCGCCATTTGTTCGTCGAATAGCCCATACCGATCGAACAATTTTCGGTCGAAAGAAACACCGTAGCGAAGTGCCTTATGAGCGGGAAGACCTGGCAGGCGCCGCATATAGGTAACGAGATGGGCCGCGCACGCGACCAGATTGCGCGGATGACTGTTGGCGATGGCGCTTGCCACGGCCGCGACGCCTTCCCGGTGATGGCGCAGCCGGACCTCTGCCCATCGCGGGCATGCCAGGCAATCATCCGCGAGAAAGGCGATGAAAGGAGCTTTCGTCGCCGCTATGCCGCGATTTCTCGCGGCCCCGGCAAAGAGCCTTTCTTCGCACTCGATGACTGGCACGTCGAGTCCGGCATTGGCCAGAAGCGCCTGGGCATTCCCGCCGCCGGAATTCACGACCACCACCTCGAGCGGGATGTTCTGGCCGAGCACCGACCTGACCGCCGCGACCAGATCGGTCGGAGCCCGAAAACCTATTACCACGACTGCAAGTTCCGGCCCGTCGGCCATCAGGCACTTTGCAACTGGACGCGATGAGCCGGGAACCGGCGCCGCGCCGCGATCTTGAGCCGATAACGCATGCAACGCCAGATATCGGTCGAAACCTTGGGCGCGGCTTCGGCAACCGCCAGGAATCTTGCCGCCGTTTCGAGATCGCCGCGGGCGTAGTGAACGCGAGCGATCTTGAGCGCCACAAGCCCTTCCCTCGCTTTCAACGACGATTTCGCAATGCCGCAGTCGGCGAGTTCGCGCAGCGCCAGGCGCCATTCGAGGAAGCGTCGCGCAGGCTTTATCGCGAAGCGGTCATCCGAACGGTCCGACGATACGAAGTAGATCATGATCGGTTGTGTCGCGACCGCGAGCGATGCCTTGCTCATAACCCGCGCCCAGAACAACGTGTCCTCATCGTAGGCAAGCCCGGTCGGGAAGCGCGTGTCGCCGACCGTATGCCGCGACACCAGCGCGCTGCCGACGGCAATCGACCGTATCCTGCCTTCCACATAGGCGGAGGCATTGGCGAGCCCGGCAGCCATGTAGCCGGCCGGCGTTTTGAACTGTCGGTCCCGGCCATCGGTCCGCCGGCGGTAAGCGCCGACCACCATGTCGGCGCCTGGCTTGGTCCTGGTCTTGGACAGCAGCGTCCGCAACCCACCCTCGATATGCAGATCGTCGGCGTCGATCATGTAAATCCAGGGGAAGCGCGCCTCGGCCAGCGCAAGATTGCGGGAGCCGCCCGCGTCCCGACAATTGGACCGGATGACCCGGAACGGCAGCGCCAGCCGCGAGGCTGCGTCCGCGGCCACGGCCGCCGTGTTGTCCGTCGAGGAATCGTCGACCAGTATCACTTCGCCGATGACCTCGGCTTCCGAGCGCAAGGTTGCCAACGTGTCTGCAACGGTTGCCGACGCATTGTGTGCTGGAATGATGATGCTGACCGATGTCAACAATTGAACTCCGCGCAAGTGCCCGGCAGGCCGGTCCACGGTCCGGCGGCAAGATAGCGGCGGGATCGCGATTTGAGAAGCAGCCGCATCACCGATCGTGCGCCTTCAGGCAGCGACCGGGATGACGTCGACCGCCTGCTCGCCGATCTGC
Source organism: Mesorhizobium sp. WSM3864 (assembly GCF_002294955.1). Classification (NCBI taxonomy): domain Bacteria; kingdom Pseudomonadati; phylum Pseudomonadota; class Alphaproteobacteria; order Hyphomicrobiales; family Phyllobacteriaceae; genus Mesorhizobium; species Mesorhizobium sp. WSM3864. The sequence continues at coordinate 218,688 of NZ_NSGD01000003.1, forward strand.
TCGCCGGTGGTTTTCAGGACGCCGACAATCGGCGCCACGTCGGAATAGTCGCGGCCGTATCCCACCGTGATATGGTCGTTGCTCGCCCGCATGCCGTTGGTCGGATCGAATTCCTGCCAGCCGGCATCGCGCCCGCACCAGGCCTTGACCCAGGCATGCATGGCGTCGGCGCCTTCGAGCCTCGGCTTACCCTTGGGCGGGATCGTGCGCAGGAAGCCGCTGACATAACCGGCGGGGATGCCAAGCCCGCGCAGCCCGGCGATCATGATGTGCGAGAAATCCTGGCAAACCCCACGCTGAAGCGCAAAGGCATCGCTGGCGCGCGTCTGCACGGTAGTTGCCTTGCCGTCATAGGTGAAATCGCGGTGGATCCGATTGCAGAGATCGACCGCCGTGGCGATCGCCGAACCGGCGAGGCTTTCCCGCGCATAATCCGTGATTACCGGATCGATGCTGGCGTGGTCGCTGGCGGCGAGGAAGTGATGCGGCGCGTCGGGGGACAGCGAACGCACCGCGTCGAGTTCCGCCCTCAAGCCGTGAATGTCGGGAGAGACGTCGAGGCCGGCTTCCGGCCGCGACACCGACACACGGGCGCTCATCCTGACGTGGAGCTCCTCATGCGCGTCGCGAACGGCGATCGCAGTGACGTTGTTGCCGAAGAAATCGGAAAAATCCGCGCGCTCGGCCGGATTCGGCTGGAACGACAGCGAGGCGGCGATAACCCGCTGCACGCCGGCGATCGTCTGCGGCAGCACGCGCACCTGGTGCCTGCCGCCGCCGGCTGCGGCCGCATAGCCGTAATGAAGATGAAGCCTGATGTCGTAGAGCATTTATCCGAAATAGGCCTTGGCGAGACTGTTGTAGAGATCGCCGATCTGAATGGCGAGATCGTCCAGCACCTTCGCGGTCATGTCCTGAGGCTCCATCACGGCGAGCGCCGTGTTGAGCTGCAGGATTTCTTTCGCCGCGGGCGACATATGTCCCTCGCCGCCGACGGAAGGCAGCATGCCGATCTCGGCCTTGAGCCGCTCGAGCTGGAACAGGATCGAGCGCGGGTTGAGCGGATCGAGCGCCAAGAGGTCTATAACCGTGCGCCGGCCTGACTGAACCGGATATTGCCGGCGGTGGGTCATGACGCTGTCGCCGATCTCCAGCATCATGTCGAGTGCGCCGTCGGGCGCGTCTGCCTTTGTCAGCCTGGCTAGCGTGCGCGCGATCTGGATGCCACGTTCCAGTCGGCGGCCGATCTCCAGGAAGCGCCAACCGGTGAAGCGGTACATGTTCTCGTGCAGCAGCCCCGAGAAGCCCGCAAGCTTTCGCAGCATCACGGTCATCGCCCGCGTCGCGTCGTCGCCCGGCGCGACCGTCTCAGCGAATTTGTGGATGGTCTTCGACAGATCCTTCAGCGCCAGCCAGCCATCCGGCGAGAAGCGGTCGCGGATCTGGCCGGCACTGTAGACCGCGCTGTCCAATGTGCCGATCAATCCAAGCGGGATCGCGGTTTCGACCTCGATGCCGAACGGTTCGAGATAGTCTCTGATGTCGGCGAGCAGCGGCATCTCGGGATCGGATGTCTCCGCCAGCCTGACGTGATAAGCGCGCAGCACCCGCACCGTGTCTTCCGAGCGCTCGATATAGCGGCCGAGCCAGGTCAGGTTTTCCGCGGCGCGGCTCGGCAGGCTGCCGGGCATGGTGCGGGTGAAGCCGTCGCTCTCCTGCGGCAGCAGCGTCTCCCGCTCGACAGGCCTGTCGCTGACTACCCAGACATCCGCAGCCTGACCGCCGCGCTGCATGGCCATCGCGGTCGGGTCGAGCGAGAAGCCGACGCGTGCAAAGCCGCCGGGCATCACCGTCCAGCCTTCGTGTGTTCGCGCCAGGTAGACGCGCAGGCTGGCGGGCCGCGGCTCCAAGCGGCCGCCGGCAAAGACCGGCGTAGTCGAGAGCGTGACCGCCTCCTGGCCGACGAAGCCAACCCCGTCGGCTTCGATCCGCGCGATAAGCTCCGCCCGCTCGCCGGCCGAAAGCGCCGAACCGAGCCTGGTCGCGCCATCGTCCTCGAAGGCAAGCCGTGTCGACAGCGCCGGGCCAACCACCATGCGGTCGATATTGGCCAGCACATGGTCGCGTTCGGCCTGCTGTCCGCACCACCAGGTCGCAATGTTCGGCAGCTTGAGTTCCTCGCCATGCAATTCCCGCGCGATCCGCGGCAGGAAAGAAAGCAGCGCCCGCGTTTCCGCCAAGCCGGAACCGAGCCCGTTGACGGCCGAGACGGTGCCGCGCCGGATCGCCTCGACCAGCCCCGGCGTGCCGATCTGCGAGTCCGGTTTGAGCTCCAGCGGATCGGCGAAAGCGGCATCGAGCCGCCGCCACAAAACGCCGATCGGCATCAGGCCCGAAACCGTGCGCACCATCAGCCGGCCGCTGGACACCGTCAGGTCCTCGCCTTCGAGCAGCATAATGCCAAGATAACGCGCGATATAGGCGTGCTCGTAATAGGTCTCGTTGAGCGGTCCGGGCGTCAGGATGGCGACGCGGCCGCCGGAATCCTTCGCCATGCCGTTCAGCGCATCACGGAAGCGGCGGAAGAAGCCGGCCAGGCGATGCACATGCAGCTCGCCATAGATGTCAGACAAGGCGCGCGTGGTGGCAACGCGGTTCTCCAGCGCAAAGCCGGCGCCCGACGGCGCTTGCGTGCGGTCGCCCAGAACCCACCAGCGGCCGTCGGGGCCGCGGCCGAGCTCGAAGGCGACCATGTGCAGGAAATGGCCGCTGGCCGGACGGACGCCGACCACCGGGCGCAGATATTCCGGGCTCGCCGCGATCAGCCCCGCCGGCAGGATTCCCTTCTCGATCAGCCGGTTCGACCCGTAAATGTCGGCCAGTATCGTCTCGAACAGGTCGGCGCGCTGGACGAGGCCGGCACTGATCTCGGCCCATTCCTTTTCGTCGATCAGCAGCGGGACATGCGCCAGCGGCCATTCGCGCTCGTTGGCGCCGGCTTTGTCGTAGACGCGGTAGTAGACGCCGGCATCGCGCAGATATTGGTCGGCGCGGGCAAAGCGCTGTCCGAGCGCCTCAGCCCCCAGATCGTCCAGCGCTCCGATGAAGGACTGCCAGGCCGGGCGCGGATTGCCCGACGCGTCGACCATCTCGTCGACGACGCCTTCGATCGGCCGGTAATGCTCCAACAGGCTCTGCGCCCGCGGCCTGCCGCCCGCCCGTTTCTGATTCCCCTTGGCCATGCTCGATCAGAATCTCGCCGGTCGCCTGAGGTCAAGGGTCATGGGAAACTCTTCAGAACCTTGTTCTTCACGCAGCACATAGGCACCCGGCGTATGGCCGCGCGGCTCGAAGCGGGCCAGCCGCCGCGCCTCCGCCTCGTTGCCATTGACCGGGAAGGTGTCGTAGTTGCGGCCGCCCGGATGCGCGACATGATAGACGCAGCCTCCCAACGAGCGGCCCGACCAGCGGTCGTAGATGTCGAACACCAACGGCGTGTTGACCGGAAGGGCCGGATGCAGGCCGGAGGCCGGCTGCCAGGCCTTGAAGCGCACGCCTGCCACCGCGACCTCTCTGCTGTCGGTCGCCTTCATCGGTACGATGCGGCCGTTGCAGACGACCGCGTGACGCTCCGGATTGAGGCCTTGCGTCCTCACCTGCAGCCGCTCGATGGACGAATCGACGAAGCGGACCGTGCCGCCGATCGCGCCCTGCTCGCCCATCACATGCCAGGGCTCGAGCGCCTGCCTGAGCTCCAGCTTGACGCCGCCATGCTGCACCTCGCCGCAGAACGGGAAGCGAAATTCGAGTTGGGCTGCGAACCATTCCGGGCGGAAGTCGAAGCCGTTGAGCTTCAGATCTTCCAGCACGTCGAGGAAATCCGCCCAGACATAATGCGGCAGCATGAAACGGTCATGCAGCGACGTGCCCCAGCGCGCGAAGCGGCCGTCGAGCGGGTTCTTCCAAGCCCGCGCGATGATAGCGCGGACCAGCAATTGCTGGGCGAGCGACATCCGGGCATTGGGTGGCATTTCGAAGCCGCGGAACTCGACCAAACCGAGCCGTCCCGTCGGACCGTCCGGCGAGAACAATTTGTCGATGCAGATTTCCGAACGGTGCGTGTTGCCGGTCACGTCGGTCAAGAGATTGCGGAACAGCCGGTCGACCAGCCACGGCAACGGCGCCTCGCCCTTGTCGGGATGCGGCACCTGGGCGAGCGCGATCTCGAGTTCATAGAGGGAATCATGCCGTGCCTCGTCGATGCGCGGCGCCTGGCTGGTGGGGCCGATGAACAGGCCGGAAAACAGATAGGAAAGCGATGGGTGCCGCTGCCATTGCAGCACCAGGCTCTTCAACAGGTCCGGCCGGCGCAGGAACGGACTATCGTTGGGCGTCGCGCCGCCGACAACGACATGATTGCCGCCGCCCGTGCCGGTGTGACGGCCGTCGATCATGAACTTGTCGGTGCCGAGCCGCGACTGCCTGGCTTCCTCATAGATCGCCGCGGTCGTCGCGACGCATTCCCGCCAGTCGGCGGCCGGGTGGATGTTTACCTCGATGACGCCGGGATCGGGCGCCACGCGGATGACGTTGAGGCGCGGGTCGTGCGGCGGCCCATAACCCTCGATATGCACCGGCAGGCCGATCGCCTTGGCCGCGTTCTCGGCCGCCGCCACCAGCTCAAGATAGTCCTCAAGCGCCTCGACCGGCGGCATGAACACGCAGAGCCGCCCGTCACGCGGCTCGACGGTGAGCGCCGTGCGCACCGCACCGCCGATCTCGGTGATCTCCTGCTCGACGCGGTCCTGCTGGCCCGTCGCCGCGGTGAAGGACACTGCCAGCTGGCGGCGCGCCATTTCGTCGGGGCCCTCAAGTTCTGCCGGGGCAGGTTCCGGCAAGATAGCGTCGCGCGCCGGCAGCGTAGCGCGCGGCAGCGACGGATCGACCGGCACGATATAGGGGAACTGCGCCGGCGGCACGTAAGGCAGCGCGCCGAGCGGCAGCCGATAACCGACCGGGGAATCGCCCGGCACCAGGAACAGCCGGCCGCGCCGCGTCTTCCACTTTTCCGAACGCCAGCGCTGCCCGGCGGCCTGGCTGTTCCAGCGCTGCACCGGCAGCACATAGCCTGACGGCTTGGTCAGGCCGCGCTCGAACACACGTGCCATGCGGCTGCGCTCTTCCGGATCCTCCAGCTTCGAGTTGGACGGGTCGACATTATCCGGCAGTTTGCCTTCCTTGAGCAGCCATTCGGCCGGATCCTCATAGGCCTCGCCGACCATCGCCTTGTCGATGCCGAGCTCGGCGGCGATCGCCGTGAGCAAGCTTGCGGCCTGCTCAGGCCCGACAGAGACGGTGCTCGTTTCGCGCGCGATCAGCGACGGGTCGCGCCAGACCGGCTCGCCATCGGTGCGCCAAAAGAGCGAGAAGGTCCAACGCGGCAGGCCCTCGCCCGGATACCACTTGCCTTGACCGTAGTGGAGGAAACCGCCCGGCGCGAAGCGCTCGCGCAGCCGGCGGATCAGCTGATCCGCCTTGTCGCGCTTGGTCGGCCCGACGGCAGCCGTATTCCATTCGGCAGCCTCGAAATCATCGATCGACACGAAGGTCGGCTCGCCGCCCATGGTGAGCCGCACATCCTGTTCCTGCAAAACCGCGTCGACCTTGTTGCCCAAGGCGTCGAGCGCCTCCCAGCTTTCATCCGAGAACGGCTTGGTGATGCGCGGGTGCTCGGCGATGCGATCGACGCGCATGTCGAAGTCGAAATCGACATTGGCGAAGCTCGCCATGCCGGAGATCGGCGCGGCATTGCGGAAATGCGGCGTCGCCGCCAGCGGCACATGGCTTTCGCCGGTGAGCAAACCGGAAGTCGGGTCGAAGCCGATCCAGCCGGCGCCCGGAATATAGACTTCGCACCAGGCGTGCAGGTCGGTGAAATCGACCGAAGTTCCAGGCGGTCCGTCCAACGAGACGAGGTCCGGCTTCAACTGGATCAGGTAACCGGAGACAAAACGCGCTGCGATGCCGAGGTTGCGCAGGATCTGCACCAGCAGCCAGCTCGAATCTCGGCACGAGCCTTTGCCGGCGGCCAGCGTCTCCTCCGGCGAATAGACGCCGGTCTCCATGCGCACGATATAGGCGATTTCGCGCTGCAGCCGCGCGTTGAGGCCGACCAGGAAGTTGACCGTGTTTGTCGGACTGCGGTCGATGGTTTTCAGGAAGGCCGACAGCAACGGGCCGGCCGGCTCGGGCGTGCGGTATATGGCGAGGTCTTGCCTGATCTCTTCCGGGTACTCGAACGGGAAATTCTCGGCCGATTCCTCGACGAAAAAATCGAATGGATTATAGACCGTCATATCGGCGACGAGATCGACCTGGATCTTCAATTCCGTCACCGGCTCCGGGAAGACGAAGCGGGCGAGGAAGTTGCCGTACGGGTCCTGCTGCAGGTTGACGAAATGGTTCTTCGGCTCGACCTTCAGCGAATGGCTGAGCACCTTGGTGCGTGAATGCGGCGCCGGCTGCAGCCTGATCACCTGAGGGCCGAGAACGACCGGCCGGTCGTATTTGTAATGGGTCAGGTGGTGGACGGCTGCCAGAATTGCCATGGTGCCCCGGGGAACGGCGTTTCAATCGCCGAACCCTGACATAAGTGCTGGGCATTCTCCAAGCAGAGATGTTGCGCTGCACCTAATTTAAGCAGCGTTGCCGGCTTAGAAAAACGCCTGAAGCCCCGTCTGCGCCCTACCCAGTATCAGCGCATGCACGTCATGCGTGCCCTCATAGGTATTGACCGTCTCCAGGTTCTGGGCATGACGCATCACGTGATAGCCGATCTGGATGCCGTTGCCGCCATGCATGTCGCGAGCCTGGCGGGCGATGTCGAGCGCCTTCCCGCAATTGTTGCGCTTGACGATCGAAATCATCTCCGGCGCCATCTTGCCTTCGTCCATCAGCCGGCCGACGCGCAGCGAACCCTGCAGGCCGAGCGCGATCTCGGTCTGCATGTCGGCGAGCTTCTTCTGGAAGAGCTGCGTGCCGGCGAGCGGCTTGCCGAACTGCTTGCGGTCGAGGCCGTACTGCCGCGCGCGGTGCCAGCAATCCTCGGCCGCGCCCATGGCGCCCCACGAGATGCCGTAGCGCGCGCGGTTGAGACAGCCGAAGGGTCCCTTCAGGCCCGAGACATTGGGCAGCAGCGCCTCCTCGCCGACCTCGACGCCTTCCATCACAACCTCGCCGGTGATTGAGGCTCGCAGCGAAAGCTTGCCGCCGATCTTCGGCGCCGACAGCCCCTTCAGGCCCTTTTCCAGCACGAAGCCGCGGATCTGGTTGTCATGCGCGGCCGACTTTGCCCAGACGACGAAGACGTCGGCGATCGGCGCGTTGGAAATCCACATCTTGGAACCGGAAAGCCTGTAGCCGTTCGCCGTCTTCTCGGCCCGTGTCTTCATGCCGCCCGGATCGGAGCCGGCATCCGGCTCGGTGAGGCCGAAGCAGCCGATCCATTCGCCGGAGGCGAGCTTCGGCAGGTACCTCTTGCGCTGCTCTTCCGAGCCGTAGGCATGGATCGGATACATGACCAGCGACGACTGCACGCTCATCATCGAGCGATAGCCGGAATCGATGCGTTCGACTTCGCGCGCCACCAGCCCGTAGGTGACGTAGTTGGCGCCGAGCCCGCCATATTCCTCCGGAATGGTAATGCCGAGCAGGCCCGCCTCGCCCATCTCGCGGAAGATCGAGGGATCGGTTTTCTCATCGGCATAAGCTTCCTCGATGCGGGGCGCCAGCTTGTCGGCGGCGAACGCCGCTGCGCCGTCGCGCACCATCCGCTCGTCTTCGGAGAGCTGGTCCTCGATCAGGAAGGGATCGTTCCAGACGAAGGCGTTCTTCTCGGCGGCCATGAGGTGGGTCTCCCGGTAAAATCTTGGATGGCCCGGCTTATCCGCCTCCATCTGGAAAAAATCAAACGAAATTGCATCAAGCATCAATGAGCGATAGTAATAGATCATGAACGTCCAGCGCCGCCTCTTGCCAAACATCAGCGCGCTTGCCGCCTTCGAGGCGGTGGCGCGTCTCAGCTCCTTCACCGCCGCGGCCCGCGAGCTCGATCTCACGCAAGGTGCCGTCAGCCGGCAGATCAATCTGCTGGAAGAGCAGTTCGGGCGCCGGCTTTTCGAACGCGACAGCCGCAATGTCAGGCTGTCCACGGCGGGCGAAATCTACGCCGGCGCGGTGCGCTCAGCACTCGCGCAGTTGCGCGATGCAGCGCTTGGATTGATGAGCAATCGGCATAGCGGTGTTCTCAACCTTGCCATCCTGCCGACCTTCGGCACGCGCTGGCTGATGCCGCTCATTCCGGATTTCGTCGCCCGTCATCCGGACATCACAATCAATTTCGCCACGCGCATTGGCCGCTTCGACTTCGCGCGCGAGCGGCTCGACGCCGCAATCCACCACGGCATGCCTGATTGGCCGGACGCTGATTGCACGCTTTTGATGCGCGAGACCGTGATGCCGGTCGCCGCGCCCGAATTCCTGGCGCAGCGGAAGGTCGCGACGCCGGCCGATATCGGCCGCCTGCCGTTGCTGCACATGGCAACGCGTCCCGACGCCTGGAGCGAATGGTTCGAGCATCAGGAGCTCGACGCGCCGACCGGCCCCGGCATGCAGTTCGAGCAGTTCGGTACGGTCGCGCAGGCCTGCATGGCGGGGCTCGGCGTGGCGCTGCTGCCGCAGATCCTGATCGCCGGAGAATTGCAGCGTGGCCAGTTGGTGCCGGCGCCGGGCAAGCCGATGCAGAGCCGCAGTGCCTATTATCTCGTCGTGCCGCACGCCAAGCGCGGCCATCCGCCGGTTGCCAGCTTTCGCGACTGGCTGCGGGGCCAGGTTGAGAAGGAGCCGGCTGTTCTGGCGTGGTAGCTATTTCCGCTTCATCGCCTCGGCGAGCGCCGCGCCGAACGCACCCTGTGACGGCTTTTCAGGCTGGCGCTGCGGCGCCGGCGAGCGCGGTACGGGCTTGCCGCCGCCGCTGTCGCGCTGGCCGACCCGAGGCGCCCCACCCTGGCCGCCATCCTTGCGCATCGAGAGGCCGATGCGATTGCGCTTGATGTCGACATCGACCACTCGAACTTTCACGACATCGCCGGCCTTTACCACCTCATGCGCGTCCTTGATGAAGCGGTCGGCCAGCTGCGAGACATGCACCAGCCCGTCCTGGTGCACGCCGATGTCCACGAAGGCGCCGAAGGCGGCGACATTGGTGACCGTGCCTTCGAGCAGCATGCCGGGCTTCAGGTCCTTGATGTCGTCGACGCCTTCGGCAAAGGTCGCCGTCTTGAAGCCCGGCCGCGGGTCGCGTCCGGGCTTTTCCAGTTCCGCGAGGATGTCGCGTACCGTCGGCAGGCCGAAGCGCTCGTCGACGAAGACACAAGGGTCGAGTGCCTTGAGCGCGGCACTGTCGCCCATCAGCGCGCGCACGTCGCGGCCGCAGGCGGCGACGATCTTCTTTGCCACGCCATAGGCTTCCGGATGCACGGATGAAGCGTCGAGCGGCTCGGAGCCGTTCAGGATGCGCAGGAAGCCTGCGCACTGCTCGAACGCGCGCGGTCCAAGCCGCGCCACGTTCAGCAGATCGCGGCGCGTAGCGAACGGACCGCCGACGTCGCGATGCGCGACGATCGCTTCGGCAAGCGATGGCCCCAGTCCCGACACGCGCGCCAAGAGCGGCGCCGATGCCGTGTTGAGGTCGACGCCGACGGCATTGACCGCATCCTCCACCACCGCCTCCAGCGAGCGGCCGAGCCGGTACTGGTCGACATCGTGCTGATACTGGCCGACGCCGATCGACTTCGGCTCGATCTTGACCAGCTCGGCGAGCGGGTCCTGCAGGCGTCTGGCGATCGACACCGCGCCGCGCAGCGACACGTCGAGGTCGGGAAACTCGGCGGCCGCCGTCGCCGAAGCTGAATAGACCGACGCGCCGGCTTCGCTGACGATCACCTTGATCGGCTTCGGCCCGCCGTCGGACGGCAGGCTGGCGAGCATGTCGGCCACCAGCTTCTCGGTCTCGCGGCTGCCGGTGCCGTTGCCGATCGAGATCAGCTCCACCTTGTGGAAGCGAATGAGCCTGGCAAGTTCCGCCTGCGTGCCGCGCACATCGTTCTTTGGCGGAAACGGATAGACGGTGGTCGTCGCCACCAGCTTGCCGGTACGGTCGACCACCGCCACCTTGACGCCGGTACGGATGCCGGGATCGAGACCCATCGTGGGCCGCGAGCCTGCGGGCGCGGCGAGCAGCAGGTCCTTGAGGTTGCGGGCAAAGACATGGATGGCCTCGTCCTCGGCCCGCTCGCGCAGGTCGCGCATCAAATCAAGCGTCAGATGGAGTGATAGTTTTATCCGCCAGGTCCAGCCGGCGACCTCCATCAGCCAGCGGTTGCCCGGCAGGGTGCTACCAATCGCATAGGCGTTGGCGATCATCCGCTCGACCGGTCTCACCTGCGATTGATCGTCGGCATCGACTTCGATGTCGAGCGACAGCACCTCTTCGTTGCGGCCACGCAGCATGGCCAAGGCGCGATGGCTGGGCACGTTCGCCCAGCGCTCGACATGATCGAAATAGTCGGAGAATTTCGCGCCCGCCTCCTGCTTGCCGTCGACGACCCTGGCGCGCAGGAAGGCGCGCTCCTTCATATAGGCGCGCAGCCTGCCGACCAGCTCGGCATTCTCGGCGAACTGTTCGGACAGGATGTCGCGCGCGCCTTCGAGCGCCGCCTTGGCGTCGGGAACCTCCTCTGTGAGATAGGCTAGCGCGAGTTCGGCAGGCACCGCCGAACGGTCGGCGAGGATCGCCTCGGCCAGCGGCACCAGTCCACGTTCCCTGGCGATCTCGGCCTTGGTGCGGCGCTTCGGCTTGTATGGCAGGTAGATGTCTTCGAGCTCGGCCTTGGTGGTCGCCGCCGCGATTTTTGCCTCGAGGTCCTCGGTCAGCTTGCCCTGCTCACGGATCGAACCGAGGATGGTGTCGCGGCGCGCATCCAGCTCGCGCAGATAGGCAAGCCGCTCGGAAAGGTCGCGCAACTGCGTGTCGTCGAGGCCGCCGGTGACCTCCTTGCGGTAGCGCGCCACGAAAGGCACCGTTGCGCCCTCGTCCAGCAGCCCGATTGCGGCTGCCGCCTGCTCCGGCCGCGAGCCGATCTCGGCCGCGATGATTGCTGCGATGCGCTTGATGTCCGATGCCATGCTGGTTCCTGCCGAAAAGAGCGGCGACAATAGGCCGGGACGACGGCTGCGCCAACCGCGCTGTCTCCACCCGACAGGAAAGCTCCACAGGAAAGAGCTGCGAGGAACGACCAGCCGAACGGCTCAAACCATCCGGCTCAGGGCCTCGAAGAAGGCGACGACATCGAGATCAAGCTGATCGTCGACCGGTTCCGGCTGCGACGACATCTTGGCGATGACCACCTCGTCGCTCGGGTTGACGTAGATCCACTGTCCGTGAATGCCGATGCCGCAGAAGGCGCCGCTTGGCGTGCCCATCTGGTACCATTTGTTGCGGTAGCGGCCCTTGGGGAAGAGGAACACCATCGTACCGCGCCGCCAGGCTTCATGGCTGCCGCCGCTGGCAACCGTGTCGCGCACCCAGGCCTCCGGCACGATGCGGCGGCCATTGGCCGCGCCGCCCTGCCGCATCATTTCGCCGATACGGGCAAGGTCGCGCGGCGTCATCGACATGCCGCCGGCGGTACGCGCGGTGCCTTCCATGTCGACCGTCACTGACATCTCGCTCGCGGCGCCCAGCGGCAGCCACAGTTTCTCGCTGAGCAAGTCGCTGACACGTTTGCTGGATGCCCGCTCCACCAGGATGCCCAGCATATCCGAATTGGGTGAGCGATAACGGTAGGTCTGCCCATGCGGCTCGGCGAGGCGCGGCAACGTCAACAGAAAAGCAGCGAGGCTTTCCGAGCCGCCGCCCGGATTCCACAGTGTCGCGCGGCGATAGCGGGCGAAGGCGCTTTCCGGATCGAGATAGGCCTCCTCGAAGTCGAGGCTGACCGTCATGTCGAGCACATTGCGCACGCTCGCATCGCCATAGGCCGAGCCCTTGGCTTCGGGGATGTATTCTGTCACCGGCGCTTCCGGGTCGAACACCCCCTCGCCTTGCAGGATGCCGGCGAGGATCGCCGTCACCGACTTGCTGATCGAAAAGATGATGTGGCGCTGACCGAACGCCATATGCGGCGCCGACCAATCGCCGGCCAGCCTGCCGCCCTTCAGGATCGTCAGTCCGTCAGTGTCGGAGCGCTTCAGGAATGCTTCGACTGTTTCGGCGCCGCCAGCCAAGGTGACTTTCTCCTCGAGCAGCGCGCCGAGCGATTTCACCTCTTCCTCGCCGCCGGGCGCGGCGGCAACGTGGACGCTCGGCACCAGTTCGCCGACATTCTGGAACGACCATTGGCTGAACGGCCTCAGCCGCCAATTGTCGAGCCGCACATCCTTGCGGGCAAAGCCGTATCTGGTCTCGAACGCGGTGTTGCCGGTCACGATTGTCTCCCGGTCGTCTATCTCTGACTTTCAGCCTAGCGCGGCGGCTATGGCGTGCACGGCCTTAAGCGTCGCCACCGAATAGGCGGCGTTGAGGAAATCCGGATAGGTCGAAAGCTTCACGACGACCATCCTGTGCTCCCAGCTGATATGGATCATCTGGCCGAACACGCCCTTGCACATCAGTGCGCGAGAGCGTGGATCCTCGATCCAGAACTGGTTGCGGTAGCTGCCGTCCGGAAGGCTCGGGCTGAAGTCCGGTCCGTGCTTGCCGCTGCGCGTCGCCTCGATCCACTCGGCAGGGATGACCCCGCCGCCATTGTCGAGGATCAACTGGCCGAAGCGGCCATAATCGCGCAGCGTCGCGTTGAAGCCGCCATCGGCCAGCGCATAGCCGGCGCTGTCGACGGTGAAACAGGCGCTCTCGTCGGCGCCGAGCTTTTGCCAGAGTTCCTCCGAGACCAGCTGCGCCAGGCGCTTGCCGCTCACCCGCTCCATGATGAAGGCAAGCACATCGGTCTCGATCGAGCGGTACTCGAAGGCCTCGCCATGTTCGCGCACCTTGTCCTTCAGCCGCAGGATCAGCTCGAACAGATGCGCGGGCCACCGGAAATCAGGATCGCTGCCCGGCGGTATCGGCTTCCAGCCGGTGGCGACATCGACCTGGCCGATCTCGGAATAGCGATCCGTGTACTCTTCCGAGAAGCGCACGCCGGTCGTCATGTCGAGCACTTGCTGCACGGTGGCCCCGGTCCAGGCGGTCTCGCCGAGCTCCGGAAGATAATCCGTCACCAGCCTGGCCGGGTCGATCAGGCCGCGCCCGACCAGGATGCCGAACACCGATCCGGTGACCGACTTTGCCATCGACTGCGACAGATGCAGCGTGCGTTCGTCCATGCCGTTGAAGTAGCGCTCATAGGCGACCCTGCCGTCCTTCAACACCAGCAAACCGTCCGTGTAGGTCTCATCGAGCAGGCCCGCGAGCGTTGTCGGACGGCCCTCGCTATCCGCCACGGCCAGGTCGTCGAGATCGACGTCGGCGCGATCGAGCCGACGGCGATGACCTTGGCCGCGCCAGACCTCGACGGTCGGCAAAAACTCACGCACGTGCTGGAAGGCCCAGCGGTTCCACGGTGGCCGATCCCAGTCGAGCTTCGGCAGAGCCATGGCCGGCGGCGAGCCCTGCATGATCGGCGGCCGCGGATCGGAGTTGCGGTAAGATGCCATCAATCCTCCCTGCACATAAGAAAGGGAGGCCGGAGCCTCCCCTCCCTTCATGCGTTCCCGCTCAGTTACTTGCGCAGGTTGGTCCAGATCTTGTTGTAGATCTCCACCACATCTGGCGGGCACGGCGGCACGAATTCCGGCGTCGGCGAGCCGGCCGGCGGGCTGATTTCCGGCGAGTTGGCGAACTCTGCCGGCAGAAATTTGTGGCTGCCGGCGATGCCGTTGTCGTAACCGGCATACTCGGAGATCAGCGCCGCGTTCTCAGGCGCCATGACGAAATCCTGGAAGAGCTTGGCGTTCTCCAGGTTCTTGGCGCCCTTCAGCACGGCGACATTGTCCATCCAGCCCTCGATGCCTTCCTTCGGATAGGCATATTTGATCGCCGGGATCTTCTGACGCGAGCGGTAAGCCGCACCATTCCACTGTTCTGTCACGATCACGTCGCCGGAAGTGATCTTGGTGATCGTGTCGTAGCTGAACGTCTTCCATGACGGCTTGGCGGCCATCAGTATATCGTTGATCTTTTTCAGGCTGGCCTTGTCTGCGCCGCAGCGCGGCACGCCGGCATAGCGCTCGGCCGCGTGCATGACGGTGTTGACGTCGTCGAGCACGTTGATCTGGCCCTTCAGTTCGTCCGGCGGGTTGAACAGGATGGCCAGCGTGTTGATGTCGCCCTTGAACTTATCCGTATTGACGGAGAACGCCGTCGTGCCGAATTGCCACGGCGCGGTGTAATGGCGTCCGGAGTCCCAGTAGATTTCGAGGAAGCGCGGATCGATGTTCTTGCCGTTCGGCATCGCGTTGGGCTCGGTCTTTTCGAGCAGGCCCTCCTCGATCATGATCTTCACGGTGTAGTCGGACGGCACGACGATGTCGTAGCCCGAATTGCCGGCGCGCACCTTGGACAGCATGGTTTCGTTGGAATCGTAGTCGTCCAGCGTCACCTTGACGTTGTACTGCTTTTCGAACTTCTCGATCAGCTTGGGGTTGGTGTAGTCGCCCCAGTTGTAGATATGCAATTCGCCGTCGGCGAGCGCCGGAACGGCCCATAACAGCACGGCCGCGGAAACGGCCGCCATCAGTTTTCCAGACATTTTAATGTTCTCCTTGCCTTCCCATTGTTTTGTGTTGGAGCTCACGGATCATTTGGCGCGTCTGCGCGCGATCAGGAACGAGACCGAGACGAAAAGGATCGACACCAAAAGCAGGATGGTGGAGATGGCGTTGATCTCCGGCGTCATCGGCCGCCGGATCTGGTTCCAGATATAGAGGGGCAAAGTCGTCTGGCCGGGGCCGGCGACGAGCTGGGTGATGGTGAAATCGTCGAATGAGACGATGAAGGCGAGTGCTGCGCCCGACATGATGCCGGGAACAAGCAACGGCAGCGTGATGCGCCTGAAGGCCTTCCACGGCGTCGCGTAGAGGTCTGCGGCGGCATATTCCAGCGTCAGGTCCATGTCTTCCAGCCGCGCCCGGATCGGCATGTAGGCGAACGGAATGCAGAACACGGTGTGGGCGAGGATCAGATTGCCGATGCCGAAATTCAGCCCGAACGTGCCGGCGATCAGCGCGAAGAAGGAGAGCGTCGCCACCGCCGTGATGATTTCCGGCACCATCAGCGGCAGGTTGATGACCATGAAGGCCGCCGCCAGCCCGCGCCACGGCTTCACTCTTGTCATGCCGATCGCCGCGAGCGTCGCGCACACGGTAGAGATTATCGTGGCGCTGATCGAGATGATCAGCGTGTTGCGGGCAGCGTTGTGGAATTCCTCGTTGCGCAACGCGCTGCCGTACCAGCCGAGCGTGACGCCCTCCCAATGCGTGACCAGCGAGCCGCTGTTCAGCGAGAAGATCATCAGGATCAGCACCGGCACGTAGAGCACCAGCAGGCAGATGACAGCAATCGAGCGGAAGCCCGGCTGCTCCTTGATGTCGATGCTGCGGGGCTCAGCCATGCTGCACCTTCCCCGACGTGTTGCGAACGTAGAAGAACAGCGCCACCAGCACCGCGGCCATCAGGATCAGCGCCTGCGCGCAGCCGAGCGGCCAGTTGCGCCCCGATCCGAATTGCTGGGCGATGAGATCGCCGATCATCAGGTGGACGCCCCCGCCGAGGATCAGCGGCGTGACATAGGCGCCGAGCGCCGGGATGAAGACGAGCAGGCAGCCGGCGATGATGCCGGGCTTCGACAGCGGGATGATCACCCGCCACAACACCTGGCGGCGCGTCGCATAGAGGTCGTAGGCCGCCTCGATCAGCCGGAAATCGAGCTTCTCCAGGCTGGAATAGAGCGGCAGCACCATGAACGGCAGAAAGGCATAGAGCAGGCCGAGCTGGATGGCGAAATTGGTGTAGAGCATGGTGATTGGCTTATCGATCACGCCGAGCCCCAGCAGCGCGTTGTTGATCAGCCCTTCGTCGCGGATGATGAACATGATCGCCAGCGTGCGGACCAAAAGGTTCGACCAGAACGGGATGGTGATCAGAAGCACCCACCAGTTGCGCTGCGCCGGCGGTCGCGTCGCCATGAAATAGGCGGTCGGAAATCCGAGCAGCAGGCAGATGATCGTCGTCACCACCGCGAACAGGAACGAGCGCAGATAGATGATCAGGAAGTCCGGCGTGAACTGCAGGGTGTCGTCGAAGATGTCGCGCTGGAACAGGAAGTTCAGATAGGCGTCGGTCGAGAACCGCCACTGTACGCCGCCATAGGGCGCGGCGGCCAGAAACGAATACACGCAGATGATCAAAAGCGGCAGCACGCCGAAAATGCCGATGATAAGCAGCGCCGGCAGCGACAGCAGGCGGTTGCGTCGCGCGCCGGCTTTCACCGCCTGGGCTTCGAACAACGCGGCCTTGGAAGGCATGGTCGGGGAGAGCGTGGCTGTCGTCATCAGTCTTTCAGGACGCGCGCGGCGCCCTCCTCGAACTGGATGCCGACCTTGGCGCCGCTCTCGTAGGTCACCGGAGACGACCGGCTGTTCTGATGACGCACGATGAAGTTTTCACCGCCATCGAGCCTCACGTGGTAATGCGTATCGGTGCCGAAATAGACGATGTTGGAGAGCGTTCCAGCGATCGTGCCCTTGGTCGGATCGGGCACCAGGTCGGCATGCTCGGGGCGCACCACCAGCGTCACCTCGCCTGTCGGATCGAAGCCCTCCGGATAGCCGGCGGCGATCGTCGCGTTGCTGGCGAATTTGACCGTGGCCGCCCCTGGCTTCTTCGACACCACCGTGCCGGCCAAGAAGTTCGTCTCGCCGATGAAGTCGGCGACGAAGCGTTCCGCCGGCTTGTCGTAGATGTCGCGCGGCGTGCCGACCTGGAGGATCTTGCCGGCCGACATCACCGCGATGCGGTCTGACATGGTCAGCGCTTCTTCCTGGTCGTGAGTGACGAAGATGAAGGTGATGCCGGTCTCGTGCTGCAGACGCTTCAGTTCGATCTGCATCTCCTTGCGCAGCTTGTAGTCGAGCGCCGAGAGCGGCTCGTCGAGCAAGAGCACCTTCGGCTGTGGCGCGAGCGCCCGGGCGAGCGCCACGCGCTGCTGCTGGCCGCCCGATATCTGGCTGGTGCGGCGCGCCTTGAGCGTCTCCATCTTGACCAGTTTCAGCATCTGAGCGACCCGTGCCTCGATTTCGCCCTTGGGCTTGCCGAGCATCTCCAGCCCGAAGCCGATGTTCTGCGCCACCGTCATATGCGGGAACAGCGCGTAGCTCTGGAAGACAGTATTGACGGGTCGCTTGAACGGCGGCAGCGGCGCGATGTCATGGCCGTGCAGCATGATTTCGCCGGCGCTTGGGAAATCGAAGCCGGCAATCAGTCTCAAAAGCGTCGTCTTTCCGCATCCGGACGGGCCGAGCAGCGTGAAAAACTCGTTCTCGCGGATCGAGACGGACACCGTGTCGAGAGCCGCTACCTGGTTTTCACCGGTTCCAAAAACTTTGCGTACGCCGCGAACTTCGATCGCGTTCTTACCCGGTTGTTCCGGCACGATTACCCCATTGAGAGAGCCTGCTCTTGGCGGCAGGTGCGTTCCTGTTTGATTGTCACCATAAGCCGGCCGGCTTGGCAACTGCGGAGCTGCTACTCGTTTTTTTAACGCAATACCCATGCCAGCCTCAGGCCTGGACAATCCTAAGCTTGGAAAGTGATCTTGCCGCCACAGATGGTGGTAACCGGCCGCACGGTGTGCAGCGCCTCCGGCGCCGTCTTCTCGATATCGGCCGACAAAACCACGATATCGGCGAGGTATCCGGGCTTCAGGCGCCCCTTGCGGTGTTCCATGAACTCGGCATAGGCGCCTTCGACCGTGTAGCCGGCAATCGCTTCATGCAGCGAGAAGCTCTGGTCCGGCAGGCCTTCTGCCCAAGGTTTGCGCATCACCGCCGCCTGGATGCCCAGGATCGGGTCAACCGGCGAGACCGGCCAGTCGGATGCGAAGACGACCCGCGCGCCGGCATTCTTCAAGGTGCGCCAGGCATAGCTCAGCGGCCACTTATCGCGGCCGATGCGCGAGATCGTCGGCTCCAGCGGGAAATTCATCGCGCCCGGCGGATGCGGCGGCTGCATCGAGGCGAGCACGCCGAACTCGGCGAAACGCGGCACATCGGACGGGGTGATTACTTCGATGTGCTCGATGCGGTGCCGGCTGTCGCGCCTGCCGTTTTTCTTCACTGCCGCCTGGTAACCGTCGAGCACGGCGCGCACCGCTCCGTCTCCGATCGAATGAACGGCGATCTGCAGGCCGCGCCTGTCGGCTTCGGCCGCAACCTCGGCGAAATGCTCGGGGGAAAAAAGCGGCTCGCCGCGCCAGCCCGGACGGTCGGCATAATCGTCGACCATCACCGCGGTCCAGGAATCCAGCACCCCGTCGTAGAAGACCTTGACCATGCCGGACGACAGCCACTCGGAATTGTACGCCGCCGCCATGCGCGAGGCTTTTTCCAGCATGTCCAGCTTCATGAAATTCTTGAAGTGGAACGGGATCTTGGTGCGGCAGATGAGCCGTCCTTCCTCTTGCAGCCCGGCGAGCAGCTCGAGCTGGTAGAGGTTGCCGTCCATGTTCTGGATCGAAGTGATGCCGTGCTTTGCGCACCACTCGAGCCCGCGGTGCATGAGATCGCCGTCGGCGGCAAGCTCCGCTGCCGACGGATAGGGATCCGGCTCCGCACCTTCGAGGCCGAGCCGTGTCCGGTTCGCGCCGAAATGGTCGAGCACGGGACCGAACGCCTCGCCTTCGCGCAACTCGCCGGCGGCAAGCCCGTCCGCGCCCATGACGATTTCGTTGCCTGGTCCCACCTGCTTGCCATGCAGCAGGCCGGCCTCTTCCAGCGCCTTGGTGTTCGCCCACATCGTGTGATGGTCGGAGGCCGACATGGCGAAGGGCCGGTCGGGAATGATGCGGTCGAGGTGATGGCGGGTCACCGGCTCGGGCAGGATCGCATAGTCTACACCGGCGCCGATCAGCAGCCCAGCTTTCGGACGCTTCGCCGCAAAGCCTTGAATCGCGTCGCGAAGCGCGTCGAAGCCCTGCACGCCTGCAAGATGCAGATTGTCGAGCTCGGCCGCGCCGCCGAACAAATGCATGTGCGCTTCGATGAAGCCCGGCAGGACGGAGCCGCCCTGAGCATCGACGACACGAGTGGCAGGGCCTTTGCAGTCGCGGACGCTATCGCGATCTGCGATCGCAATAATCTTATCACCTTTGATGGCAATGGCCTGGGCGGCGGGGGTATCCGGATCCATCGTCAATATGCTGGCGTTCTCGACGATAAGATCGGCCGTTTGCGGCATCATTTTCTCCCATTTGTGCCTAGGCTAGCAGAGTATTGGCGCCTGGCAAGCCGTCCCATGCTGGCCCGAACGACAAATTTGAAATGCCCCTTGGCGGCGCCGGAACTCTCTGCCACAAAGCTGTTTGAGGCCCCGTAACCAGAACTCGAACAGCGAGCCAACTCCCAAAATGAAGACAGTTTTTTCGCCGCTTCACGCCGGTCACGCCGGCCAGATGGAACTGGTCACCTCGGCGATCGTGCCGGGTTTCGAGAAGCCCTCGCGGGCCGAATTCATCAAGGCAAGGGTGGAAAGCGAGAAGCTGGGGCCGATCATCGGGCCGGTCGAGCACGACCTTGCCGCCGCCAAGCGCGTGCATGAAGCGCACTACATCGATTTCCTGCCGACGGTTTGGCCGGAATGGGTCGCCGCCGGCTTCAAGGGCTCGGCGATGGGCTTCACCTGGCCGACGCGCGGCCTGCGCGGCGATGTCCCGCCGAAGCGCATTGACGCCCTGCTCGGCTACTATTCCTTCGATGCCGGCGCCACTTTCGTCGAAGGCACATGGAAGGCGATCAAGTCATCCTATGACGTCGCGCTGACGGCGGCCGCACTGGTCAAGGGCGGCGAGCGGACCGCCTTCGCGCTCTGCCGCCCGCCGGGCCACCATGCCGGCGCTGCCTTCATGGGCGGCTACTGCTTCATCAACAACGCCGCCGTCGTCGCGCAACGGTTCCGCGACCAGGGCGCAAGCCGTGTCTCGATCCTCGATGTCGATTACCACCACGGCAATGGCACGCAGGAGATTTTCTATCGCCGCGGCGACGTCCAGGTGCTCAACCTGCATGGCGATCCGATGGTCGAGTACCCCTTCTTCCTCGGCCATGCCGACGAGCGCGGCGAGGATGAAGGCGAAGGCTTCAACATCAACTACCCGATGCCCTTCGGCACCGACTGGGACGGCTGGAACGCGGCGCTGGAAGACGCCTGCACCAAGCTTGCCGCCTATGCGCCGGACGTGGTCGTGGTCTCGCTCGGCGTCGACACCTTCGAGAAGGATCCGATCAGCCAGTTCAAGCTGAAGAGCGAAGACTATCCCAAGATCGGCCGGCGCATCGCCAAGCTCGGCCTGCCGACGCTGTTCGTCATGGAAGGCGGCTACGCGGTTGAGGAAATCGGCATCAACGTCGTCGGCGTGCTGACCGGCTTCGAGGTCCGCTGAGCCATATCTGATCAAAAGGACGCGCTCCACCTGCAACGGAGCGTTATTTTTTCGATTTCACCGGGAAATCATCGGCTCGATGCAGCTCTGAAGCCACCCCCAAGCAACGCGATGAGCAGCCGCTGAGTCGCAACAAGAGTCCAGCGGATTCGATTTTGTCAAATCGCGTTTGATGTCGGATTCATCTGCGGGTAGATTAGACCCGAATCAGCCGGTCCACGGGGGGGCGCGGCGACCACCCAAAGTCTCAAGTTCCGGCGTCCTGCCGGTACCAGACGCGGACGGCTTCGCGTTCCCTGTAAGGATTCGGCTCGTTTGGGCGCTGTGCGCGCCCGTGAGTGTGTCTTCGTAAACGTGACGCGTTTCGGGTCCGAGCGCTGGCCAATGCCAGCACCGGGCGCAAGGATCGATTCCGGTCAGAATATCAAAATGAGCAGTCCCGCCGTGCTTCTTCAATCCGACGCTTCAGGCTCGCGCCTGGCGTCGCGCGGCGATCTCACCAGTTTCTTCATGCAGCTTTCAGCCGATATCGGCGCCGACAGCTATATGCTGGTCGCCATGGTGCACGATCAGGATCGAAACGACGCGCGTATCGTGTCGTCGAACTGGATTTTCGACGCCATCGAGCTGATCGGCAAGAGGCTGATCGCCAATCTTGCGCTCGGCCCGCTGACGGCAGCGCCGGGCGTACGTCCCAAGCCATTGGTCGCGGCTCATGCGCCCGATGCCGGCGCGCTACTGAACGGCGAGGAAGCGCGTCTGCTCGATGTGCTCGGCCACGCCGAGATCTATTCGCTGAGGTTGAATGTCGGCCGCCAGCGTCTTTTCGTGCTGTTTTCCGCCGCCGAGCCCGGCAAGATCGACCTTACGGCCCTGATGAAGGCGCAGCTGAAATGCTGCTACGCGCTGTCCAGCATCCCGCAATTGATCGCCGCGGCATCCATGCAGGATCCGCTGTCGGACCGCGAGCGCGAATGCCTGTTCTGGGTATCGGAGGGCAAGACCACCGACGAGGTGGCCCTCATCCTTGGCGTCTCGTCGAACACCGTCAACAGCTACATCACGCATGCCATCCAGAAATTCGCGGCCTCGAACCGGGCGATGGCGATTGCGACCGCGATCAGGAGCGGCATCATTTGAAGCACGCACAGATCAAAGAGGCCGCTGCCGCCCTTTTCAACGAGCAGCGCAATCCGTTCGGCGCCTTCTCGCTCGGATCGGAGACGCATCACGCGGTGACCATTCCGGACGCCGTGCGCCGCTGCCGCTGGATCGCGGTCGATATCAACGCTTCTGGTTTCGGACTGTTCTTCGTCAGCCCCTCGCTGGAGCGAGCGCGCCTGGTCGCCTGCTTCGATTCGGATTATCCGTCGACCGGCCTCACCACCAAATTCATCTCGGGCGCCAGCGGCGAGGAAATGGTGCGCCACAGCCGCATCTCGACGACGCCGCGCTGGTGGGCCGACAGCGGCATGGCCGTTTCGCAGCAGAGGTTGGAGAGCCTGGCATGGTCCGAACCGACCGCGCCGCTGGCGCCCGGCACCGACGGCATCGCCTTTCCGGTGCATGCGGAGCGCGGCCAGTGCGGGCTGGTCGTCTTCCTGGGGCCGGATATGACCCTTTCGGACGACACGCTATGTGAAATCCACGCGCGCTGCTTTGCCCTGTTTGCGTCGGTCGCCCGCATCCGTCCGAGCGAAACCGGCAGGACGCGCGCCATTTCCAAGCGCGAACTCGAATGCCTGAAGCTGACCGCCAACGGCAACACCAGCGAGGAGATCGCGAAGCTCCTGAAACTGTCGGTGCACACCGCCAACCAGTATCTCACCCAGTCGACGCAGAAGCTCAACGCTGTCAACCGCAACCAGGCGGTCGCGAAGGCGCTGCGCCTTGGCCTGATCGAGTAGCTCGCCCAGGCCAGGCGCCGAGACCTGAAACATCGTCAGGGAAAAGCGAGCGGCTCGGTCCTCCGGATGCGCGCCTCGTCGATCGCGTCCTCGAGCAGGGCGGTGTTGTGCTCCGGCGTCTCGCCCGGCTTCTCGAAAGAGACGTAATTGACGATTACGGACGTGCCCTGCCCGGTCAGCATCAGCTGGAAATAGACGGTTACGCCGCGCGGCCGAAGCTCGAGATCGAGCACGATGCGCGGGCTGCCGCTCCAGTCGACATGCGCTTCGCCGCCATGACCGAGCCTGAGCGTGCCCGGCTGGAAATAGAGCTCCGCAGCCGAGTCCACCAGGTCCGACAGGCAGGCGAAATGCTCCAGCCGGATAAAGGCGATATAGTCAGCGACCTCGATCAGGCGCAGCTCGCCCACCACGTCCTGGATGGCATTGGCGACGATCTGCTCGCGTGAATTGGCGTGTGGTTGCCGGTTCATGGATAGAAACAGCGTCCGATCATTGGGTTACTTTTCGCTCGGCCTTCTTCGAGTAGACGATCCGCACCAATTCGGCGACCGCCTGGTAGAATTGCGACGGGATCACGCTATCAACTGAAACTTGCTTGTACATGGAGCGGGCAAGCGCCACGTCCTCGAAGATCGGGATGTTGTTCTCTCTCGCGATCTCGCGGATTTTCAGCGCCACCAGATCCTGGCCCTTGGCGAGCACCAGCGGAGCGGAGTCCTCTTCGCGCACATATTTCAGCGCGATGGAATAGTGCGTCGGATTGGCGATGACGAGCGTCGCGCGCGGCACCGCCGTCATCATGCGCCGCCGCGCCCGGTCACGCGCCAGCGAGCGCAGGCGCGACTTCACGATCGGATCGCCTTCCGACTGCTTCAGCTCGTCTTTCACTTCCTGCTTGGTCATGCGCAGGTCACGCCGCCAGTGGAAGCGCGACCAGACGATGTCGGCGACCGCGATCACCCCCATGACGAACACGATCGCCACCAATATGTCGACGAAGATGCCGCGGATGACCATGCCGAACGACACCGGGTTGGTGATCATGCCGGCGAGCAGCCTGCGGTGATCTTCCGACAGCGTGAAGGCCAGCACGGCGATGGCGAAGGCAAGCTTGGCCAGCGACTTCGCGAATTCGACAAAGCCTTGCGCGCCGAACAGGCGGCTCCAGCCCTTGGCGATCGAAATGCGCGACAGCTGCGGCCGGATTCGTTCGCCGACGAATTGCGGGATGTTCTGGAACACCGAAGCGCCGACGCCGGCGACCACCAGCAGCACCAGCAGGCTGACGACGGCTCGACCGATTTCGAACAGCACGGTCTTGTAGAGCTCGATGACGTCGGTCTCGGTGTCCATCGGCCAAGCTTCCGGCTTTTCCAGGAACATGGCGAGGAACATGCCGAGATTGACGATGGCGTCCTTGGCGTAAAAGACGCTGAACACCAGTATGGCGAGGAAGGAAGCAAAGATCGCCGTCTCGCGCGAGTGAGGCAGCTTGCCCTGCTCGATCGTGTCGCGGATCTTCTTTTCTGTGGCTTCCTCGGTTTTGGAATCCTTGTCGACCGCCTCAGCCATGATGCCCTGACCGCATTGCTGTCGTCAGGCGGCTTCGGCAGTGGTCTGCATCGAGGGAAGCTCGAATGCTCCCTGCCGCGAGAGACGAATGGTCGCCACGGCGATCGTCTTTCGCGCCGCCATGATGTCGGCCAGCGCGATACCTTCCGATCCCTGTCCGAGCTCGGATTCGATCATGCGGCGCGAGCGTGCGCCGATCGCCGACAGCACGGATTCGGTAAGCTCCGCCGGCGCGCCGCGCAAAGCCAGTGTGACGAGCTCCGTCGACAGTCCGTCGAACAGAAGCACGCGCGCCTTCTGGGCGAGCAGCGGCAAGTCGTCGAAGGCAAACAGCCGCGACCTGATCCCGGCCAGATCCGGCGTGCCGGCTTCCTCCAGGTCCTGCATGAGTTCGTCGAGCTCGGGCTTGGCCATCTCGTTGAGCACGCTGGCGACGCGCTCCTGGCCGACCGACGTGTCCCTGGTCGCTTTTTGCGAAAGCACGTTGGCGCGCAACTGGTTCTCGACGATCCTGGCTGCCGCTTCCGGAATGTTGGCCATCGTCACCATGCGCTTGATGATCTGGCTGCGTATCGGCTTTTCCATCGTCAGCAGCACATTGGCCGCGGTCTGCGGCGCAAGCTTCGACAACACCATGGCGGACGTTTGCGGGTGTTCGCCGGCGAGGAAGGTGCCCAGGCGCGTCGGCTCGAGCTTTTCCAGATCCGGCCAGATCGGCGGCGGTCCCTCAGGAGCGGGCTCGAACTTCTTCTCGCCCATGATGGCGCTCATTTCCTCCGGCGACAGCGATTCGTTGAGGATCGTGTCCATCCGGTCCGCCGAATCCAGCAGGCCTGCGCCCTCGGTGAACTCGGCCTCGAATTCCGCAACGATGCGCTCCAGATCGGTTTGCGGAATGGTGCGCAGCAGCCGCGCGCCCTCGATCAACGCCTTCAGCTCCTCCTGCTTGAAGAATTTGAGCAGCCGGCTGGCCGAGGGCTTGCCCATCGCCACCAGGATGGCGGCGGCCTTTTGCGGGCGCGTGAGCGTCAACGACGTCATTGGGCCTGGCTCCGCTGCCGGTGAATGCTCTCGCCGTCCATGCTCAGGCGCTCTTGGTAGCAGCGTTGATTTCGGTAAGCCTGATGCCGAAGCGCGTCGGATCGTGTTCCAGCACCGTGATCTCGCCGCGCGCGATTCTGCGGCCGTTGACCACCACGTCGACCGGCTCGCCTATGCGGCGGTTGAGCGCTACCGTCGAGCCCTTCTGCAGCGCCATCAGCTCCGAGACCGGCATTTCGGTGCTGCCCAGAATGATCTGCACATCGACCGGGATCGTCATGATGATCGAGGAATTGGCGCCGGCCTGCAGGGCGGCTTCGGGGCGGTTCTCCTCCTCCCGCAGCACGCCGCGCAATTCCTCGATGGCGCGGTCGAGCTGCTCGTCCGGCTGGTCGGCTTCGGGTTCGGCTTCCAAGTTGGTCTTTGCCATGCCTCGTCTCCAATAATCCCAAGCCAGGCCTCAGCCCGGCACCAATCCGTCGATGAAATCCTGCCCGCCATCGTGGGGATGCCGGATGCGGACCGTGTAGTTCTGTCCGAGCTTGCCGAACTCGCAGACAAACAGCGTCTTGTCGCGCGCGCTGAGCTTTGCCTGCAGCTGCGCATCTTCCTCGAACTCGATCACCTGTCCGGGCTGGAAGGCGGCGAGATCGCCAAGCGACAGCCGGGCGAGCGGCATGGTGGCCTCGAGCCGCACGGCCGAGCGCATCACTTCTTCCGAAAAGCGGGCTCGCCAGTCGAATTCCGTCGTCTGGTCGCCGCCGTGATCGGCGGTGGCGCCGCGGGTCGCCAAAAGGATTCGCTGCGGGATCATCACCGTCACCGTGCCGGTGTCGGTCGGCGTCGAGATGCCATAGATGATGCGAACCGCCGCCCCGTCGCGCAGCACGCGCCGTTTCGCCTCGTTGCCGGACATCGCCCTCGGGAGAGGCTGGCGCAGCTCGAGAGAACGCCGGCCCGATCCGTTCAGCGCCATCGCGACCTCTTGGAAGACGGTGGTGGCGACGTCGGTCTCGATCTGTGACAGGTCGCGCTCGATCGGCGCCACCGGCTGATCCGGGTCGCCGCCGAACAGCGCCTGGACCATGACGGCGATCGCCGACGCGTCCATGACGAGCGTCATAGCGTCGGCCGACGTCGGCGACGGAACGATGGTCATGGCGAAGGTTTCGCCCGCGCGCATACGCGCATCGGGGACACGTCCCACTTCGACCGCCTGCAGGTCGACGGTGACCGGCGCGCCAAGCTCTCCAAGGGCTTTCTGCAGCAGCGGCAGCGAGCGCTCGGCCATGCCGCGGCCGACGCCGATCACCTGCGCGGCCTCGCCGCTGTCGCCGACGAGACGCTCGATGATGAGAGCCCGGGTTTGCGACGGACTTGCCGGACTGGTCATGACGCCAAACGGCCCCGGCTGAAGTTCTGCATGCTCAGGCCGCCTTCTTCTCGGCGGTGCCGGTGTTCATCGTGCTCTGCTCGACGGCATCGATCGTCGGACGCTCATAGGACGAGATGGTCTTGCGGCCGAACTCGATCGCGACCTGCGGCAAGGCGCCGTTCATGTAAGCGAGCAGCGTCTGCTTGACGATGATGTAGAGGCGGTTCTTCTTCTCGCGCACCGTCTTGATCTTGGTGGCGACCGGACCG
The DNA here is from genome assembly GCF_002294955.1 of Mesorhizobium sp. WSM3864. Classification (NCBI taxonomy): domain Bacteria; kingdom Pseudomonadati; phylum Pseudomonadota; class Alphaproteobacteria; order Hyphomicrobiales; family Phyllobacteriaceae; genus Mesorhizobium; species Mesorhizobium sp. WSM3864. The sequence continues at coordinate 245,626 of NZ_NSGD01000003.1, forward strand.
ACCACGGCATAGGACAGGAAGATGCCGAGGAAGGTTCCGACGAGCGCAGCACCGATCAGCCCGCCGAGAATTTCCGGCGATTGGTCGAGCGCGCCCATCGCCTTCACCACGCCGAGCACGGCCGCGACGATGCCGAGTGCCGGCAGGCCGTCGCCGACCGCGACCATCGCGTGATAGGCCTTCAGCTTGTCGGTGCGGATAGTCTGGATCTCCTCATCCATCAGCGCCTCGATCTCGTGCGAGCGCGCATTGCCGATGATTATGATGCGGCAATAGTCGCAGATGAAATGCGTCAGGTCGTGGTTCTTGAGCACGGTCGGGAACGCCTGGAAGATCGCCGACTCTTCCGGATTGTCGATATGCGCCTCGACCTCGCTGCGCGACTTCGATCGCAACTCGCGCATCAGGCTGTGCAGGACGCCCAGCGTTTCGAGATAGTCGCGCTCCTTCGGCACGGCCTGCTTGAAGGCCTCGAGAATGCCCTTGCCGGTGTCCTTGACCGTCTTCATCGGGTTGGCGACGAGGAAAGTGCCGAGCGCTGCGCCGCAGATGACCACCGCTTCCCAAGGCTGGATCAGCACATGCAGATGCCCACCCATGGCCATGAAGCCACCGAGCACGCAGCCAAGCGTCACCACAAGTCCGATCAGAATACCCACGACAGGTCCTTCCGCATGTCACGTCGGGGATCAGGGATAGTCCTCGTGCCTTGTGTGAGGCTTGAATCGCGATGCGGAAACCGATTCAGCCTCGCACAAGGAAGCATCGCTATCGTCACCGGAAAGCTTCGGCCGGAGGCGCAGATGTTGAACACCTATACGAGCTATCAGCTCATCGCCAAGGACATCCCAAAGGCAATCGACCAGGTCGAGTCGCAGCCCGTCGTCAAGCGTGAGACCGACTACTATTTGGCCAATATCGGCAACGTCAAAAGCATCGACGATTTCGTCAATAATACTCGGCTGTTCAACTACGCGATGAAGGCGTACGGGCTGGAAGACATGGCCTATGCCAAGGCCTTCATGGTCAAGGCGCTCAAGGAAGGCGTGTCCGACTCCGACAGCTTCGCCAACAAGCTGAGCGACAAGCGTTACGCCGACTTCGTCAAAGCGTTCAACTTTGCGGCTTACGGCTCGACCGCCACGCTCTATCCTTCCGCCCAGCAAGGCGCGGTCGACAAATACATGCGCCAGACGCTGGAGGAGAATGCCGGCGAGACCAATCAGGGCGTGCGGCTGGCGCTCTATTTCCAGCGTAAGGCGCCTGACATCAACAGCTGGTATGACGTGCTCGCCGACACGGCCCTTTCGAGCGTGGTGCGCACCGCTCTCGGCCTGCCCGACTCCATCGCGTCCGCCGACATCGACAAGCAGGCGCAGATGTTCGAGCAGAAGCTCGATATCGCCGACTTCAAGGATCCCGACAAGCTGAACACGTTCCTTACCCGCTTCACCAGCCTGTGGGAGATCAACAATCCGACGACCACTGCCGTGACCTCGGTCAGCGTGCTGTTCGCGCAACCGACCACGGTCGGCATCTCGACCGATCTGATGATGGCCATGCAGAAGCTGAAGTTCTGAGAACACCATGCAGGACAGTCTCTACGTCGCCCTCTCCTCGCAGATTGCGCTCGAACGCCGTCTCGACACCATCGCCGACAACGTCGCCAACGCTTCGACCATCGGCTTTCGCGCCACCGGCGTGAAATTCGAGGACGTGGTCTCCGGCACCGGGCCGAAGTCGGTATCCTTCGCATCCTCCGGCAAGACCTATCTTTCCAGCGCGCACGGGTCGCTGACCGAAACCGGCAATCCTTTCGATTTCGCCATACAAGGCGACGCCTGGTTCGCCATCGAGACGCCGGCCGGCACGGTGATGACCCGCGACGGCCGTTTCTCTATGAACGAGAACGGCGAGCTGATGTCGATCGAAGGCTATCCGGTGCTGGACAGCGGCGGCGCACCGATCCAGCTCGATCCGCGCAACGGTCCGCCCAAGGCCGGCGCCGATGGCTCGCTACGCCAAAACGACCAGCTCGTCGGCGCCATCGGCCTCTACGATTTCGACCCCGGCGCCAATTTCGTCCGCTACGGCAATTCGGGCATCGTTCCCGCGCGGACCCCGGAACCGGTCACCGACCGCTCCGATGTCGGCGTAGCTCAAGGGTTTCTCGAGGAATCCAACGTCAATCCGGTGCTGGAGATGACCCGGCTGATCCAGGTGCAGCGCGCCTTCGAGAATACGGCTGCGCTGATCCGGCAGAGTGCTTCGTCCACCGACGATGCGATCAAGACGCTCGGCGACAAGTAACGGGATGGCGAACGGCTCGTCCCTGCTCCGCGCGCCCGAGAAGCTTGCAGACGCCGGTCCCACGGATCGGCTGGCCGCGCTGGAACGCATCTGGCGGCGGTTCGACAACCCGGAAACGCTGCTCAGCCGCGGCGGCCGCGTCGTCGAGATCTCGCCCACTCACTACAAGGTGCACGGCCTTTCGGACATTGCCAGGCTCGGCGACATCGTCGAGCAGCGCGGCAAGACCGGCACGCGCCGCGGCGAGATCGTCAGGATAGGCCGCGACGAGGTGGTGGTCGCGCCGTTCGAGCGCCACGCCGATGCCGGCATCGGCGACACCGTTTTCCGGCGCGGCCCACTCGCGGTCGCGCCGGATGTTTCCTGGCGCGGGCGCGCCATCGACGCTTTGACTCGCGTCATCGACGGCGGCCCGCCGCTGGTCAGGCCGAATGCCGCCGGCAGCGCCGACACATTGACGCCCGGCGCCATGTCGCGGCAGCGGGTCGACACCGGCTTCCTGACCGGAGTGCGGGTGATCGACATCTTCACGCCGCTCTGCTTCGGCCAGCGGCTCGGCATTTTCGCCGGCTCCGGCGTCGGCAAGTCGACGCTGCTTGCCATGCTCGCAGGCGCCGAGGCCTTCGACACGGTGGTCGTGGCGCTGATCGGCGAGCGCGGCCGCGAGGTGCGCGAATTCCTCGAGGACACCATCGGCGCCGACAGCATGGCCAAGACCGTCGCGGTCGTCGCCACCAGCGACGAGAGCGCCATGATGCGCCGGCGCGCGCCCGACACAGCCATGCGCGTGGCCGAGCATTTCCGCGACCAGGGCCATCGCGTGCTACTGGTGCTGGATTCGATCACCCGCTTTGCCCATGCGCTGCGCGAGGTGGCGACGGGCACCGGCGAGCCGCCGGTCGCGCGCGGCTACCCGGCATCGGTCTTCACCGATCTGCCGAAGCTGCTCGAGCGCGCCGGACCAGGCGCCGAGGGCAAAGGCTCGATCACCGCCATCATCTCGGTGCTGGTGGACGGCGACGACCACAACGATCCGGTGGCCGATTCGGTGCGCGGCATCCTCGATGGCCACGTCGTGCTCGACCGCGCGATCGCCGAGCAGGGACGCTACCCGCCGGTCAATCCGCTGTCGTCGATCTCACGTCTCGCCGACAAGGCCTGGAGCGCGGAGCAGCGCATGCTGGTGACAAGGCTGAAAGCGATGATCGCGCGCTTCGAGGACACGCGCGACATCCGTCTGCTCGGCGCCTATCAGGGCGGCGCCGACGCCGAGCTCGACATCGCCGTGCGCCAGGTGCCGCTGATCTACGACGCGCTCACGCAGTCGCCGAGGGACCGCGCGTCGGCCGATCCGTTCACCGATCTCGCCCGCCATCTCAAGGGGAAGCAGAATGGCGATCAAGGAGACTGACCTGCAACAGACCGAGCGCATGCTGCGTGAGATGATTGCCGAGGCCAAGGCCGCCGAGGAGGCCGACGCCAGCCGCGACTCGCTCATCAACGGCCTGTTCCCGAAAAAGGTGGAGTGGCCCCAGCCGCCGCCGGCCCAGTTCCCCCGCCTGGCCAACAGGAAAGCGGACCGGCGCAGCGATTTCGTCGTCGCAGCGCTCGGCATCACGCTGGGCCTGATCTGCGCGCTGTTTCCCTGGTATATCTTTTTCAACCAGGAGCAGTTCGGCGTCCAGACCATCAAGTTCGGCGGCAGCGGCAGCAATTCGGGACGCGAGGGCGGCGGCGTCGCGGCCGAACGCAGCGGACCGCTGACGGCCAAGGACGTTCCCAACGCCGATATCGACCTCCTTGCCACTGGAACGGTGCAGGACGAACCCCCGCCGGCGCCTGGCGACCAGCCCTTCCCTGCGGCCGCGGCGGAATTCAGGATGGTGCATGTCGCCAATGGCCGCGCAATGATCGAGGACGACACCGGCCTGTGGATCGTCCAGCGCGGCTCCGTCCTGCCGGACTCCAGCCGCGTCGCCGCGATCGAGCAGCGCGGTGGCAAGTGGGTGATCGTCACCGATGCCAACAAGGTGATCCAGCTTTCCAGGTAATGGCCTCGTAACGGGCCGCGGGCTCGCTCCGCGCAAGGTCCGCGCAAGACTGGCGGCCTAGTCTTGTGCGTACTCGCCCGGAGAGTCCCATGGAATCCGTCAACCTCTTTGACCTCGCCACCCGGCAGTCGCAATGGCTGGCCGTGCGCCAGTCGGCAATCGCATCCAACATCGCCAATGCCAACACGCCGGGCTACACGGCAAACGACGTCGAACCGTTCGAAAAGGTCCTCGACCGGACTGCGGTGACGCTGGCGGCCACCCAGACCGGCCATCTGGGCGCCGAGGGGACCAATGCCGGCTTCAATCTCAAGCCGGAGGATGTCACGGGCTCGATAATGCCGTCGAAGAACACGGTGGTGCTCGAGGACGAGCTGATGAAGGCCGGCGAAGTGCGCCGCTCCTTCGAGCTCAACACGGCGATCGTCAAAGCCTTCCATTCGATGATGACGATGGTGGTGAAGAGCTGACCATGGACGCCCTGACCGCAGCCCTCAAAGTCGCGGCATCCGGCCTTGGCGCCCAGTCGGAGCGTCTGCGCGTGGTGTCGGAGAACCTCGCCAATGCGCAATCGACGGGCAACACGCCTGGCGCCGATCCCTATCGCCGCAAGACGATCAGTTTCCAGTCCGAGCTCGACCGGACGAGCGGTGGTTCGCTGGTCGAGGTGAGCTCGATCGCGCGCGACCCGTCGGACTTCCCGATCGAGTTCCAGCCCGGCAACGAGGCCGCCGACGCAAAAGGGTACGTGAAGATGCCCAACGTCAACGTGCTGGTCGAAATGGCCGACATGAGCGAGGCGAACCGCTCCTATGAGGCCAACCTGCAGGTCATCAAGCAGGCTCGCGATCTGATTTCCATGACCATCGACCTGATGAGGAACCAGCAATGATCGGCGGTATCGGGGCACTACAGTTCAAACCGGCAATCGACGGCGCGGAGGCCGCCTCGCCGGGCCTGCTTCAGGGCGGCGTCGGCACCAAAGCAGGCGAAAGCGTCGGCAGCAGCTTCGCGGAGGCTCTCGGCCAGGCTGCGACCAAGACCGTCAACACGCTGCAGAACGCCGAACAGATGTCGATCCAGGCGCTGAAGGGCGACGCCGACACCCGCCAGGTGGCCGATGCGGTGTTGAGCGCCCAGCAGGCCCTGCAGACGACGATCGCCATCCGCGACAAGGTCGTCTCGGCCTATCTCGAAATCAGCCGCATGAGTATCTAGGACCGCGTCATGAAAGCCCTTGCCATCGCCGCGACCGGCATGAACGCCCAGCAGACCAATCTGGAAGTCATCGCCAACAACATCGCCAACATCAACACCACCGGCTACAAGCGGGCGCGCGCCGAATTCTCCGACCTGCTCTATCAGGTCGATCGCACCCAAGGGGTGCCCAACCGCTCCAACACCTCGCTGGTGCCCGAGGGCGTTTCGATCGGCCTCGGCGTCAAGACGACGGCCGTGCGCAACGTCCACACACAGGGCGAGCTGACCAGCACGGGCAACAGCTTCGACCTGGCGCTGACCGGCCGCGGCTGGTTCCAGATCGAGGGCGCCGACGGCAGCACGCTCTACTCCCGCGCCGGCGCCTTCAACACCAATGCCACCGGGCAGCTGGTCACCGCCGACGGCGCCACCGTCATTCCGGCGATCACCGTGCCGACCGACGCGGTCGAGGTCATCGTCAACAAGACCGGCCAGGTCTTTGCCCGTATCGACGGCCAGACCGACCTTCAGCTTCTCGGCCAGCTTCAGATCGCCAACTTCGCCAATGAGGCGGGCCTGGCGCCGCTCGGCGACAATCTGTTCCAGGAGACGGCGGCCTCCGGCCCGGCCAATGTCGGCGTTCCAGGCGATCCGGGCTTCGCCACCATCGAGCAGGGCTATCTGGAGTCCTCCAACGTCGATCCGGTCAAGGAAATCACCGAGCTGATCTCGGCGCAGCGCGCCTATGAAATGAACTCGAAGGTCATCCAGGCCGCTGACGACATGGCCTCGGTGGTCTCAAAGAACATCAGGTAACCGACGATGGCCATGCCGGCTTCCTGCCCTGCTTTTCGTCGCGTCGTGCTGGCCCTTGCGCTGGTGGTCGTCGGCGTGCCGGCACTTGCGCAAGAGACGGGCCCATCTCCCTTGCGATCCGGGGAGTCGGCCAACCAGCTCGCCGCCAATCAAGCGGTCGGCGAAGCCGTGCTGATCCCCAACCGGGTCATCTATCCCGGCGAGACGATCGAACTTGCGGCGCTGAAGCAGGTGACGCTTGTCCCGGGCAAGCACAAGCCGGACGGAATGGCGACGCGCTCCGAGGAACTTCAGGGCAAGGTCGCCAAGCGCACCCTCGTGCCCGGCCGCTACATTCCGGCGGCCGCGATCCGCGATGCCTGGCTGGTCGAGCAGGGTGCCTCGGTGCAGGTCTATTTCACCGCCGGAGCGCTGACCATCTCGGCCGCCGGCGTCACGCTGCAGCCGGGCGCCGCCGGCGATCTCATCAAAATTCGCAATGTCGACAGCGGCAAGATCATTTCCGGCACGGTAATGGCCGACGGCACGATTCGGGTCGGCGCATCGTGAGGCGCGTCTTTGCCCTTCTGCTGAGCGCCGCGATCGGTCTTCAGCCCGCATTGGCGGATGGGCTCACGTCCAAGGCCAAGCGCGAACTTGCGCAGAAAAATGGCGGCGTCTACGACGACCCGGAATACGATCCGGCGACCACCACCCGCATGTTCCGCGTCTCGACGGGACCGAGCACGCTGCCGCCCGGCCAGGTCGCCGCGCGCATCAAGGACATTGCCCAGCTGCAGAGCGCGCGCGACAACCAGCTCGTCGGCTACGGCCTGGTCATCGGCCTGGCGGGAACCGGCGACAGCCTGCGCAACTCGCCGTTCACCGAACAGTCGATCCGCGCCATGCTGGAGAACCTCGGCATCGCCACCGAAGGTGGCAGCGCGCGCGCCAAGAACGTCGCCGCCGTCATCGTCACCGCCAACATGCCGCCCTTCGTCCAGTCGGGCGCGCGCATCGACATCGACGTCTCCTCGATGGGAGATGCCACCTCGCTTGCCGGCGGCACGCTGGTGATGACGCCGCTCAAGGCCGCGGACGGCGAGATCTACGCCGTCGGCCAAGGCTCGGTGATCGTGGGCGGTTTCACCGCCCAGGGCCAGGCCGAGCAACTGACGCAAGGCGTGCCCACCGCCGGCCGCGTGCCGAACGGCGCCATCGTCGAGCGCTCGGTGCCCGCCGAGTTCGACGACCAGGGCGTGCTGACGCTGCAATTGCGCAATCCCGATTTCTCGACCGCCATCCGCATCGCGGACGCGATCAACGATTACACCTCGCAGCGCTTCGGCATGCGCGTTGCGGCCGAGCGCGATGCCCGCACCGTGCAGATCAGACGGCCGAAGAACATATCGGCCGCGCGCTTCTATGCCGAGATCGAAAACCTGGTCGTCGAGTCGGATGCGCCTGCCCGGGTCGTCATCGACGAGCGCACCGGCACCATCGTCATCGGCAACAACGTCAAGATCTCGCGCGTCGCGATCAGCCACGGCACGCTCACCGTGCGCATCACCGAGGCGCCGAAAGTGGTTCAGCCGGAGCCCTTCTCCAAGGGCGAGACGGCGGTCGAGCCCTTCACCGCCATCGAGGCCTCGCGACCCGACGCCCGCGTCGCCGTGCTCGACGGCCCCGACCTTGAAACGCTCGTTTCCGGTCTCAACCGTCTCGGCGTCAAGCCCGACGGCATCATCGCCATCCTGCAAGGCATCAAGTCGGCCGGCGCCCTGCAGGCCGACCTGGTTCTCCAATAGGCATGCCGATGATCGAGCTCTGCTCCTCAAACCCGCATCGTCGCCCGAGACTTCATACGACCATGAAGCTGCTAGCCGCTGTCGCGATCGCTGCGCTGATGGGCGGCACTCCGGGTCGCGCGGAAGAAGTCCGCCAGGTGCTGCCCGGACAGGCCCCGGCCCAGCCGGCTGATCTCGCGCGCGGGAAGGCGCCGGACGAGAGCGAGATCCAGCGCTTCTGCTCCAACATCGCCGATGCAGCTCGCGACCGCCGCTACGCCTTGCAGGCCGAGGAGCTGAAGCAGCTCCAGGCAGGCATCGACGAGCGCATGAAAGCGCTGGAGACAAAACGCGCCGAGTACGAGCAGTGGCTGAAGCGCCGCGAGGTATTCCTGGCGCGCGCCGAAGATAGCGTCGTCAAGATCTATGCCGGCATGAAGCCAGACGCCGCAGCCGAGCGCCTGGCAATGGTCAACGCCGAGCTCGCTGCGGCCATCCTGATGAAGCTCGATGCGCGCAAGGCCGGCGTCATCCTCAACGAAATGGACCAGAAGGCGGCGGCGACGCTCACCGGCATCATGGCCAGCGCGGCGCGAAGGGTTGATCCGTCATGAAGTTGCAATTGCTCGTCCTTGTCGCGGCGGCGGCACTGTCCGGCTGCGGCACCGACCTCAAGGAAGTCGGCCGGGAGCCTGCGCTCTCACCGGTCGGCTCCGGCATCGGCAATGGCGGCGCTGCCCCCTACTCCTATCCGGAGCCGCCGGCGAGACCCGTCAAGAAATTCTCGCTTTGGGATGATCGCCAGAGCAGGCTTTTCACCGATCCGCGGGCGCTGCGCGAGGGCGATATCCTGACCGTCAACATCAAGCTCAACGACAAGGCTAATTTCAAGAACAAGAACGACCGCAGCCGCACCGCCGCGCGCAAGCTCGGCTACGACGTGACGCTCGGTTGGGACGGCAAGAGCACCAGCGGCAAGGGCGATGCCGGCTTGAGCTCCAGCACCGAGACCAACGCCGACGGCGAGATCAATCGCTCGGAGAATCTCGAGCTCAATGTCGCCGCCGTCGTCACCGAAGTGCTGCCCAACGGCAATCTGATGATCAGGGGGTCGCAGGAAGTGCGCGTCAATTACGAACTTCGGGTCCTCACCATCGCTGGCATGGTGCGTCCCTCCGATATCGGCGCCGAAAACACCATCCCCTACGAGCGCATCGCCGAGGCACGCATCTCCTATGGCGGACGCGGACGCGTGAGCGAGGTCCAGCAGCCGGCCTACGGTCAGCAGATCCTCGACCAGGTCCTTCCTTTCTAGGCCGGGGAGATCGCTGTCGTGGCAAATGTCGAGCAGGCTCAGTCCAAGAAGGGACCTTCCCTTGTGGTCCAACTCGCCATGCTCTTGGCCATGACGGGCGCGGCCGTCGGCATGGGCTGGTTCTCGGGCGGCTATCTCAAGCAGGGAGAAGCCCCGGCGCCGGTTCCTGCCGCACCCGAGAACGCTGGCAACCCGGAGAAGTCGGCCGAAGTGGGCAAACAGATCGCCGGACCGACGGTGGTCCAACTGGCGCCGATCACCACCAATCTCGCCGCACCCAGCGAAGTCTGGATAAGGCTGGAAGCATCGGTGCTCTACGACGCGCCGCAGCCGCAGGATATGACCGAGCAGATCCATCAGGACCTGCTGGCGTTCGTGCGCACGCTGAAGATGCATCAGATCGAAGGCGCCAGCGGTTACCAGCATCTCAAGGCCGATCTCGACGAGCGTGCGGCGCTGCGCAGCGGCGGCCACGTCAAACAGGTTCTCATCAGGACGATGCTGCTCGAATGAGAAAGTTCCTCATCGCCACGGCGCTCATCGTCGTCACCACCTCTGTCGCCGCGGCCCAGCAGCTCGATCTCGGCGGCATAGGCAAGGCCGACGGCACCACGGTCGGTTATCTCATCCAGATGTTCGGGCTGCTCACCGTGCTTTCGGTGGCGCCGGGCCTGCTGATCATGGTGACGAGCTTCACCCGCTTCGTCATCGCCTTCTCGATCCTGCGCGCCGGCATCGGCCTGCAGTCGACCCCGGCCAACCTGATCCTGATCTCGCTGTCGCTGTTCATGACCTTCTATGTCATGGCGCCGACCTTCGACCAGGCCTGGAACACCGGCGTCAAGCCGCTGATGGACAACCAGATCACCCAGGCCGAGGCCTTCGAGAAGATCTCGGATCCGTTCCGCAGCTTCATGCTGCACAATGTGCGCGACAAGGATTTCGATCTTTTTGCCGATCTCGCCCGCGAGCGCGGCCAGACCGTCTCGCGCGACACCGTGGACCTGCGCATTCTGGTGCCCGCCTTCATGATCTCGGAAATCAGGCGCGGCTTCGAGATCGGTTTTCTGATCGTGCTGCCGTTCCTGGTGATCGATCTCATCGTCGCCACCGTGACCATGGCGATGGGCATGATGATGCTGCCGCCGACGGTGGTTTCCCTGCCGTTCAAGATCCTGTTTTTCGTGCTGATCGACGGTTGGAACCTTCTGGTCGGCAGCCTGGTGCGATCCTTTACCTGACCGCCCCGCCGGGCTCTAGGAGGGCATTCAAAGCGCTTAAGGCTTCGCCTGCTAAAGCCCGCGCGAATTATTTTGGATTAACCGTCCAGTTTAGCCGTTTGGTAGGAAGTTGCCCGCATAGTCCGCTCCAGATGGCGGGTGATCGGGTCTCAGCGATCATTGGCATGATGCCGCACCGTCATACCGGACAAGCCGGTATGTCAAAAAAATCCGTGTAAAAACCAAGGTACGAGTATCATGTCCAGTATCATGACCAATTCCGCTGCGCTGACCGCGCTGCAGAGCTTGAACAACACCAACAAGCAGCTCGAGACCACCCAGTCCCGCATTTCGACCGGTTACCGCGTCGCCACCGCCAGCGACAACGCCGCTTACTGGTCGATCGCCACCTCGATGAAGTCGGACAACAAGGCGCTCTCGGCCGTTCAGGACTCGCTCGGCCTCGGCGCCGGCAAGGTCGACACCGCCTACACCGCCATCAACGACGTCAAGGATCAGGTGGACCTGATCAAGACCAAGCTGGTTACCGCCCGCGGCGCCAGCCAGGAAGACCAGCAGAAGATCGCGACCGAAATCAAGGCCATCCAGGATCAGATCAAGTCGTCGGTCACCAACGCCAACTTCGCCGGCTCGAACCTGCTGCAGAACGACGGCACGGCTGCTTCCGATCTGAACATCGTTGCTTCGTACAACCGCACCGGCTCGACCGTCACCATCGACACCATCAAGGTGGCCTCTGCCGACACGCAGGTCCTCGACACGGCGGGCACCGGCGGCATCGTCGGCGGTCTGCTTGCGACGACCTTCTTCGATCCGAGCTCCGCCGCCGTCGCCGACACCGCTATCGACACCGCGCTCGGCACCGTTGAAACGGCGCTCGGCAAGCTGTCCACCGGCGCCGCCTCGCTCGGTGCCGCAAAGTCGCGCATCGATACCCAGCAGAGCTTCCTGTCGAACCTGTCGGACTCGATCGACAAGGGCGTCGGCGCTCTGGTCGACGCCGACATGAACAAGGAATCGACCCGCCTGCAGGCCCTCCAGGTGCAGCAGCAGCTCGGCATCCAGGCGCTGTCGATCGCCAACGGCAACTCGCAGCAGATCCTGTCGCTCTTCCGCGGCTGATCGCCCAGCGAACTTCAGGCATCTTTGTCGGGTCGCGCCACCAGCGCGGCCCGATTTTCATTTTTGATGCTGCTGCCCCTCCGAGGCGCGCCTCTTCCCTCGAGAAATATTACCGCACCGCGGTTTCAAGGCTGGCTTTTAACGCGCCGTTAACTGTGACGCGCTAGCTATGGTTAACCAATCGCTATGACGGGCCGACCGACGGTCGACAGGCATGACCGCCCCCGCCAGAGAGTTGACCGGCATGCGCGAGGCATGCCTGCTTTGAGAAGGGGTGTATCTTGGCAAGCATCATGACCAACGCCGCCGCGCTCACCGCGCTGCAGAGCCTCAACGCCACCAACAAGGCGCTTGAGACGACGCAGGGCCGCATCTCGACCGGCTACCGTGTCGCCACCGCTTCCGACAACGCCGCCTACTGGTCGATCGCCACCTCGATGCGGTCCGACAACAAGGCGCTCTCGGCCGTCCAGGACGCGCTCGGCCTCGGCGCCGGCAAGGTCGACACAGCTTACACCGCCATCACCGACATCAAGGACCAGGTCGACGCGATCAAGGCCAAGCTGGTCACCGCGCGCGGCGCCAGTCAGGACAACCAGCAGAAGATCGCGACCGAAATCAAGGCCATCCAGGACCAGATCAGGTCGTCGGTCACCAATGCCAGCTATGCCGGTTCGAACCTGCTGCAGAATGACGGCACGGCCGCCTCGGATCTGCATGTCGTGGCTTCGTACAACCGCACCGGCACGACCGTCTCTATCGACACCATCGACGTAGCAGCGACCGACACGCAGGTTCTTGACACCGCCGGCACAGGCGGCATCGTCGGCGGGCTGCTTGCGACGACGTTCTTCGATCCGAGTGCCGCGGCCGTTTCCGACACCGCCGTCGACACCGCGCTCGACAGCGTTGAAACCGCGCTTGCCAAGCTCTCCACCGGCGCTGCCTACCTTGGCGCCGCCAAGTCGCGCATCGACACCCAGCAGAGCTTCCTGTCGAACCTGTCCGATTCGATCGACAAGGGCGTCGGTGCCCTCGTCGATGCCGACATGAACAAGGAATCGACCCGCCTGCAAGCGCTCCAGGTGCAACAGCAGCTCGGCATCCAGGCGCTGTCGATCGCCAACGGCAACTCGCAGTCGATCCTGGCTCTGTTCAAGAGCTGATATTTCCGCTGAGGCAACCCTTCCATCGCAAGGCCGCGTCTCGGGCGCGGCCTTTTTCTTGCGCGTTGGACTGCTGCCTCCGGGCCGTTCGGGCCTAGCATAGCCCCTGGCCGCGCGCACTATCATCCTCGCACAAGCTTCGCGGTCTAGTCTTCCGGCGGAAAGTCATGCTGGGAGCGGTTGAATCGTGCCGGAACAGATCCAGAGCCTCATCGCGAACCTCCGCGGCTTCGGCGTCAGGCGTCTCGCTCTCATGGGCGGCATCGCCGCGCTGGTCATGGCCGTCATCGGCGTCGGCTCGGTCTATCTCAATCGCCCGGCCTACGAGACGCTCTATGTCGGGCTCGACCGCAGCGACGTGAACCAGATCGGCCTGGTGCTGGGCGAGGCCGGCATCGGCTTCGATGTCGGCGCCGACGGAACATCGGTGCTGGTGCCGGCCGGCACCACCGCGCAGGCGCGCATGCTGCTGGCCGAAAAGGGCCTGCCGACCAGCGCCAACGCCGGCTACGAGCTGTTCGACAATGTCGGCTCGCTCGGCCTCACCTCGTTCATGCAGCAGATCACCCGCGTGCGTGCGCTGGAAGGCGAGATCGCGCGCACCATCCAGTCGATCGCCGGCGTCAAGGCGGCGCGCGTACACATCGTCATGTCCGAGCGTGCCAATTTCCGCCGCGACGAGCAGCAGCCCTCGGCCTCGGTGGTCATCCGCTATGCCGGCGTCGATGCCGAGAAGAGCGCCCAGTCGATCCGCCACCTCGTCGCCGCAGCGGTTCCCGGCCTGTCGGCCGACAAGGTGACCGTGCTCGATTCCAACGGCAATCTGCTCGCCGCCGGCGACGACACTTCGAACACAAGTGCTGCCCGCACGCTCGGCGTCGAGCAGACGGTCGAGGCGCAGATCGGTGACAACATCCGCCGCGCGCTGACGCCTTATCTCGGCCCCGACAATTTCCGCGCCAGCGTCAAGGCCGACGTCAATACCGACACCCGTCAGACCGAAGAAACGATCTTCGATCCCGAATCCCGCGTCGAGCGTTCGGTGCAGTCGGTGCGCACCAACGAGGCCAGCAACCAGAAGCAGGCCTCGAACCCGACCAGCGTCGAGCAGAACTTGCCCGAGACGCAGACGACCACGACTGAAGGGCCGCAGTCCTCCTCGCAGAACGACCGCAAGGAGGAGATCACCAACTACGAGATCAACTCCAAGAAGATCGCCACCGTTTCCAACGGCTACTCGGTGACCAAGATGTCGATCGCCGTCGTCGTCAACCAGGATCGGCTGAAGACCATCCTCGGCAAGGACGCCACCCCCGAGCAGATTGCCAAGCGCGTCGCCGATATCCAGAAGATGGTGGCCTCCGCCACTGGCTTTGAGGAGAAGCGCGGCGACGTCATCGATGTCTCGGCGGTCGAGTTCATCGACGGGCTGGACGGTGAGCCGATCGACCAGCCGGGCATCCTCGCCTCGATCGGCACATACACCGGCACGCTGATCAATGCCGGCGCCTTTATCGTCGTCGTGTTCCTGGTCGCCTTCTTCGGCCTGCGACCGATGGCGGCCGCGCTGACGGCGTCGGCCAAGCCCGCGGCCCTCTCCGGCCCGAGCTTCGACGATGTCCAGCGCTCGCTCCCGACGCCCGACGCGCCGGTGGCCGCAATCGCAGCCGACACGGCCGTCGGCGCGCTGCCGGGTGCCCGGCCGGGCGCCACTCCGCTCGACGACCTGCGCCAGAAGATCAGGCCTGCGCCGCAGGAACGGCTAGCACGCATGGTCGACCTCAACGAGGAACGCACCGCCCAGATCCTGCGCAAATGGGCGGCCGCCCCGGAAGCCGCGGGTTAAGCCATGGCTTCGGCGGCCCTTTTCGATCTCCTGCCCGATTTCGGTTCGCGCGCCCCGCGCGCCGGCCAGGCACCGTCAGCGCCTGACATCGAGCGCAAGCCAGACGTATCGCCACCGCAGGCCGACATCGGCGCGCTGATCGCCGAGGCGGTGGCCGATGCGGAAGCAGCACTCGGGGCGCGGCTCGCGGCCGCCCACGAGGCGGCCCTCGAGGCCGAACGCCAGGCCAATGACGATGCGGCAAAGGCGTTCCTCAAAAGCTTCGGCGGCGATCTGGGGGCGGCGGTCGCGACACGGATCGATGCCATGGAAGCGCGCGTGGCCGAGCTCACCGCCGCCACCGTCGCCCGCATCATCGGCGGCGTGGTCAGCGATGATCTGCAGGAGCGCTCGATCGAAGCTCTTGCCCGTACCGTAAGCGCCGCGATTGCCGACAGTGAGGCGGTGCGTATCGGCGTGCGCGGGCCGCTGTCGCTGTTCGAGCCGCTGAAGGCGTCGCTTGGAGATCGCGCGGCCAATCTCGATTTCACCGAGGCCGCCGGCTTCGACCTGACCGTGACCATCGATGAAACCGTCTTCGAGACGCGCATCGCCGAATGGTCGGCTTCCCTGTCGGAGGTCCTGTCATGAGCGCCATCGACCACGGCGAGGCCAGGCATGAGATCATCATCGTCAAGCGGAACCACGACGGTCATGACGACGGCCATCATGGCGGCGTCTGGAAGATCGCCTTTGCCGACTTCATGACCGCCATGATGTGCTTCTTTCTCGTCATGTGGCTGATCAACGCCGCCAACGAGCAGACCAAGGCGGCGGTCGCCAGCTATTTCAACCCGGTCGAGCTGATCGATCGCAATTCCAGCCGCAAGGGCTTGGAAGATCTTGGCGACGGCCCGAGCAAGGTTGGCCTCACCGCCGACAATCCGCAGGATGGCGCGAGCAAGGCCGGCGAGGACGGCAAGGGCGGCGCCGGCTCCTCCGACCGCAGGCAGACGAAGGAGGCCTCGCAGAAATCCGATCTCTCCGACGAGCATCTGTTTGCCGATCCCTATGCCGTGCTGTCGGAGATCGCCACCGATACCGGCGTGATGCAGAATGTCAGCGCCAAGGGTGAAGGCGGTGCTCAGAACGCCGGTCCGGCGACCGGCGCTTCCGGCGGCGAATCCTATCGAGATCCTTTCGCGCCGGACTTCTGGTCGCAGCAGGTTGCGACGCCCGGCGCCGAAGCCAGTGCCGAGCGCAGGAGGATCGAAGGCGATCCCGCCAGGCCCGGCGAGAAGGTCGCCGAGACCGATGTGCCGAAGGTCAAGGCCGCTCCGCCGGCACCGCCGCAGTTGGATGCGCCGCTCGAGCCGTTGGCGACACCGGAAAAACCCGGTGCCAAGGTGGTCGCCGGATCGGACGGCGACACGAAAGTCGGGAAGGCCGAAGGCAAGGCGATCAAGGGCGAGAAAGCCCAAGCTGAAAAGGCAGAAGCCGAAAAAGCGGAGGCTGCTGCGACCGATGCTGCGATGCCGGGAGCCGCAGGGGCCGAAGCGGCGACGGCCGAGCCGGCAAAGGCGGAGCCGGAGCAAGCCTCCGACAACGGAAAGAAGGTCCCGAGCAGCGCCGCCCTCAAGGCGGCCGCCGAAATCAAGCAGGAACTGGCCAAGGCTTTCGCGCCCGGTGACAAGCTGGCCGAGGGCGTCTCCGTCGAGGCAACCGACAAGGGCGTCGTCATCTCGATCACCGATCAGCTCGACTTCGGCATGTTCGAGATCGGCTCGGCCGTGCCGCGCCGCGAGATGGTGCTGGCGATGGAGAAGATCGGCCGCATCATCAACGAGAAGAAGGGCACCATCACCATCGGCGGCCATACCGATGCGCGGCCGTTCCGCAGCGGCGCCTACGACAACTGGCGGCTGTCCACCGCCCGCGCCCACTCCGCCTATTACATGCTGGTGCGCGGCGGCGTCGACGAAAGCCGCATCACTGAGGTCGCGGGCTTCGCCGACCGCCAGCCCAAGATCGCGTCCGATCCGCTGGCCGCCGCCAACCGCCGCATCGAGATCCTGATGGCGACCGGCGGATGAGGGGCAGGACCGCCATCGGCCGCGCAGTCGGGCTGCTGCTGCTCGCCGCAGGATCGCCCGCTGCCGCTTTTGCACAGGATGACGGCCTGCAGCCTTATCAGCTGGTGCGCTCGCTGCAGTTGGTCCAGGACCGCATCGCCGGAGGCGATCATGCGGCGCTGCCGATGCAGGCCAAGCTGCTGGAAATGACCGATGCGAGGCTTCGCGCCGCCGATGCCGGCGATTTCAAGGACCCGAAGAATTTCCGCGCTCTGCTCGTCTATGGCATGAGCGGCGGCAATCCCGTCACTGTCAAGGCGGCGGCTTCGCGCGCGGCGACCGACCCGCAAAGCCTCGCCATCGCCAAAGGGGTCGTCGCCTATCTCAACGGCAGGCCGGCCGCGGCAATCGAAATCCTGAAGCCGATCGACCCGATGAGCGTGCCCGCCGACCTCGGCGCCTTCCTGGCGTTGGTCAAGGGCTCGCTGCTTGCGACCGATGAACCCGCAACGGCGCTGACGCTGCTGGACGAGGCCCGCCTGCTCAGCCCCGGCACACTGGTCGAGGAGGCAGCGCTTCGCCGCTCGGTCGGCCTCGCAGCGACGCAAGGCGACGCCGCGCGCTTCGCGCTTGCCTCGACGCAATATGTCGCCGGCTATCTCTATTCCCCCTATGCCAGCCAGTTCGCCGATTCCTTCGTCTCCGGTGTGATTGCGCTGCACATGTCGATCAGCCAAGACAAGCTCGCAGACATCACCTCGATGATGGACCCCGAGCGCGAGAAGGTGATTTATCTGCGCATCGCGCGCCGCGCCGCGATCGACGGGCTGAGCGACCTCTCCGCCTTCGCCTCGGCCCGGGCCGAGCAGGGCCGCAACGGCAAAGGCAATCAGGACGACCCGCGCGCAGTGCTCTATTCGAGCCTCTCCACGGTGACATCGGCCACGATCGACGATGTGCGCGCGAGGCTCGGCACGATTGATCGCGGCAAGCTTTCAGAGAGCGACCGCGCTTTGCTCGATGCAGCACAAGCCGTTGCCGGCGAGGTCGTCGCTCCCGTGCGTGCGGCCGCCATGAATGAGACGGAGGCCGCAGGTCCGGCAAAGAGCGATGCCGCGAAACCCGCTGAAACCGAGGCTGCGAGCCGGGCCGACGCCGAAGGGTTGCCACCAGTGGAGGGCGCGATGGCCGAGCAGCCGGCCCCGGTCAAGCTGGCGGACGCGCCGGCCGCAGCATCCGCGCCGCCGGCTCCGCCGATGACGGCTCAGGCCGCGGCCGAGGCTCAAGCCCCCGCTCCTGCACAGCCCGAAACGCCATCCGTGCTGCCTGCACCCGCGCCGGCGGCCGCAGCAAGCCTCGATCCGCACGATCC
This sequence comes from Mesorhizobium sp. WSM3864, assembly GCF_002294955.1. Lineage (NCBI taxonomy): Bacteria > Pseudomonadati > Pseudomonadota > Alphaproteobacteria > Hyphomicrobiales > Phyllobacteriaceae > Mesorhizobium > Mesorhizobium sp. WSM3864. Next base: position 263,882 of record NZ_NSGD01000003.1, read on the forward strand.
CACCGATGCCGCGATGCTCAAAGCGCGCCGCCAGCTCGACCAGATCGACCAGCTACTCGGAGCCGCTCCCAAATGACCAGCGCCCAAATGAACAGCGTGAGCCAGGCCACGCCGGGACTTGCATCCGCCCAGGTCCAATCGCGGCAGCATCCTGCCGACGGCAAGGAAAACGGCTCGAATTTTGGCGAGATGGTGCATGGCGCCGAACAATCGGCGCGGCAGGCAAAGCAGCCGGCCGAGCCTGTGTCTTCCGATGCGCAGCCGGCGCGGCGCACCCTCGCCGGTCCGCCCAAGCCACCACCCGATCAGGATGGCCAGAACAAGACTGCCGCGCCGAAGCCGGCGGCCGGAAAGGGCGCGAAGAATGGCGCCGAGGCTGACCATGTAAAGGCCACGGACGATGCCGATGCGGCGGCGCAATCGTCAGATAGCGCTCTGCTTCAGGACGGTTTGCCCCTGCTGATGGCGCTGGGCGACATCCGCCACTTCGCAACGTCGACAAATGCCGAGCGCGGTGGATCTTCTGTCGAGGGAGAGCCCTCGATCGGCCAGGCCGCGTCTTCGCAGCTGGCGATCCGTCAAGGCAAACGCATGTTGGCCGACGCTTCCGAAGGCAGCGAGCCGTTGCCGCGATCCGGTCGCGCGACGATGGCGACCGAGAAGCCCGGGCAGGATTTCGGACAGAAACCGGCCGGTGCTGGTCAGGGCCCGGACATGTCGATCCGCAAGGACGACGTCCTGTCTGGAACGCAAGGAGCCGCAACCGACGCAACGACGCCGCAAGGCTGGCGTCCGGCGGCCGCCCAGAAGACCGCGCAAACGGCGCAAGCCCTCGCATCGAACAATCAAGCCAAGCCATCCTCTGCCGCCGCGCGCATGGATGTGGTCAGCCAGCAGAGCTTCCCCGCGCCGGCCCAAAACGCCTTCGGCCAGACGGTATCGGCGCTGGCCGAGGCGATCGCCTCTGACAGCGGGGTTCAGCAGGCCTACTCGAGCGCTCCGATCGGCTCGCACGCGACCAACTCTGTTGCCGTTTCGACACGTGTCCTGAAGATCGAGCTCCACCCGGCTGACCTCGGCACGGTCACCGCCAGCCTGCGTCTTTCCGGAGAGCAGCTTTCGATCGAGATGAAGCCGGAAACGCACGAGGCGTACCGCCGTCTGACCGCCGACAGCGACGCCATCGTCAAGTCGCTCCGCAGTCTTGGTTTCGACGTCGATCACGTCACCATCATGCAACCCTCGATAGCGGTCCATTCGCCCGGTCGCGTCGAAGCGAGCGGCGCACCGCCGATGTCCACGGGCCGCGAACAGCCTTCGTTCCAGCCCGGGAGCTCGGGCGGCAACAGCGCCGGCGGCGATCGGCAACCGGGAAGGAACGACGGCAATGGCGCACAGGAATTCGGCCGCGCTGCTTCGCCTCTTCGCGAGCGCGCTGGCGACGATATCTATATCTAGTCTGGCCGCGACCGTCGCCGCCAAAGCCGCGCCCAATCCTTGCGAGCCGGAAATCCTGCGCGCCGCCGATCGCTATGGCGTGCCGGCCGGTATCCTTTACGCGGTCGGCCTAACCGAAACGGGAAAGAAGGGCAGCCTTCAGCCCAACGCTTTGAATGTAGAAGGAAAGGCTCTTTTTCCGCGCAGCCGAGGGGAGGCGCTGGCGACGTTCGAGAATGCCCGCCGCGAGGGCAAGACGCTGATCGATCTCGGCTGCATGCAGATCAATCATCGCTATCATGGCGCGCAGTTCCGCAGCGTCGAGGACATGCTAGACCCGCACCAGAACGTCGACTACGCGGCGCGCTTCCTGGCGAGCCTCCACGCCCGCCACATGACCTGGTCGATGGCCGTCGCCCGCTATCATGCCGGCCCCGACAACGACCCGGCACAGAAGGTCTATGTCTGCCGCGTCATCGCCAACATGGTCGCCACCGGCTTCGGCAAATGGACGCCGAACGCCAGCGCGTTCTGCAACCAATAGTTGCCAAACCATTTGCCTTTGGTCCGCCGCGATGGGGTTCACCGCGGCCGCCGGCAGCCCTCTATCCAGTGCCGCGAGTAGACCCTTCACGGTCGGCTTTATTACGGCCCCCAAAAAAACTCCCAAGAAAATAGCTACAAGAAATGACGGTTTTTCAGGATTCACCGCACCGGATACCGCTTTCCGCACGGGGCAAATGAGATGATTCGGAGGGCGGGCCGATGATCGTGATCGTTGATGAGCGCGAGCTCGTAACTGAGGGCTACAGCTCACTTTTCGATCGCGAGGGCGTTGCCACCGCGGGCTTCGCGCCGGGCGAGTTTGGCGAGTGGGTGAACTCTGCCGGCGACACGGACTTGAGATCGGTCAGGGCGTTCCTTATCGGCGACTGCCGCGAGGGCTCCATCTCGCCGCGCCAGATCCGCGACCGCACCGGGGCGCCGGTGATCGCGCTCAGTGAACAGCACTCGCTGGAACACACGCTCAGGCTCTTCGAGAGCGGCGTCGACGACGTCGTCCGCAAGCCCGTGCACATCCGCGAGATCCTCGCCCGCATCACCGCCATCCGCCGCCGCGCCCGCGAAGAGGCCGCCTACACCGAGGTCGGCTCGATGCGCATCTTCATGGATGGGCGCGACCCGGAGATCGACGGCGAGCCGCTGCCGCTGCCGCGTCGCGAGCGGCGCATCCTGGAGTATTTGGCCAGCAATCGCAGCCGGCGCGTGACCAAGACGCAGGTGTTCAACGCCATCTACGGCATCTTCGACGAGGAGGTCGAGGAGAATGTGGTGGAGAGCCACATCTCGAAGCTGCGCAAGAAATTGCGCGAGAAGCTCGGCCACGACCCGATCGATTCCAAGAGGTTCCTCGGCTACCGGCTGGTGTTTTGATGGCCGTCGCCGGCACTCCCGCGCCAGCCTCGCGCAAGACACGAGGCTTAGTTTTGTAGCCTCTCAGAAAGGCACCGAGGAGATGTATCGATGAGCCTCTACGGAATGATGCGCACCGGCGTCTCCGGTATGAACGCCCAGGCCAACCGCTTGTCCACGGTGGCCGACAATATCGCGAATTCCGACACAACCGGCTACAAGCGCTCCTCCGCCGAATTCTCGACGCTGATCATGCCCAGCACCGGCGGCGCCTATAATTCGGGTGGCGTCACGACGACGATCCGTTCGGCCGTCAGCTCGCAGGGTGTTCTGCAATACACCACTTCGGTCTCCGACCTCGCCGTCAACGGCGACGGCTTCTTCGTCGTGCAGGACCCGAGCGGCACACCCTATCTCACCCGCGCCGGCGCCTTCGTTCCGGACGCTCAAGGACGCCTCGTCAACGCCGCCGGCTACCAGCTGATGGCCTACAGCTACGCCAATGGCGATCCGGCCGCCACCGCCAACGGCTTCGAAGGCCTCGTGCCGGTGCAGATTTCCGATCAGGAGATGACGGCGACGCCGAGCACGGAAGGGACATTCACTGGCAACCTGCCGGCTGGCGCCACCGCTGTCACCGCCGGCAACCTACCCACCGACAACAGCACCTCGTCACAATACACGTCGAAATCGTCGCTGGTCGCCTACGACAATCTCGGCAACAAGGTGTTGCTCGACGTCTATTTCACCAACACCGGCACCGGCACCTGGCAGGTCTCGGTGTTCGATCAGTCGAAGGCCACGGCCGGCACGTCGTTCCCCTATGCGGGCGGCGCGCTGGGTTCGGCCAATCTCACCTTCGACACCACCACCGGCAAGCTCACCGGCGCGACCACCGGCGTGTCCTTCACGGTGCCGAACGGGTCGACTCTCAACCTCGACCTCTCCAAGCTAACGCAACTCGGAACCGGCTTCACGGTCTCCGACGCCAACGTCAACGGCAATGCGCCGAGCACGATCGAAAAGATCCAGATCAGCCAGGACGGCGTCATCTACGCCCAATTCGAGGACGGCTCCACCAAGCCGCTCTACAAGATCCCGCTGGCCGACGTTCAGAGCCCCGACAACCTCACCGCGATGCCGGGCAACGTCTATGTGCAGAGCGCGGACTCAGGTGCTGTTCGCATCGGCTTTGCCAATGAAGGGAAGCTTGGCTCGGTCGTCTCGGGCGCGCTCGAAAATTCCAATGTCGATATCGCCGAGGAACTGACCAACATGATTGCGGCGCAGCGCAGCTACACCGCCAACTCGAAGGTCTTCCAGACCGGTTCCGACCTGATGGACGTCCTGGTCAACCTGAAGAGATAACCCCATCGGGCGCCAGCCCGTGAAAGACCCGCATGTCGCTTTCCACCGCATTAAGCATCGCCCAGTCGGCGCTCCTGGCCACATCCAAGCAAACCAGCGTCGTGTCGCGCAATGTGGCCGACGCGTCCAACCCGGACTATGCCCGTCGCGTCGCCGTCGTCACCAGCACGGCGCCCGGCGCGCGATCGGTGGAGATACAGCGCGCCGCCAATGATCTTCTGTTCCGGCAGAACCTTTCCGCGCTGTCGGCATGGAGCGGCCAGAGCGCGCTTTATAGCGGCATGGATCAGCTCGACCTATCGGTTAATGGTGTCGACAATGCGTCGTCTGCGTCGACTGCGATCGGCAATCTGCAGCAGGCGCTGCAGCTCTACGCCACCACGCCGTCGAACCAGAATCTCGGCGCCAGCGTCATCGACGCAGCCAAGCAGGTGGTGAGCTCGCTGAACGACGGCACCACGGCGATCCAGGATTTCCGCACCCAGACGGACGGCCAGATCGCCACCGCCGTCGACGACCTCAACTCGCTGCTCAGCCAGTTCCAGGACGCCAACAAGGCCGTCATCGCCGGCACGCGCTCCGGCACGGATATGTCGGACGCGCTCGACCAGCGCGACGCGCTTCTCAAGAAGATCGCCGAATATGTCCCGGTCTCGACCTTCACGCGCGGCGACAACGACATGGTCATCACCACCAAGGACGGCACGACGCTGTTCGAGACGGTGCCGCGGTCGGTGACCTTCACGCCCTCGGCCGGCTACACCGCCGGTACGCCCGGCAACACGATCTATATCGACAATGTGCCGCTTTCTGCAGGCACCGGCGACAATACCAGCGCCGACGGCAAGCTTGCAGGCATGCTGAAGCTGCGCGACGGCGTTGCCGCGACCATGCAGAGCCAGCTCGACGAGATCGCGCGCGGCCTGATCACGGCATTTGCCGAGACCGCGCCGTCTCAGCCCAACGCCGCAGGCCTGTTCACCTGGTCCGGCGCGCCGGCTGTTCCCGCTGCCGGCACCCTGGTCGACGGCCTCGCCGGCTCGATCAGCGTCAACGCCGCGTTTGACCCGAGCGCCGGCGGCAGCGCGGCGCTGCTGCGTGACGGCGGCGCCAACGGCGCGGCCTATGTTTCCAACACCGGCGGCGGCGCCTCCTATTCTGACCTGCTGATCGCCTACGGCAACAGGCTCGACCAGCCGATGGCATTCGACACCTCCGCCGGCATCACGGTCAGCTCCGGCGTCTCGGATTACGCGGCCAACACCATCGGCTGGTTCGAAGGCGTGCGCCAGCAGGCATCGACCAACGCCGACGCGAAGGAAGCGCTGTCCACGCGCACCGCCGAAGCGCTATCGAACGATACCGGCGTCAATGTCGACCAGGAAATGTCTCTGCTTCTCGACCTCGAGCATACCTATCAGGCGTCGGCGCGCATGATGAAGACCGTCGACGACATGCTGGACGCCTTGTTGGGCGCGGTGGGATAATCGATGAAAGCGACAGCCGTCTCCTCAGCCGCCATCTCCAACGCCCTGCGCTATCAGCAGATGCGCATGCAGGCCGATCTCGTCAAGGCGACCACGGAATCCCAGACCGGCAAGGTAGCGGATGTCGGCCTGGCGCTCGGCGGGCGCACGACACAGGCCGTCACCTTCCAGCGCGATCTCGACCGGTTGAACGGCATCGTCGATTCGAACTCGCTGGTCGCCGCACGCCTGACTTCGACACAGGATTCGCTGGGTCAGCTCTCCGATGTCGCGCAGGATCTGCTGACGGCGCTGACCAGCGCCGTGTCGGGCGACTCCTCGACCAGCATCACCCAGACCGCCGGCGCCACGGCGCTGCAGCAGATGACGGGCATCCTGAACACCAGCGTCAACGGCGAATACCTGTTTGCCGGGACCAACACCGACGTCAAGCCGATCGACGATTTCAGCGCCGCCGGCTCGCCCGCCAAGGCGGCGTTCGACGCCGCCTTCACCAGCTATTTCGGCTTCACCCAGAACGACCCGGCGGCCGCCAACATCACCGCCGCCCAGATGGACGACTTCATCACCGCCGCGGTCGAGCCGCAGTTCCTGGGGTCCGGCTGGCAGGCCAACTGGTCGAACGCCACCGACGACCAGATCACCAGCCGCATTTCATTGAACGAGACCACGCAGACGTCGGTCAGCGCCAACGAGCAAGGCATCCGCAAGCTCGCCATGGCGGCCGCCATGGTCGGCACGCTCTTTGCCGGCAACATCAGCGAGGCCGGGCAGAACACGATCGTCAGCCGCGCGCAAAAGCTGGCCGGCGAGGCCATCGGCGGCATCGTCCAGGTGCAGTCCGAAGCCGGCCTCACCCAGAAGCGCGTGTCCGACGCCAGCGATCGCATGAAGACCCAGGTCGATCTGTTCGAGAAGCACATCATCGACCTCGAAGGCGTCGATCCCTCGGAGGCCGCCACCCGCGTGGCCGACCTGACGCAGCATATAGAAACGTCCTTCGCATTGACCGCGCGACTGCAGCAACTGAGCCTGTTGAACTATCTCACCTGAACACTCTCACCGGAACGCCAGAGCTCCGACGATGTATCAATTCTCCTACGCCGACATCCAGACTGACTCCGTCGCCGACGCCAAGGACCGGGAGCGGCAGTTGCTCACCCGATCGATCGACATGTTGTCCACGGCTGCTTCCGTTGGGCCGGAGTCGATTGAGGCGGTCGAGGCGCTGCACTTCACCAACCGCATCTGGACCACCTTCGTCGAGGATCTCGGCTCCAGCGACAATGCGCTGCCCAAGGAACTGCGCGCCAATCTGATCTCGATCGGCCTGTGGCTGCTGCGCGAAACGGAAGACATCCGGCAGGGCCGCACCAACAATTTCGAAGGATTGATCGAGGTCTCCCAGATCATCCGAGACGGCATCCAATGAGCAACACGCTGAAGATCTCGCTGAAGCCGAACGAGAAGATCTACATCAACGGCGCCGTCGTCCGGGTCGACCGCAAGGTCACGATCGAGCTGATGAACGACGTTCAGTTCCTGCTCGAAAGCCACGTCATCCAAGCCGAGCAGGCCTCGACGCCGCTCAGGCAGCTCTATTTCATCGTGCAGATCATGCTGATAAACCCGCCGGGAGCCTCCGAGGCCCGCGACATGTTCCGCCGCTCGCTGCCGATGCTGATCGCAAGCTTTGACAACCAGGAAATCTGCAGCGCGCTGAAGCAGATCGACCGCATGGTCGGCGAGGATCATATCTACGAGGCGCTGAAGGCGATCCGCGCGCTCTATCCGCTCGAGCGCCAGGCGCTTGGCGGCAATGACGACATTCCGGATGCGCCGCGCGCGCTGGCTGTGGGAGCATAAAGATGGCCGTGGACATGACAACGACGATCCCGGTTGGCGCCACCCAGGCCAGCAGCCAGCAGACCTCGAAGACGGCGGTCGACTACCAGTCGTTCCTGAAGCTTCTGATCGCCGAGATGAAGAACCAGGATCCGACCAAGCCGATGGATTCGACGGAATATGTCGCGCAGCTCGCGACCTTCTCGCAGGTCGAGCAATCGGTGCAGACCAACAGCAAGCTCGACCAGATCATGCAATCCTCGGCGCTGTCGCAGGCGGACGCGCTGATCGGCCGTTCGATCACCGCCGCCGACGGCAAGACAACAGGGACCGTGGCTTCGGTGAAGCTCGCCAGCAGCGGCCTGATCGCGGTGCTGCAGGACGGCACCGAGGTCCCTGTCGGCCCAGGCGTATCGATCAAGCCGGCCGCCTAGAGTTCGCATAGGGTCTGCCCATGAACGAGGCCGATGCCCTCGATATCGTGCAATATGCGGTGTGGACGGTGCTTACCGCCTCCGCGCCGGTGGTGCTCGTGGCTATGGCCGTCGGCATCGGCATCGCGCTCATCCAGGCGTTGACCCAGATTCAGGAAATCACCCTCACTTTCGTGCCCAAGATCGTCGCCATCATGCTGGTCGTGGCGCTCACCGGCCCGTTCATCGGCAGCCAGATCTCGGCCTTCACCAACGTCATCTTCGAACGCATCGAGCACGGCTTCTGACCTGCGGCCGCGGGCATCCCGCCCGAGCGGACCGGCAAAAGTTTGGTCCACACCGGCAAGATGCTTGGCTTAAAGCTTCGCCGACGCATTTTCGCCTTTGCCTTCTTGTTGTTGGACCTGGATGCTTTGGCGAGTCGCCCGCGCGATGATGGCGCCGCGCGAGCACAAGACAGCAAGATGAAGGCGGGACAGCGACCATGATCGACGACGAGCCGGAAAGCGAACGCGTCTCGGCGCTGGCGCCGTTCCGGCACGGCATCTTCCGTGCCGTCTGGTCGGCGAGCCTTGTGTCGAATTTCGGCGGCTTGATCCAGGGCGTGGGCGCCGCCTGGATGATGACGACGATCGCCACCTCATCCTACCAGGTGGCGCTGGTGCAGGCCTCGACCACCTTGCCGATCATGCTGTTCGCGCTTGTTGCCGGCGCCATTGCCGACAGCTTCAACCGCCGCAAGGTCATGCTGGTGGCGCAGAGTTTCATGCTGGTGGTCTCGGCACTGCTCACCGTATTCACCTGGTTCGGCTGGATGACGCCGTGGACGCTGCTTGCCTTCACCTTCCTGATCGACAGCGGCACGGCGCTGAACAGCCCGTCATGGCAGGCGTCGGTTGGCGACATGGTGCCGCGCGCCAAGGTGCCGGCGGCGATCGCGCTCAACTCGATGGGCTTCAACATCACGCGCAGCGTCGGCCCGGCGATCGGCGGCATCATCGTCGCCGCCGCGGGGGCGGCGGCGGCCTTCGCCGCCAACGCCATCAGCTATATCGGCCTGATCGTCGTGCTTTTCCGCTGGAAGCCGGAAGTACCCGCGCCGACCCTGCCGCGGGAATCGCTCGGCGCCGCGATGGGAGCCGGCCTGCGCTACGTCGCCATGTCGCCGAACATCGGCAAGGTGCTGGCGAGAGGCTTCGCCTTCGGCTTCAGCGCCGGCGCGGTGCTGGCGCTGCTGCCGCTGGTGGCGCGCGATGTCGTCAAGGGCGACGCGCTGACCTACGGCATCATGCTCGGCGCATTCGGCATAGGCGCGGTCGGCGGTGCGCTGATCAGCGTCAGGCTCAGACAATTGCTCTCCAGCGAAACGATGGTACGCGCCGCCTTCGCCGGTTTCGCGCTTTGCGCCTTCAACGCCGCCGTCAGCGACAATGCCTGGCAGACGTCGGCGGGCCTGCTCATTGGCGGTGCCTGCTGGGTGATCGCGCTCTCGCATTTCAACGTCACGGTGCAGATGTCGACGCCGCGCTGGGTGGTCGGGCGCGTGTTGTCGATCTACCAGACAGCAACCTTCGGCGGCATTGCGCTGGGCAGCTGGATCTGGGGCGTCGTCGCCGACGCCCATGGCGCGGAGACTGCATTGATGGTTGCCGCTGTCACCATGCTCGTCGGCGGCGCCATCGGCCTGATCCTGCCGCTGCCGCAGCACACCGCTCTCAACCTCGATCCGCTCAACCGGTTCAAGGAGCCGATGCTGGCGCTCGATTTGAAGCCGCGCAGCGGCCCGATCGCCATCATGATCGAATACATCATTCGCGAGGAGGACGTGCCGGAATTCCTCGCAACCATGGCCGAGCGTGGCCGCATCCGCCGCCGCGACGGCGCCCGCAACTGGACGCTCGCCCGCGATCTCGAAAATCCGGGCATCTGGATCGAGCACTACCACACGCCGACCTGGGTCGAGTATATCCGCCACAACCGGCGTGCCACCCATGCCGACGCCGTTGTCGGCGAGCGCATCCGCGCGCTGCACAGCGGCGAGAACCCGCCGCGTGTGCGCCGCATGATCGAACGCCCGACCACCGCCGGCACGGCCCTTGTCTCGCCCAAGGGGCCGATCGATCACTAACCCGAGTCTTTTGGCCCGGAATATCTAGTTCCGATCAGCCAGCGCTGTGGATCATATAGAGCTTGCGCGTCGTCTCATGAATCAGCCACTCGCCCTTCCAGCCCTTCGGCAGGACGAGCAGATCGCCAGGCCCCAGCTCACGCATCTCGCCGTCGGCGCGGCTCACTTCCACGCGACCGGAGATGATGTGGCAGATCTCGGATGAACCCGAGCGGTCGGCGGTGAAGCGGCCGGGCGTGCATTCCCAGATGCCGATATCGACGGTCCCGTCCGGCGATTGGAAGAACGAGCGCACCGCTTCGACCTGATCGCCTTCGATCGAGGTCGGCTTCGGTGAAAAGACGCCGATATCGGCCGTGGCGAGGTCGCGGAAGGTCGAAAGGTCGATCAAGATAGGCTCCAGTGTCAAAAGCAATTCCAGGAAAGTGCAATGGTTTTCCGTCCGGAATTGCGCGAAAACAAAGAGTTAGAGCGGTTCGGCGAACGCCGAACCGTCTCAGTGGCCTGTGATGCTGTCGGCCAGGGCGGCCAATTTCGAAGTGTAATTGAGCCCGGCGGCCTCGCGTTGGTCGGCGATGCGGTAGAGCTGGTACATCGAGTGGACGCCGAGCCAGCGGAACGGTTCCGGCTCCCACGGTCTGACCTTGCGGTTGACCCAGGGCAGTCGCGTAAGATCCGTGTCATTGCCGAGGATCAGATCGGCAAGCGTGCGCCCCGAAAGGTTTGAGCTCGACACGCCCAGCCCGACATAACCGCCGGCCCAGCCGATGCGCGTCCTGGGGTCGAGGCCGACCGTCGTGCACCAGTCGCGCGGCACGCCGAGCACGCCGCACCAGGCGTGGTCGATGCGGCACCCGGCCGTCTGCGGCAACAGCGTCGTCAGGATCGTGTGCAGCTGGTCGATCGTCGCCTGCTGCGTCCGGCCGTCGACGTCGGTGCGCGAGCCATAGCGGTAGGGCACGCCGCGACCGCCCATGGTGATACGGCCCTCGCGCGTGCGCTGGGCGTAGCAATAGGCGTGCGCCGCATTGCCGAGGAGCTCATGCCCGTCCCAGCCGATCTCGCGCCAGAGTTCTTGTGGCAGCGGCTCGGTCACGATCTGCGCGCTGTTGAGCGCCAGCCATGTCCGCTCTTCCCCGGGAATGCCGGCCGTGAACCCCTCCGTCGCGCGAATTATCGTTTCCGCCAGCACCGTGCCACGGTCGGTGGCCACGCTGCCCTTGGCGATCGACGTCACGGTCGTCTTTTCGTAGATCGGCACGCCGAGCCGCTCGACCGCTTCCGCCAGCCCGCGCACCAGCTTGGCCGGCTGCACCCGCGCCTGGCCGTGGATGATGAAGCTGCCCATGACATTCGCGATATTGATGCGCGCGCGTGTGGCTGCAGCGTCGAGCAATTCGATGCGCTCGGGGTCGGCGTCCCAGGAGCGGATCGTCTCGCACGCCTCGCGCACACGTTCGAGCTGTGCGGCATTGGTGGCGACCGTCAGATTGTCGACGCGGCGGATGTCGGCGTCGATCTCTTCTGCCGTCGCCACCCGGATCACCTCGTCCACGCAGCCCGCCATCGCTGCCTGCATGGCGCTGACAGCTTGCCGGGTCGAGGTCTTCAGATATTTTTCGCGCGACCAACCGAAGCCGCCCGAAAGCCAGCCGCCATTCCGCCCCGAGGCACCGAAGCCGGCGAATTCGCGTTCGAGCAAGACTATGCGAAGCGAGGGTTTCGCCTTCTTCAGATAATAGGCGGTCCAGAGCCCGGTGTAACCGGCGCCGACGATCGCAACATCGGCTTCGATGTCGCCGGGCAAGGGCGGACGCGGGCTTGGGACCGCGCCCAGATCCGCATACCAGAACGAGATGTCGCCGTTGCGCTTGACTTGCATGGGATGGCTTCCAGGAGACCGGAGAGAGGGATCAGGTGAGCGTCGTGTCTGCCGTGCTGTCGTCGGGCAGAAGCTTGGCGTCGGCGCCGTCAAAGCAGAGTTCCACCTTCTCGCCGAGGGCGAAATTCTCGCCCGTCAGCGGCGACCGCACGATCGCGGTCGAGCCGTCGCCGAGCTTCACTTCGTATTTCGATCCCGAGCCAAGATAGATCGCCTCCGCGATCGTTCCCGCCAGGCGGTTCTTGCCGTCGGCTTGCCCCGGCCGGCGAATGGCAAGTTTCTCGGGCCGCAGCAGCATCACCGGGCTGGTTTCTCCGGCAAGCCGGCGCGGCGCGGCGACCGTCTCGCCGGCGATGGTCAGCGCAGTGCCGGTGCCGTCACTTCTGGCTTCGCCGCGCAGCACCGTGGAGTCGCCGATGAAGCGGCCGACGAACAGCGTTGCCGGCTCGTCATAGAGCTGCCGTCCGGTGCCGACCTGCTCGATGCGGCCGCGGTTAAACACGGCGATGCGGTCCGACAGCACCAATGCCTCCTCCTGGTCGTGCGTGACGTAGACGAAGGTGGTGCCGAGCTCGCGATGGATGCGCTTGATCTCGAGTTGCAGCCATTCGCGCAGCTTCTTGTCGAGCGCGCCGAGCGGCTCGTCCATGAGGAGCAGCGGCGGGTCGAAGACGATGGCCCGCGCCAGCGCCACGCGCTGCTGCTGACCGCCTGACAATTCGCTCGGATAGCGATGCGCGAAGTCGCCCATCTTGACCATGTCGAGCGCCTTGGCCACGCGCCTTTTCCGATCCTCCTGGCCAACGCCGCGCAGCGTCAGCGGATAGGCGACGTTGCGGCCAACCGTCATATGCGGAAACAGTGCGTAGTGCTGGAAGACGACGCCGATGTTGCGTTTGTGCGCCGGCACGCCGACTACACTTTGTCCTCCGACCAGCAGCTTGCCGCTCGACACATCCGTGAAACCGGCGATCACATTGAGCGTCGTCGTCTTGCCGGAGCCGCTCGGCCCAAGCAGCGTCATGAACTCGCCGGGCTCGATCCTGAGCGACACGCCGTCCAGCGCCTTGAACGCGCCATAGGCCTTGGTGACGGATTCGAGGTCGATCGCCGCGCCGCGATTGTCCGGTCTTGGGTTCATAGGCGTCCCTTCCGCTCGCGGCCAAGAAGAAGCATGCCGCCGCCGATCAGGATCGTCGTGGCGCACAAAAGGATCGTGCCGACGGCCGCGACGGTCGGGTCGGCGTCGCGCGTGATCGAAGAGAAGATCTGCACCGGCAGGGTCTTGAGATAGGGGTTGGTGATGAACAGCGAGACGATGATCTCGTCGAAGGACGTCGCGAAGGCGAATAGCAGGCCCGACAGGATGCCGGGCAGGATCAGCGGCAGCGTCACCGTCCGGAACGTGGTGAGCGCGCCGGCGCCGAGGCTCGCAGCAGCCGTCTCCAGGCGCCTGTCGAACACTTCGAGATTGGCCGACACGGCGATCAGCACGAAGGGCAGCGCCAGGATGGTGTGGGCGAGCACGAAGCCGGGCAGCGTGCCGACGAGTTGCGCATCGAGATAGACGGCATAGATGCCGATGGCCAGAACCACGCCCGGCACAACCATCGGCGTCAGCATCAGCATTCGCAGCAAATTGGCAGGCCGTGCCTTCATACGGTCGAGCCCGAAGGCGGCCAGCGTGCCGAGCACCGTTGCCAGCACCGCCACGATCGAGGCGACCTTCAGGGAATTGAGGAAGCTGGTCGACCATTCTGGATTCGTGACGAAATTCTCGTACCACTGCCAGGAGAAGCCTTGCGGTGGGAAGGAGAGCGACTTGTTGCCGTTGAACGACATCGGCACGACGACCAGCGTCGGTGCCACCAGCCAGATCGCCACCAACAGGCAGACAAGGCCGAGAACGACACGGGTGAGCGGCTTCATTTCCATCAGCGCCGCCCCGCTTCCCGGTGCCGCGACCGCATCACCGGCGCTGCAAGCGCCAGCAACAGGAAGGTCGTGACCAGCAGCACCACGCCCATCGCGCCGCCGCGTCCCCATTGCAGCAGGCTGAGCACCTGGGTCTGCACCAGTGTCGACAGCATCGTCGAGCGCGGCCCGCCGAGCAGTGCCGGCGTGATGTAGAAGCCCAGCGCCAGGATGAAGACGATGATCGCGCCGGCATAGACGCCCGGCAGCGACAGCGGCAGGTAGACTGTGAAGAAAGCGCGGGACGGCCGGGCGCCAAGGCTTCGCGCCGCCTGCACCAGCCTGAGGTCGATGCCTTTCATCACCGAATAGAGCGGCAGGATCATGAAGGGCAAAAGCACCTGCGCCATGCCGATCACCACGCCCGTCTGGGTGCGGATCAGCCGGATGCCCGCGAAGCCAGCTGATCTCAGCAACGAGTTGATGACCCCGGAATCCTGCAGCAGGATCACCCAGGAGAGTGTGCGCACCACGCCGCTCACCCAGAATGGGATCAGCACGCAGAGAACCAGGATGAGCCGCACGCGGGGCCCGACCGCGGTCATGAGGTAAGCATAAGGATAAGCGCAAACCACGCAGACCAGCGTCACCCACGCCGAGATGGTGAAGGTGCGCTGGAGCACCGCGAGATTGACGGGCGCACCAAAGAACCAGGCATAGTTCTGCACGCCCCATTCCGGCTCCGACAGGCTGCGCAGCACGATGGTGAGCAGCGGATAGCCGATCACTGCGGCGAGCAGAACCAGTGCCGGCAGCGAGAGCGCGAACGGCCGCCAGGCCCATCCTGCCCGCTTTTCGGCAGTCTGGATCGTCGGTTCGAGCGCGCTCACGGGCCTTGCCTCCGTCAGCTCAGTTGCCGGCCATCAGCGCGGACCACTTCTCCTGCGCCACTGGGAAGTTCTCGACCCAGAACTTGATGTTCTGCTTGTAGCCTTGCTTCTGGCGCTCGGGCGTGTTGGTCAGGAAAGCTGCGACCGACTCGTCAACCTTCGGCTTCGCATCGTTGTTGATCGGCGTGTAGGAGGTCTGCTGCGTGAGAATCTCCTGCGCCTGCTTGCCGAGGTAGGCATTCAGCAGCGCATAGGCGGCATCCGTATCCTTGACACCGACGGGGATCGTCATCTGGTCCATCACCACCAGCCAATCCTGCCAGGCGGGCGCGTATTTGGCGCCGTTCTTGACCGCCGTCATGGCGCGGCCGGTCCACATCATCAGCATGTCGGCTTCACCGGACTCGGCGAGCTGCTGCGATTCAGCGCCCGTCTTCCAGTAGATCGTGTCCGGGCCGAGCTTGCGAATCACGTCGAGGGCCTTGTCGATATCGGCAGCGGTCATCGCCTTCGGATCGCCGCCCGCCACCTTGAAGGCCTGTTCGAGCAGGCCACCGGTCGGATCGCCGGATCCGTCCAGGGCGCGCACGCCGGGGAATTTTTCGGTGTCGAAGAAGTCGGCCCAGTTCTTGGGCGGGTTATCTTTGTACTTCTCCTTGTTGTACATCAGCACGACGCCGTAGTTCATCGCCGGAACCGAGCACTCGCCGACCTGTCCTTCGGGTATCTTCGAGACGTCGAGCTTCGAGAGATCGAGCTTCTGGAACAGCTTTCCGCAATGGACGTAAGGCGGCAGATCGCCGGTATCGACCACGTCCCAGGTGACGTTGCCGGATTCGACCTGGGCCTGCAGCTTGGCGATCTCGGTCGGCCCGTCATTGAGCAGCTTGACGCCGGACTTCTCGACGAACTCCTTCAGCGCCGCCACCTGGCCATCCTGATAGATGCCGCCATAGGAGACGAAGGTCAGGGTCTTGCCCTTGAGCGAGCCTTCCTTCACCTCGCCCGCGACAGGCTTTTCCTGTGCGAAGGCGGTGGTTGTCAGCATTCCGAGCGCCAACACGGCGCCAAGACCTGCAAGTTTCGACTTCAACATAACTCTGACTCTCCCATTATGCCCGCGTTTAATCGGACTACCTGGCCGCGAGCGGTTTCCAGGGCTTGTATTGATCGAGCTCGGCGCGTGCCGAGGTCGGCGGTGCGATGATCCACATCACCTCGGCCCGACCACTGCCGATGTTCTCGCTGCGATGTGGTGTCGATGTCGCGTATTCGATGCTGTCGCCTTCTTCGAGGACGTGGCGGGCGTCGCCAAGAGAGACCTCGACGACACCGCGAAGGACGATCAGCATCTCCTGCGCGTCGCCATGCGTGTAAAGCGCGGAGCCGGTCGAGCCGCCGATATCGAACTCGCCGACATAGACCTCCATGTCGCTCAGCGGCGGGCGGGAAAGCAGCATCTTACGGCAGCCGTTGCTGGGCGGAAGACTTGGCCGCTCGCTGCGCCGGAGCACGCCATGGTTCTGTGTCGCGCTTTCCTCGAACAGCATCGCGACGCTCACGCCCAACGCCGAAGCCATCTGGTTGAGCGAGGCAGTACTGGCGCCGGTCAGCCCGCGTTCAAGCTGGCTGATGAAGCTGGCGCTGGTCCCGGTCGCTTCCGCGAGGTCACGCAATGACAGGCGGCGAGCGAGGCGCAGGGCCTTGAGCCGCACGCCCAGCACCTGCTGCGCATGAGCTGCAGCCGTGCCGGCACCGTTCGCCGCCGGAGCCTGGCCGTCCTCCGAAGCCTCGCGCATCCCGTTTTCCTCCACTTAACACCTTGTACAGTACCACTGTACAGCTGGCAATAGGGGCGGATGCCATTTCCGCTGTCCCATGACTCGAAACGGAAGCCGACCAAAAAATTAAGCATTCAACGGCAGTATCGAATGTCGGCCGGCAAGATGTCGTACAGCAAGGGCCATTGTCGGTCAGCTGAGCGGGAAGGGATCGCGATATGTCATCCTGGCTAAGAAACGGACCGTTAATGCTCATGCGCAGCCTGCTGATGCTGGCTGTCTTGGCGATCGGCACTCTGACTGCAGGGGCGTTGGAACCGGCCAGCTATCCGGAGCCGCCAGACTCCGTAGCTTTCACCGTTCAGAAGGACGGCAAGCAGATCCCGCTCACGCTGCGGCAGTTGGAAAAGCTCGGCCTCTATAAGGTCATCACCACAAGTCCTTTCGAGCAAGGGCAATTGACGTTTGAAGGCGTCCTGTTCCGAGACGTGCTCAAGTCCGTGGGATTGGCGGATAGGGATTCCGTCACTCTAAGGGCCGCGGACGATTACGTGCAGGTGATTCCGCACGAGGATTGGACGGAAGGTCCTCTGCTTCTCGCAACGCGCCAGGACGGGGAGTTGCTCACCCGACGAACACAAGGTCCGACCCGCTTGGTCTATCCTCTCAAGGACTATCCCGCCTTCGACACGCCGATCCGCAAACCGCGATGGATTTGGCTGATCAAGACGATCGAGTCCGACAACTGACCGGCTGGCAGGCCTCCATGGTGGGATCTCGATTGAGAGGCTGGCGAATTCCGCTTTCCTACGGCAGTGCCATAGGGCTTGCGGCGGTCGGTTCCGCGATCCTCATCGTCATGCTGTTTGTCAGTATCAGCAAGATCGAGTCCTCGCTGCCCCGGTTCGGGTTCTTCGCGATCCGCGAATTCCATATTGCCATACGCGACGTGACCCACCTGAGGGATATGACCTCGCTCGCTGAGGTCGCGCCCAACTCTCAGGCGAGCCTAGATCATCTGGCCGCTGCCAACGACCTGGTCTACATCCGCTTCAAGCGGATCGACGGCGGCGAAACGATCAGCGCAATTCCCGCATATGCAGGCATCGTGCCGCGCGTGAACGACGCGGTAACGCGGCTCGACGCCGTAATCGCGGCGGGACTCCCGTTCGATCAGCAGCGCTTGAAGGAACTGGGTCTGGAACTCGAGCAGATCGTCGGCCGGATGAACGACGAGTACTACAAATACGGCGAGGGCGTTAACGCCGATCTCTATGCGTCGGAAGTCAGCCTGAATCGGTTCAACTATCAGATAGCCTTTGCTCTGACGATCCTGTCGCTGCTGGCAATCGGGACGGCGGTTCTGTTCATCGGTCGCCGGGAAACGATAAAGAAGCTGGAATTTCTCGCCTGGCGCGACGCGACCACCGGACTGAAGAATCGTGCCTGGATGGCAGCCAACAGGGACGCCATGCTGGACCGGGCGAGGGAGACCGGTAGGCAGCTTCAGCTGCTCCTGATCGATCTCGACCATTTCAAGAGCGTGAACGACACTTTCGGCCATCACGTCGGCGATCTGCTGCTGAAGGCGGTTGCCGAGGTCCTTCAGTCGGTCGAGCGGCCCGGCGACGTAGCCGCCGTGCGATTGGGCGGAGACGAATTCGCCATCATGGCTATTGCCGATCGGAATGATCATGACGATTTGGGGCAACGTCTGCGCGAACGGCTGAACAGGTTCGCAGAGTTGGAGGGCCATCAGGTGCGCATTGGCGCCAGCATCGGCATGGCATGTTTCCCTCAGCACGGTTCCGACATTTCCACGTTGCTGCACAGTGCCGATAGCGCTCTCTACACGGCAAAGGCCGAAGGGCGGTCCGGTTTCGTGACGTTTTCGCCCGCGATCCTCAGTCAGATCGACATGCAGCTCGGTGAAGAAGCGGCCATCAAGCGGGCCCTCAATTGCGACGAGTTCTTCCTGGTCTGGCAATCCCAGTTCGAGCTGGCGACCGGCCGCATGATCGGGGCCGAGGCGCTGGTCCGCTGGCACGACCCGGTCTCGGGAGCGGTTCGTGCGCCGGCATCGTTCATTCCGATCGCGGAACGAAGTGAGCTGATACTGGAACTCGACAAGATGGTTCTGGGCAAGGCTTGCGAGCAAGCCGCCCGATGGATGCCTATTTCCACCGAAGAGTTCATCTGCTCGGTCAACGTCTCCGGAAGAAGCCTCCAGACCGATGCCTATCTGACGCATCTCACCGAGACGCTGCGGCAAACGGGGTTGCTGCCATCGCGTCTGCAGTTGGAGATCACCGAAGGAATATTCATCCAGAACAGCCGCAATGCCTTGGAGAGCATCGGCAAGATTAGAAACCTCGGGGTGAGCCTGGCACTCGACGATTTCGGGTCAGGTTATGCGAGCTTTGGATACCTTGCCGATTTCGACTTCAACCAATTGAAGATCGATCGCTCGTTCCTCAGCGACCTGGCTTCCTTCACGAAGAAACAGAACGTGGTCCGAGGCATCATCGCGCTGGCCAATTCGCTAAGCCTGACCGTTGTCGCGGAAGGGGTGGAGAACGAAGCCCAACTCGACTTCCTGATCCACGAACACTGTCACGGCGCACAAGGGTTCTTTATGTCGGAGCCTGTTGAGGCAAGGTTGATGACCAACTATCTCGTCGCAAGGCAGGGTGGCGCCAAAACAGATGGAAAAGCTCGGGCCGAGTCTCTTCGCTTGGGCCCATCCATGCTGCGGAAAGTCGCCAAGCAGGGCCGCAAGACCGCCGATTAAATCAGGGCTCAGCCCTCGCCGGAAAGATCCCGCCGCGCCTTGTCCAGCTCCTCGGCGTAGCGTCGCATCAGATGGCTTTCAGTGAGCAGGCCAAGCACGATGCGGTCGTCGAAATCCTCAACGACCGCCAGCTCTTCAGCGCCGGCGCGCTGAAAGGTCTCGGCGGCGGACTGGACGTTCATCGACGGCACCAGCACCGCATCCTTGAACTGCGCGAGCGCCTGCACCGGAGTCTCGCCGTCTGAGAGGTCGCTGTGCAGTTCGGCCACGAGCAGCACGCCGACATAGTGCCGGCCCTCTTCGACGGCGATGACGCGCTGCGCCGAGCCGAGCGGGATCTCCTTGCGGAACTCGGCCAAGGTAATCGAAGCATCGATGGTGCGGACGTCCTTGCGCATCATCGACCCGACATTGAGGCTGCGCATCCAGCCGACGTCGTGGGCGCTGCGGATCGTCTCGCCGCGCAGATGGAAGCGCCAGGTCGAGAAGGAGTAGCCGAAGGTCTCGCGGACCAGAATGGCCGACATGATCGACGCTGCCAGCACCACGCCGGTGAGCGTCAGGTCCCGCGTCGATTCCAGCGCGAGAAAAGTCATGGTCAGCGGGCCGCCGACCACACCTACGGCAAGCGAGGTCATGCCGACGACAGCGGCGACCGCCGGATCGAGCGCGGTTGAGGGCGCAGCCATCGCCATGACGCCGGCAAAGACCTTGCCGAGCAGCGCCCCCAGGAACAGCGAGGCGAAGAACAGACCGCCGCGGAAACCGGAGCCGAGCGAGATCGCCGAGGCAGCAAGCTTCAGCACGAACACGCTAGCCACCACGGGAAGCGCGTAGTTCATGGCGAACTCGCGGTGCAGCGCGCCGTGTCCGCTGGACAGCACCTGCGGCGTGACCAGCCCGAGCAGCCCGACAACGATGCCGCCGATGAAAGGTCTGACGGAAGCGTCGATCGCCAGCCGCACAAAGACGCGCTCGATAAGGCTCACCAGATGCATGATCGCGATGGACGCAGCCCCGCCGAGCAGTCCCAGCAGCAGGAACGGCACATACTGGCTGGCGGTCAGCGTCGGCAGGCCGGAAAGTTCCAGTGGAAACGGCACGCCGCCGAACATCTCAGCCGTCAGCGAGGCGGCGATCGCCGCCGTCATGACCGGCGCTACATTGGCCACCGAGTAGATGCCGATGACCAGTTCGAAGCCGTAGAAGGCGCCCGTCAGCGGCGCGTCGAAAGCGGCAGCGATCGCCCCGGCGGCGCCGCAGCCGACCAGGATGCGCACGTCATTGCGGCGCAGCCGGAAGGCGCGCGCCAGCCGTGAGGCGATGCCGGAACCAACCTGCGTATAGCCGGCTTCCAGACCGACGGAGGCGCCGAAGCCGCTGGAGATCATGGTCTGGCCGACAATGATGAACGTATCGGTGAGCGACATGCGCCCACCGTAGAGCGCGTTGGCTTCGATCGGGTCGACAGGCGTTCTGAACTTCCGCCTTCTCAGCCAGATCACCGAAAGGCCGAGCAGCAGTCCCCCGATCGCCGGAAACATCGCCTGCACCGGACTGGCCAGCGAAAACATCGCTGAAAGACGCCCGCCCGGCTGCACGTCAAAGAGCAGGAAGTGCATGGCTTGCACCAGCGCGCTCATGCCGGTGACCAGGGCGCCCGCGATCATGCCGACCATCCCCGCCATCAGCACAATGACGATGCCGCGCGCCTCGAGCACGGGAATGGAATTGATCAGCACCGCCCGAAGCCGGCGGGCGTAGACTTGCGGTTCGTTTATGGCAGGCAACGGAGCGGCTCGCCGGTATGCGGAGGATGGATGCTGCCGCGCCTGATACGCCCGACGGCATGGAGTGGCAACCGCAATGCCGACCGCTTGTGGCGCCATTTTGGCGTTGCGTCGATTAGCGACGGTTGGGCCGGCTACCCTCGCTGCGAGAACGGGAAAATGTCACTGATCGAAGATGGTCAGCGGCCCGCAATCGTCCCTCGCGACGAAGGTCGCCAGCAGCTCCGCCGGCTCCGTTGCGCTCGCCTTCTCCGCGAACGATGCACCGTGCCCGGCGGCTCGAACCAGGTTCGTCCTTTGGCGGCAATTCCTTCGTCCCTCACATAGCCAGGCGGAAGTCGGGCCGCCAGCCGAGTTCGCTGACGGCCTTGTCGGTCGCGGCATGGCCGTTCGGCTCGGCGATGTTGAAGGCGCCCGGCGCGCCGCGCTCGACGGCAAGCAGCGCCGCATAAGCAGCGGCATCGACATGCACGGCCGGATCGGCCGCAATCTCATCTCCGGTGCCGGGACCATAGAGATGTCCATAGCGCAGCACGATGCCTGTCATGCTCGAGCCCTCGAGAACCTGGCGTTCGAGCGCGATCACGCCGCCGACGCTGATGCCGCGGCCGCCTTCGGCGCCGCTGTCGAGCGGATCGGTTTCGGCATGCGGCTCGGGTCCGGGCGCATAGGCCCAGGCGATGCTCTGCGCGATCAGGCGACGGGCGCCGGCCGACGTCGCGGCCTCGACCAGATTGCGGGTCCCCTCGTCGCGGACGCGCGCGTTTCCGATGATGGACTCGCCCATCCTATTGGGATCGAGTCCGGCCGGCAGATCGGTAAGCTGATGGATCACGACCTCTGGCCTCGCCGCGGCGACCGCCGCAAGCAGGCCGCCGGCATCGAACACATCGATCACCACCGGGCTGGCCCCGATCGCGCGGAGCTTCTCGGCCTTCTCGGCCCGACGCGTTGTCGCAGTCACCCGATGGCCGGCAGCGACCAGTTGCGGGATCAGGCGGCGGCCGATCGCGCCGGAACCGCCGGCAAGAAAGATGCGATAGCCCATCGTCTTCCATTCCATCTTGCGATAATATCAGAGTTCGAACAACATATAAGAGCTCTTACATCATGCGCAAGCAGAAACCGGAAATTCCGCCCCCTGGCAAAGGCAAGCGCGGCGAGGAAGGTTATCTCGGCTACCTGCTGCGCCAGGCCGCCGGCGCCTACAGGCTGCGGGTCGAGCGGGCGCTGGATGAGTTCGGCGTCACGCAGCCGCAATTCGCGACGCTGACCATGCTGTCGGCCTATCCAGGCATCTCCAATGCCGACCTCGCCCGGCTCGCGGTGCTGACGCCGCAGACGGTGAGCGTGATCGTCGGCAATCTGGAAAAGGCCGGTTCCGTGGTCCGCAAGCCGCATGCGGTGCACGGGCGCATCCAGCACCTCGATCTCAGCGACAGCGGCCGTGCCTTGCTGAAGAAATGTCGCGAGCGCGTGCAGCGGCTTGAACGCCAGCTGACCGCCGGACTTTCGGCCAACGACGAGCGCGCCGTCCGGCGCTGGCTGGTCGCCGTCGCGATCGCGGGCGCGGCCGGTTAGATCGCAGCACCCCCACCCGCTTCATAGAGCGTCAGCTTCCGATCCCCAATGCCGAGCTCCGCCCAGCTCGCGCGCCATTCGGCTATATGCGCTGACTTGAAATGCAACTCGAGCGCCGCACGATCCCGCCACGCTTCCGAGACATGGATCAGGCCGGGATCGAGAACATCCTGCGCATACGAATATGCCAGGCAGCCGGCTTCGGCGCGACTCGCTGAAATCATTCGTTCCATCGCCGGCCTTGCCTGCTCGAGCCTGTCGGGTGGCAGCCGAATCGTGCCGATGATGAGGAGCATGCGCCTTTCCTTTCGCCAGCCGGCTCAAATCCCGTAGCCTCTCTCCCACCTTCGCGCAAGCTTGACCGGTTAAGGTCGGGAGCCTGCCTTTGCGCTGGGCAAGTCTGGATTCGAGGACGATATGGCGATCAGCGAAACAATCCCGTCCGGCCTGGCGGCCAAGAACGGCCGCGACGTTTTCTTCGCGCTCGGCATCGTCGTCATCCTGGCGGTGCTGTTCCTGCCGATCCCGGCCTTCCTCATCGACATCGGCCTTGCCTTCTCGATCGCGCTCTCGGTGCTGATCCTGATGGTGGCGCTCTGGATCCAGCGGCCGCTGGATTTCTCCTCCTTCCCGACCGTGCTGCTCATCGCCACGATGCTCAGGCTCTCGCTCAACATCGCCACCACGCGCATGATCCTGTCGCATGGCAATGAGGGTACGCATGCCGCCGGTTACGTCATCTCGGGTTTCTCGAAGCTGGTGATGTCGAGCGACTTCGTCATCGGCCTCATCGTCTTCATGATCCTGATCGTGGTGAACTTCATCGTCATCACCAAGGGCGCCACCCGCATCGCCGAAGTCGGTGCGCGCTTCACCCTCGACGCCATCCCCGGCAAGCAGATGTCGATCGACGCCGACCTTTCCGCCGGAATGATCGACGAGAAGACGGCGCAGCTTCGCCGCCGCGAATTGGAAGAAGAATCCTCCTTCTTCGGCTCGATGGACGGCGCGTCGAAATTCGTGCGCGGCGACGCCATCGCCGGCCTCATCATCACCGCCATCAACATCGTCGGCGGCATCGCCATCGGCTATCTGCGCCACGGCATGGGCCTCGGCCAGGCGGCCGACGTCTTCATCAAGCTGTCGGTCGGCGACGGCCTCGTCACCCAGATCCCGGCCCTCATCGTCTCGCTCGCCGCCGGCATGCTCGTCTCCAAGGGCGGCACGCGGGGCTCCGCCAATCAGGCGGTGTTCGGCCAGCTCGGCGCGCATCCGCGCGCGCTCTATGTCGCGGCCTCGCTGCTCGTCATCCTCGGCCTTATGCCCGGTCTGCCGCTATTCCCGTTCTTTGCCCTTGCCGGCGCCATGGCCGGCCTCGGCTACGTCATCCCGCTGCGCCACAACCGCGCGCTGGCGGCAGCCGAAGCGCAGAAGAACAAGGAGAAGGCCGACAAGGTCGAGGAGGAGAAGAATTCGGTCAAGGCCTCGCTTGCGACTGCCGAGATCGAGCTGCTGATCGGCAAGCAGCTCTCGACCAGGCTGCTGGTCGCACATCAGGAGCTGGTGTTCCGCATGTCGAAGATGCGCAAGAAATTCGCCCAGCAATATGGGTTCGTGGTGCCGGAGGTGCGCGTTGCCGACGACTTCGCCATCCCGCCGAAGAGCTATCAGATCAAGGTCCACGGCACCGTCGTTGCCGAATACCAGATGCGCGTGGGCGAAATCATGGTGCTGCTTGGCACCCGCGGCGTGCCGGACATCCCCGGTGAGGAAATCCGCGAGCCGGCTTTCGGCATGCGCGCCTATTCGGTGCTGGAAACCTTCGCCGAAGATCTGAAGCGCGAGAACTACACCTTTGCCGACAACATGTCGGTGCTGCTCACCCACCTCTCCGAGGTGATCCGCAACAACCTGCCGCAGCTTCTGTCCTACAAGGACATGAAGGCGCTGCTCGAGCGGCTCGACCCCGAATACCGCAAGCTCGCCGACGAGATCTGCACCTCGCACATCTCCTATCCCGGCCTGCAGGCGGTGCTGAAGCTTCTGCTTGCCGAGCGCGTCTCGATCCGCAACCTGCACCTGATCATCGAAGCCATCGCCGAGATCGCGCCGCATGTGCGCCGCACCGAGCAGATCGTCGAGCATGTCCGCATCCGCATGGCGCAGCAGATCTGCGGCGATCTCTCCGAGGGCGGCATGCTCAAGGTGCTGCGCCTCGGCAACCGATGGGACCTCGCCTTTCACCAGAGCCTCAAGCGGGACGCCAAGGGCGAGGTGCGCGAGTTCGACATCGATCCGCGCCAGCTCGAGGAATTCGGCCAGGACGCCACCAAGGCGATCCGCAAGCATCTCGAAGCCGGCGAGCGCTTCGTGCTGGTCACCGCGCCGGACGCGCGGCCTTATGTGCGCATGATCATCGAGCGGCTGTTCACCACGCTGCCCGTGCTCAGCCACGTCGAGATCGCCAAGGGCGTCGAAATCAAGGTGCTCGGAACGATCTCGTGAACGCGCTCTCGCAAGGCGTCGTCATCGCCGCCTTCCTTGCCTTCTGCCGCATCGGCGCCTGTTTCATGCTGATGCCCGGCCTGTCGAGCGCCCGCGTGCCTCTCCAGGTCCGGCTGTTCGTGTCGATCGCCGCCACCGGCGGCCTGCTCGCCTTCCTCTGGGACCGCATCTATCCCTATGTGGATCCGCGCCCACAGGTGCTGGTGCCGATGATCGTTTCCGAGCTTCTGGTCGGCGGGCTGATCGGCGCCATGACCAGGCTCTATATGGAAGCGCTGCGCTTCATGGGCTCGGCCATCGCCATGATGATCGGCTATGGCGGCTCAGGCGGCCCGGCGATCGAGGAGCCGGAGCCGCAGGCTGCCCTCGCCGCCATCATCTCGTTCTCGGCGCTGCTCCTGCTTTTCGTCTTCGACTTCGACCATGAGATCGTGCGCGCGCTGGTCGCCTCCTACACGGTTGCTCCGGTCAATGTATTCTTCAACCCGCAGGCGGCGCTGGTGGACGTCACGGACACGGTGTCGGACGCCTTCTTCCTGGTCATCCGGCTCGGCAGTCCCTTCGTCGCCTACGCCATTCTGGTCAATTTGACGATCGGCTTCGTCAACAAGCTGACGCCGCAGATCCCGGTGTATTTCATCTCGCTGCCCTTCGTCATCGCCGGCGGGCTGATCATCTTCTACTTTGCCATCGGCACCTTGCTGTCGTTGTTCGTCGACGGCTTTGTCGACCTGACACTAGCGAGGTAGCCGCGATGGCCTCGCGCAAGGACAGACTGAAGAAGTTGGTCAAGGTGCAGGAGCAGTTGAAGGCGGTGCACGAAACCCGTCATGCCGGCTTCCTCTCCGCGGCCGCGGCGGCCGAATCGGAAGCAAAGGAACTCATCGGGCATTTCGACGCTGACAGCTCGCTGGCCGGCCTGTTCCCGGAACTTTACCATCGCCGGATTGCGAACGCGCTCGGCCAACAAAAACAGAATCTTGAAAGCGCCCGGGAGGAGGCGACGTTGATCGCCGCCGCGACCGCGCGGACCAATATGGTCGAGCGCGCCTATAGGGACGCTCGCCGCCGCGACGAGCGCGAACGCTCAGACCGCGAGCGGCTGGACCTCATTGCCCAGAAGCGGGGACATGACTAGGGCAATCAGGAAAAGCATGAAACGGTTGGGCTCGGCGACGTCGCCGTGGCCTCCCGTCCGGACTTGCGTCAAACCAAGGAGATAGAGCGGTGGATCCGGCGCGCGGCGAACGAGGCTGTCAGGTGCCGGTCGCCGTCGTGCCGACCGACTTGGCCGCCCCGATCCGCTCCCAGCGCCTCCCATTGCCCTGCGCCTGCCGGGCGAAATAGTTGTAGGGCGTGCTGGACCAATCACGGACCGCGCTGGTGAGGTTGTCGAGCACCAGGTCGCCCTCGTTGGTGCGCACCGTCAGCACCGTGTGTCCCTCGCCGTGATAGCTTGCCACGGTCAACAGCAGCGCCGAGGCCGGCCAGCCGCGCTTCATCAGTTCGAGCTTCTTCAGTATCGCGATATCCTCGCAATCGCCGGACACGGTCGGCACGCGCCAGTCGTCGTTCTTGCCGACAACGGCTCGATCACTGACCTCGGTAATGCGTGAATTGACCGAAAGGTTGATCTCGTTCAATTGCGCGCTAAGCTGAGGCCGCAGGGCGACGACCTTTGTTCCGCCGGCAGTGCTGCACAGGCTGGGTTGGCGGCTGCAGAACGAATAGAAGGCCGGCGGTGCGAACGCCTTGCCTTTGGTTTGCATCGCCGTTCCGGCCTGGGCGGCAAATGGGCTGGCAACCGACAGCAGAAATGCGATCAGCACGACATCGCTTTTCACGATCAACGTCTCCAAGGCGTGGTCTCGAGGATGAGGGGGCGGGGTTAATTAGTCGTTTTCAAAACCCCGAATTGCGCCGGCGGCGGGGCAACACCGTTAAAATATTAATACATGCTAAAATAAGATTTGAGCGCTGCACTGCACCTCGCCATCCCCGCAAGCCTGCCACAAGCTTGTTGCGTCATTGTGCAACGGACAAAAACCGGCAAAAGGCAGTGCTTTCTTGGCGATTTCACCTCCCAGCGACATCGTGATGGACGTCGCCCGTGCGGCGGAGCCGGCCGACGTCGAGGCCGCGCGGGCAGCACTCGCGAGGCGGGCTGGCGGTGCCGGGGAGACCTTCTCGATCGACCAGACTGCCTCGGTCGAGGCGGGCTCGGTGCTCTCGCGCGCCGCTGCCGACAAGGCCGAGGCGGCAAATCCAGCCAAAAAGTTCCAGCGCTTCGAGGCGATGGTGCTGACCACTTTCATCCAGAACATGATGCCTAAGGACACCGAGGGCGTTTACGGCAAGGGTCTGGCCGGCGACATGTGGAAATCGCAGCTTGCCGAAAAGGTAGCCGATGTCATGGCCGCGCATGGCGGGATCGGCATCGCGAGATCGATGCTTGCCGACCATTATCTGGACGGCAAACACAAGGTGCCGGTCGGGCCCGTTGGGGGCGGACCGGAGAAAGCCGAGATCGACCAGCAGACCAGGCTTTCGACCTCCCTGGTCGACGAGCTCGAGCGTAAGGCCGCCCGGTCTATGACCGGTGACGACACAACCATAAAAACGGACATCAAGATCTAGGGACCTACATGGCCGACCAAACGGACCTATCCAACCTGCCTGCACGAACCACCGCCGCGGAAGCACCGATCGCAGCTGCACGGCCTGGCAACCTCGCCGCCATCATTGGCCGGATCGAGGAGGCGGTGGACGAGGAGACGGCGGGTATCCGCAGCGGCACCAGCTACGACCTCAAGGCCTCGAATGCCCGCAAAAGCCGCTATCTCTACGAACTGACCCGCGCGCTGAAGGGCGCCAATGAGATCGAGTTCCTCGAGCAGCATCGCGAAGGGCTGGCGCGGTTGCGCCAGAAGCTGGCAAAGAACGAGGCGGCTATTCTTGCCCATCTCAATGCCGTCAACGAGGTCGCCACGCTGTTGAAGAACGCCATCCAGCGCGCCGATGCCGACGGCACCTATTCGGCAGGCGAATTCGGATATGCCCGGGCTTGAACGAGATGACTGCGGAGCAAGGTAGGATCCGGTGATCAAATTCCTCGCCGCAGCGCTTTGGATCTGCGCCGTAACCCTCGGCGCGGTGTTTTATTCGTTCCAGGCGGCGGGCGAGCGCGGCGTCGGTGAGCCGCCGAAGCCGATGCTGGGCGGTCTCGACTACGTCAAGACCGACATCATTTCGGTACCGCTCGTCCGCGATGCCAAGATCGACGGCTATTTTCTCACCAAACTCGTCTACACGGTGGAGCCGGATCAGATAAAGAAACTGTCGATCCCGGCGCCGGCGATCATCACCGATCAGGTCTATTCCTACCTCTATTCCAATCCGCAGATCGATTTCACCAAGAAGGACACGATCGATCTCGAGGCTTTCCGCAAAGCGATCCGCGAGACCGTCAACGCCCGCGTCGGCGTCGAGCTGGTGCATGACGTGCTGATCGACCAGGTCAACTTCCTGTCCAAGGACGAAATCCGCGACAACGCCATCCGCCGCCGCAAGACAGCCGGCGAGACCGCGCAAGCGATGACCAAGCCGTTCCAGCCGGAGCATTGATCGGCTCTGGATCGACTTGGCACCGCCAGGGGTTCACATGCTTGTCCGGTGATGCGACATGCCGCATGGCGGCCACGTTGACGTAAACGTCAACCCGAAGCTATATGCGCCGGTGGCTGTCGCCGCGCTCCCGCGCGACGCGGCGCCTCGCCCAGCGGCCAAGGCCGGTGCGCGTCAAACGCAACCAAACGAGGAGAACCGCCATGGGCGTTCAGGAGATTGCCGACAAGATCAGGTCGCGCGTGGCAAGCGCCGGCTTCGAGCACTCGGTCAAGTTCGACACCGGCAGCGACGGCGTCATCGTTATCGACGGCGCGACCGTTTCGACCGCCGATGCCCCGACCGACTGCACGATCAAGCTCTCGCTCGACGATCTCGATTCACTGATCGCCGGCGATCTCAACCCGACCATGGCCTTCATGGCCGGCAAGCTGAAGGTCGAGGGCGACATGACGGTCGCCATGGCGCTCAGCCAGTTGCTCGGCTGATTGGCGTCGAGACGCAATTACCACGCGATTCGGCACCGCGCTTCTTTGAACGCGCGACGCCGCGACTGCGCCTCTCCGCGGTGTTCAGGCCACGAAGTCCAAGGCCTTGACCTTGCGGCCGGCGGCCTTGATCGTGCCCGCGGTCCCGTCGAGCGAGCCCTCCTTCAGCTCGAGCGCCAGCAGGCGGTGCCGCTCATAGGGACCAGGCATGGCGAGCGAGCCGGTGCGATCGGCCGAAAAACCGAACCGCCCGTAATATGGCGCATCCCCGACGAGCAGGATCGCGCCATGACCGAGCCGCGCGGCCTCGCCGATCGCGTGCCGCATCAGCGCCGAGCCGATGCCGCCGCTCTTCAGGCCCGGCTCGACTGCCAGCGGCCCAAGCAGGAGCGCTGCCGGACCGCCCTCGCCCAGCGTCACATCCCACAGCCGAACCGTGCCGACGACCGCGCCCGACGGGTCGCGCGCGACAAAGGCCAGGCCTTCCGACGGCCGGCGGCCACGCCGCAGTTTCTCGGACGACTTCTTCCTGCGCTTCGGCCCCATGGCGCGGTCGAGCAGCGCTTCGCGAGCCTGCATATCCCCAATGCCTTCGGCAACGATGCCGAAGCCCGGAGCAACCTCCCCCCTCGAGCGGGAGATGTCGCCAAAGGCGACAGAGGGGGTCGTTGCGCATGTAATACCGGCGCCCAGCGTGACGAGAAGCGGCGCTGGCGCTCCACGCGCGACGCCCCCCTCTGACCGCTGCGCGGCCATCTCCCCCTCGAGGGGGGAGACCCGGCGCGCGGCGCCCTCAATGATGAAATCTGCAAAGTCCATTTCCGCGATCCTTCACGAGCGGAGATCTGTTCCACAAGCGAGCCCGGGCGGGCGATGTCGCCCACGCCGGTTGATCTGAAGGCTCGCGCCTTCAGATCACGTAGGATCGGAGAGGCTCGAAGCCGTTGAAGGCGACCGACGAATAGGTAGTCGTGTAGGCGCCGGTACCTTCGATCAGCACCTCGTCGCCGATGGTGAGCGACAGAGGCAGGGGATAAGGCGTCTTCTCGTAGAGCACATCGGCCGAATCGCAGGTCGGGCCGGCGAGCACGCAGGGCGCGGTCTCCGAGCCGTCGCGCGGCGTCACGATCGGATAGCGGATCGCCTCGTCCATCGTCTCGGCGAGGCCGCCGAACTTGCCGATGTCGAGGAACACCCAGCGCACATTGTCATTGTCGGCCTTCTTCGAGATCAGCACGACTTCCGACTTGATGACGCCGGCATTGCCGACCATGCCGCGGCCCGGCTCGATGATCGTCTCGGGCAGCGCGTTGCCGAAATGCCTGCGCAGCGCCGAGAAGATCGCCTGGCCATAGGCCTGCGCCGCCGGTACGTCCTTCAGGTAACGGGTCGGGAAACCGCCGCCCATGTTGACCATTTTCAAGACGATGCCTTCCTCGGCGAGCGTGGCGAACACCTTCTTGGCATCGCCCAGCGCGCGGTCCCAGGCCGAGAGATCGGTCTGCTGCGAGCCGACATGGAACGACACGCCATAGGCGTCGAGGCCGAGGCTCTTGGCGTGACGCAGCACGTCGACGGCCATCGCCGGCACGCAGCCGAACTTGCGCGACAGCGGCCATTCGGCACCCTCGCCGTCGGTGAGCACGCGGCAGAACACGCGCGAGCCCGGAGCGGCGCGGGCAATCTTCTCGACCTCCTCGACGCAATCCACCGCGTAGAGGCGGATGCCGAGCTGGTAGGCGCGCGCAATGTCGCGCTCCTTCTTGATGGTGTTGCCGAAGGAAATGCGATCCGCCGGCGCGCCGGCATCCATCGCCATCTCGACCTCGGCAACCGATGCGGTGTCGAAGGACGAGCCCATCGCAGCAAGCAGGCGCAGGATCTCCGGCGCCGGGTTTGCTTTCACCGCATAGTAGATCTTGGAATCGGGCAACGCCTTCTCGAAGGCGCGGAAATTGTCGCGCACGACATCGAGGTCGACGACGAGGCAGGGGCCGTTCGGACGTCGGGTGGCGAGAAAGTCAAGGATGCGCTGGGTGGCCATCGAGGTCTCTCCATCTGCGCCTTTCGGCGCGCACAAAGGCTGCGGGACGCGGGCGCTCGGCCTCGCGAACTCGCGGTGGACAAAGGCGGGACGGAAAATCCATGGAACCAGCCGGTGGAGACCCCGGAACCACGGATCGCCGTCTCGCGGCGGTGAACCTGGCCTTGCCCGGCCTCGGTTCGCTTTGTCTGCCTTGGCTTGGATGGGAGGACCCGTCCGCACTGCCGGCAATGAAGGTGTGCCTCTTCAGTAACCCCGGTCTTTGGACGACCGGCAGACACCAGAAAGGCCCGCACCGTCGTTGCTTCAAGGTGTCCTCGGTCTTGTGGTTGGCCACTGACCGACTGGAGGGGTTGGCTCCAGTTACCTTACCGATTGCCCTCACCATTCGAGGATCGGCGGACACCCACAGGCACGTGCGACTTTGGGCAAGCGCGATATAAGAGCGAAGGGTTTCACAATCAATAAAAATCGACAGCGCCGGTTGTAAAAATTGCGGCGTCGAACAATGTTTGTGGACCGTATTCGGAAATCGAACAATGCCAGGCACCCACGGCCCTCTCAACGCCTTCCTCGATCTGCGCCAAATGCCCGTGGCCAATGCGGAATTTGGCCCGTTGGCCGGCCTGCGCCTAGCCGTGAAGGACATCTATGACGTCGCCGGCTATCGCACCGGCTGCGGCAACCCGCGCAAGTTCGAACAGGCTCACGCCGCCTCGCGGACGGCCGAGGCTGTGCAGTTGATTCTCGATGCCGGTGCGCGATTCGTCGGCAAGACGCAAACCGACGAGCTCGCCTTCTCGCTGTTCGGCCAGAATTCGCATTTCCCGTTTCCGGTGAACGCAGCCGCTCCGGATCGCGTGACCGGCGGCTCCTCGTCAGGTTCGGCGGCAGCGGTCGCCGGCGGCCTTGCCGACATCGCAGTCGGCTCCGACACCGGCGGCTCGATCCGCGCGCCGGCGAGCTTCTGCGGGTTGATCGGGCTGCGCACCAGTCACGGCCGGGTATCGCTCGAGGGCGCCATGAAGCTCGCGCCGAGCTTCGACACCTTCGGCTGGTTCGCCGGCGACATAGAAGCTTACGAAATGGCCGGCAAGCTTCTGCTCGGACGCGATCCACACCAGCATCCGCTCAACCGCCCGCTGTCGATCGGCTGGCTCGATGCCTTTGTTTCCGGGCCGACGGAAGCCGCCGAATATGCGCGGATGAAGGCACAGGCAGCAGCCGTCCTCGGCGAGCCGACCGAAACCGAACACGCCTTCGCCTCCTCCCCGGATGATCTCTACTGGTGCTTTCGTCGACTGCAGGCCTTCGAGGCGTGGCAGGTGCATGGCGGCTGGATTTCGGCAGGCGATCACGGACTTGGTCCGGGTGTCGACGAGCGTTTCGGCTTCGGCCGCACGATCGATGCAAAGACGGTCGAAGCCGAAACGGCGCGTCGGGCAGCCTTCCGTTCCGAGTTCGGCAAGCTGCTCGGCAACGACGGCTTTCTTGTTCTGCCGACGGTGCCGGGCGCAGCGCCACTGAAGACCAGCACGCCGGAGCAGTTCCAGGCCTATCGCGAAAGGGCGCTGCATCTTTTGTGCTTGGCCGGGTTGTCGGGCTTCCCGCAGATCACCTTGCCGCTCGGTTCCGTCGACGGCGCGCCCTTCGGCCTGTCGCTGCTCGGCCCTTTCGGCAGCGACGTCGCCCTGATAGGGCTCGGCCGCACGATTCTGGATGCGGCCCGAAAGGTCTGATCATGGATACATTGACCCGCATGCGCGCCTTCATCGACGTGGTCGAGGCCGAAGGCTTCTCGGCCGCCGCGCGCAAGATCGGCCGTTCCAAGGCGCTGCTGTCGAAATATGTGCGCGAGCTGGAGGACGAACTCGGCGCGCTGTTGTTGAACCGTACCACGCGGCAGTTCTCGCTGACCGAAGCCGGTCACACCTATTATCAGCGCGCCTCCGAAATCGTGCGCGAGGTCGACAGCCTGGCCGATGCCGTGCGCGAATCTTCCGGCGACGTGCGCGGCCGCATCAAGCTCTCGGCTGCGCGCACCTTCGCCGACGCGCCGATTGGCCAGTCGCTGATCGATTTTGCCAAGCAACATCCGGACATCGTTCTCGACATCCATCTCGACGACCGCTTCGTCGATCTGGTCGAGGAAGGCTTCGATGTCGCCGTGCGCATTTCGCGGCTGGAGAACTCGTCGCTGATCGCGCGGCGCCTCGGGCCGTTTTCGATCAAGCTCTGCGCGTCGCCGGACCTGCTCGCAAAGCACGGCACCCCGACCCGCCCGCAGGATCTTTCCAACATGCCCTGCATCGTCGACACCAACGGCCGCTCTTTAGCCAACTGGCGCTTCAAGGGAGACGGCGAGGATTCGGTGAGCGTCACCGTGTCGGGGCCGATCGAGGTCAACAGTCCGATGGCGGCGAGAGCAGCCGCCGTGTCGGGCCTGGGCTTCACCATCCTGCCGGATTTCATCGCTGCGCCCGAAGTCGCGTCGGGCAAGCTGGTGACGGTGCTCGACGACCGCATCCTCTCGGGCAGCGGCATCTTCGCGGTCTATCCGCATCGCCGCTATTTGCCCGCCAAGGTCCGTGTCTTCGTCGATTTCCTGGTGCACTGGTTCAGGACGCGCGACGCTGCGTGAAGCACGTCCCCGAAGGTGGGAACCGTTTTCGGCACAAGGACATGCGCAGAAACAGAGCCTAAAAGCGCATCGAGCGATCTGGAAAGAGCGCAACGCTCTCCGAGAGCGCGTCCCAATTTCGCCCCCTTTCTGTTAACTCTCGGAGCCCACTCCCAAAGTCGATGGAATCGCGGCCCGGAATGCACCTGAAACGGCAAGCAATCGTACTGGCTTCGGCAATTGCGGCCACCTTTGCCGCGGTAGAGCCCGCCCAGGTGCACCCGCACGTCTTCGCCGAGGCTCGCCTCGACGTCATCCTCAGCGCGGATCACCAAAGTGTGACGGCGCTGCGCCACCTTTGGCGCTTCGACGATCTGTTTTCGAGTACAGTGATGATGGAGTTCGACAAGAACTCCGATCTGAAGCTTGACGACAAAGAGCTCAAGGAAGTGGCCGACACCGTCCATTCCTCGCTGGCCGAGTTCAACTATTTCCAGCTGGTCACGCAGGACGGCAAGGACGTGCCCATGGTCCCTCCGCCGCATCTGATGGCGAGCTTCGACAACGACCAGCTGATCATTCTGTTCGAGTCGCAGCCGAAGACGCCGATCAAACTCGCCGGCAAGATCGACATCGGCGTCTACGATCCTACCTTCTACACGGCGATCGACTTCACCGACGACGCCAACCTCACCGTTGAGGGATTGCCCGCGAATTGCACCAAAAAGGTGATCCGTCCCGATCCGGACGAAGCGATCAAGGAAAACCAGAAGACCCTGACGGAAGCCTTCTTCAACGATCCGACGGGCACCGACATGAGCAAGATCTTCGCCACCAAGCTCGAACTGAACTGTCCGCCGGAAGGATAATTGGTGATGAAACCGTCGCTGCGCCTGGCGCTCGGCCTCGCGGCCGCCACCTTGGTCATGACGCATCTACCCGGCGTCGCCCATGCCCAGAGCTCGCTCGGCATCGGCACCAATGACGGCATGGCGCCGAGCACGACGGGTCCGTTCGCCCATATCCTAATGTGGATCAATCTCAGGCAGCAGGAATTCTACCATTCGCTGGCGGCCGCGATGAAAGCCATGCGCCAGGACGGCAGCAAGCTCTGGCTGCTGGTCGGCCTGTCCTTCGCCTACGGCATTTTCCACGCCGCCGGGCCCGGCCACGGCAAGGCGGTGATTTCGTCCTACATGGTCGCCAACGAAGTGGCGCTGAAGCGCGGGATCATGCTGTCCTTCGTCTCGGCGCTGCTGCAGGGGCTGACCGCGGTCGTCGTCATGATGCTTGCCTATTTCGTGCTGCGCGGCACGGCGGTGTCGATGACCGACGCGGCATGGTTTCTTGAGATCTCCAGTTATGTGCTGGTGACGCTGTTCGGCGCCTGGCTACTGTGGCGCAAGGCGGGCCCGGCCATTCTTCGGCGGTTCGGCGCCGGTCCGGCCTACAGCCTGTCGGCGGCCCATGCCGGCCACTCGCGTGGCGGGCACTCGCATGCTCACGCGCATTCCCATGCCGGTCATTCCCACTCCCATTCGCATTCCGCGCATGCCCACTCGACGCACTCGCACGCGCATCACGACCATGATCATGCCGCGCATTCGCATGCGCACAGCGATGAGGCGACTGATCACAAGGCGCATGATCACGACCACGCGGCGCACGACCATGCTCACGCTGGGCATCATCACCACGGCCCGGGCGAAGTCTGCGACACCTGCGGCCATTCGCACGCGCCGGATCCGGCGCTGCTTTCGGGCGATCGCTTCGACTGGAAGACCGCCTGGTCGGCGGTGGCCGCCGTCGGCATCCGCCCTTGCTCCGGCGCGCTGATCGTGCTGAGCTTCGCGCTTCTCAACGGACTCTGGCTCGGCGGCCTGCTCTCGGTGCTCGCCATGTCGATCGGCACCGCGATCACCGTCTCCGCGCTGGCGACGATCGCGGTGACTGCCAAGAACTGGGCTGTCTATTTCGCCGGCGACGGACGCATCGGCAACCGCATCCATTCGATCGTCGAGATCGGCGGCGCCGCCTTCATCTTCCTCGTTGGCCTGCTGCTCTTGTCGGCCAGCCTGACGGGCGGCGTCTGAAGCCGACCGAAACTGTCACTCGATCCTTCCGTCGAGTTCGTCCTCGATATGGGCGCGGATGATCTCGTCAAAATTCTTCTCGGCGACAAAACCAAGTTCCCGCGAGCGGCGCGCCTCGAAGCGCGTCGGCCAGCCTCTCACGATCGCCCAGATCGTTTCGTCGGGCTGCTCGCGGATCCGTTTGACCACCTCGGCGCCGCCTATGCGCCCGAGCGCGTCGATCTGCTCGCCGACGGTGACCGCCACGCCGGGCATGGTGAGATTGCGCCGCGGCCCGACCTTATCGCCATCGATTTCGGCCGCATGGATCAGGAAATTCACCGCCGATCGCGGGCTGGCATGCGTGTGCAGCACCGAGCGCGGCACCGGCAGGATCGCCTCCTGGTCGCTGAGCGGCTCGCGGATAATCCCTGAGAAGAAGCTCGACGCCGCCTTGTTCGGCTTGCCCGGCCGTACGCAGATGGTGGGCAGCCGGATGCCGATGCCGTCGAAGACTCCGCGCCGCGAGTAGTCGGCAAGCAGCGCCTCACTGATCAGCTTCTGCGTGCCGTAGGAGGTGAGCGGCGTCGGATGGAACTCGTCCGGGATGACATCCGGGAACGGCGCGCCGAACACCGCGATCGACGAGGTGAAGACAAGGCGCGGCGCGAAGCCCGCCACCCGCACCGCGTCGAACAAAGCGCGCGTGCCGTCGAGATTGACGCGGTAGCCGAGGTCGAAATTGGCCTCCGCCTCGCCGGAAACGATGCCGGCGAGATGGAAAATCACGTCCGGGCGGGAAGCAACGAGCTTGGCCGTCGCGCCGGGCGTGGAAAGATCGCCGGCGTGGATCGAGATATCGACTCCGGCGAGCGTCGGCGCCTGCGGCGGCACGATATCGTGCAGATCGAGCGCGGTTATTTTGCGCCCGCGCAGCACACCGTCCTTGGCCAGCCTTGCGATCAGCTTGCGGCCAACCATGCCGGCGGCGCCGGTAATCAGAACTCTCATCTCATAGACCCTTCTTGCGTTGGCTGCGTCCGCGCAGCCACAGGACGACGAACAGCCCCACCATGAAGAGCGCGGCGATGACGACCGCAAGGACCGTCGAGACCTTGCCGGCGGCCAGCATGATGGTCGGCAGGAAATAGGCGGCGAGGCCGAACAGGAGCAGTATCCAGGCCGCGGCGATCGCCGCGTTGCGCGTCTCGCGATCCATCAGGCGCCGTCCCTCGATCCGAAGCTCATCACCGGCTCAGTGATAGTGGCGGCGATCGCGAGGCGCATCATGCGCATGGTCGTGATCATGGTGATGATCGTGCTCGTCATGGCTGTCGGCGCACAGGCCGAACTCGGGCTCCACCGTTGCATGATCGATCCCGTGCTTCGCGGCAAGCCGCTTCTTGATGGCGCTCACCGCCGCATGCGCATCGACGCCGTCATTCAGGCAGGCATGCAGCGTCGCCATGTTGCTGGTGCCGTCGAGCGACCAGACATGCATGTGATGCACCTCCCGCACGCCCTTGACCGCGGCTTCCAGATCCTTGGCGATTTGATCGCGATCGAGGCTTGCCGGCACGCCTTCGAGCAGCACATGGGCGGCCTCGCGCATCAGCGACCACGCCGTCGACAGGATCAGCAGCGCCACCAGCACGGAGAGGATCGGATCGATTGGCGTCCAGCCGGTGGCGAGAATGATGAGGGCCGCAGCGATTGCCGCAGCCGAGCCAAGCAGGTCGCCCAGCACATGCAGTATGGCGCCGCGCATGTTGAGGCTCTCGCGGTCGCCGCCATGCAGCACGAAGAACGAGGCGACGTTGACCAGCAGGCCGGCGACCGCCACCACCAGCATCGGCCCGCCCAGCACCGGCGCCGGGTGCATCAGCCGCCCCCAGGCCTCGTAGACGATCCAAAGCGCGATGACGAAAATGGCGATGCCGTTGGTGTATGCGACCAGCGTCTTCACGCGAGCGAAGCCGTAGGTGAGACGCCCGGTGGCGGGACGTCCGGTGAGGTGGAAGGCATACCAGGCGAGACCGAGCGCGATCGCGTCCGCCAGCATATGGCCGGCATCCGCAAGCAGCGCCAGCGAGCCGGTGAGCAAGCCGCCGAGCGCCTCCGCGATCATGAAGCCCGCTGTCAGGCAGCCCGCGACGAGAACGCGCTTCTTGTCGGTCGACCCGTGCACGTGATCGGCGCCGTGGCTGTGGGCGTGTGAGCCGTGATCATGCGCCATCGCGCAACTCCTGCTACGCGCCGGACTCGGCGCGGAAATCCTCGAGCCGTCGCTTTTGGCGGCCCTCGCCATCGAAATTCGCCGGATCGAGCCAGGCCTCATAGGCCTTGCGCAGCGCCGGCCACTCCTTGTCGATGATCGAATACCACGCCGTATCGCGGTTTTCGCCCTTCACCACAAGATGCTGGCGGAAAATGCCTTCGAACTTGAAGCCGAAACGTTCCGCCGCACGTTTCGACGGCTCGTTGCGGTTGTTGCATTTCCATTCGTAGCGGCGATAGCCGAGCTCGTCGAAGGCATATTTGGTAAACAGGAACTGTGCTTCCGTCGCCTGCGGCCTGCGCGAGATCAGCGGCCCCCAATAGATGTTGCCGATCTCGATGACGCCGTTGGCGGCATCAATGCGCATCAGCGTCTGACGTCCGGCGACCTTGCCGCTCGCCTTGTCGATGACGGCGAAGACCAGCGGATCCTCGCTCGCCTCGACTTTGTCCAGCCATGGCTGGAAGGCGGCGCGGTTCTCGGGCGGATAGTCCGGCAGCCAGGCGAAGCGGCCTCCGGCATCCGACACCGACGACGCTTCATAGAGCCCGTCGCCGTGCTTTGACGCGCTCAGCGGTTCGAGCCGGACATAGCGACCTTCCAGCGCCTTGCGTTCGGGGCGCGGGCGTGCCTGCCAATTCTTCAGATTTTCCGACACCGACCGCTCCAATCCGTTTGACTTTTCCTGGCGCACGCTCACAAAAACGCTCGTCCACAGAAAGAACCACAGGGACGGGAAAAATGCTCCACACCATCGCGGCCTTCGATCGTCTCGGCGAGGAAAATGCCTTTGCGGTGCTCGCGCGGGCAACGGCGCTTGCCCATCAGGGCCGCGACATCATCAACCTCGGCATCGGCCAGCCCGACTTCAAGACGCCGCAGCATATCGTCGAGGCGGCGATCAAGGCGCTGCGCGACGGCCACCACGGCTACACGCCTGCCAACGGCCTGCTAGCCACGCGCGAGGCGGTCGTGCGCCGAACGCTGACCACCACCGGGGTCGAAGTATCGCCCGAGAACGTGATGATCCTGCCCGGCGGCAAGCCGACCATGTTCGCCGCGATCCTGATGTTCGGCGAGCCGGGGGCGGAGATTCTTTATCCCGATCCCGGCTTTCCGATTTATCGCTCGATGATCGAGTTCACGGGTGCTGCTCCAATCCCGGTGCCGATCCGCGAGGAGAACGGCTTTGCCTTCTCGGCGGAAGAGACGCTGGCGCTGATCACGCCGAAGACGAGGCTGCTGATCCTAAACTCGCCCGCCAATCCGACCGGCGGCGTGACCGCGCGGGACGAGATCGCCAAACTCGTGAAGGGCTTGGAGAAGCACCCTGAGGTCGCGATCCTCTCCGACGAAATCTACGATGTCATGACCTATGACGGCGAGACCCACTGCTCGCTGCTCAACTTTCCGGAACTCCGCGACAGGCTGATCGTGCTCAACGGCTGGTCCAAGACCTGGGCGATGACCGGCTGGCGCATGGGCTGGTCGATCTGGCCAAACGGCGAAAAGGGCGCCTATCTCTACGACAAGGTGCGCAAGCTTGCGGTCAACTGCTGGTCCTGCGTCAACGCGCCGAGCCAGTATGCCGGCATCGCCGCGATAGACGGCCCGCAGGACGATGTCGAAAAGATGATGCTCGCCTTCGACAACCGCAGGAAGATAGTGGTCGAAGGGCTGAACGCGCTCCCCGGCATTTCCTGCATCACGCCGAAGGGCGCCTTCTACGCCTTCCCCAATGTTTCGAAGACCGGCTGGAAGGCCAAGAAGCTTGCCTCGGCGCTGTTGGAGGATGCCGGCGTAGCGCTGATCGGCGGCCCCGATTTCGGCGTGCTCGGCGAAGGCTATGTCCGGCTTTCCTACGCCAATTCCGAGGAGAACATATTGCGAGCGCTGGAGCGGATCGAAGGGTTCTTGACGAAATAGAGCCTCAGCCCCCTCACCCGCGGCCGACGAACGGCATCTTCGTCGCCATCACCGTCATGAACAGCACATTGGCGTCGAGCGGCAGGCTCGCCATGTGAAGCACCGCGTCGGCGACGCGCTGGACATCTATCACCGCTTCGGCGGCGATGGAGCCGTTGGCCTGCGGCACGCCGACGGTCATCGCCTGCGCCATCTCGGTCAGCGCATTGCCGATGTCGATCTGGCCGCAGGCAATGTCATAGGGCCGGCCGTCGAGCGCCAGGGTCTTGGTCAGGCCGGTGATGGCATGCTTGGTCGCCGTGTAGGGCGCTGAGCCCGGCCGCGGCGCATAGGCCGACACCGAGCCATTGTTGATGATGCGCCCACCCATCGGCTTTTGCCGGCGCATGACGCCGAAGGCGGCACGGGCGCATAGGAACGAGCCGGTCAGGTTGACGCCGACGACATCGTTCCAGACCTCGACCGGGATCTCGTCGATCAGCGTCGACTTGTAGCCCATGCCGGCATTGTTGAAGAGCAGGTCGACGCGCCCGAACGCCTCCACCACTGTCTCGAACATGTCGTCGACTTCGCCGGCCTTGCTGATGTCGCATGCAACGGCAAGCGCCCTGGCGCTGGTCTTCCCGGCCTCGGCGATCGCCTCCTCGAGCAGCGTCTTGCGGCGGCCGCAGAACACGGTGTTCCAGCCTGCCTTGAGCAGCGTGGTGGCGACGCTCTTGCCGATGCCGGTGCCCGCGCCGGTTACGATGGCTGTTTTCTCTGTCATGGCGGTCATCGTCCTCGCTCCCCGTCACTGCTGGAAGAAGACGTGGCATCGCAAATGACAGAGGGCGTGGCAAGCGGCTACTGTCGGCAAGAAAGCGGAGCCGACAAAAAGGGCGGTCATTGGCGACCGCCCCTCATCTGAACCGCGCTTGGGAGGAGGATAAGCCGGTCCGACTGGTTAGAATGATGCGCTTGCTGGGTTAACGAAAGATTAACGGCCAGCAGCACGTCCCATGCCCGTTTACCAACCGGCAATTTGCTGGCGCGGATCGGGCGCGGTTCAAGCCGGCGCCTTCGCCGCCGAGACCGTCGCCTCGACATGGTCGACCAGCGCGTCCGGCAGGCCGAGGCGGCCGGCTAGCAGGTCGAGATAGCCGCGCTCCGTGCGGGTGTCGGGATCGATGGTAAGGCGCGAGGCGGTGTAGAGCTCAACCTTCTGCGCATCGGTCTTGGCGCCGGTGATCAGGACGTCGAGATCGAGCGGGCGTTCAAGCTCATCCAGCAGAAATTTTTCCGCTTCGGCACCGATGCCGGCGAGCTTGAGCTTGTCGGCGATTTTCTGCCGCTCCTCGTCATCGACATGACCGTCCGCCTTGGCTGCGGAGATCATCGCCCGCACCAGGGTCAGCGTGAATTCGGCCTCGCCCTGCGGCGCCTGCGAGGGATGGAAGGCGGTGTCCTTGGGCGGCGGCAGCAACTCGGGCTCGCCGGCCACGGGTTCTTGTGCCGGCACATTGCCGGCCTTGTAGTTCTGGTAGGCCTTGTAGGCGAGGCCGCCAATGGCTGCCAGGCCGCCGAGCTTCATGGCAGCGCCCGTCACCTGTCGACCGGGGCCGGTGCCGAGCAGCACCGCCGCCAGCGCGCCGGCGGCGAGCGGATTGTCCTTCGCCATCTGCACCGCCTGCCCCGCCTTGTCGCGAACGGTCGATCCCGTGCCGGGAATTTGCGAGCCGAAAAGGTCGTCGAGCAGCTTCTTGGGGTCGAGCATCAATGCCTCCAGAATTGGCCCGGCCGAATGCGCCCGGGCGGGGTTTCGGATCGGCAAGACGTAGGCCCCGCGCATTGACATTACAATGAACGGGCGGATGATTTGACGAAACCTGGGCTGCTCAGCTTCCGATGTGGCGCTTGGCGCCCCGCGCATGCGCGAGTTCCACCTGGCGATGGCGCTCGGCGTAGCGCGCGCGGTCCTCGTCCGAGCGCGCTTCGAAGCAACGCGGGCATGAGACGCCGACCGTATATTTCGGCGAGAGCCGGTCCTCGACGGTGAGCGGATGGCGGCAGGCGCGGCAGAGTTCGGCTTCGCCCTCGGCCAGGCCATGCGACACCGATACCCGCTCGTCGAAGACGAAGCATTCGCCCTGCCATAGG
This sequence comes from Mesorhizobium sp. WSM3864, assembly GCF_002294955.1. Classification (NCBI taxonomy): domain Bacteria; kingdom Pseudomonadati; phylum Pseudomonadota; class Alphaproteobacteria; order Hyphomicrobiales; family Phyllobacteriaceae; genus Mesorhizobium; species Mesorhizobium sp. WSM3864. The sequence goes on from NZ_NSGD01000003.1 coordinate 306,316, forward strand.
CTCTCTTCGGCCGGCACCTCTGCGAGATATTTCAGGATGCCGCCCTTGAGATGGAAGACCTGCCTGAAGCCCAGCGACTTCACGTAAGCGGTCGCCTTCTCGCAGCGAATGCCGCCGGTGCAGAACATCGCCACCTTGCGGCCTTCGAGCTCCTCGCGGTGCTCTTCGACCCAGGCCGGGAACTCGCGAAAGCTGGCGGTCTTGGGATCGACCGCGCCCTTGAAGGTGCCGATCGACACCTCGTAGGCGTTGCGCGTGTCGATGACCAACGTGTCGGCGTCCGAGATCAGCGCGTTCCAATCGACTGGCGCGACATAGGTGCCGGCGCTGCTCGCCGGATCGAGATCGTCGACGCCCATGGTGACGATCTCGCGCTTCAGCCGCACCTTCATGCGATGGAACGGCATGTCAGCAGCAATGCTGTATTTCACTTCCAGGTCGGCAAGCGCTTCGATCGCCTCTAGGTGATCGATAAGCGCGGCGATCGCTGCCTCGCTGCCGGCGACCGTGCCGTTGATGCCCTCATGCGCCAAAAGCAGAGTGCCCTTGATGCCGCGTCCGCAGCAGAAGGCGGCGAGCGGCGCGCGCAGCGCTTGGTAATTGTCGAGCCGCGCAAACTTGTAGAGCGCGGCAACGCGGACCGGCTGAGTTTCCTTGGTTGTTGTCATGCCCATGCCACTAGACCGTGCTGAAAGCCGTTTCAAGGCGGAGCGGACGGGCCGCGTGACATTGCGACACGCCCGCCTTCGTGGACTCGGAATACCCCTTCTGCTAATCGGTTGAAATCGACCGAAACGGAGAGACAAGCCAATGACCAGCAAGACCGAAAAGCTCCTGTCGCTCCTCAACGGCCAGCCGGTCATCCCGGTGCTCAAGATCGCCAATGTCGCCGACGCCGTGCCGCTCGCCCGCGCTCTGTCGCGCGGCGGCTTGAGGGCGATCGAGATCACGCTGCGCACCGCCGATGCGCTGGAAGCGATCCGCCGCGTCGCGGCCGAAGTCGAGGATGCGGTTGTCGGTGGCGGCACCATTCTCGATGCCAAGCAGTTCGACGAGGCGGCACGCGCCGGCTCGAAATTCATCGTCAGCCCCGGCATTACGGGCCAGCTTCTCGACGCGGCCAAGGACAGCCCCGTGCCGCTGCTGCCCGGCGCCATCACCCCCGGGGAGATCATGGCTGCGCGCGAAGCCGGCCTGCGCTTCCTGAAATTCTTCCCGGCCGAACAGTCGGGCGGCATCGCATCGCTGAAGGCCTTCGCCTCGCCGCTCGCCGACGTGAAATTCTGCCCGACCGGCGGCATAACGGCCAAGAACGCCGCCGACTATCTGAGCCTCCCCAACGTCATCTGCGTCGGCGGCTCGTGGGTGGCGCCCGACGAATTCATCAAGGCCGGCAAATGGGATGAGATCGAAGCCCTGGCGCGCGAGGCGAGCAAGCTCGCCTAACGCAATTCCAGGAAGAGTGGGCACCGGTTCTTCCGTGCGGATCGTGTAAAGAACACCTGGAGCGGTTCAGCGGTCTATCAAACGCTGAACCGCTCCAGGGCTGGACATGCGGTCAGTGGCAGACCTTGACCTTCTCGACGACCTTGCGGTGGTGAACCCAATGGGTGACCACCTTGGTTCTGCAGTGATGCTTGCCGGTCTTGACGATAACGGTTTCGGCCTGCGTTGGAGCCACGGCAGCCGATGCCGCGGCCAAAGCGAGAACTGACGCCAATAGAATCTTCTTCATGAATATCCCCAGTTTGGAACGAACGCATCCTAACCCGAAAAAGCGCGGCCCGTTCCGGTCTCACGAGAAGTTTAAGCGTGCGTGATCGCATGCCGGTGCGGGCCGAAAACCAGCCGCCGGCTGGTTCCCGCTCATGGATTCGAACCACGATTCACGCCTTCAAAGGGCGCTGTCCTACCGTTAGACGAAGCGGGAAAAGACCACGCGGGAAACCCGCGCCGTTCAAACTATGCTGCCGTGATAAAAAGCAAAAGCCGCGCTGTTGTTCAACGCGGCTGTTGCGGCATTGGCAGGCTCGTTATTTCGTCTGGAAGCGTGCGACCGAAAGGAACTTCACCGCGTTGCCGGTGAACCGGCTGGGGTCCGGCAATTGCGCATCCGTCTGGAATCCGGCCGTGTAGACCTCGCTCGGCGGCGTGTGCACGATATTGTAGGCATAGCGCGGTGCCGTGGTCGGATCGGAAACGGTGGCGATGTTGTCGCCGCTGCCCAGCGCCCAGCGCGCTGCCTGCGGCGGCGTTGCCACCACCATTGCCTTCGGGCCGGGCTTCAGGTCGTTGGCGGACGCCCTGGCCTCCTTGCGCGTCGTCTTCACGCCGGCGCCGATCGCCTGCGCCGGATCGGTGCCGGCGGGGCGTGCGGCAATGGCTTGACGCGGCGAAGCTGCATCGAGACCCGACGGATCGTTGAATGCCGAGCGTGGCTCCGGCGCAGTCAGCGAAGCGACTTCGTATTCGGCCCCACTCGAGCCGGCCACGGTGGTCGCGCTGGCCTGCTCGAGCACCGCTTTGATCTCATCCGGCTTGCCCGTGTCGGGCCGCGCGGTCGGCAGCACCGAGAAGGCATCGGTCGCGCTCTTGTCCTGCGAGGCGGTTTCCGCCAGCGCCAGAAGCACGCCCTTGTCTTTGGGCGCAAGTTCCCTCGGCAGATCGGGCCGCCTCGTCGGCAGCGGAACATTGTTGAACGCCCCCTGCGCGGGATCGGCTGCGGCCTGCGCCGCGCCGGCGGCCATGCCGAACGGTACGTTGGCCGGAGCATGCGCCGTCGCCACCACCTGCTCAGCCGTGGCCGAGGCGTCCGCCACGGCGAACGGCACGTTTTCAGCCGTCTGCTGGCCGACATCGGCCTTGGGCCTCGGCGCGAAGGCGGGCAGAGGAACCTCCTTCGGCGGCAGCGCGGCAATGATGGTTTCGGGCGTGTCCTGCTGCGGTTGCGAATCGTCCGAGCTGTCATCGGCGATCTGCGGGATGTTGGCGCGCTTGGCATCCTGCGGCGAGACGATCGCGATGCCCGGCAGGCTGCCGCTGTTGCCGCTCTTGGCGGCCGCCACCTGCTTCACAGCTTTCGGCTGGGGTGCGGGTTGGGCGCTCGCGACATCGGCGCTGTCGTCGGCCTCGTCGTCGCCGCCGCCGAACCAGGCCGCAAACAGTCCGCCGGACCGCTTGGTCGAGCCGCCGGCGCTGGCCAGCTCGATATTGGGGGTGCCGGCGCCCTTGCGCGCCTTATAGGCGGCCAGAGCCTGCTCATAGCCAGGCAGCGGCCGGCCGTCGCTCGGCACGTGCAGCGTCTTGCCGTTCGGGAACAGGCTGACCAGTTCCTGACGGCTGATACCCGGCCAGTGGCGGACATTGCCGACATCCATGTGGACGAACGGAGAACCGGAATTCGGATAGTAGCCGACGCCGCCGCCCTGCATCTTGAGGCCGATGTTGCGCAGCTTCTTCAGCGGCACGCCGGGGATGTAGAAGTCCATCGCCTTGCCAAGCATGTGCTGGCTTTTCTCGGCGACACCGCGGCTGCGGCTGCGCAGCATCGAATTGGTAGATGGCGAGCGATAGCCGCAGACGACCTGGATGTAGTCGGTCGCTCCGCTCTGCCGGTAGGCCTCCCACACCAGATCGAGCAGCCGCGGATCCATCTTGGTCGGCTCGTTGCGGCGCCAGTCGCGCAGGATGATGTTGATCTTGCGCAGGCCTTCGGGAACGTAGCGGCCGTTACGCTTGTAGACGATCTCGGCCTTTTCGTGTGTGTGCAGGTGATAGAGCTTCAGCGAACGGACTTCGGCTTTCGCGCCAGAGGCGGCTGCCGAAAGGAACCCTACGGCCAAAATCACAAACGTCAGCCACCGTGGCCAGACGCTCATGTGAAAATGCCGCCCGTTCGTGTGTCGTTCGACTTGGTTCAAATCAAAAGGCCTTGCAGGCTGCCGTTTGTCCCCGGATTTGCCCAAACGGATGCGTGGTTCTCACATCCGAATATCGATCCTAATGGTTAATCATCGCTTATTGGAGCCGAAATGCGGTAACACCGTGGCGATATCCCGTCAAAAATGATGCACCACGTTTCGTGGTAAATCGCTGGTTTAGATCGAGAATTCGGCTTTGGCCCAAACACAATCTGTTACCGATTGCGTTAAATGCGTGATCGCGAACACGCAAGCGACTGAAAAAGCGCCTTCAGAAACGAAAAAGCGACGATTAAGTCGGAATATAAACCGGTAGGCTGGGCTGGGCTTGCGTCTCAAGAGGCAAGTCGATCAAGCCGACCCGCTTCGGGGTCAATGCCATATTCCTTCAACTTACGGTAGAGCGTAGAGCGCCCGATGCCGAGGCGGCGCGCCACCTCGCTCATCTGGCCGTTATAGTGGTCGATCGCAAGCTTGATCATCTCGAACTCGACATCGGCCAGCGCCCGCACATTGCCGCGCTCGTCCAAGGCCCTCAGCGTGCCGAATCGCGGCTGCAGCCGCGCCGGCGCCTCGGCCTCGTGCGAGCCTGACGCCACTCCGCCGGAGACGGCCTGATCGCCCGACTGCAGCTCGTCCGCGACCGGTGCCACGGCAGGCGCGGGCTCGGCATCGAGCTTCACCGTGCCTTCGACCTGCGCGCGGATTTGCGGAAATTCCTCTTCGGTCAGCAACTCGCCTTCGGCGAGCACCGACGCCCTGAATACCGCATTTTCGAGCTGGCGGATGTTGCCCGGCCAATCGTAGGCCTGCAGCATCGCCAGCGCTTTGGCCGATATGCCGGTGAGACGATGACGCGGATCGGCCGGCGCCACCTTCTCCATGAAATGCCTGACCAGATGGGGGATGTCCTCGCGCCGGTCGCGCAGCGGCGGCACGAAGATCGGATAGACGTTCAGGCGATAAAATAGGTCCTCGCGGAATTTGCCGTCCTTGACCTGCTGCAAAAGATTCCGATGCGTCGCCGAGATCAGCCGGATGTCGACCTTGACGGTCGAACGGCCGCCGACCGGGTCGACCTCGCCCTCCTGCACGGCGCGCAGCAGCTTGACCTGGACGTCGAGCGGCAGGTCGCCGATCTCGTCCAGGAACAGCGTGCCCGAATGCGCCTCGACGAATTTGCCGGTGTGCTTGTCCGTGGCGCCGGTGAAGGAACCCTTCTCATGGCCGAACAGGATCGATTCCACTAGATTGTCGGGGATGGCGCCGCAATTGACGGTAACGAAGGGTTTCGAGCGGCGGTCGCCGCTGCCCTGGATGGCGCGCGCCACCAATTCCTTGCCCACGCCCGATTCACCTTCGATAAGGATCGGAATATTGGAGGCCGCCGCCTTTTGCCCGAGCCGGATCACCCGGTCCATCGCCGGGCTGCGGGTGATCAAATCCTTAAAGGTGAGATGGCCGCCGCGACGCCGCGACGAGCGCTTCACCTCGTCCTCGACCGCTTCCACCTTCAAAGCATTGGAAATCGAGGTCTGCAGCCGGTCGGGCGAGGCCGGCTTGACGACGAAATCGAAAGCGCCGTGGCGCATGGCCGAGACAACGGTTTCGATGCCGCCCTGCGCGGTCTGCACGATGACCGGGAGATTGATGGCGCGCTCGCGCATCGCCTTCAGCACGCCGATGCCGTCGAGACCGGGCATGACCAGGTCGAGGATGACGACCGACACATCGCGCGCGTTCGGTCCGTCCAGCACATCGAGGCCCGCCTCGCCGCCGTCGGTGATGATGGCGCTGTGGCCGAATTTCGTCACCGCCGCCTCGAGCAGCCTGCGCTGCACGGGATCGTCATCGACTATGAGTACGGAACCTGTCATGACTCTTTGAATTATCCGCCCGATAAATCCCCATGGATCATCTTGGCACAGGGTTCTAAATAAGGTTTCAAAAAACCCGGTGAACGAATTCCTTAGGATTTGACCGGCTTCTCCTTTCCCGTTGATTCGAAGAAGGTATTGTCGATGCGCATGATGTTTGGTCAGCGGCTTGCGGCGACGGCCTCTGGCCAGTCCGCGGCGGAGCTCGGCGATCTGCCGGAGTGGAATCTCGCCGATCTCTATTCCGGCATGGAAGCGCCGGAGCTGGAGCGTGACATCGCCCGGGCGGCAAGCGACGCCATTGCCTTCGAGGTCCGTTGGAAGGGCACGTTGGCCGCCGAAGCCGAGCGTGGCGCCGCCGGCCGGCTCGGCGAGGCGCTGAGGGCCTACGAGGCGCTGGAGGAACTGATCGGCCGCATCGTCTCCTATGCCGGGCTTGTCTATGCCGGCAACACCGCCGATCCGCAGCGCGCCAAGCTCTATGGCGACATCCAGGAGAAGATGACGGATGCCAGCGCGCATCTTTTGTTCTTCGCGCTGGAGCTCAACCTGATCGACGACTCGGTGATCGAAGCAGCACTCGTGGCCGACCCGGCCTTCGCCCACTATCGCCCGTGGGTGCTCGATCTCAGGAAGGACAAGCCGTACCAGCTCGAGGATCGGGTCGAGCAGTTGTTCCATGAGAAGTCGGTCACCGGACGCGGCGCCTGGAACCGCCTGTTCGACGAGACGATGACCGATCTGCGCTTCGACGTCGATGGCGAGGAGCTGACGCTGGAGCCGGCGCTGAACCGGCTGCAGGACGCGGATGGCGAAGTGCGCCGCCGCGCCTCCGAGGCGCTCGCCGCGACCTTCCGCAAGAACCTGCGCACCTTCACGCTCATCACCAACACGCTCGCCAAGGACAAGGAAATTTCCGACCGCTGGCGCGGCTTCGAGGACATCGCCGATTCACGCCATCTCGCCAACCGCGTCGAACGCGGCGTGGTCGATGCTTTGGCCGCGGCCGTGCGCGAAGCCTATCCGCGCCTGTCGCACCGCTACTATCAGATGAAGGCGCGCTGGCTCGGCATGGACGTCATGAACCACTGGGACCGCAACGCGCCGCTGCCCGAGACCCCGCAGTCGGTGATCCGGTGGGACGACGCCAGGGACACGGTGCTGTCAGCCTATCAGCGTTTCTCGCCGAAGATGGCGGAAATCGCGCGGACATTCTTCGATCGCAAATGGATCGATGCGCCGGTCAGGCCGGGCAAATCGCCCGGCGCCTTCGCCCACCCGACTGTGCCATCGGCGCATCCCTACGTGCTCCTCAACTACATGGGCAAGCCGCGCGATGTGATGACGCTGGCGCATGAGCTGGGTCACGGCGTTCACCAGGTGCTGGCCGCCGGCCAGGGCGCGCTGATGGCGTCCACCCCGCTGACGCTGGCCGAGACGGCCTCCGTCTTCGGAGAGATGCTGACCTTCCGCTCGCTGCTCGACCAGACCTCCGACAAGCGCGAGCGCAAGGCCATGCTCGCCCAGAAGGTCGAGGACATGATCAATACTGTCGTGCGCCAGATCGCCTTCTACGAGTTCGAGCGCAAGGTGCATGCCGAGCGCCGCAGCGGCGAGCTGACCTCGGACAGGCTGGGCCAGTTCTGGCTTGAGGTGCAGGCTGAAAGCCTGGGGCCGGCGATCAAGTTGCGCGATGGCTACGAGGTCTTCTGGACTTATATCCCGCACTTCATCCACTCGCCCTTCTACGTCTACGCCTATGCCTTCGGCGACTGCCTGGTCAACTCGCTCTACGCCGTCTACCAGAACGCCGAGCGCGGCTTTCAGGAGAAGTATTTCGAGATGCTGCGCGCCGGCGGCACCAAGCATCATTCGGAACTGCTGGCGCCCTTCGGCCTCGACGCCACGGATCCGGCCTTCTGGCAGATCGGCCTGGGTGTGATCGGCGCGCTGATCGACGAGCTGGAGGCGCTCGACAAATGACGGGTGCTCGCCTGGCGGCATAGACCGGGAACAGTTTGGCCGGAACGCATACTTGTGCTGTTCTTCAATAACTCTGCCCGCACTTTTCAATTAGCTTTGCGCAGGCCGTGTGCTAGCGTCAGACCCAAGCTCAACCGGACGCGACAGCAAGGCCGGAGGCGGCCCTAGCGTTGCTTCAGCGAGAGCGATAGCGGCCGTCGGGCCGCAGCCGGAGGAGGGCCAGCCGCCAGCGATTGGAGGGGCGGTTCCGCCCAGCGATTGACGATCCCTGCGGCAAGGCCGCCGTTTGCGGCCGCGGCCCGATCGGACTGGAGAGGAAAATGAGCACTTTCTTCTATATGCTCCTGGCGTTCGTTGTCGGTGTCCTGGTTGGCTGGTTCATCTGGGGCCGCCTGCGTGGCGAGCTCGACAGCCTGCGCGGCGAACTCGGTCGCGCGAAGAGCGAACGCGACCGGTTTAGCGCCGATACCTACCGCCTGAGCGGCGAGCTCGACGCATGCGGCCGCAGCCGCGCCGATCTCGAACGCAAGCTGCGCGAAGCGCCGACCTCTTCCGCCAAGGCGGGAACCGACAAAGCCTCCGCGCCTGCGCCGGCGGCGCTGATATCGACCCCGACCCCAGCCAGATCCTCATCTGCAAGACCGTCAGCGGCAAAATCGGCTTCGACCAAATCCGCCGCGGCCAAGCCGGCAGCGGCAAAGACGACCGGCGCGGCGCCAAAGAAGGCGCCGGCTCCGAAGAAAGCCGCCGCCCCGAAGGCGACCACCGGCAAGGCGGACAATCTGCGCCGCCTGATCGGCATCGGCCCGGTCAATGAAAAGCTGCTCAAGGCGCAGGGCGTCACGTCCTATGCCCAGATCGCCGCTTGGACCGATGCCGACGTCAAGCGCGTCGAGGAGGTGCTCAATTTCGACGGCCGCATCGCGCGCGAGAAATGGATCGAGCAGGCGAAACTGCTGGCCGCGGGCGACGAGGCCGAATTCGCTAGCCGGTTCCCCACGGCGGCGACCTCGAACAACAACTGATCTCGCTGTGCCTTCCCAGCGCAGGCGGCGTCCATTGGGCGCCGTTTTTGCTTTGGACCAGATGCCTTTACGCCCTCCGACGCCGCTCTCTCGATTGCGCCTCGCCGCGCCCCCATATAGAGCGATCGACTTAATCGACCCCATCCGAGGCTTATGTCCCTGCCCTCAGCAATATTCCGCAATGACGAGACCGGCCGCCAGCTCGTCTTTGACGGGCCGCATGAGGTCATCACGGCGCGAGCCGCGGACGAATTCACGCCGGCGCTGGAAGCGGCACAGGCCGCCTCCGACGCGGGCAAATGGCTGGCAGGCTATTTCTCCTATGAGGCAGGCTACCTGCTGGAGCCGAAACTGGTGCCGTTGCTGCCAGAGGGCCGCCGCGCGCCGCTGATCTGTCTCGGTGTCTTCGATGCGCCGCTCGAACAGGCCGTGCCGCGGAACGAAGGCCCCGCCAGCAACGGACCGATCTTCGACGCCCGCGCATCCTGGTCCGCCGAGGACTACGCCGTCCGCTTCGCGCGCCTCCACCACCATATTCGCAAGGGCGACTGTTATCAGGGCAATCTGACCTTTCCGGTCCATGCGCAATGGTCGGGCGATCCGCTTGCCGCCTTCGAGGCGCTGACCGGGCGCCAGCCGGTGAAATACGGCGCGCTGATCTCGTTCGGCGATCCGATCGTGCTGTCGCGCTCGCCGGAACTCTTCTTCCAGATCGACGCCGACGGTATGATCGAGACGCACCCGATGAAGGGCACGGCGCCGCGCGGCGCCACCAAGGCCGAGGACGCGCGGCTGAAGACGTTCCTGCGCAACGACGAGAAGAACCAGGCCGAGAACCGGATGATCGTCGATCTCCTCCGCAACGACATCTCGCTGATCAGCGAGGTCGGCACGCTGGAAGTGCCTGAGCTGTTCCGCATCGAGACCTACCCGACGGTGCACCAGATGGTGAGCCGGGTGCGGGCGAAGCTCCTGCCTGATATCGGTATTCGCCAAGTCTTCGCAGCGCTCTTTCCCTGCGGCTCGATCACCGGCGCGCCGAAGATCCGCGCCATGGAGATCCTGCACGATTTGGAGGGCGTGCCGCGCGACGTCTATTGCGGCGCCATCGGCTGGGTCGCGCCCGGCGGCACGATGCGGTTCTCGGTGGCGATCCGCACCATCTCGCTTTTTGCCGACGGCGAGGCTGTCTACAATGTCGGCGGCGGCGTGGTCTTCGATTCCACCGCCGAGGAGGAGTACCGGGAGTGTCTTCTGAAAGCGCGCTTCGCGACGGGAACCGTCCCGACTTCGAGCTGATCGAGACCATGCGTTGGGAGCCGGGGTCCGGCTTCCTGCGCTTCGAGCGCCACCTTGCGCGGCTTTATGCCTCGGCGGCTGAGCTCGGCTTTGCCTGCGATCCGCAACGGGTCGGCGAGGTGCTGAAGAACGCGACCGGTGGGCAGCGGATCGCTTTGCGCACCCGGCTTGCACTGCAGCGCAACGGCGAGGCGACAGCCGCCGCGCAGCCCTTTGAGCAGCTTCCCGCAGACAGGGCATGGCGTCTGCAGCTGGCGCGGGTCCGCCTCGATTCCGGTAACTTGTTGCTGCGTCACAAGACCAGCCGCCGCGAAACCTACCAACAGGCGCGCGCCGAATACCTCGCCACCCGCGCCGACGAAGTGCTGCTCGCCAACGAGCGCGGAGAACTCTGCGAAGGCACGATCACCAATCTGTTCGCCGATTTCGGCGGCGGGGTGCTGGTGACGCCCCGGCTTGATTGCGGCCTGCTGCCTGGAGTATTGCGCGGCGAGCTTCTGGACGAAGGCCGCGCCGCGGAAGCGATCTACACCTTCGACGATCTGAAGTCGGCGCAGGCGATCTTCGTCGGCAATTCGCTACGTGGGTTGATCCCGGCGAGGCTGGCATGACGCCAAGCAGGAGAATGCAATGTTCATCGTTTCGCTGAACTACAAGGTGCCGCTGACCGAGATCGATCGGCTGGCGCCGGCGCATGTCGAATGGCTGAAGGCCTGCTACGCGGAAGGCATTTTTGTTGCGTCTGGACCGAAACGGCCAAGGACCGGCGGCATCATCGTCGCGCGCGGTTCCCGCGACGTGCTTGACGCCAGACTGGCGGCCGACCCTTTCTCCGAGGCAGGCGCGGCCGACTACGAAATCACCGAATTCGCGGCGCGGTTGACCGCCACCGAACTGGACGCCTTCAAGGAAGCATGAGTGTTCGCCCGCCGACCCATACGCCCTATGACGGATCGTCAAGGCTTTTCACCATCGGGCTGAAACCGCTCGATCTCGATCGATGGATCGAGCTCGACGAGCTTCTTTTGCCGCATCTCGCCGAGAAGCGCCGTCTCTACGCGGACATCCCAAGCCGGGTTTTTGTCGAGGAGGAGGGCACGCGTGAGGCGCAGCAGGAGGTGCTGGATCTGCTTGGAGCGCACCTGCTGGCGAAACATCCCGAAACCTACCGCCGCAAGGGTGCCGGGATCGAGGTAGCCGGCCCCGAAGGCAGCAATGTCGGCCCCGGCGCCCCGCTGGTCGCAGCCTCGCTGCTAATCCAGGAAGACCTGATCCTGATGCGCCGCGACGACAGCGGCTGGCGGCTCGCCGCCGGCTCGCTCTGCTTTCCGTCGTCCTGGTCGCTCCAGGAGAAATTCGGCAAACCGCTGCAACAGATCCACGCGCCGGTGCCCGGCTTTGGCCCCGGCACACGGCCTGCGGACCTCATCAACCGCATGTTCGACGGCCTGCAGGGCCAGGCGGTCGAGCGCTTCAACTGGTCGATCCAGGCGGGCGACGCGCTCTATCATCCACTTTCCAACGGGGAGCGGATCGACCGTGCCACGAACCGTCCGACTCGTTTTCCGGATGGTGACATCAACGCCCATGCCTTCATTCGCGTCGAGCGTCAGACCTTGCGCAAGCTGCCGGTGTCACGCGACATCCTTTTCACCATTCGCATCCATCTCGACCCGCTGGCGGTGCTTGCCCGCCACCCCGACAAGGTCGCGCTTGCGGCCTCCTTCGCCGACCAGCTCAATGCTCTCGATCAGGCGCAGCTCGACTACAAGGGTTTGAGCGCCGACCGCGACCGGCTGGTTTCGTACCTCGCCGGCATGGCCATGGTGGCTTAACCAAACCGCCAGGCCGGTTTGGCCGTCGGTTGGCGGTTTTTGCTGGTTTGTGACAATGATCTGTGATGTAGGGCTACCGGCGAAAAATGCCGGACTTTCCCGTGTTTGAAGGAGTGTGCGAAAAAATGGCGAACGAGAACTGGCCCGTTTACGGTGAAATCACCGGCCCTGTCGTGATGATCGGCTTCGGCTCGATCGGACGGGGAACGCTGCCGCTGATCGAACGCCATTTCAAGTTCGACAAGTCGCGCATGGTGGTCATCGACCCGCGCGACAGTGACCGCATGCTGCTCGACGAGCGCGGCATCGCCTTCGTCCAGGACGCGGTGACCAGGAAGAACTACAAGAAGCTTCTGACCCCGCTTCTCACCAACGGCAGCGGTCAGGGCATGTGCGTCAACCTGTCGGTCGACACCTCCTCGCTCGAGTTGATGAAGCTCTGCCGCAAGCTCGGCGTGCTCTATATCGATACGGTGGTCGAGCCGTGGCTCGGCTTCTATTTCGACGACAAGGCCGACAATGCCTCGCGCACCAATTACGCGCTGCGCGAGAGCGTGCGCCAGGAGAAGGAGAAGGCTCCCGGCGGCACTACGGCGATCTCCTGCTGCGGCGCCAATCCTGGCATGGTCTCCTGGTTCGTCAAGCAGGCACTGGTCAACCTCGCCACCGATCTCGGGCTCGAGTTTGTGGTCCCGGCGGAGCACGACCGCGAGGGCTGGGCGAAGCTGATGAAGAAGGCCGGAGTCAAGGGCATCCACATCGCCGAGCGCGATACCCAGCGCACCAAGAAGCCGAAGCCGATGGATGTATTCTGGAACACCTGGTCGGTCGAGGGCTTCATCTCGGAAGGCCTGCAGCCGGCCGAGCTCGGCTGGGGCACGCATGAGATCTGGATGCCGAAGAACGGCAAGAAGCACAAGCACGGCTCGCAGGCGGCGATCTATCTGGAGCAGGCGGGCGCCAACACGCGCGTGCGCTCCTGGTGCCCGACGCCCGGCCCGCAATACGGCTTCCTGGTGACCCACAACGAGGCGATCTCGATCGCCGACTTCTTCACCGTGCGCGGCAAGAAGGGCAAGGTTCAGTATCGCCCGACCTGCCATTATGCCTATCACCCCTGCAACGATGCCGTGCTGTCGCTGCACGAGATGTTCGGCGCCGCCGGCAAGGCGCAACCGGTGCATCACGTGCTCGACGAGAACGAGCTGGTCGACGGCGTCGACGAGCTCGGCGTGCTGCTCTACGGCCATGCCAAGAACGCCTATTGGTACGGCTCGCAGCTGTCGCTGGCCGAGGCGCGCAAACTGGCGCCTTACCAGAACGCCACCGGCCTGCAGGTCACCTCGGCGGTGCTCGCCGGCATGGTCTGGGCCTTGGAAAATCCGATGGCCGGCATCGTGGAAGCCGACGAGATGGATTACCGGCGCTGCCTGGAAGTGCAGCTTCCCTATCTCGGGCCGGTCAGGGGCTACTACACCGACTGGACGCCGCTCGACCATCGCCCGGGGCTTTTCCCAGAGGATCTGGACAAGGACGATCCGTGGCAGTTCCGCAACATCCTGGTGCGATAGCAGCCAAGCCTACCCGCGTCTCCACCTTGCAATCGCCCGGAAATCGGGCGATTGAAGACGGGCGGCCCAGAGCGACGCGCGTCCTGTCGGACGCACAAAGTACGCTCTAGCACTTTGAATGCACGCATCGTGCTTTTCCGAAGATCGGAGATCGATTTTCCGGCCGATGCGAGAGGAGAGGATTCTTAAATGACCATTGCGCGCAAATTGCTTTCGGCAGGCGCCGCGGCAAGCCTTCTGGCCGCTGCCGCCTGCACCACCACCGGCCCTTCGGAGCCGATCGCAGCGGCGCCCAAGGGCGTCGAGGGCAACTGGATCGACGCCAAGGGCACCGGCCTCTCGACTTTCGCGGCCGGCAGCTTCACCACCGTCGCAACCGATACCGGCCAGAAGCTGTCCGAGGGCAGCTACACCATGACCGGCGCGACCTCGGTCGAGATCCACGGCACCTCGCTGATCCGCCAGACGCCGGTCAGCTTCAACTGCCTGATGGTCTCCACCAGCCAGCTCAACTGCACCAGCTCCAGTGGTCAGAATTTCGTGCTGACGCGCCGGGCCTGAGCGCAGACATAGATCGACTTTGTTGGGGATGGCGGCGCGAGCCGCCGTCCTTTTTTGTGCCGGCAAAATCCCCTCCCGATTTCCGCTTGCATCGGCCAAAACGCGATGTGAACATGACCCGAAGCTGACTGTTACCTTCCAGCCAAGCGAGGGCTTTAAGCACTTCAAGTCAGCTCATCCGGGAGACGAGAATGAAGAAATTTGCCGCCATTGCCGCCCTTTCCGCATCAGCACTTGGCCTCTCGGCCGGAGCGTCTTTTGCCGACTACACGCTGAACATCCTGCATTTCAACGATTGGCATAGCCGCATCGAAGGCAACAACAAATACGAGTCGACATGTTCCACGGAGGAGGAGACCAAAGGCGAGTGCATTGGCGGCGCCGGCCGGCTGGTCACGGCGATCGCACAGGAGCGCAAGAAGCTCCAAGGTCAGAACGTGCTGCTGCTCAATGCAGGCGACAGCTTCCAGGGATCGCTGTTCTACATCACCTACAAGGGAGCAGCGGAGGAGGAATTCCTCAATCAGCTCAAGCCCGACGCGGTGACGCTCGGCAACCATGAGTTCGACGACGGCGAAAGCGCGCTTGTGCCTTACCTCGACAAGGCGAAGTTCCCGGTGGTCAGCGCCAACGTCGTGCCCAACGACAAGTCCGGCGCCCACGGCAAGATCAAGCCGTCCATCGTGGTCGAGGTCGGCGGCCAGAAGATCGGCATCGTCGGCGCCGTCACCAACGACACTCCGGAACTCGCCTCGCCCGGCCCCAACATTGCCATCGCGGACGACGTCAAGTCGATCACCGCCGAGGTCGAGAAACTGAAGGCGCAGGGCATCAACAAGATCATCGCCGTCACCCATATCGGCTACAACCGCGAGCGCGACGTCATCGCGAAAATCCCCGGCGTCGACGTGGTGGTCGGCGGCCACAGCCACACGCTTTTGTCGAACACCGATCCGAAGGCGGCAGGCCCCTACCCGACGATGGTCGACAACCCCGACGGCTACAAGGTGCCGGTGGTGCAGGCGGCGTCCTATTCGAAATATCTCGGCGAATTCAAGGTCGTGTTCGACGACAACGGCGTCGTCAAGTCGGCCAGCGGCGACCCGATCTTTCTCGACAAGTCGATCACGCCCGATCCGGCGGTGCTCGCCCGCATCAAGGAGCTTGACGCGCCGATCGAGGCGCTGAAGAACAAGGAAGTGGCGGAGACCACCAAGCCGATCGATGGCAGTCGTGAAAGCTGCCGCACCCGCGAATGCGAAATGGGCAATCTCGTCTCCGACGCCGTCCTCGATCGGGTCAAGGGCCAGGGCGTCGAGATCGTCATCTCGAATGGCGGCGGACTGCGCGCCTCGATCGACCAGGGCACCGTGACCATGGGCGAAGTGCTGACGGTGCTGCCGTTCCAGAACACGCTGGCGACCTTCAAGATCTCCGGCAAGGACCTGGTCGCCGGTCTCGAAAGCGGCGTCAGCCAGGTCGAGGACGGCGCCGGTCGCTTCCCGCAGGTGGCCGGCTTGAAATATGCCTTCGACAAGTCGGTCGCGCCCAATGCCGGCCGCGTCAAATCGGTCGAGGTGATGGAGAACGGCGCCTGGGTGCCGATCAATCCGGACAAGCAGTATCTCGTCGCCACCAACAACTACGTCCGCCAGGGCGGCGACGGCTACAAGGTCTTCGCCGAAAAGGCCACGGACGCCTATGACTACGGCCCGGGCCTGGAGCAGGTGGTGGCCGACTATCTCGGCGCGCACCGCCCCTACACACCGAAGCTCGACGGCCGCATCACCGAGACCGGCGCCACGACAGCGGCCGCGGAGCCGGCAAAACCTGCCGAGACCGCCACGACGCCGCCTGCCGCCCAACCCGCGAAGCCGGCCGAGACGGCGCCGTCGGCCACCGAGCCTGCCATGCCGGCTTTGCCGTCCAATTCCGGCGACATCGCCGGGACGCCGCCGGCCGTTCCGACCGAGACGGCACCGGCAACGTCGGAGACAGCAAAACCTGCCGAGACTGCGCCGGCGACCGCCGCCCCTGCGACCGAATCCGCCAAGCCGGCCGAAACAGCGCCCGCCGAGGCCAAGCCGGCCGCGACCGGTCCGGAGGCCAGCCCAGAGACCAGCCATGTGGTTGCCGCCGGCGACACCTATTGGGATCTGGCCAAGAAAAACTATGGCGACGGCAGCAAATGGAAGCTGATCTCCGAGGCCAACAAGGACTACAGGCCGCGCCGTCTGCCGCTCGGAGCAACGCTGACAATTCCGCCGGCCGCAAAGTAACCTTTCGCCGGAAGTTCATGGCGCCCGTCCGGGAGACCGGACGGGTGTTCCGTTTTCAGACGCAAACGCGGTAAGGTGCGTCCAGACGCAGCATTCCAAAACCGGCATGGCATCGCTAGTTTTCGCACCGACAACCGGAGACCGTCGATGACGCTTGCCAATCCTGCCGATGCGAAAGCCGCCAAGACCGCCGGTCCGGCGCCGGCGGGTGCCGCGCCGGCGAAGGCGGGCAAGATCGGCATCATGCTGATCAATCTCGGCACGCCCGACGGCACCGATTTCAAGCCGATGTGGCGCTATCTCAGAGAGTTCCTCTCCGATCCGCGCGTCATCGAGCTCAACAAGGCGATCTGGTATCCGATCCTCTACGGGCTGGTTCTCACAACGCGGCCGAAAAAGTCCGGCGCCAACTACGCCAGGATCTGGAACCGGGAGAAGAACGAGTCGCCGTTGCGCACCTTCACCCGCTCGCAGGCGGAGAAGCTCGCCATTGCGCTTGCTGACTTGCCAACCGTCGTGGTCGACTGGGCCATGCGCTACGGCAATCCCTCGACCCGCAGCGTCGTCCGCCGGCTGGTCGAGCAGGGCTGCGAGCGCATCCTCACTTTTCCGCTCTATCCGCAATATTCGGCGACGACCACGGCGACGGCGAACGACCAGCTGTTCCGGGCGCTGATGAAGATCAGGAAAGCGCCGGCCATCCGCAGTGTGCCGCCCTATTATGACGAGCCAGTCTATATCGACGCCCTCGCCCGTTCGATCGAGCAAAACCTGGCGACGCTCGATTTCGCGCCGGAGGTGGTGATCACCTCCTACCACGGCATCCCAAAACCCTATTCCGACAAGGGTGACCCTTACCAGGCGCATTGCCTCGAGACGACGAGGCTGCTCAGGGCAAGGCTCGGCTGGGACGAGAAGAAGCTCATCACCACCTTCCAGTCGCGCTTCGGCGCCCAGGAATGGCTGCAGCCCTACACCGACGTCACTATCGAGAAGCTGGCGAAGGACGGCGTCAAATCGATCGCGGTCGTCAATCCAGGTTTTTCCGTCGACTGTATCGAGACGCTGGACGAAATCGGCCGCGAGGCCGCCGAGACATTCCACCATGCCGGCGGCAAGAACTTCGCCCACATCCCTTGCCTCAACGACAGCGCCGAGGGCATGGCGGTGATCGAGGCGCTGGTGCGGCGGGAACTGTCAGGCTGGGTCTGACGTCCGATAATAGGCGGCGAAACCGGTTCGCAATAGCCTTCGCTAACCAATATTCGCGATCACCTGATTGTAACGCTTCGGAAACACACTTAAGTGATTCCGCGAGGTCGCCGCCTTTTGAGGGAGAAACGAAATGGGGTTTAGCGGTTTCGATATTGCCATCATTGTTCTTGTATTCCTCGTCATCATCCTTCTTTTCAAAGGCATCAGAACGGTGCCGCAGGGCTACAACTACACGGTGGAGCGTTTCGGCCGCTACACCAAGACGCTGACGCCCGGCCTGAACATCATCAATCCGATCTTCGAGCGCGTAGGCGCCAAGATGAACATGATGGAGCAGGTGCTCGATGTCCCGACGCAGGAGATCATTACCCGCGACAATGCAATCGTGGGCGTCGACGGCGTCGCCTTCTACCAGGTGTTGAATGCCCCGCAGGCCGCCTATCAGGTCTCCGGGCTGCAGAACGCCATCCTCAACCTCACCATGACCAACATCCGTACCGTCATGGGCTCGATGGACCTCGACGAATTGCTGTCCAACCGCGATGCGATCAACGAGCGGTTGCTGCGCGTCGTCGATGAGGCCGCGCACCCGTGGGGCATCAAGATTACCCGCGTCGAGATCAAGGACATCAACCCGCCGGCCAATCTGGTGGATTCGATGAGCCGCCAGATGATCGCCGAGCGCGACAAGCGCGCCCAGAT
Organism: Mesorhizobium sp. WSM3864; assembly: GCF_002294955.1. Lineage (NCBI taxonomy): Bacteria > Pseudomonadati > Pseudomonadota > Alphaproteobacteria > Hyphomicrobiales > Phyllobacteriaceae > Mesorhizobium > Mesorhizobium sp. WSM3864. The sequence continues at coordinate 324,583 of NZ_NSGD01000003.1, forward strand.
CCTGGCCGCCGAAGGCATGAAGCAGTCGCAGATCCTCGAGGCCGAAGGCCGCAGGGAAGCCGCCTTCCGCGATGCCGAAGCGCGCGAGCGTTCCGCCGAGGCGGAGGCCAAGGCGACCCAGGTGGTGTCGGAAGCCATCGCCAAGGGCGACGTGCAGGCGATCAACTATTTCATCGCGCAGAAATACACCGAGGCGCTGGCCAGGATCGGCTCGTCCAGCAACAACAAGATCGTGCTCATGCCGTTCGAAGCCTCATCGCTGATCGGTTCGCTCGGTGGCATCGGCGAGATCGCACGCGAAGTGTTCAAGGCCGACGGCCCTTCCGGCCCGCAACGTCAGGGCGCGCGCACGCCGCTCGTGCGACCGTCGGACAATTGAGGCACGCCATCTGGGTGGGAGAAGGTCAATGATCGAGCGCATCGTATCGGAACTCGGCCCGTGGAACTGGATGGTCCTCGGATTCGTGCTGCTGGTGATGGAAATCGTCGCGCCCGGCGTGTTCATGCTGTGGATCGGCATCGCCGCGCTGATCATCGGCGCGGTTTCGCTGCTGATTTGGGATGCTGCCTTCTGGACTTGGCAGCTCCAGGTGCTCGCCTTCCTCGTGCTCTCCCTGGCCTCAGCCTTCGTCGGCAAGAAGCTGGTGGGTGATCGTGCCATCAATGCGGACCAGCCGCTGCTCAACCGCCGCGGCGCTCAGATGGTCGGCCGCACGGCGACATTGGCCGAGCCCATCAAGAATGGCCGCGGCCGCATCCGCCTCGGCGACACGCTGTGGCGTGTCTCCGGCCCGGACCTGCCCGTCGGCACCCAGGTGCGTGTGACCGGCGCCGCCGACACCGATCTGGAGCTGACGGTGGAGGCCGTCTGAGTTTGCGGATTTCCTATTCTGAAGCCGCTTGGGATCAGGCCTGCGTGTCCTGAGTCTCGCCCATCTCAAGCGGCGCCGATGCGCAGCAGATCGTGCAGATGCACTAGCCCCACGGGGCGATCGGCCTCGACCACCATCAGACTGGTGATGGCCGATGTATTGATCGTCTGCAGCGCCGTCGCCACCAGCGTGTCGGGGGCAGCCGTCTTCGGCTTCTTTGTCATCACCTCATCGACGTTCATCGACAGAAGGTCATCGGCAATGTGGCGGCGGATGTCGCCGTCGGTGATGATGCCGATCAGCGAACCGTCGGCGCCGGTGATCGCCACGCAGCCAAAACCCTTGCGCGACAGCTCGACGATCGCTTCGCGCATTCCCGTGCCCGACGGCACCAGCGGCAGCCGCTCGCCGACATGCATGATCTCGCGCAGTTGCATCAGATTGGCGCCGAGCTGACCGCCGGGATGGAAGGTGCGGAAATGGTCCGGCGTGAAGCCGCGCGCCTCGAGCAGCGCGATCGCCAGCGCATCGCCCATGACCAGCTGCAGCAGCGCCGATGTCGTCGGCGCCAGCCCGTGCGGACAGGCCTCCGGCGCGGCCGGCAGCAACAGCACGACGTCGGCGGCGCGCGCCAGCGCCGAATTCTCGCCCGAGGTGATGGCGATCAGCGGGATCGAAAAGCGTCTGGAATAGGCGACGATGCCCATCAGTTCCTTGCTCTCGCCCGACCACGACATGGCGATGATGGCGTCGTCCCTGGCGATCATGCCGAGATCGCCGTGATTGGCCTCGGCCGGATGGACGAAGAAGGCAGGCGTGCCGGTCGAGGCGAGCGTCGCCGCGATCTTTGAGCCGATATGGCCGCTCTTGCCGACGCCGGTGACGATGACGCGGCCCTCGATCCGCGCGATGGCATCCACTGCGGCAGCGAACGGTTCGGACAAGCCGTTGCCGAGAGCGGCTGCAAGCGCGGCCATGCCGGCCTGCTCCGTCGCCACCGTTCTCAGCGCCGATTCAATCGCTGCCTGCCTGTCCGGCTGCTTTCTTTCTGAGGACCCCGCGTGCATGGCAGATGCCATTAGCGCCATGTCGCCCGCCTGTCCAACGGAATTCCCGTCTCGCGTGCGTCGCGGACAGGGTCCTTGGCCTGTTTCAACCCTCCGTTAACCATCCGCATTTACGGTCCGGTAAGTATGGCGCGCCTGCGCCGCGCAAGCAGTGGTGATGATGTTCGGCGGCGAGCCAGATACGAAAAAGGGCCGGAAGTGCATTGCCGTTGCAGCGCTTTTGCTGACGGCAAGCATTGTCGCCTTGCTGCGCACCGTGCCGGCATTTTCGCAGGAAACCGAGTTGCGCGGCGAGGTCTCCGAATCGGCAATCCTGGCCGACCAGCAACGCAAGGCGAGACAGTTGCGCCCGCAGGGATCGCTGGATCAAGCGGTTCCAGCGACCCAGACGGCTGAGGACCAGACGCCCGCCAACCCTTATGAGCCGGCAAGCCCAGGCGCGGTGCCCGACGACGACCAGACCGGGGGCGCGGAGGGCAGCATCCTCAACCAACCGCGAGTCACCGACGACCCCTTCGCCGACAATCAAACAATGGCCGCGCCGCGCCCGCCTCCGACTGCAAGGCAGAGTGCGGGTGCCAAGGCGAAAAGCGATGCCAAGGCGGCCGACAAGAAAAACGCCAACAAGAAGCCTGGCCAGACGGCCGACAGCACGGCCAAGGCCGCCACCGGCGATCCGGCCGAAACGGCGGCCACCGAGGATGACGGCGCGAACCGCCGCGCCGTCACCATCGACAGCGTCGACCGGCAGAAGCTCGATCCCGGCGCGGAGCGCACAGGATCGATCGAGGGCCAGAAAGTGAGGCTGGAGGACGATCCCTTCGCCGCCCCCGGCATCAAGCTCGGCACCTTCGTCTTCCGTCCGACACTCGAGCAAGGCCTCACCGCGACTTCCAATGCCGATGCCAGCGCCGGCGGCAGGTCGGCTGTGCTGTCCGAAACCGCGCTGCGTTTCTCCGCCACCTCCGACTGGCGCGAGAATTCGGCCGTCATCGACGGCTACGGCCTTTTTCGCAACACGCTTTCGGGCCAGAAGATCAACGATGCGCAGGGCCGGATCGAAGGCCAGCTCAGTGTCGACCTCGACAATGAACTGCGCGCCATCGCCAGGCTCGGCTATGAAGCGGTGCCGGAATCGGCGTCCTCGCCGGATGCGATTGCCGGCGTCACCTCACAGCCGCTGCGGCAGACCGTCGACGGCAGCCTCGGCATCGAGAAGGATGTCGGCAAGATGCGCTACGCGCTGACCGGCGCGGTCTCGCATGATTTCTATGGCGACGCCAAGCTCTCGGACGGCACCGTCTTGTCGCTGAAGGATCGCGACTCGACACTCTACTCTGCGACCTTGCGTACCGGCTATCAGGTCTCACCGGCCATGACGCCATTCGTTGAAGTGGAAGCCGGCCGGCGGATCTACGATCTGCGCCTCGACAGCAACGGTTTCGAGCGCTCCTCGACGCGGCTCGGCGCGCGCGCCGGCCTCGAGCTCGACATGCGCGAGAAGCTCTCCGGCGAGTTCTCCGTCGGATGGCTGCGCGAAGGCATCGACGACGACCGTCTGCCGGCGATTGCGGGGCCCTACGTCAACGCCGACCTCAAATGGTCGCCCGAGCGCGGCACCATCATCGGGCTGACCGGAAGAACCACGGTCGAGACCACGACCATCGCTAACGAGAGCGGCGACCTCCTCTATTCGGGCCGGCTCACCGGCGAGCGGCAGGTCCGCGCCAACCTGACGGCGAATACAGCGCTGGGGCTCGATTGGCGCGACTACACCGGCTCCGATGGCCACGATCTGATCCTGAGCGCCGAGGCCGGCCTGACCTGGTGGCTGAACCGCTATGCCGGCCTCACCACAAGAATCAGGACGGAGAAGCTCACCAGCAACCTTCCCGGTCGCGACTATGTCGCCAACAGCGTCTATCTCGGCCTGAAGGTGCAGCGCTGACACTTCGTGATCCTCGCGCCAGCGACGCGGACGCGGAGATCCGAAGGATCAACGCCGCTTAACCGCCTAGGAAGCGGCGCCGATCCGCTCCGCCGGCCGCACCTCATCCAGCAGCGTGCGGATGACCCCGGCCATGCTCGCATTCATGTCGCTGCGCCAGAGCGCGAAGGCGACATTTGCCTCGACGAAGCCTTCCGGCGAGCCGCAGTCGAAGGTGCGCCCCTTATAGTGATAGCCGTAGAAGGGCTGCTGCTTCTCCAGCTTCAGCATCGCATCCGTCAGCTGGATCTCGTTGCCGGCGCCGCGCTCCTGGCTTTCGAGGATGCCGAAAATCTCCGGTTGCAGGATGTAGCGCCCGTTGATGAAGAGATTGGAGGGCGCCGTGCCCGCCTTCGGCTTCTCCACCATGCCGGTGATGCGAAAACCGTGATGGGTGTCCTCGCCACGGCCGACGATGCCGTATTTATGGGCCTCGGCCGGGTCGCATTCCTGCACGGCGATGATGTTGTTCCCGGTCTCGGCATAGAGTTCGACCATATCCTTCATGCAGCTTTTTTCCGACTGCATGATCATGTCGGGCAAAAGCAGCGCGAACGGTTCGTCACCGACCAGTTCACGCGCGCACCAGACGGCATGGCCAAGGCCCATCGGCACCTGCTGGCGGGTGAAGCTGGTCTGGCCAGGCGCTGGCTGCAGCCGCTGCAGGCGGGCGAGCTGGTCGTCCTTCCCGCGCTGGGCGAGCGTATCGTAGAGCTCGAACTGGACGTCGAAGTGATCCTCGATGACCGCCTTGTTGCGCCCGGTCACGAAAATGAAATGCTCGATGCCGGCGTCGCGCGCCTCGTCGACCACATATTGAATGACCGGCCGGTCGACGACCGTCAGCATCTCCTTCGGGATGGCCTTGGTGGCCGGAAGAAACCGTGTGCCGAGACCGGCGACCGGGAAAACTGCCTTGCGAACTCGCTTCATGCTCCACCCATACGTCTAAGCCCATTATCCGCGCGGCCATCCGCTCCGCAATCCCCCCGAACATTTTCGCGCCGGAATGTTGAATTACCCGAGCGGCTGGCCTGAAAATCGAAAGTTAAAGCACCGACCTCTCTTTTCGTTCCTAATGGCACCTATGGTAAACTAAATACTAACCGGGTTCGGCGTTGAATGATCCTTCCTAATTTTGATGAAGGAGGAAAAGGATGTCCGTTCGCAACAGCGCAAGGCGCCTGACGGCATTTGTGACGGCCGCGAGCCTCACGCTTGCCTTGCTGATGCCCGCCGGACCCGCTTTCGCCGATGCGGGTTTCCGCCAGTGGGTCGCGGGCTTTCGTGCCACCGCGGTTTCGGGCGGCGTTTCCGGCGCAGTCTACGACAAGGCCATGAGGGGCATCGAGCCCGACCCGGTCGTGCTGGAAAAGGCCCGCACCCAGCCGGAATTCACCGCCCCCGCCTGGGATTATTTCGACAACCGCGTGCATGACCAGTCGGTGACCAATGGTCAGGCAATGGCGCGCAAATGGAAGCCATGGCTGGATCGGATCGAGGCACGGTTCGGTGTCGATCGCCATATCCTTCTCGCCATCTGGTCGATGGAATCGAACTATGGCGAGATCCTCAAGCGCGACGACATCATGCGCAATGTCATCCGTTCGCTGGCGACCCTTGCCTATGGCGACCCGAAGCGCTCGAAATATGCCCGAACCCAGCTGATCGCGGCGCTGAAGATCCTGCAGACCGGCGACATCGACGAAAGCCATCTCATGGGTTCCTGGGCGGGCGCGATGGGTCAGACCCAGTTCATCCCGACCAGCTACCAGCACTACGCGGTGGACATGGACGGCAATGGCCGGCGCGACATCTGGAATTCGATACCCGACGCGTTGGCGACTGCCGCCAACCTGCTCAGGAAGAACGGCTGGCAGGCCGGCAAGACCTGGGGCTATGAAGTGACCTTGCCGCCGGGCAAGCTGCCCGCCGGATCGAAGACGCTGGCGCAGTGGCAGGCGCTCGGGGTCGCCAGGGCCAACGGGAAGCCGTTCAGGAACCTGAGCGACAAGGCGACGCTCAAAGTGCCGGACGGCAGGGGCGGACCGGCCTTCCTGATGATCAGGAATTTCTCGGTCATCAAGGCTTACAACAATGCCGACAAATATGCTTTGGCTGTCGGCCTGCTCGCCGACGAAATCGCCGGTGGCACCGGCCTGGTGCAGGACTGGCAGCGGCCTTTCACCAAGCTCAGCTTCGAGCAACGGCAGGAACTGCAGAAGCGGCTTTCCGAGCACGGTTATTATGACGGCAAGTTCGACGGCAAGATCGGCGAGGGGTCGAAGGCTGCCATCATGGCCTACCAGGCGAAGGTAGGCTTGAGCCAGGATGGCTATCCGAGCCTGGAAGTGCTGAAATGGCTCCGGAAGCAATAGAGCCGCCCATGGCGTCAAGCATCCTTTCAAAAGCGGAAAGGATGCTGTAGCGCTGCGGCCTGCGCATGACTTGCCGGCTTTTTACGTTGTCATGCGCCAAGGATGGGAGACTTTCATTGGTTACGGTCGCGCGTGTCTGGCTGATCGTTCGCCGCCTGCCGATTCTCGTCTTGGCCATCGCTGTGCTTGCCGTCGCCGGCTCAAGCGCCTTTCATTCCCCGGCTTTCGCGCAGGAAGACGGAAACCGCGGCTGGTCGCTGCGCGATCTTCTTTTCCCGCGCCGCAGCGAGCGCATTGAACCCCCTGCCAATGTCCAGCCGGTGAGGCCGAAGCCGAAGGCCAGAAAACCCAAGCCGCGCCCGCCGGCCGAGCCGGAGGCGCCGGTCGTCGAAAAGGCGCCGGATGCGCGCGTCGTGCTGGTAGTCGGCGATTTCCTGGCGGGTGGGCTCGCCGAGGGTCTGGAGGTCGCCTTTGCCGACAATCCGGCGGTCAGGATCGTTTCGCGCAGCAACGGCTCGTCGGGCTTCGTGCGTGACGATTTCTACAATTGGCCAGTCGAGATCAAGTCTCTGATCGAGACGGAGAAGCCGTCCGTCGTGGTGGTCATGCTTGGCTCCAACGACCGCCAGCAGATGCGCGTCGGCGACGTCCGCGAGCAGCCGCGCTCCGAGAACTGGACCAAGGAATATGAGCACCGCACCGATGCGCTGGGCAAGGCCATTCAAGATGCAAAGGTGCCGTTCCTGTGGGTCGGCATGCCGGCGTTCGGGGCGGCAAAAATGACCTCGGACATGCTCGCCTTCAACGACATCTATCATTCAGCCGCACAGACCCATGGCGGCGAGTTCGTCGATGTTTGGGACGGCTTCGTCGACGAGAACGGCGCCTTCGTCACCTCCGGTCCGGACATCAACGGCCAGCCGGTGCGCCTGCGCTCCGACGACGGCATCAACGTGACCAAGGCCGGCAAGCGCAAGCTTGCCTTCTACACCGAAAAGCCGCTGGCCAAGATCCTCGGGCTGGCGGCACCCGGAAGCGTCACCACGGTTTCCGCGCCGGCGGGCGCTCCGGTCGAGGCGTCGAAGCCTGCCGCGGCCCCTGTCATCGTCGACCGCACCGCGCCGATGCTGCTCAGCGACCCCGCGCTCGACGGCGGGACCGAGCTGCTGGGTGCCGCACCGCCAGCCAAGGCCGATCCGAATCTTCCAGGCGAAAAGCTGACCGTCGAGGGCAAGGCGCCCGTCGCCTCGCCCGGCCGAGCCGACGATTTTTCCTGGCCGCCGAAGACGCCGACCGCTTCATCGGAGACCTCGACAGCGGTGCGTCGGTAGGGCCGCAACGGAAGAGCACATCGTGGCTGCAGGTAGACTCAGCGGGGGAGTACGCTAGACCCCATCAGCGCCTCGTCGATCGCGCGCGCTGCCTGGCGGCCTTCGCGGATCGCCCACACCACCAGCGACTGGCCGCGACGGACGTCGCCCGCGGCATAGAGCCTGTCTATGCTGGTTCTGTAGTCGCGGTCGTCGGCCTCGACGTTCCGCGAGCGGCGGCTGTCGGTGACCACCTTCATCTCGCCGTCCAGCTCCTTCATGACCCCATCATTCGCCGGACCGGCAAAGCCGATGGCGATGAAGGCGAGATCGGCGCGGATGACGAACTCGGTGCCGGCGATCGGCTTGCGCTTTTCATCGACCTCGCAGCAGCGGACGCCGGTCAGCTGTCCGTCCTCGCCGATGAATTCGAGGGTCGCCACCTGGAATTCGCGCTCCGCGCCCTCGGCCTGCGAGGAAGACGTGCGCATCTTCGTCGCCCAGTAAGGCCAAACGGCGAGCTTGTCTTCCTTCTCCGGCGGCTGCGGACGGATGTCGAGCTGCGTCACGCGCACCGCGCCTTGCCGGAAGGCGGTGCCGATGCAGTCGGACGCGGTGTCGCCGCCGCCGACGACGACGACATGCTGGCCGCCGGCGATGATCGGATGTGACGGCCAGGCCACCGATTGGATCGGCTCGCCGCCGACGCGGCGGTTCTGCTGCACGAGATACGGCATGGCATCATAGACACCGCTGAGATCGTCGCCCGGAATGTTGGCCGGGCGCGGCGTTTCCGAGCCGCCGCAATAGAGCACGGCGTCGTGCTCGGCGAGGAGCTCGGCAACCGGCTTGTCGACGCCGACATTGACGCCGCAATGGAAACTCACGCCCTCGCCCTGCATCTGCTCGATGCGGCGATCGATGTAATGCTTCTCGATCTTGAAGTCGGGAATGCCGTAGCGCATCAGCCCGCCCGGCCGGCTCTCGCGCTCATAGACATGCACATCGTGGCCGGCGCGGCCGAGCTGCTGGGCGGCAGCCATGCCGGCCGGCCCGGAGCCGATGACGGCAACCCGCTTGCCGGTCTTCTTTTCCGGCGGGTAGGGCCGGATGTGGCCGGTCTCATAGGCCTTGTCGGCGATCGCCTGCTCGACCGTCTTGATGGCGACCGGAATGTCCTCGAGGTTCAGCGTGCAGGCTTCCTCGCAGGGCGCCGGGCAGATGCGGCCGGTGAACTCCGGGAAATTGTTGGTCGAATGCAGGTTGCGGATGGCGCTGTCCCAGTCGCCATTGTAGACGAGGTCGTTCCAGTCCGGGATCTGGTTGTGGATCGGGCAGCCGGTCGGTCCATGGCAGAACGGGATACCGCAATCCATGCAGCGCGCGGCCTGTTTCTCGACCTCCTTGTCCGACATCGCCAGCGTGAATTCGCGGAAATGCCGGATGCGATCCGAGGCAGGCTGGTACTTCTGCACCTGCCGGTCGATTTCGAGAAACCCTGTTACCTTGCCCATAGTCCAGTCCCTGCTGTCCGAAGGCGCGCTCGCAAGCCTAGCTTGTCGGCGCACCCGTTAACCTCATAAGGCCGCCGTGGCAACCTTGGTCCGAGGTCAGGATTGTTGGTGAGGATGCCGGCCGGGCGATTACCTCCCCGGCCGTGCCCAAAGCCTATTCCGCCGCCACGCTCATGCGCATGCGCTCCATCTCGATCAGCGCGCGGCGATACTCGACCGGCATGATTTTCCGGAATTTCGGCCGGAAGCTTGCCCAATTGTCGAGGATCTCGCGGCCGCGCACCGAGCCCGTGTAATGGACGTGGTTCGAGATCAGCTGATAGAGCCGCTCCTCGTCATGGCTTGTCATGTCACCGGAGACGTCGACGCGGCCCTTATGGTCGAGGTCACCGCCATGATGGAGCAGCTTCTCCATCAGGTCGTCCTCTTCCGGAACGGGCTCCAGCTCGACCATCGCCATGTTGCAGCGTTCGGCGAAATCGCCCTTCTCGTCGAGCACATAGGCGACGCCGCCCGACATGCCGGCGGCGAAGTTGCGGCCCGTTTTGCCGATGACCACTACTATGCCGCCGGTCATGTATTCGCAGCCATGGTCGCCGACGCCTTCGACGACGGCAACGACGCCGGAATTGCGCACCGCGAAGCGCTCGCCGGCGACGCCGGCGAAATAGGCCTCGCCCTCGGTCGCACCGTAGAGCACCGTGTTGCCGACGATGATCGAGTCGGCCGCGACGATCTTGGCCTCTTCCGGCGGCCGGATGACGATGCGGCCGCCCGACAGGCCTTTGCCGACATAATCGTTGCCGGCGCCGACCAGCTCGAAGGAAACGCCGCGCGCGAGAAACGCACCGAAAGACTGGCCAGCCGTGCCGGTGAGCTTGACCTGGATCGTGTCCTCGCGCAGGCCTTTGTGCTTGAAGCGCTTGGCGACTTCGCCCGACAGCATCGCGCCGGCAGAGCGGTCGACATTGCGGATCGGCAGCTCGATGCTGACCGGCTGCTTGGCTTCCAGCGCCGGCTTTGCCAGCTCGATCAGCTTGCGGTCGAGCACGTCGTCGATCGGATGCTTCTGCCGCTCGGTCCAGTGCAGTGCCTCAGCGGGCGCCTCCGGCTTGAAGAACATCTTGGAGAAGTCGAGCCCGCGCGCCTTCCAATGCTGGATCACCTCGCGCTTCTCCAGAAGGTCGGTGTCGCCGATGATCTGGTCGAGATGGGTGAAGCCCATTTCGGCAAGCAGCGCGCGCACCTCCTCCGCCACATAGAAGAAGAAGTTGATGACATGCTCCGGCGTGCCCTTGAAGCGCTTGCGCAGCACCGGGTCCTGCGTCGCCACCCCGACCGGACAGGTGTTCAGGTGGCACTTGCGCATCATGATGCAGCCGGCCGCGATCAGCGGCGCGGTCGAGAAGCCGAACTCGTCGGCGCCAAGCAGCGCGCCGATGATGACGTCACGACCGGTGCGCAACCCGCCGTCGACCTGCAGCGCCACGCGGGAGCGCAGGCCGTTGAGCACCAGGGTCTGATGCGTCTCGGCGAGGCCCATTTCCCACGGGCTGCCGGCATGCTTGAGCGAGGTCAGCGGCGAAGCGCCGGTGCCGCCGTCGTAGCCGGAGATCGTGATGTGATCGGCACGCGCCTTGGCGACGCCCGCCGCAACCGTGCCGACGCCGACCTCCGACACCAGCTTGACCGACACATCGGCCGCCGGGTTGACGTTCTTCAGGTCGTAGATCAGCTGCGCCAGATCCTCGATCGAATAGATGTCGTGATGCGGCGGCGGCGAGATCAGGCCCACGCCGGGGGTCGAATGCCTGACCTTGGCGATGGTGGCGTCGACCTTGTGTCCGGGCAACTGACCGCCCTCGCCGGGCTTGGCGCCTTGCGCCACCTTGATCTGCATGACGTCGGAATTGACCAGATATTCCGCCGTCACGCCGAACCGCCCCGACGCGACCTGCTTGATCGCCGAGCGTTCCGGATTCTTGCCACCGCCGGGCAGCGGCAGATAGCGGTCGGCCTCTTCGCCGCCCTCGCCGGTGTTCGACTTGCCGCCGATGGCGTTCATCGCGCGCGCCAGCGTGGTGTGCGCTTCCCGGGAGATCGAGCCGAAGGACATCGCCCCGGTCGAGAAGCGCTTGACGATCTCGGCCGCCGGCATGACGTCTTCGATCGCCACCTTGTTGCGGCCGGTCTCTTCCGCCAGCTTGATCTCGAACAGGCCGCGGATGGTCTGGGCGCGCGCCGTCGCGCTGTCGATCTGCGCCGAATACTCCTTGAACGTGTCCCAGGAGCCCTGGCGCACGGCATGCTGCAGGCTGGCGACCGCATCCGGCGACCACATATGCGCCTCGCCGCGCATGCGGAACATGTATTCGCCGCCGACCTCGAGATTGTTGCGCAGCACCGGGTCGTTGCCGAAGGCATCGGTATGGCGGCTGAGAGTCTCGGTCGCGATCTCGTCCAGCCCGACGCCTTCGATCAGCGTCGCGGTGCCGGTGAAGTACTTCTCGACGAAGTCCGACTTGAGCCCGATGGCGTCGAAGATCTGCGCACCGCAATAGGACTGGTAAGTCGAGATGCCCATCTTGGACATCACCTTGAGGATGCCCTTGCCGATCGACTTGATGTAGCGGGAGACGACCTCGTATGCGTCGACCTCCTCCGGCAGCTCGCCGCGCCTGTGCATGTCGAGCAGCGTGTCGAAGGCGAGATAGGGGTTGATCGCCTCGGCGCCATAGCCGGCCAGGCAGCAGAAATGATGCACCTCGCGGGGCTCGCCGGATTCGACGACCAGTCCGACCGCGGTGCGCAGGCCCTTGCGGATCAGGTGATGGTGCACCGCCGCCGTCGCCAGCAAAACCGGAATGGCGATGCGGTCCGGCCCGACCTGGCGGTCGGACAGGATGATGATGTTGTAGCCGCCCGCGACCGCCGCCTCGGCGCGCTCGCAGAGCCGGTCGATGGCGCCTTGCATGCCGGCAGCGCCCTCGTTCGAACCGTAGGTGATGTCGATCGTCTTGGTGTCGAAGCGGTCCTCGGTGTGTCCGATGGAGCGGATCTTCTCGAGATCGCCGTTGGTGAGAATCGGCTGGCGCACTTCAAGCCGCTTGCGGCGCGATGTGCCGATCAGGTCGAAGATATTCGGCCGCGGCCCGATGAAGGACACCAGGCTCATCACCAGTTCCTCACGGATCGGGTCGATCGGCGGATTGGTGACCTGAGCGAAGTTCTGCTTGAAATAGGTGTAGAGCAGCTTCGACTTGTCCGACATCGCCGAGATCGGCGTGTCGGTGCCCATCGAGCCGACCGCTTCCTGGCCGGTGGTGGCCATCGGCGCCATCAGAAGCTTGGTGTCTTCCTGTGTGTAGCCGAAGGCCTGCTGGCGGTCGAGCAGGCTGACATCCTTGCGCAGCGCCCGCGGCTCGACCGGCTTCAGCTCTTCAAGAATCAACTGCGTGTTGGCGAGCCAGGTCTTGTAAGGATGCCTGGTCGCGATCTCCGACTTGATCTCCTCGTCGGAGATGATGCGGCCCTTTGCCAGATCGATCAAAAGCATGCGGCCGGGCTGCAGCCGCCACTTCTGCACGATCTTTTCCTCCGGCACCGGCAGCACGCCGGCTTCCGAAGCCATGATGACGCGGTCGTCGTCGGTGACGATGTAGCGAGCCGGACGCAGGCCGTTGCGATCGAGCGTCGCGCCGATCTGGCGCCCGTCGGTGAAGACGACCGCCGCCGGCCCGTCCCACGGCTCCATCAGCGCGGCGTGGTACTCGTAGAACGCCTTGCGGTCGGAATCCATGAGCTTGTTGCCGGCCCAGGCTTCCGGGATCAGCATCATCATGGCGTGGCTTAGGCTATAGCCGCCCTGGAACAGGAATTCGAGCGCATTGTCGAAGCACGCCGTGTCGGACTGACCCTCATAGGAGATCGGCCACAGCTTCGAGATGTTGTTGCCGAACAGCTCGGAATCGACCGAGGCCTGACGCGCCGCCATCCAGTTGTTGTTGCCGCGCACCGTGTTGATCTCGCCGTTATGCGCGACCATGCGATAGGGATGCGCCAGCTTCCATGACGGGAAGGTGTTGGTCGAGAAGCGCTGGTGGACGAGGATCAGCGCCGTGTCGAAGCGCGGATCCTTGAGGTCCTTGTAATAGGCGCCGACTTGGTAGGCGAGGAACATGCCCTTGTAGACGATGGTGCGCGCCGACAGCGACACGCAATAGGCGCCGACATCCTTGTTGTCGTTCTCGGCATAGATGCGGCCCGAGATCACCTTGCGCAGCAGGTAGAGCCTCGCCTCGTACTCCTCGTCGTCCGGAATCTCGGCCGTGCGGCCGATGAACACCTGGCGATGGAACGGCTCGGAGGCGACAATCTCCGGCGCCTTCGACAGCGACGAATTATCGACCGGCACGTCGCGGAAGCCGATCAGCGGCAGCCCTTCGGACTGGGCCGATTCGGCGATGATGTCCTCGATATGGGCGCGAAGTGCTGCGTCCTGCGGCATGAACCAGTGGCCGACGCCATATTGGCCGGCCGGCGGCAGTTCGACGCCCTTTGCGGCCATCTCATCGCGGAAGAACCGATCCGGAATCTGCACCAGCACGCCGGCGCCGTCGCCGACCAGCGGATCGGCGCCGACAGCGCCGCGATGGGTGAGGTTTTCCAGCATCGCCAGACCGTCCTCGACGATCTGGTGCGACTTTACGCCCTTCATGTTGGCGATGAAGCCGACGCCGCAGGCGTCATGCTCGTTGCGCGGATCGTAGAGGCCCTGCGCGATCAAACCATTGGCGGTGGTACCAGTTTTGACGGCTGCCGCTTTCGTCTGCGCGGCCTGGCCGTTGATCGCAGATGGCGTCAGTTCCGTCATCGTCCTGTCCTCCGTTCCGCACCCTTGGCGGTGATTTCCCTCGGGGCGCTGGTTTGCCTTGGGAAGCACGATGCTTCCCTTCGTCCTTGCTGCACGTCTCGCGAAATTCTTGCCGAACTATGCGGCCATACGCCCGGTTCGCATCCGGTATCGTACAGGCCAGAGCGGAGCCGTCTACCCGCCGCTCGCGACAATGGCCGGAATGGCAGCGATGATATGCCAGTCCAGCCTGTTTTGTGCGACAAAATAAGACAGCACTACTGTCCTAAATTTTTTATGGCAGAAATCCCGCACCTGCACAAGACCGATTCACAAAATTCTTGGGCGTGCCGCGACACAAAATTTCGCGACGGGATCAAAAAACGCAACCTCTGGTCAGTTGTTACGGCCCGGCTGGCTTCACAGTTTTGCGAAAGATTGGCCCTTGCGCTTCGCGCGCCAAAGCAGTCAAGTCGCGCCGCTTTCTGCCAATCACAATACGGACCTCTCGATGTTCTTTGCATCCGACAACTGGGCGGGCGTTCATCCCGACATTTCGGCGAACCTCTCCCGCCACGCGGCCGGCATCGCGACCGCGTATGGCGACGGCGACCTGGACCGGGCCGTCTACCGCCGCTTCAGCGAGATCTTCGAGCGGGAAGTTCAGGTGTTCTTCGTCGCCACCGGCACCGCGGCCAACGCCATTTCGATGGCGGCGTTGAACCGTATCGGCGGCATCGCCCTTTGTCATTCCGAAGCGCATATGAATGTCGACGAGTTCGGCGCGATGGGCTTCTACACCGGCGGCGCTCGTACGGCGCCGGTTGCGGGCCCCCTGGGGCGCATCAACCCGCAGGCTCTCGACGACGCCATCAAGCGCTATTCGCAGGACCTTGCGCCGGCCGGCCAGCCGATGGCCGTGACGATCACCCAGGCGACCGAGGTGGGCACCGTCTACACCGTCGACGACGTCAAGGCGATCGCCGAGGTCAGCCGCAGGCACAAGCTGCCGCTGCATATGGATGGCGCGCGCTTCGCCAATGCGATTGCCGCGACCGACGTCACGCCGGCGGAAATGACCTGGAGGAGCGGCGTCGACCTGATCTCCTTCGGCGGCACCAAGAACGGTTGCTGGATGGCCGACGCGGTGGTGATCTTCAACCCGGAAGTCGGCCGAGATCTGCGCCTGCTTCGCCAGCGCGCCGGACAGACCTTTTCCAAGGCGCGCTTCATCTCGGCGCAATTCGAAGCCTATTTCACCGACGACCTTTGGCTGAGGATGGCGCGGCATGCCAATGCGATGGCGGCACATCTCGCCGAGACGATCGAGGACGCGCCGGCGGGCAGGCTCGCCTGGCTGCCGCAGGCCAACGAAGTGTTCGCAATCTTCGACCGCGCTCTTGCCGAAAAGCTGCAGACCGCCGGCGTCAAATTCTATGAATGGGGCGTGCCGCAGGGTTTCGATGGCCATCTCGGCGACAAGGAAGCAATCTACCGTTTCGTCGCCAGCTTCGCCACCACCACGCAAGAGATCGACCGTCTCGGCCAACAGCTCTCGCAATGATCAGGCGAGCAAAGGCCCCAGCGACAGTTCGAGGCCAAGCAGGATCAAAAACGCCAGAAAACATCGGCGAAATTGTCGCCGCGTTGATTTTCTGGTGCAGGATTAATGTCACAAACAAGCGGCGCCCTTCGGCGCCGCTTTCGTCTCGGGAGGGAGACGTTTCTTACATGGAGCCCGCGGCTTACGCGGCGGCCTTGGCCTCGATCTGCTTGGCCTTGTCCGAAGACGAGGTGATCGCGATCTTGCGCGGCTTCAGCTCTTCCGGAATGTTGCGCTTGAGGTCGACGAAGAGCAGGCCGTTCTTCAGCGTGGCGCCCTCGACCTCAACGTGGTCGGCGAGTTGGAAGCGACGCTCGAAGGCGCGCGAAGCGATGCCGCGATAGAGCAGCTCCGAACCCTCGCCATTGTTCTCTTCCTTGCGCTCACCCTTGACGGTGAGCACATTGCGGTGCGCCTCGATCGAGATCTCGTCTTCCGAGAAGCCGGCAACCGCCATCGAGATGCGATAGGCGTTCTCGCCGGTGCGCTCGATGTTATAGGGCGGATAGGTCTGCGCGCTCTCGGGCTGGCCGAGCGTGTCGAGCATGGTGAACAGCCGGTCGAAACCGACGGTCGAACGATAAAGCGGGGAAAAATCAACGTGACGCATGATGTGTTCTCCTGTTGAGCAACATGGTTTGCGTTTGACCCGGTACGAAACCCTCGAAAGGCGTTCCGGATAGGCCAGCGGCCCCGACATCGGCGGCCGCAACCTCCATTTGGGAAGCGGAAAAGCCCATTTCAAGAACTTCGCGCACCAACTTTCCCTTCGATTTTTTCGCTCGATGAACGCCAGATGAACCGAGGCTTCGGCATCCGTTCAGCCTGGGCTCGCTAGGCTGCAGTCGACAATACGGATATGCGGCGCCTCGATCGGTGCGCCGCGACGAGGCCGACCGGGTGTAACGTCCCTTCCTCCCGGATCGACAGAGGCCGGAAGCGCGCCGCAGGTGCTTCCGGCCTTCCCGTTCAGGAAAGCGCGCATCCCGGACCTTTGCTTTTGGCGCATGGGCGTCTATCACCGTGGCGACGCCTGGCCCGCTCGGGCAAGAAGCAATCAACGAAGCGCCGAATGACGGACCTTTTCTATCTGACTGAGGGCAATCCGCCGCCGCAGAACGCTGCCGGCGGCTTCTTCACCACCCGCGACGGCAGGAAGATCCGCTACGGCGTTTTCGCCGCCGTCGCCCGCCCGCTCCAGGGCACGGTGGTGCTGCTGACCGGCCGCAACGAGTGCATCGAGAAATATTTCGAGACCATCCGCGATCTCGCCGACCGCGGATTCGGCGTCGCCACCCTCGACTGGCGCGGCCAGGGCGATTCCAGCCGCCTGCTGCGCGACCGGCAGCGCGGCTATGTCCGCAGCTTCCGCGACTACACCCGTGATCTCGAGCAGTTCTTCGAGGAGATCGTGCTGCCCGATTGCCGCGGCCCCTATTACATCCTCGCCCATTCGACGGGAGCGGTGATCGCGCTGCTTGCCTCGCCGTCGATGGTCAACCGGGTGCGACGCATGGTGCTGATCGCGCCTTTCCTGGCCGTGCCCGACTTGCGGGTTTCGATCGCCACCATAAGGCGCGTCTGCGCGGTGTTCTGCGCGCTGGGCCTCGGCCGCCTCTATGCCGCCTGGGGGCCGCGCCCGAAATTGCCGACGCCCTTCGAAATGAACAAGGTGACGTCCGACCCGGAGCGCTACCGGCGCAATACCGACATTTACAGGGCCTGGCCCCACCTTGGACTCGGTGGTCCGACCATCCGCTGGCTGAAGGCCGCCGCCGCAGCCGCGGAGGCGGTCAGCGACCGCGATTTCATGGCAAGGATCCAGGTACCGACGCTGATCGTCGGCGCCGGCGCCGACCAGGTGGTCTCGACCAAGGCGGTCGAATCCTATGCCAGACGGCTGCGCGTCGGCTCGTTGTTGATGATCGACGGCGCGCATCATGAGATCCTGCAGGAGAGGGATCTCTTTCGCGAGCAGCTCCTGGCGGCCTTCGATGCTTTTGTTCCGGGAACCGGCGACGCTGCCTGATCACGGAACGACGCCGCGGATCAGCCGCGCAGCGCCGCCATTGCCGCGGCGTGCAACTCCGGCGTCGCCGCCGCCAATATGTCGCCGCCGTTTTCCGCCGGCCCGCCTTCGAAGGTGGTGACGACGCCGCCCGCCTTCTCGATGATCGGGATCAGCGCCACGATGTCGTAGGGTTTCAAACCCGGATCGGCGACGATATCGACGCTGCCCGCCGCCACCATGGCGAAGGCGTAGCAGTCGGTGCCGTAGCGGGCGAGCTGCACCTGTTTCTCGAACGCGTCATAGCGGTTGCGCGCCGCGCCCTTGAACAGCGCCGGCGTGGTGGTGAACAGGGTCGCCTGCGAAAGCTGCGTCGTCTTGCGCGTCGCGAGCCTGCGCGGGCCACCCGGGCCTTCGTAATGCGAGCCGGAGGCATTGGCATAGAACAGCTCGCCGGTGAAGGGCTGCGACATCAGGCCGGCTACGGCATCGCCGTCGATCGTCAGTCCGACCAGCGTTCCCCAGACCGGCAGGCCGGAAATGAAGGCGCGTGTGCCGTCGATCGGGTCGATGACCCAGACATGCCGGCTCGAAATGTTCTCGCTGCCATGCTCCTCGCCGAGGATGCCGTGATCGGGATATTCCGCCGAGATAAGCGCCCGAATCGCCCGCTCGGCCTCGCGATCGGCCTCCGTCACCGGATCGAAGCTCTCCGCCAGCTTATTGGCGACTGCGGCCTGGCTGCGGAAGCGAGGCAAGGTTTCGGCGGCGGCGGCACGCGCGATGCGCCGCATGAAGTCGATGCTGATATCCAAACCACTCTCCCCGTTGCGGCAACCATCTCGCAGCCGCTGTCTTCTTGTCGGACCGGAGCGTGAAACCGGGTCAGGCGCCCTCGCCTGTTGCCTCAAAGTCACACGTCAGGCGCCGAAACCGGATTTGCACATCATATTGAATTAAAAAAGCCTGAAGTCGATTGACATTTGTGCATCGCACAATACTTTTGTTCTCGGACAGCTTATCCTGTCCATGCCCTCCTTGGGCGTTTCCTCCCTAGACTTCGACCGTGTCGTGAAAACGATGCGGTCTTTTTTTGAGCTGCGGTTCCCAGCGCCGCCGTCATTCGGCGGCGAGCGGCAGGTCGAGGAAATGATAGCCGGGCATCGAAATCAGTTCGGCCGAAAACCGCGTCAGGTCGTCGGCTAAAGCGTCGAAGCCGGCCGATTTCTGGAATGTCCGCTCGTTCATGTAGAGCCCGCGATTGACCTCGATCTGCAGCGCGTGGAGATGACGCGCCGGCCGCCCGTAATGTTCGGTTATGAAGCCGCCGGCATAAGGCTTGTTATGCGCGACAGCGTAGCCCATTCCGGTGAGCAGGCCGATCGCCCTCTCGGTTAGAGCCGCGCTGGCGGAAATGCCGAAACGATCGCCGATGATGAAGTCCGGCCGCGCGCCATTGTCGCCGACCCGGACGCTGGCCGGCATCGAATGGCAGTCGATCAGCACGGCATAGCCGAACCTGGCGTGGGTCCTGGTCAATAGCCGCTTCAGCGTCTCGTGATAGGGCTTGTAGACGGCCTCAATGCGTCCCACGGCCTCGGAGAGCGGCAGACGCCCGGGATAGATGTCGAGCCCCTCCCCCACCAGCTTCGGCACGGTGCCCAGCCCGCCCGCGACGCGGGCCGAACGGATATTGCAGAAGGACGGCACCGGCTCCGCGAACATGCGCGGATCGAGTTCCCACGGTTCGCGGTTGACGTCGAGATAGGCGCGCGGGAAATTTGCTGCCAGCATCGGCGCGCCGAGCGCGACGGCGCCGCCGAACAGTTCATCGACATAGCAATCCTCCGAGCGGCGTATGGCGTTGCGGTCGAGCCGCACCATGGCCAGGAAGCGCTCGGGATAATGGCGGCCGCTATGCGGCGAGTTGAACAGGAAAGCTACGCGTTGCTCGGCGCCCGATCGGATTTCGAAGGGTGGTGTGACCGAAAAATCCTCGGCTGCCGTCTTCAATTTGAACGAACCAGGACGAAGCACTGCATCATGATGCGAAACTGCCATCTTGCGCCCGGCATGTCCAGCATTTCAGCCCCGCGAAACGCACAGTCTAAGTGGTCGCGACAAGGCCAACGTTCACTTGATGTTTACCGTCTCCTCCTCATATACAGGATGGTTAACGGGCTTGCCCGGCGGCAGGCTTGGGGCGGGTGATTCGGACGGGATACGATGGCACGCATTCTTCTGGCGGAAGACGACGACGATATGCGCCGGTTCCTCGTCAAGGCGCTGGAACGCGCCGGCTACCAAGTGAGCGATTTCGACAACGGCGCCAGCGCCTATGAGCGGCTGCGCGAAGAGCCTTTTTCGCTGCTTCTGACCGACATCGTCATGCCGGAGATGGACGGCATCGAGCTTGCCCGCCGCGCCACCGAGATCGATCCGGATCTCAAGGTCATGTTCATCACCGGCTTCGCTGCCGTCGCGCTCAATCCGGATTCCAAGGCGCCCAAGGACGCCAAGGTGCTGTCGAAGCCGTTCCATCTGCGCGATCTCGTCAACGAGGTCGAGAAGATGCTTCAGGCCGCCTAAAGGGTTTTTCCGGCCGACGCATGTCGTCCAAAACGGCGCAGCGGCTGGGAAAACGACATCCACAAAAACAAAGATCTAAGCGCGTCACTCGAACCCGTTTCGACGCGACGCGCTTTAGGCATCGGCGCTTCCGCCGCTGCGGCAAACGGAGCTTTCTTTTCTTGTTCCTGCTATTGACGCGCCGGACCAAAAATGGTGTATGCGCGGCTTCGGATGGGCGTGTAGCTCAGCGGGAGAGCACTGCATTGACATTGCAGGGGTCACAAGTTCAATCCTTGTCACGCCCACCATCCTTTCAACAACTTAGCTAAGCCGTTGTGCCGATTGCACAGAAACTCCGGGTCGAAGATTTCCAACCGCGACCCGGAACCAAAGCGGACGCGTTCCGTTGCACGCCAAATGGGGACTGGCTGCAATGGCCGAAGACGACGACCGTTTCTGGAAGGTCTATATAGATTCCATCAAATTGCGCGCCGAGCGGTATCGGCTTCGAGCCGAAGTCGATGCCGAACGGCAACAAGCGCGACGGATCCGCAGCGAACTGCAATCGGCCCGAGAGCGAGCCTGGATATTCCGGCAAGGCCCAGAAGATCTCTAACGCACCGTGCAACTGATCTGACGCTCGCGAGTTCACCTTCATCGTCGGCAACTAGCAAAGGACGCCGGCGGCTGAGAGACAGCGACCGCGCTCCCGTCTGAACCAAGACCGGAGACGCGCCATGCGAGACCGATTTCCCGACAATCCGCGTCCGCGCCCTCTTCAAGCCGAGAGCGACAGGAAACTCCTCGCCCAAACGCGAGATGTGATCAATCGTTCGAGGCAGAAGCTCATCGACACAGAACCGCAGATCGATCCGCACCGGTTGAAGCGGATTTCTCGCAAAGCCACTGGGGTCTAGACCTCGGCCTGCGGGAACATGCCGCTACTGCCGATCGGCCGGCCTAATGATGGTCCACGACCGCGGTGCCAACCTCCTCCAGTTGAAGTTCGACTGCTGCCGGTCCAAGCCCGATATCAGGGTTACAATTTTCGCCAGCGGCAGGGAAGCGAGAGGCGACCCTCTCAGACGCCCGAGACGGCGCAAAGCGCTTTCATCCTGGCGACGGCGAGATCTGGATCGGCCAGCAATCCCGCCTGATCGGCGAGACGGAAGACATCGGCGTAGTGGCAGATGCCGCGCGCCGACTGCATGCCGCCGACCATAGTGAAATGATCCTGGTGGCCATTCAGCCAGGCCATGAAGACGATGCCTGCCTTGTAAAATTCCGTCGGGGCTTCGAAGATCTTGCGCGACAGCGGCACGGTCGGCGCCATCAGCGCGTCATAGCCGGCCCGGTCGCCCTCGGCGAGCCTGGCCAACGCGGCGTTGGCCACCGGGGCGATGGCATCGAAGATGCCGAGCAGCGCATGCGAGTGCCTCTTGCCGTCCCCCGCGATCAGCTCCGGATAGTTGAAATCGTCACCCGTGAACATCACCACGCCTTCAGGCAAGCGGTCGCGCAGCAGCACCTCCTTATGGGCGTCGAGCAGCGATATCTTTATGCCTTCGACCTTGTCGGCGTGCCGCTCGATGATGGCGACCACGGTGTCCAGGGCGGTATCGAAATCATTGCTGCCCCAATAGCCCTTGAGCGCCGGATCGAACATGTCGCCCAGCCAGTGCAGGATCACCTTGCCGGAGGCTTGGCCGAGGATGCGGTCGTAGACGCGGGCATAGTCGTCCGGGCCTTTGGCCACGGCCGCCAGCGCGCGGCTTGCCATCATGATCGCCTTGCCGCCCCCGCCTTCGATAAAGGCGAACTGCTCCTCATAGGCTCGGATCACATCGTCCAGCGACTTTGCCGCGGCCGGCGCCAGATGGTCGGTGCCGGCGCCGGAAGCGAGATCGGCGCCTTTCACCGTGCGCGCCTCGGCGATCGAGCGCCGGATCAGTTCTTTCGCGCTCGCCCAGTCGAAACCCATGCCGCGCTGCGAGGTGTCCATCGCCTCGGCGATGCGGAAGCCGAGCCGCCACAGGTGATGACGGAACGCCATGGTCTTGTCCCAGTCGACCGCCGGCCGCGACCAGGGATCGGTCATGGCGAAGGGGTTGGCGACGACATGGGCAGCGGCATAGGCGACGCGCGGGAAATCCGCGCCGATGATGGGCTGCGCCGGTTGGCCGACCAGCCGGTAGCCGACACGATCGCCATTCTTCGCAGGCAGGATGATGTCCATCGAAATCTCCCTTTGTGGCAGCCTATAGATGGAACGTTCCAATAAATCAAGAACCTTTATGATCCCTGCGACTGAAGCGATCCAACGCAGCGCTGCGGCCCTAAGCCCATACATTTTCTGGCCATCGATCAATTTTTCGAAATCGACATGATTCCCAGTTGACTCCGGTTTGACGCAATGTTTAGAACGTTCCAATAAATTTTAGCGCCGGACGCGGAGGAAGCACGGATATGGCCAGCCGGGCCAAGGCGACGATCCTGGATATCGCCCGCGAGGCCGGCGTGTCCAAATCGACGGTATCGCTCGTGCTGCAAGGCAGCGGGCTGATCCGGCCTGAGACCGCGGTCAAGGTCCGCAAGGCGATCGAGGATGTCGGCTATGTCTACAACCGCGGCGCCGCCAACCTGCGCAAGGCGCATTCCAACGTCATCGGCATGGTGATCAACGATCTCACCAATCCCTTCTTCGCCGAGCTGGCTGTCAGCATGGAGCGCGTCTTTCAGGCCGCAGGCATCGTGCCCTTCATCGCCAACACCGCGGAAAATCCGGTCCGCCAGGAAGAAGTGCTGAAGTCGCTGCTGGAACAGGGCGTCGCCGGTCTGATCGTCTCGCCGGCGCGCGGCACCACGCCCGGCGCCTTCCGCCGCATCGAGGCTGCCGGCGTGCCGGTCGTCTTCGCCATGCGCCGCCTGCCCGAGAGCCGCATCCCCGCAATCGCGCCCGACAACCATCGCGGCGCCTATCTCGCCACCCAGCATCTGATCGGCAAAGGCCACCGCCGGCTGGCTTTCTTCGGCGGTTCGTCCGACCTCGTTGTCTATCACGACAGGCTCGGCGGCTTCATCGAGGCCTGCGAGGCGCTTGGCATCCCGGCCGCCAACCGAACGATCGTCGAAGGCGAGACCAGCCGCAGAGGCGGCATGGCCTGCCTGGAGACCGCGCTTGCGGCAGCCGAGCCGCCGACAGCCGCGCTTTGCTTCAACGACGCCGTCGCTTTCGGCGTCATGCTCGCGCTGCGCAAGCGCGGCCTGGAGGCCGGGGCCGACTTCGCCGTGGTCGGTTTCGACGACGTGGCCGAGGCCGAGCACTACATGCCGGCGCTGACCAGCGTAGCCGTCGACACCCCAGGCCTTGGCGAGCGCGCCGCCCACGTCATGCTGAAGATGATCCAGTCGCGCACGACGCGCGCCGAGGACCATATCGGCGCGGTCAGCCTCGTGGTCAGGGAAAGCTGCGGCCCGAGCCGCAGCGCGCGCGGCACTGGAATGGGAGACGCGGCATGAGCGTGAGATGGGGCCTGATCGGCGCGAGCACGATCGCCAGGCAGTTCATGATCAATGCCATTCGCGCGCAGGCCGACGGCGAGGTTGCCGCCGTGATGAGCTCCAGCGCAGAGCGGGCTCAAGGCTACGCCAAGGAAAACGGCATTCCTAAAGCCGTCTCGACGCTCGATGCGCTGCTTGGCTCGAACATTGATGCCGTCTACATCTCGACCACCAATGAGTTGCATCTCGAACAGGGGCTGGCCGCCATCAAGGCCGGCAAGCATGTGCTCTGCGAAAAGCCGCTGGCCCTGACCAGCGCCGATGCGCGCAAGATGGTGGCGGCGGCCAGGAAAGCCGGCATCGTGTTCGGCACCAACCATCATCTGCGCAATGCCGGCGCGCACCGCGCGATGCGCGAGGCAATCGCAACCGGCCGTATCGGCAAACCGATCGCCGCGCGTGTCTTCCATTCCGTCTATCTGCCTGAAAGCCTGCAGGGCTGGCGCATCACCAGGCCCGAAGCCGGGGGCGGCGTGGTGCTCGACATCACGGTGCATGATGCCGACACGCTGCGCTTCGTGCTCGGCGACGATCCGGTCGAGATCTCGGCCTTCACACAGTCGGCCGGCATGGCCGGCGGCGGGCTGGAGGACGGCGCGATGTGCATCTGGCGCTTCAAGTCCGGCGTCATTGCGCAATCGCATGAAGGCTTCACGACCAAATTCGCCGGCATCGGTTTCGAAGTGCATGGGTCGGAGGGCTCGCTGATCGCCACTGATGTGATGACGCAGAAGCCGGTCGGCTCGGTGCTGCTGCGCACTGCAAATGGCGAGGAAGAGCTGAGCTTCGATCGCGAGGACCTCTACACCCGCTCGCTACGCCAGTTCCATGCCGCGATCCGCGGCGAAGGCCAGCCTTCGGCCACCGGCGAGGACGGCATCTGGTCGCTGGCATCCGCCGAAGCAGCGCTGCAATCCTCGAAGACCGGCAAGGCCGTGATCATCGATCCGCAACTCGGGAGCCTCGCGTGATGAAGCTCGTCACGGCAGCGCATGCCGCCAGCCTGATCAAGGACGGCATGGTTGTCTCGGTGTCGTCCTCGAGCGGCCTCGGCTGCCCCGACGCCGTGCTCGCCGCCATCGGCGAGCGCTTCGATGCGGAAGGGCATCCGAGAGCGATCACCACGCTGCACCCGATCGCCGCCGGCGACATGTACGGCATCAAGGGCATCGACCATCTCGCCAAGCCTGGCCTGCTCAAGCGCACGCTCTGCGGCTCGTATCCGTCCGGCCCCTCCTCCGCCGAGCCGCCGCGGATCTGGCAGATGATCGGCGACAACTCGGTCGCGGCTTACAACGTGCCCTCCGGCATCCTCTTCGACATGCATCGCGAGGCGGCCGCCAAGCGTCCCGGCGTGCTGACCAAGGTCGGCCTCGACACCTTCGCCGACCCGCGCCACCAGGGTTGCGCCATGAACGCCGCCGCCAGCGAGCCGATCGTCTCGGTGCAGCAGTTCGACGGCGAAGAGTGGCTCTATTTCCGCGCAATCGTCCCCAACGTCTCGATCATCCGCGCCACCTCCGCCGACGAGCGCGGCAACCTCACCTACGAGCATGAGGGCGCCTATCTCGGCGGTCTCGAACAGGCATTGGCTGCCCGCAACAATGGCGGCATCGTCATTGCGCAGGTGAAGCGCATCGTCGAGAACGGCACCCTCAAGCCGCACGATGTGCGCGTGCCCGGCGTCTTGGTCGACCATATCGTGGTCGCCCCCGATCAGTTGCAGACCACGCAGACGGCTTACGACCCGGCGATCTCGGGCGAGATCTTCCGGCCGCTCTCCACCTTCCGCACCCCGGAGATGAACATCCAGAAGGTGATCGCGCGCCGCGTCGCCATGGAGTTGCGCGACGGCATGGCCGTCAATATCGGCTTCGGCATCTCCGCCAACGTGCCGCGCATTCTTCTCGAGGAAGGCCAGCACGGCAAGGTCACGTGGGTGATCGAGCAGGGCGCGGTCGGCGGCGTGCCGCTGCTCGACTTCAAGTTCGGCTGCGCCTCGAATGCCGAGGCGATCATGCCCTCGCCGCACCAGTTCATCTATTTCCAGGCCGGCGGCTTTGACGCCTCGCTCCTGTCCTTCCTGCAGATCGACCGCCACGGCTCGGTCAACGTGTCGAAGCTTTCGGCGAGACCGCATGTGACGGCCGGCGCCGGCGGCTTCGTCGATATCACCGCGCGGGCGAAGAAGATCGTCTTCTCCGGCTTCTTCAATGCCGGCGCCAAGCTTTCGCTGGCGAACGGCGCCCTCCGCATCGACCAGGAAGGCAAGGTGAAAAAGATCGTCGAGGAGGTCGAGCACATCTCCTTCTCCGGCAAGCGCGCGGTCGCGCAAGGCCAGGACATCACCTATGTCACCGAACGCTGTGTGATGAAGCTGACCCAGGCCGGGCTGATGGTGACCGAGCTGGCGCCCGGCATCGATCTCGAACGCGATGTGCTGGCGCAGGCCGACACTCCGCTCGCCGTCGCAAACGACGTCAAGATCACGCCGGCGTCGCTCTATCAGGATCGGCCGATCGGCCTGTCGCTCAACGGCGGCGCTTCGCTTGGAGGGGCGCATGGCTGAGCGCCTCGTCACCTTCGAGCAGGATGGCGCGATCGGTACCGTGACGCTCAGGCGGCCGGAAAAGTTCAACGCGCTCGACATTCCGATGCTGCGCGCGCTCGAAGCCGCGCTCGACAAGGCCGAGCTGGCCGAGGGTGTCCGTTGCCTGCTCATCAGCGGCGAAGGCAAGGGTTTCTGCGCCGGCGGCGACGTCGAGGCCTGGGCACAATTAAGCGCCGCCGATTTCCAGGTTCAATGGGTGCGCTACGGCCATCGTGTCTTCGACCGGCTGGCGCGGCTTCGGCAACCGACAATCGCCGTGCTGTCCGGCCATGCGCTGGGCGGCGGCTTGGAATTGGCCGCCGCCTGCGATTTTCGCGTCGCCGAAACCCAGATCAAGCTCGGCTTTCCCGAAACCTCGATCGGCGTCGTGCCCGGCTGGTCTGGTACGCAGCGCGCCGTGCGCCGCTTCGGCGCGCAAACGGTGCGGCGCATGGCAATAGGGGGCGAAGTCCTGCTGGCGAACGAGGCGCTTGCCCTCGGCGTCGTCGACCGCGTCGTCGAAACCGGCAAGGCCTTGGATGAAGCAAAAGCCTGGGGAGAAAAGATCGCCGAGCGTGGTCCGCTCGCAACCGAGGCCGCCAAGCTGATGATCGGCATTGCCGAAGGCGAGGAAGACGCCGCCGCGACGGAAGCGCTGGCCAGCGGCTTCATTGCGCTCACCGGCGATCTCAAGGCCGGTGTCGGCGCCTTCAAGGCCAGGCACAAGCCGGACTTTTCGAGATCTTGAGAGAAGATACGATGAACGCACCGCTTAACATTTCCATGCCGGTCGAAGCGTCTCGGGCGCCGAAGAGCTACAAGCTTCTGATCGACGGCAAACATGTCGGTGCCCGGGATGGCCGCACGATCGAACGCAACAGCCCCGGCCACGGTTTTGCGGTTTCACGCTATGCGCAGGCGGGTGCTGCGGAAGTCGACGCTGCGGTGCAGGCCGCGCACAAGGCCTTCGAGGCCGGCGCATGGCCGCGCATGAAGGCTTCGGAACGCGCCGCGGTGCTGCTCAAGGCGGCCGATCTGATCGAGGGCCGACTGGAAGAGATTGCCAGGCTCGACGCGTTGGAATCCGGCAAGCCGATCGCGCAGGCGCGCGGCGAGATCGGCGGCGCCGTCGACATCTGGCGCTATGCCGCTTCGCTTGCCCGCACGCTCCATGGCGAGAGCTACGCCAATCTCGGCGATGACATGCTGGGCGTGGTCGTGCGCGAGCCGATCGGCGTCGTCTCGATCATCACGCCGTGGAATTTTCCCTTCCTGATCGTCAGCCAGAAACTGCCCTTCGCGCTCGCCGCCGGCTGCACTGCCGTGGTCAAGCCGAGCGAGATGACCTCGGCCTCGACCTTCGTGCTCGGCGATATCCTGCTGCAGGCCGGCCTGCCGGCGGGTGTCGTCAACATCCTCGCCGGCCTGGGTAGCGATGTCGGCGCGCCGATGGTCAGCCATCCGCTGGTTGAGATGGTGTCCTTCACCGGCTCGACCCGCGTCGGCAAGATGACCATGGCGGCGGCGTCCAGTTCGCTGAAGAAGGTGTCGATGGAGCTCGGCGGCAAGAACGGCCAGATCGTCTTCCCCGACGCCGATCTCGAAGCAGCGGCGGATGCCGCAGTCTTCGGCGGCTTCTTCAACGCCGGCGAATGCTGCAATGCCGGCAGTCGGCTGATCGTGCATGAGGCGATCGCGGACGACTTTCTCGGCGCAGTCAAGGCGCTGGCCGAGAGGGTGAAAGTCGGCGATCCGCTTGACGACCGCACCAAGGTCGGCGCGATGATCTCGGCCGACCACATGGCGAAGGTAGCCGGCTATGTGACGGCGGCCAAAACCGGCGGCGGCAGCGTCTTCAGCGGCGGCGGACAGCTCGCCTCCAACGCCGGCCAGTATCTCGATCCGACCATTGTCCGCAACGTTACCGAGGACATGGAAATCGCGCGCGAGGAAGTCTTCGGGCCGGTGCTGTCCGTGCTCACTTTTGAAACGATTGAAAGAGCATTGCACATCGCCAACAACACGCCCTATGGTCTGTCTGCGGGAGTGTGGAGCGCCAGCATCGACACATGCATGTCGGTGGCGCGCGGTGTGCGTTCGGGGACGGTTTGGGTGAATACGTTCATGGAGGGTTATCCCGAACTGCCCTTCGGCGGCTACAAGCAATCCGGTCTCGGACGCGAACTCGGCAAACGCGCCGTGGAGGACTATACCGAGGAAAAGACAATCCAGTTTCATCGCGGCCAGCGCACCGGATGGTGGCTCGGCTGAGTTGGGAGACCCCGGCGGTCACTCCGCCGGTTATGTGAATGCAACAAGGGAGGTAGTACATGTTGCGCAAACTGCTTATCGGAACGGCTCTTGCGACGAGCTTTGCGTTCTCGGCGCATGCCGCGGACGTCAAGGAAGTGCAGATGCTGCATTGGTGGACATCGGGCGGCGAAGCGGCTGCTCTGAACGTGCTGAAGCAGGATCTGGCCAAGGAAGGCTATGCCTGGAAGGACGTGCCGGTGGCCGGCGGCGGCGGCGACGCCGCCATGACCGCTCTGAAGGCGATGGTCGCGGCCGGCAACTATCCGACTGCCTCGCAGATGCTGGGCTACACCGTGCTCGACTATGCCGCTGCTGGCGTCATGGGCGACCTCACCGAGACCGCCAAGAAGGAAGGCTGGGACAAGAGCGTTCCGGCCGCCCTGCAGAAGTTCTCCGTCTATGACGGCAAGTGGGTCGCGGCTCCGGTCAACGTCCACTCGGTCAACTGGCTGTGGATCAACAAGGCCGTGATGGACAAGATCGGCGGCACCGAGCCGAAGACCTTCGACGACTTCATCGCCCTGCTCGACAAGGCCAAGGCCGCTGGCGTCATCCCGCTGGCGCTTGGCGGCCAGAACTGGCAGGAAGCGACAATGTTCGACTCCGTCGTGCTGTCGACCGGCGGACCGGAATTCTACAAGAAGGCGATGAACGACCTCGATGAGGAGTCGCTCAAGTCCGACACGATGAAGAAGTCGTTCGACAACCTTGCCAAGCTCGTCACCTATGTCGACCCGAACTTCTCGGGCCGCGACTGGAACCTCGCCACCGCCATGGTCATCAAGGGCGATGCGCTGGTTCAGGTCATGGGCGACTGGGCCAAGGGCGAGTTCCACGCCGCCAACAAGACCCCGGGCACGGACTTCCTCTGCTACCGCTTCCCGGGCACCGACGGCTCGGTGATCTACAACTCCGACATGTTCGGCATGTTCAACGTTCCGGACGACCGCAAGGCCGCCCAGGTCGCTCTGGCCACCGCCACCCTGTCGAAGAGCTTCCAGTCGGCTTTCAACGTCGTGAAGGGCTCGGTCCCCGCTCGTACCGACGTGCCGGACACCGACTTCGATGCTTGCGGCAAGAAGGGCATCGCCGACCTTAAGGCGGCTAACGAAGGCGGCAAGCTGTTCGGTTCGTTGGCCCAGGGCTATGGCGCGCCCCCGGCTGTCGCCAACGCCTACAAGGACGTCATCTCGAAGTTCGTCCATGGCCAGATCAAGACCTCGGACGAAGCCGTGACCGAATTGGTCAAGGCGATCGACGACGCCAAGTAAGGCGTTTTTGCTGGAGCAATTCCAGGAAAAGTGCATAGCGGTTTTCCGTTCGGAATTGCATAAACAAAACCACTCGAGTTTCCCCCGCTCCGGCGGGGGAGGTCTCCTGTCGAGACGATATACGGGATTGCTGCCTTGTGTGCGCCGCACGCTGGCTGGTCCCCAATAACCGGTACTGGATGAGCCGATGAGCACAGTCGCCGAAACCCAAATCAAGCTGACGCCGGAACACGACGCCCGTCCCGGCGCCTCCGTCCGCTCGCGATTGCAGGACCTTTTGCCGAAGATCGTCCTGGCGCCGAGCTTCGCGGCGACGATCGTCTTCGTCTATGGCTTCATCCTGTGGACGATCTATCTGTCGTTCACCAACTCCAAGACCTTCCCATCCTACGACATCACCGGCGCCCGCGCCTATCAGCGGCTGTGGCGCTGGACCTTCGAGAGCGACCCGCCGTCGAGCTGGTACACCTCGATCACCAACATGGGCATTTTCGGCTTCCTCTACATCCTGATCTGCCTGGCGCTCGGCCTGTTTCTGGCCATCCTGCTCGACCAGAAGATCCGCGGCGAAGGCATGCTGCGGCCGATCTATCTCTATCCGATGGCGCTCTCCTTCATCGTCACCGGCGTCGCCTGGAAATGGTTCCTCGACCCCGGCCTCGGTCTCGAGCAGACGCTACACCAATGGGGCTGGACGAGCTTCCATTTCGACTGGATCAAGAACAAGGATTTCGTCATCTACACGGTGGTGATCGCCGGCGTCTGGCAGGCTTCCGGCTTCATCATGGCGATGTTCCTGGCCGGGCTTCGCGGCATCGACGGTGAGATCATGAAGGCCGCGCAGATCGACGGCGCAACCACCTTCCAGCTCTACCGCCGCATCGTCATTCCGCTGCTCAGGCCGGTGTTCCTGTCGGCCTTCATCGTGCTCGCGCATCTGGCCATCAAGTCCTATGACCTTGTCGTGGCGCTGACCAGCGGCGGACCGGGCGGTTCGGCCTGGCTGCCCTCCAACTTCATGTATGAGTTCACCTTCAAGCGCAACGAGATGGCGGTCGGCTCGGCCAGCGCGGTGATCATGCTGATGACGCTGACCGCGATCATCGTGCCTTATCTCTATTCCGAGCTCAGGGAGAAGCCGCGATGAGCGCCGTCACCTCACCGGCCCGCCAGGCATCGAGCGGCGTCAGCGCCAGGACGATCAACCGCATCGTCATCTACGGACTGCTTGCGCTGTTCGCACTGTTCTACCTGATGCCGCTCTTCGTGATGCTGGTCACCTCGTTCAAGACCATGGACGAGATCCAGAACGGCAACATGCTGGCGCTGCCGCAGTCGCCGACCATCGCGCCATGGTTCAAGGCCTGGGGCGAAACCTGCGTCGGTCTGACCTGCGCCGGGATCAAGGGCTATTTCTGGAACTCCATCAAGATGGTGGTGCCGGCGGTGCTGATCTCGACGCTGCTCGGCGCGCTCAACGGCTATGTGCTGACCAAATGGCGCTTCCGCGGCCACACGCTGGTCTTCGCGATGATGCTGTTCGCCTGCTTCATTCCGTTCCAGTCGGTGCTCTTGCCGATGGCGACCATCCTCGGCAGCATCGGCCGCTTCGGCGCCAGCCTGCAGAACGCGACGGGGTTCAACTTCGGCCTCGGCAACTCGACGGTCAACCTGGCCTTCGTCCATGTGGTCTACGGCCTCGGCTTCACCACCCTGTTCTTCCGCAACTATTACGAGGCCTTCCCGACCGAACTGGTGAAGGCGGCGCAGGTCGACGGCGCCTCCTTCTTCCAGATCTTCCGCCGCATCATGCTGCCGAACTCGATGCCGATCTTCGTCGTCACCGTCATCTACCAGTTCACCAACATCTGGAACGACTTCCTGTTCGCTTCCGCTTACGCCGGCACCGGCGACGTGATGCCGATGACGGTGGCTCTCAACAATGTCGTCAACACCTCGACCGGCGTCGTCGAGTACAACGTCAACATGGCCGCGGCGATGATCGCCGCGCTCCCCACCCTGATCGTCTATGTCGTCGCCGGCCGCTATTTCGTGCGCGGGCTGATGGCCGGCGCGGTCAAGGGCTGACCCTATTTTCTGAAGGAACGACCATGGCTTTTCTGGAAATTGATGGGCTGAAGAAGCGCTTCGGGAATGTCGAGATCCTGAAGGGCATCGATGTCGAGCTCGAAAAGGGCGGCTTCCTGGTGCTGGTCGGCCCGTCCGGCTGCGGCAAGTCCACCCTGCTCAACACCATTGCCGGGCTGGAAACCATCACCGAGGGCCAGATCCGCGTCGACGGCCGCGCGATCAACGATCTGCATCCCTCGAAGCGCGACATCGCCATGGTCTTCCAGAGCTACGCGCTCTATCCGAACATGACGGTTGCCGGAAACATCGCCTTCGGCATGGAGATGCGCGGCGTGCCGGCGGCGGAGCGCCAGGCGGCGATCGACAAGGTGGCAAAGATACTGCAGATCGGTCACCTGCTCAACCGCAAGCCCAGCCAGCTTTCCGGCGGCCAGCGCCAGCGCGTCGCCATGGGCCGGGCGCTGGTGCGCGACCCGAAACTCTTCCTGTTTGACGAGCCGCTTTCCAATCTCGACGCCAAGCTGCGCGTCGACATGCGCATCGAGATCAAGCGCCTGCACGCCACGACCGGCACCACGATCGTCTATGTCACCCACGACCAGATCGAGGCGATGACGCTGGCGACCAAGATCGCCGTGATGCGCGACGGCGAGGTACAGCAGTTCGGCACGCCGGCCGAAGTCTACAACAACCCCACCAATGTCTTCGTCGCCGATTTCATGGGCTCGCCGGCGATGAACCTGATCCCGGCCAAGATCGGCGCCAATGGCGGCGGGCTCTCGGTCGTTCTCGATCGTGAGGCGCGCCAGCCGATCACTCTGTCGCTGCCCGGCGCGCCGACCGGCCTGGCGGCCTTCAAGGACAAGCCGGTCATTTTCGGCGTGCGCCCGGAAGCGCTGACCGATCCAGAAGGCGCCGAGCGCAACGGATCCGAAATCGCCACCGCCGACTGCCACATCGAAGTGGTCGAGCCGGCGGGATCGGACACATTCGCCGTCACCAATCTCGGCGGCAAGGGCGTGGTGGCGCGGCTGCGCGCCGACGCCAGGATCCAGCCCGGCACCAGCACGCCGCTGGCCTTCAATCTCAGCAAGGCGGTGTTCTTCGACCCGGCGACCGAGAAGCGCATTCTCTGATGCATGTCGCCCAAAAGTGGATCCGGTTTTGGGGCAGCGACATGCGTCAAGACAAAGATCTAAAGCGCGTCGTTCCCGTCGGTTCAGTCACGACGCGCTTTAGACCATGACAAATCCAGATATCGTCATCATCGGCTCCGGCATCGGCGGCGCCACGATCGCCTCCGGCTTGGCCGGCAGCGGCGTCTCGATCCTGATCCTGGAACGCGGTGAACCGCTGCCCGCGACGCCGCATGCGCGCTCGACGCGGTCGATCTTCGTCGACGGGCATTACCGGCCGAAGGAGATGTGGCGCGAGGCCGGCGGCGCCGCGTTCAACCCCGGCAATTACTATTATGTCGGCGGCAACTCGAAATTTTTCGGCGCGGTGCTGATCCGCTACCGCAAGGAGGATTTCTCCGAGCTGGAGCATTTCGGCGGTGTCTCGCCGGCCTGGCCGTTCTCCTATGACGAGTTCGAACCCTGGTATTCGAAGGCCGAGCAGCTTTTCCGCGTGCGCGGCGCGCTCGGCGAGGATCCGACCGAGCCGTTCCATTCGATTCCCTATGCCTTCAAGCCGGTGCCCGACGAACCTTCGATCGCGCGTGCCCGCGCCGAGCTCAAAGGCCTCGGCCTGCATCCGGCCTCGCTGCCGCTCGGCGTCGACATCGAAGCCTGGCTGAAGGAGGGCAAGACCGGCTGGGATGCTTTTCCGAACACCGGGCAAGGCAAGGTCGACGCCCAGACCGGGCCTCTGGCGGCGGCGCTCAATGACAAGAACATCAAGCTCGAAACCGGCGCCCATGTCGACTGGCTCGAGGCCTCGCCGGACGGCAAATCGATTGCCGCCATTCATTACACGCAGAACGGCGCGCAAAGGACGCTCTCGCCGAAGCTGGTCATCCTGTCGGCCGGCGCGATCAACTCCGCCGTCATCCTGCTGCGCTCGCCCTCGACAAACGGCAAAGGCCTCGCCAACAGTTCCGACCAGGTCGGCCGCAATTTCATGAACCACAATTCGAGCGCGATGCTGGCGATCGACCCGCGCCGCCGCAACGACGCCGTCTACCAGAAGACGCTGATGCTCAACGACTATTATCTGTCGGACGGCAAGGGCGGTAAACCACTCGGCAACGTGCAACTGCTCGGCAAGATCGACGGCAACATGCTGCGGGCCAATGTGAAGCTGGCGCCGAGATTCGCGCTCGATTTCATGGCCGGCCACGCCGTCGATTGGTACCTGATGTGCGAGGACCTGCCCGATCCTGAAAGCCGCATCCTGGTCGACGGCAAGGAGATCGTCATGCAGTGGCGGCGCTCCAACATGCAGTCGCTGGAAGGCCTGACCAAAGTGATGCGCGAAAACTTCCGCGCCTGCGGTTACCCGATCGTGCTGTCGCGCCCCTTCGACAAGCGCACGCCCTCGCACCAGTGCGGCACGGTGCGCATGGGCAACGACCCCGCGACGGCGCCACTCGATACGTTCTGTCGTGCTTACGACCATAAGAACCTGTTCGTCGTGGACGCCGGCTTCCTGCCGACCTCGGCGGCGGTCAATCCGGCGCTGTCGATCGCAGCCCAGGCGCTGCGCGTGGCAGACCATATCCGCAAGAGGGAGTTCGCGGCATGACCCGCCCGGCAGCCATCGTCACCGGCGGCGCGCGCGGCATCGGCCTTGCCTGCGCCGAGGCGCTGGCCGATGCCGGCTTCGATATTCTTGTTGCCGACCTTGCGGACAAGCCGGCCGATGGACTTGCCGAAAGCATCGCCGCGCGCGGCGCGAAGTTTGCCTATGCCAGCTGTGACATCGCTGATCTCGCCGGCCATCCAAAACTGGTCGCGACGGCGGTGGACGCCTTCGGCAGCATCGATTGCCTCGTCAACAACGCCGGCATAGGCGCCGTCGTGCGCGGCGACCTTCTGGAAATGAAGCCTGATAATTTCGACCACGCGCTAAACATCAATCTGCGCGGCACGGTGTTCCTCAGCCAGGCCGTCGCCAAGGCGATGCTGGCGACACCCGCCAGCTTTGCGAGGTCGATCGTCACCATCACCTCGGTCAGCGCGACAATGGCCTCGCCGGAGCGCGCCGACTACTGCATCTCAAAGGCAGGGCTTTCGATGTGGGTGAAGAACCTGGCGCTGCGGCTCGCCGCGGAAAACATCGGCGTGTTCGAGGTGCGGCCGGGCATCATCCGCACCGACATGACGGCAGGCGTATCCGCCAAATATGACGCGCTGATAGAAGGCGGGTTGGTTCCGGCCAAACGGTGGGGCGAGGGCGCCGATATCGGCGCTGTGGTGGCCGCACTAGCGAGCGGAAAATTCGGCTTTGCAACCGGATCGGTCATCGATGTCGACGGCGCGCTCTCCGTGCCCCGTTTGTGAGTGAGTGGAACCATGGCTGACTACATCATCGTTGGCGCCGGACCGGCCGGTTGCGTGCTGGCCAACCGACTGAGCGAGGAGCCGACCAATTCAGTCCTGCTGCTCGAAGCCGGCGGCAAGGATTGGCACCCGCTGATCCACATGCCGGCAGGCTTCGCCAAGATGACCAAGGGCATCGCTTCCTGGGGCTGGTCGACGGTGCCGCAGAAGCACATGAAGGACCGCGTCTTCTGGTACACCCAAGCCAAGGTTGTCGGCGGCGGCTCGTCGATCAACGCCCAGATCTACACGCGCGGCAACGCCCGCGACTATGACGCCTGGGAGAAGGAAGAGGGCCTAGCCGGCTGGGGCTATCGCGATGTGCTGCCCTATTTCAAGCGCGCCGAGAACAACCAGCGCTTCGCCAACGATTATCACGGCGACCAGGGGCCGCTCGGCGTTTCCAACCCGATCTCGCCGCTGCCGATCTGCGAGGCCTATTTCCGCGCCGGCCAGGAGATGGGAATCCCCTTCAATCCGGATTTCAACGGCGCCAGCCAGGAAGGCGTCGGCTATTACCAGCTCACCCAGAAGGACGCGCGGCGCTCCTCCGCCTCGGTCGCCTATCTGAAGCCTATCCGCGCCCGCAAGAACCTGACGGTCAGAACCGATGTACTCGTCACCCGCGTCGTCGTCGAGAAAGGCCGCGCCATCGGCGTCGAGATCGTCGACAAGCCGGGCGGAGAGAAGACGATCCTGCGCGCGGAACGCGAGGTGATCATCTCCTCCGGCGCCATCGGCTCGCCAAAGCTCTTGATGCAATCCGGCATTGGCCCGGCCGATCATCTGAAGTCGGTCGGCGTCACGCCGGTCCATGACCTGCCCGGCGTCGGCTCCAACATGCAGGACCATCTCGACCTGTTCGTGATCGCCGAATGCACCGGCGACCACACCTATGACAACTATGCCAAGCTGCACCGCACGATGTGGGCCGGCCTGCAATACGTGCTTTTGAAGAAGGGCCCGGTCGCCTCCAGCCTGTTCGAGACCGGAGGCTTCTGGTACGCCGATCCGACCGCCGCCTCGCCCGACATCCAGTTCCATCTCGGTCTCGGCTCCGGCATCGAGGCCGGGGTCGAGAAGCTGAAGAATCCCGGCGTGACGCTGAACTCCGCCTTCCTGCGCCCGCGCTCGCGCGGCACGGTGCGATTGA
Source organism: Mesorhizobium sp. WSM3864 (assembly GCF_002294955.1). Taxonomy (NCBI): domain Bacteria; kingdom Pseudomonadati; phylum Pseudomonadota; class Alphaproteobacteria; order Hyphomicrobiales; family Phyllobacteriaceae; genus Mesorhizobium; species Mesorhizobium sp. WSM3864. The sequence continues at coordinate 361,266 of NZ_NSGD01000003.1, forward strand.
AGAGCGACGATCCCGCCGATCATCCGCTGATCGACCCGAACTACTGGTCCAATTCCTACGATCGCGACATGTCGATCAAGGGCCTGCGGCTGGCGCGCGAGATCATGCGGCAGAAGGCGCTGCAGCCTTTTGTGCAGCGCGAGGTGCTGCCCGGCCCTGCCCTGCAAAGCGACGCCGATCTCTTCGACTATGCCTGCCGCTCGTCCAAGACCGATCACCATCCCGTCGGCACCTGCCGCATGGGCCATGATGCGATGGCTGTGGTGGCGCCCGATCTCAGGCTGCGCGGCATCGACGGCCTGCGGGTCTGCGACGCGTCGGTGATGCCGCGTGTCCCTTCCTCCAACACCAATGCGCCGACCATCATGGTCGGCGAGAAGGGCGCCGATCTGATCCTCGGACGCGAGCCGCTGCCGCCGGCCGTGTTCAAGGGCAATAAGGCGGCTTGAGGGAAGAACAATGATCCGCCACTGCGTCTTTGTCCGCTTCGGCGACCGCACCTCCGCGGCCGAGCGCGCCGCGATTCACGCCGATCTCGAAGCGCTGCGCTCGGCCATCGACGGCATGGGCAAGGTTCATTTCAGCGCCAATGTCAGCCCGGAGTCGTTCGCGCGCGGCTTCGGCCATGGCTTTACCATCGATTTCCGCGATGCTGCCGCCCGCGACGCCTATTTGGCGCACGAGGCGCATCAGCGCGCCGGCGCTCGCCTGGTGGCCGCGCTCGAAGGGGGCACCGACGGGCTGATGGTCCTCGACTTGGAGTTTACGGAAATGTGACCGCCGGTTGATCGGAAACCGGCAAATGACCCGTTCTCTTTTGCACCGCATGGAACATATCGTTCCTTTCGCGGATGCAAAGGAGCAGCGAATTGAGTCTCACCTCGGAGCAGAAGAAAACCGTACTCGCATCTTTCCTGGGCTGGACGCTCGACGCTTTTGATTTCTTCCTTCTGACATTCCTGCTCACCGATATCGCCGCTGAATTCCACACCGATGTCCCGGCGGTCTCCAAGGCGCTGTTCCTGACCTTGGCCACGCGATTCATCGGCGCGTTCTTGTTCGGCATGCTGGCCGATAGATATGGGCGCAAACCGCTGCTGATGCTCAACATCGTCAGCTATTCGGTGATCGGGGCGCTGGCGGCCTTCTCGCCCAATCTCGGCATATTCCTGGCGCTTCGGGCGCTGTTCGGCATCGCGATGGGCGGCGAATGGGGCCTTGGCAGCTCGCTCGCCATGGAATCCATTCCGCCCAGCGCCCGCGGCATGGTTTCGGGCATACTGCAATGCGGCTATCCGGCGGGATATCTGCTGGCGGCAGTTGTCTATGGGCTGCTCTACGGCCAGAAGATCGGCGATTTCACCTTCGGCTGGCGCGCCATGTTCCTGCTGAGCTTCGTGCCGGCGCTGATCGTGCTCTTCATCCGCTCGCACGTGCCTGAATCGCCCGCCTTCGTCTCAGGCCGGGCGCAGGCGCGGCCAGGCCTCCTCGTAACGCTGCAGAAGCACTGGGGCATCGCGCTCTATGCCGTGGTGCTGATGATGTTCTTCAACTTCTTCAGCCATGGCACGCAGGACCTCTACCCGACCTTCCTGAAGAAGCAGCACGGCTTCGATCCGCACACGGTGAGCTGGATCACCATCGTCGCCAATATCGGCGCCATTGTCGGCGGTCTGGCGTTCGGCGCGCTGTCGGAAAAAATCGGGCGCATAAACGCCATCACGCTCGCCTGCGTCATTGCCCTGCCGGCTATTCCGCTCTGGGCCTATACGACGACGCCCTTCATGCTGGCGCTCGGCGCCTTCATCATGCAGGTGGCGGTGCAAGGCGCCTGGGGCGTCATTCCGGTGCATCTCAACGAGCTATCGCCGGGCTCCGTGCGGGCGACCTTGCCTGGCTTCATCTACCAGGCCGGCAATCTGGCGGCCTCCTATGGCGGCCCGTATCAGGCCGGCATCGCCGAAGCGCCGGGAGGCAGCTATGGCTATGCGCTGGCATTGTTTGCCGGCGTGGTCGCCGTCTGCATCATCGTCGTGATCCGCTTCAGCCCCGAGAAGCGTGGCGAGGTCATGACCGTGATCGACCGGGAAGTCAGCCCAGTCTGAGCGCCACCACGCCCGCGACGATGCCCAGCGCCGCGGCGGCGCGCCATGCCGTCATCTTCTCGCCCAGCGCCAGCACCGAGATCAGCATGGCGAACAGGATCGAGGTCTCGCGCAGCGACGCGACCGAGGCGATCGGCGCCTTGGTCATCGCCCACATCACTATCCAGTAGGCGGCGCCGCTGAGCACGCCGGTGAAGAGGCCCGCCTTCCAGTCCCGCGCCAGCAGGGGCAGCGACTGCGGCCCGCGAAAGGCGATGCACAGCACCAGCGCCCAGAGGGCGTCGCAGACGAACAGCCAGGCCGCATAGCTTTGCGCGGTTGCCGCCAGCCGCGCGCCGCTGCCGTCCGACAGCGTGTAGCTGGCAATGAAGATCGATGTGCCGAGCGCGAAGCTGACGGCGCGCAGATTGAACCGTTCAAGATGCACACCGCCGCGAAACGACATGACCAGCGTGCCTGCCGACAGAAGCACGATGCCGAAGATGGAGAGTGGCGCCGGTATCTCTCCGAGCAGAACGATGCCGCCGAGCGCGGAGAGCAGCGGCGCGGTACCGCGCGCCAGCGGATAGGTCTGAGCGAAATCGCCGGCCTTGTAAGCGCCGATCAGAAACGTCCGGTAGCCCATATGGAAGAAGACCGAGGCGAGGATGAATGGCCAGACCTCGGCTTTCGGCACTTCAACGAAAGGCAGCGCCAGCAGCGCCGCAGCCCCCATGCCGAGCGTCATCAAGGTGATCGACAGGAAGCGGTCGAGGTGCACCTTGACCAACGCGTTCCAGATCGCGTGCATGGCGGCCGCCGACAGCACCGCGAGGAAGACGAAAAGCGTCATGCCCGCCTCACCCGCCTGCAAGCCCAGCGGCGATGCCTGGCGTTTCCAGATCGATATCGACCCTGAGCGGGAAATGGTCGGAGGCCACTTCGCCGATATCGGCGCTCACGGAACGCACCCGCCCGGCCAGCATGCCGCCAACGAAGCAATGATCGAGCCGGCGTTTCGCCAGCTTGCCCTCGATGATCTTTTCATGCGTGTGGAAGTCCGCCACCGGCTTGGCGGCGACGGCTGCGGCATCGACGAACCCGTCGATATAGACGGCGCCGCGATGATAGGGCGTGCTGCCGACGATGCGCCGGTATTCCGCACTTCCCGGCTCCATGTTGAAATCGCCGAGCCAGATCGCCGCCAGCGGGTTTTCCGGCTCCGGCTCGCCATTCGCCCAGTTGCGCTGCGGCTCGTCATCGGCGCCGCTCCAGGGACCGCCATCGGACGGCGCGCGGCGCTGTTCGGCGAGCAGATAGTCGATCTGCTCCAGCCGCTCTTCGGCCGCGATATGGGCAAGATGCAGCGAGAAAACCCGCACCGATCCCGCCGGCGTCCGGATCATGCACTCCAGTGCGGCGTTGCGCGTGTTGAGGGGCTTGAGCGTGCGGCGCAGCGGCAGCGCATGCAGCCGCGACCAGACGATCGGCAGCTTCGACAGAAGCATCGTGCCGAACTGCCTGCGTCGGTTGACGATGCGCCCGTCACGCTTTTCGCTGGCGTCCATGTCGAAGGCCGGACCGTACACCCAGTGATAGTCGGGCAGCAGCTTGGATAGGATTTCCGGCTGGTCGTCGCCGTTGCTGCGCTGCCAGTGCCGCTCCACTTCCTGCAGGGCGACAATGTCGGCGCCGTCGACGAGGCGCGTGGCGCGCGCCAGATCGTAGCGGCCGTCGCTGCCGTAGCCGTACTGGATGTTGTAGCTGACCAGCTTCATCGATTAACCGGCTGAATATCCGGCCACGGCACTAGCGCCTCGGCCATCGCGTTGCAATGGACGCCATCGACGTGCGGGATGGTCCAGTCATGACCGCCGACCCTGGCATCGTCTAGGTCGTGAGCGACTGGAACCGCCCCGCCGGCGATGCTGCCAGCTCGGACCAGTCGATTTCTTCTTCCAGACGGTGATAGGCTTCGTCGCCGATCGTACCGTCGCGGCGCAATTCTTCGAGCCTATCGCGCTGCCGCTTGATGGCATAGAGGCGCAGCCGGTCGTATTCGGTGGCCGCCTGCGCATCCTCAGGATTCTCGGCGATCTTTCGTTGGGCCTCGTACTGCTCGCGCACGACGTCCGCAGCGGCAGACGTCTTGCGGCTCAGGACGTCGAGCGCGGCTTCCATGATGGCAACGCGTGCCTGCGCCACTTCGCGATCTATCGTCGTATCCTCTTCGAAATTGAGCCAGCGCAGCAGCGGCTTCAAGCTCATGCCTTGCAGCACCAGCGTGCCGAGCACGACCGCAAAGGCGGCAAGCACGATCGGGTCCCGGCCAGGGAAATTGGCCGGCAATGCAATGGCCACCACCAGGCTCACCAGCCCACGCATGCCGCACCAGCCGACAAGCAAGGCGCCCCCGAATGTCGGCGCATCCCGCCTTTGCTCTTTGCTGTCGAAGCGGGCGAACCGCCGTATGATCGCGACGTAGCCAAACACCCAGACGAGGCGTGCCACGACGACAACGGCCAGCACCGTTGCGGCGAAGACAAATTCATCGCCCTGCCCATCGCCGGAGAGCCTGCCGACGATCGACCGGGCCTGCAGGCCCATCAGCACGAAAGCCAGCACATTGAGCACGAACACTGCCGACTCCCAGACCGAGTAGGTGCTGACGCGGCGTCTGGCCGACATCTGGCGCGGCGCGGTGCGCGCGATGGTGATGGCATAGACGACGATGGTGATGATGGCGGAAAGGCCGATCCTGTCGGCGATGATCCAGACGGCAAAGGTTCCGGCAAACTGCACCACGGTGCTGCTTGCCGCATCCTCGATGCGCGTCAGCGTCAGCAGCGAGAGGCGGCCGAACAGATAGCCGGCGGCGACGCTGCCGACCGTCGACAGAAGGATCACCGGCACCGCATCGCTCAGCATGACCGAGCCGACCGCGGCCGAAACGGCGATGCGGTAGATCAGAAGCGCCGTGGCGTCGTTGAGCAGGCTCTCCCCTTGCAGGATGGCGTTGAGGCGGTGCGGCACCTTGAACTGGCCAAGCACGGCGCTCGCCGCCACGGCGTCCGGCGGCGCGACGATGGCGCCGAGCGCGATCGCCGCCGCGATCGGCAGACCGGCCATCTTCCAGCCGACGAAGGCGACGACCACGGTGGTGAAGACAACCGCGCCCAACGCCAGCAGCACCAGCGACAGCCGGTAGCGCTTCAGGTCGCGCAGCGACGTATCATAGGCGGCATCGAGAAGCACCGGCGCGATGAACAGGGCAAGCGCCAGTTCCGGATCGATCTCGATGGTCGGCGCACCTGGCAGAAAGGCGATCCCCACTCCGGCCAAGGCCAGCAGGGAGGGATAAGGTATCCCCAGCCATCGCGACAACGCCGTCAGCCCGACGGCGATCAGAAGCAGAATGAGGGTGAGCTCGAAAAGCGCCATGACTCATCGTAGCGATGGAACCAGGCCTTTGGCACTGCAAAAAACGAATGGTGAATGGTGAATGGTGAACGGGCATCATCAGAGAGAATTCGAGCACGTAACGTGCTCTCTTCGCCGACTACCATTCACTTATTCACTATTCACCCTAGTGCAGCACCAGCATGTCGCCCGACGAGAAAGAGATGTCCGCCTTCTCGCCGACGACAGGCGGCGGCGTCGCCGAGTTGTTGAAGGTGTCGAGCGATACCGTGTTGCCGCCGATGCCGACGCGCACCCGGATGACCGAGCCGAGGAAATGCACTTCGGCGATCTCGCCCGAAAGGCTGGTGTCGTGGCCGGGCTGGCGTCCGAGCGAAATCGCTTCGGGCCGCAGCGCCAGCGACAGCGTGTCGCCGGACTTCGACCCGTTGAGCTTGCCCTTCAGCGAGACTTCCTGCGTGTTGACCCGCACCTTGCCGGACGCGGCATCGGTGACCTTGCCTTCCAGCACGTTGAGCGTGCCGACGAAATTGGCAACGAACTTGGTCGCCGGCCGGTTGTAGATCTCGAACGGCGTGCCGACCTGTTCGGCCTTGCCGCCATACATGACCGCGATGCGGTCGGAGATCGACAGCGCCTCTTCCTGGTCATGCGTCACGAAGATGGTGGTTATGCCGAGCTTCTTCTGGATCGAGCGGATTTCCTCTCGCAGCGAAATGCGCACTTTGGCGTCCAGCGCCGACAGCGGCTCGTCGAGCAGCAAAAGCTTCGGCTTCGGCGCAATGGCGCGCGCCAGCGCGATGCGCTGCTGCTGGCCGCCGGAGAGCTGGTAGGGATAGCGGTCGGCCATCTGCGGCAGCCTGATGATGTCGAGCATCTCCGCGACACGGGAATCGATGGCCGCCCTGGGCATGCCCGCCACCTTCAGTCCGAACCCGATATTCTGCGCCACAGTGAGGTTGGGAAACAGCGCATAGGCCTGGAACACCATGCCGATATTGCGCTGGTTGGGCTTCAGCCTGGTGATGTCCTTGCCGCTAACCACGATCTTGCCGGCCGAGGGCTCCTCGAAGCCGGCCACCATGCGCAACACCGTCGTCTTGCCGCAGCCGGACGGACCGAGGAAGGAGACGAATTCGCCCGGCGCGACATCGAGGTTGAAATCCTCGACCACGGTTGTGGCGCCGAAGGACTTTCGCACATGCTGGATGGAGAGGAACGGCTCGGCCATGGCTTTTTCTTTCGGTCGGTACTTCGCTCAATTGGGGCGGTTCGCCGATTTCGGCGCGAAACGGGACAAGATCTGGATCAGCGACATGCAGCCCCAGGTTATGACGAACGCGATGATCGACAGCGCCGCCGGCTCATAGGCGCGGTTGGCCACAAGATTCTGCAAATACGGGCCGAATGCCGGCCGGTTGAGCAGGCTGGCCATGGTGAATTCGCCGATCACGATGGCGAAGGTCAGGAATGCGCCCGAAAGCACCGCGATCAGCACATTGGGCAGGATCACGCGGCTGATGATCGTGCCCCAGCCGGCGCCCAGGATCTGCGCTGCTTCCGTCAACGTGCGCACGTCGATGGTGCGAAGCCCGGTGTCGACGGCGCGGTACATGTATGGCAGTGCAAGCGTTGCATAGCCGATGACCAGCAGAGCATTCGCGCCTGGATTGGTTGCCAGGAACGGCAGCGGCGAATTCGACCCATACATCCTGATATAGCCGAAGACGATGACGATGGCCGGGATCACCAGCGGCAGCAGCGTGATGAACTCGACGATCGGCCTGATCTGCGGCATGCGAAGGCGGATCCAGTAGGCCGTAGGCACGACGATCAGCACGCCGAGGAGAATGGTGAAGATGGCGACGACCACCGAAAACATGAAGGTCGCCTGGAACTGGCTGTCGCCGAGCACGACCTTGTAGGCGTCCAGGGAATAGACGCCGCGGCGCATGCGCAGCGAGAACTCGATCGTCGCGATCAGCGGGATGAAGAAATACGCCGTGCCGAGGACAAAGACGACCCAGGCCCAGAACCTGCCGGATTTCATTTCAGCCACCTCTCCGAGCGCGTCCGGAACCAGATGTAGAAGATGTTGGCAAGCCCGGTGATGACGATCATGCCGAAGGCGATCGCGTAACCGAGATGGGCATTGTGCAGCACGTCGCCGCGGATCTGGGCGTAGAGCAGGATCGGCACGATGTTGAGCGACGAGCCGGTCAGCGCATAGGCGGTGGCGATCGCCCCGAAGGCATTGGCGAAGAGCAGGATGACGGTGCCGAGGAAGCTCGGCCAAAGCACCGGGATGACGACCAAGCGCCAGTATTGCGCCTGGGTGGCGCCGAGCGTGGCGGCGGCTTCGCCCCATTCCCTTTTTAGCCCGTCGATCGCCGGCACGATGATGACCACCATCAGCGGAATCTGGAAATAGACATAGGTGATCGTCAGACCCCAGAACGACAGCAGGTTGAAGCCATGCGCATAGATGTTGAACCCGACCAGCGTGTTGAGCAGCACGGTGACGAGGCCCAGCCGGCCTAGCGTCGCGATGAAGGCGAAAGCCAGTGGCACTCCGGCGAAATTGGACGCGACACCGGAAAACGTCAGCGTCCCCGACCGTATCCAGTTGGGCAGGCCCCCGCGCACGATGGCGATGGCGATGGCAAGACCGGCGAAGGCGCCGATCAGCGATGACGCCAGGCTGACCTTTATCGAAATCCAGTAGGCGGCAACGATGTTGGCCGAAAAAAGCGCGACGATGTTGGCGAACGTGAACTCGCCCGCCTCGTTCTGGAAGGCGCCCAGCATCAAGTAGAGCGTGGGCAGGATCAGGAACATGACGGCGAAGACGAAGAACGGCGTTACGCCAAGCCAGTGCGTCGGCAGCCGCATTGCGCGCGCTTCGCCGGGGGGTGCGGCCTTGCCCGCAATTGCCTGATTGGAAACCGAGAAATCGGTCATGCGCCGGCTACCGTTTTTGGGAAGGAGTCCGGGCGGCCATCGGGCCGCCCGGACCATCTTGATGCTTACTTCACATTGGCGCCGACAACGGCGTCCCAGTTCTTGGTGATGGCTTCTTTCGCCTTGCCCTGTTCATCGAGCGTCGGAAACACCGCGGCCGCATAGGACTCGGCCGGAGGCATCTTCGCCAGCATATCCGCCGGAACCTTGCCGTTCTTGGCGAGATCGTTGAAGCGGATCGGGTGGCAATAGCCCTTCAGCCAGCCGATCTGGCCTTCGTCGGAGTAGAGATATTCCAGCCAAAGCTTGGCCGCATTCGGATGCGGCGCGTAAGCGCTGATCGCCTGCACGTAAACGCCGGCGACAACGCCGGTCTTCGGCACAATGACGTCAACGGGGGGATTGCCCTTCAGCGTGTCGCGACCGGAGAGCGCGTTGTAGTCCCAGGTGACGAGGATCGGCGTCTGGCCCTGGGCGAGCGTCGCGGTTTTGCCGATGACCGGCACGAAGTTGCCGGCGGCATTGAGCTTCTTGAAAAACTCGAGCCCGGCAGTGCCTGCGGCTTCGCCAGCGGCAGCGCCGCTGGCAAGGCCGGCGGCGTAGACGGCCTGGATAGCCTGGTTCGAAGCGCGCGGATCGCCGGCAAGGGCAACCGAGTTGGCGAATTCAGGCTTCAGCAGGTCGGCCCAGTCGGTCGGCGATTCCTTGACCAGATCCTTGTTCACCTGGAACGAGAGCACGCCATAATAGTCGCCTGTCCAGTAGCCGTCAGCGTCCTTGGCGCTGTCCGGAATGGAATCCCAGGTCGAGACTTTATAAGGCTGGATCAGGCCGTCCTTCTTGGCGGACGGACCGAAGGACAGGCCAACGTCGATGACGTCAGGTGCCTGCGGGCCCTTGTTGTCCTTGTTCGCTTTGATCGCCTCGATCTCATCGCCGGAGCCTGCATCCGGGTTGAGCTCGTTGACGGTGATCTCCGGATACTTCGCCTTGAAGCCGGCGATGACGTCGCCGTAGCCGCACCAGTCGTGCGGCAGCGCGATGGTGGTGAGCTGGCCCTCGGCTTTCGCCGCCTTGACGAGATCGTCCATCGCGTCGGCGGACGAAATCACCGTCGACGCAAACAGCGCCGCGGCCGAAAGGGAAAGCACTTTCCCCGTGAATTTGAACATGTGTTCTCTCCGTTGAACTGACGCCATTGGACGCCTGCGATGCGGTATCGTTTTCGTATGACAGCCAGATGAAAGCTTTGTGAAAGCGGCACCCCGCAACACGAAAAAGTAAACTCTCTTTAACCGGCTGTAGCAATCGCTTCGCGATTCTTTTTCCGGCTAATTATTCTCGTCCTTGCATTCCGCCCGTTGCCCTTTCCTTTCCCCTCGTTTCCAGATCAACTTTCCGCTGCAAATTGGTTTACACAGACCCTGCGATGGCATTTTCGAGCAGAGCAAGCGCCCCTTTCTTGGTGAGCTTGACCGGATTGCCGCCGGCGGTCGGATCGACCACCGCCATGTCGGCGATCAGTGTCTTGCGGTTCTTGTCCATGTCGAGGCCCTTGATCAGGCCGGGCAGCGCATGCGGCACCTTGAGCTCCTTGCGCAATTTGATGACGGCTTTTGCGAAGCCATCGAAGCCGCCCTTGATGCCGCAATAGGCCGCGAGCCGCGCGATGCGGTGCTCGATCGCATCGCGGTTGAAGGCGAGGACATAGGGCATGAACACCGCATTGGTCATGCCGTGATGGGTGTCGTAGAGCGCGCCGATCGGATGCGACAGAGAGTGGATGGCGCCCAGCCCCTTCTGGAAGGCGGCCGCGCCCATCGCGGCCGCGCTCATCATATTCGCGCGGGCGACCAGATCCTTGCCGTTGGCGAAGGCCTTGGGCAGGTTTTCGAACACCAGCCGGATGCCTTCCACGGCGATGCCGTCGGCCATCGGATGATAGCCCGGCGCGCAATAGGCTTCGAGGCAGTGGGCAAGCGCGTCCATGCCGGTGCCGGCCGTGATGAAGGGCGGCATGCCGACCGACAGCTCCGGATCCGCAATCACGATCGCCGGCAGAAGCTTCGGATGGAAAATGACTTTCTTGGTGTGGGTCTCTTCATTGGTGATGACGCCGGCGCGGCCGACCTCGGAACCGGTGCCCGCCGTGGTCGGCACCGCGATGATCGGCGCGATCGCCTCCGAGTTGGCGCGCGTCCACCAGTCGCCGATGTCCTCGAAATCCCATACCGGACGCGTCTGCCCGGCCTGGAAGGCGATCAGCTTGCCGAGGTCGAGCGCCGAGCCGCCGCCGAAAGCGACGACCCCGTCATGCTTGCCTTTCTTGAACACGGCGATGCCGGCGGTCAGGTTGGACTCGACCGGGTTCGGCTTCACCTCGGAAAAGACGCCATAAGGCACCTTGGCATCGTCGAGGATCTTCAGTGTCGAAGCGACGACGGGCAGCTTCGCCAGGCCCGGGTCGGTGACGAAAAGCGGGCGCTTGATGCCTGACGCAGCCAGCGCGTCCGGCAGTTCCTTGATGCGCCCCGCGCCGAAGCGGACGGTGGTGGGGTAGTTCCATTTGGAGGTGAGCTTGGACATGGATTGTCTTTCGAATTCAGATCGCTTCGCGCAGGTGGTAGGATTTCGGCCGGGTCAGATTGTCGTAGCCGATGGCAGACAGCGCCGCGCCCTTGCCGGTGTCCTTGACGCCGGTCCAGACCAGCGCCGGATCGAGATAGTCGCAGCGGTTCATGAACACGGTGCCTGTCTGGACCCGGTCGCCGATCGCCACGGCGCGCTCGGTGTCGCGCGTCCAGATCGAGGCCGTCAGCCCATAGGGGCTGTCGTTCATCAGTGCGATGGCTTCCTCGTCGTCGCGCACCTTCATGATGCCGACGATCGGGCCGAAGCTTTCCTCGCGCATGACGCTCATCTGGTGGTCGACACCGGTCAGCACTTCCGGCGCCAGATAGGGCGAGCCCGGCCTGTCGTTCTCCACCTTCATGTCGATATGCGCCTTGGCGCCCTTGCGCAGCGCCTCTGCCTTTTGCTCGCGGATCAGGTCGGCGAAGCGTGCCTGCGCCATCGGACCCATGGTCGTCGCCTGCTCCAGCGGATTGCCGACGACATAGTTCCTGGTCTCGGCGACAAAACCTTCGACGAACTCGTCATAGACCTTTTCGTGCACGTAGACGCGCTCGATGCCGCAGCAGCATTGGCCGGAATTGTAGAAGGCGCCGTCGACCAGATTGGCGACCGCATGGTCCATTTTGGCGTCGGGAAGGACATAGGCCGGATCCTTGCCGCCGAGCTCGAGACCGAGCGTCATGAAGGTGCCGGCCGCGGCTTTCTCGATGGCCCGGCCGCCGGCGACCGAGCCGGTGAAGTTGACATGATCGATCTTGCCCGAGCCGAGCAGCCTTTCGGTCTGGTCGTGGTTCATGACCAGGTTCTGGAACAGGCCTTTCGGCAGGCCCGCCTTGTCGAACGCCTGCTGGAAGCGCTCGCCGACCAGCAGCGTCTGCGCCGCATGCTTGAGGATGACCGCGCTTCCGGCCATCAGCGCCGGCACGATCGTGTTGACCGCGGTGAGATACGGATAGTTCCACGGCGCGATCACCAGCACGACGCCGAGCGGCACCTTCTTGACATAGCGGCGAAAGCCGTCCTTCGGATTGGAGGCCATGATCGGCTTCAGCGCGGCTTCCGCGATCTCGACCATGTAGCTGGTGCGTTCCTTGACGCCGCCGAACTCGCCGCCATAGCGCACCGGCCGCCCCATCTGCCAGGCGATCTCGGGCACGATCTCGTCGCTGATGCCGACCAGCGCTTCCAGCATCGCCAGCATGTACTTGCCGCGCTCCGCGACCGGTGTCTCGGCCCACTTCTCCTGCGCCGCCCTGGCGCGCTCTACCGCCGCGTTGATCGCCTGATCCGTCGCGACCGGCCGCTCGGCATAGATCGAGCCGTCGATGGGTGATTTGAGTTTTACGGTATCCAAGAAGACGTCTCCAAATTGACTCTTTCAGCAGGCGATGGCTCTGACATGACCCTGCGCGGCATAGGCCAAAATGGCCCTGTCACGCGTTACGATAGTCAAATCGCGCTCCCGCGCGGTCGCTATCAGAATTCGATCCATTGGATCGCTGTGAACGACACCTGGAAGGTAGGAGGCCGCTATGAGAATACGTGGCGTCACCCCTTCCACTGTGACGGCCGCCGCCTCAACGAACTCGTCGAACCAACGGTCGGGCGTCTTCGTGGACGGCAACCTGCCCTTCGACACCAGCATGCCCATCTCCCATGCCGACATGACCGATACGTTCAGCGTGCCGGACTGAGGAGCCTTGCTGATAGCCGTTGTCGCCGCATCGGCTATCGGTTCGTCCTGCGAGATCCAGATGACCGCGCAAGTGTCCAACAGAAGGTTCTCAGTCTTCATAGACCTTGCCCCAATCCTGCTCGACAGGCTCCGTCAGATCGACCTCTGGGAGGATAGTAAGCGTTCCCTTCATGCAGCCGAAGATCGGGTGCCGTGTCGGCGTCCCGCCGATCTCGGCCTGAGCCGATTCGCCGAACCCCTTTGAAGTGCCGGAACCTGGCTGAACGCGCCGAAAGACCAGATTTTCGCCCGCTATATTGACGGACTCAGTCTGGAACCCCGCGGCCAGCCACTCCTTTGTCATTGGATTGTTGCTGGGGTTATTGCTCCACCAAGCCGGATACTGCTTGGACGCCGGCAGCTTTTCGCCAAGCAGCTTCTCGATGTCGCTGAACGACATCGGAACCCGCTCGCCGGTTTGAGCCATAAGATACGAACGCAAAGGCGAATACTTTCCCATTCTCACGCTCCCGAACTCAACCAGCCAAGGCTACAGCTTTAGTTAGGTTCAGTCAACGTCGACTACAGCTTTAGTAGCGTTCAAACCCCCGGTGCAGTTCCCAATCCGTGATCCGGCGGTCGTATTCGAACTGCTCCCAGCGGGCGGTGTGGACATAGTGCTCGATCACCTCCTCGCCGAAGGCCTGCTTCAGCATCGTGGAGCCTTCCAGCGTCTCGGCGGCATCGCGCAGCGTCTTCGGGATTTCCGGCAGTTGCGACGCCTGATAGGCGTCGCCGACAAACGGCTTCTGCAGCTCCAGCTTCTCGTCGATGCCGGCGAGACCGGCCGCGATCAGCGCGGCGAAGGCGAGATAGGGGTTGAGATCGGCGCCGCCGATGCGGCATTCCATGCGGATGCCTTTGGTACCCTCGCCGCACAGCCGGAATCCCGCCGTGCGGTTGTCCTCGCTCCACATGATCTTGGTCGGTGCGAAGGTGCCGGCCTGGAAGCGCTTGTAGGAGTTGATGTACGGCGCCAGGAACCAGGTGAACTCCTTGGCGTATTTGAGCTGGCCGGCCGCCCATTGCTGGCCGAGGCTCGACAGCGTCCATTCGGCGTTTTTGTCGAAGAACAGCGGCGTCCCGCCGTCGGCGCTCCACAGCGAATTATGGATGTGGCTGGAATTGCCGGCGAGCCCGTAATTGTACTTGGCCATGAAGGAGATGGCCTTGCCTTCGGAATCGGCGATCTCCTTGGCGCCGTTCTTCAGGATGACGTGGCGATCCGCCATCTCGAGTGCTTCGGCATAGCGCACATTGATCTCTTCCTGGCCCGGACCCCACTCGCCCTTGGAATTTTCGATCGGGATACCGGCTGCCTCCATCTCGTTGCGGAGCCGGCGCATGACGCCTTCTTCCTTGGTGGTGATGCCGATCTGGTAGTCGCCGATATAGGGCGAAGCGCTGTCGAGCCCTTGCCAGTGCTTCCTGCGCGCCGATTCATAGGTTTCGCTGAACAGGTAGAATTCGAGCTCGGAGGCGAAGTAGCCGATATAGCCGCGCTCGCTCAGGCGCTTGACCTGCTTCTTCAGGATCGCGCGCGGCGAATGCGCAAGGTCCTCATGGTCGTGATGATCGAGCACGTCGCAGATGACCAGCGCCGTCTTCTCCAGCCATGGGACGCGCCGCAACGTCGACAGGTCGGGTTTCATGACAAAGTCGCCATAACCCTTCGACCAGCTCGCCGCCTTGTAGCCTGGCACCGGCTCCATATCGATGTCGCAGGCCAGCAGATAGTTGCAGCCATGCGTCTCGCCATGCGCGGAATCGACGAAATACTGGGCCAGGAAGCGCTTCCCCGCGAGCCGGCCCTGCATGTCGACGATGCAGGCCAGCACCGTGTCGACCTCGCCGTTCGAGACCGCTTTCTTCAACTGATCGAACGAGAAATTCCCGGCCATTCCTTTGGCACTCCAACACTTGTCGATTGAAAGGGAGAAACGAAGCCCTGGCCGGCGTGACGCCGGCCAGGGCGATGACGTTCGATATCAGTGGCCGGTCTCGCCGACCGCCTGCTCTGCCGCCTTGATCGCCGCCTGGCGCGCCGCGATAATGTCGCCGAGCGGCGGCCCCTGGAAGCGGTTGCGCTCGAAGGCGAACCAGACGACCGCCGTCAGGATGAAGAAGCCGACGGTGATGTAGAGCGCCCAGTCGTTCGGCGGCTGGATGCCGATGACGAAGATCAGGATCATCGACACGATCGAGAGCAGACCGAACAGCATGAAGATGCCGCGGCCCATGTTCCACGGCCCCATCTTGTCCCACTTCGGCGTCCCCCAGGCCATCATGCCGAGCACGATCGGCACGGTGAAGGAGAGGAACAAGAAGATGACGGTGCAGGACACCACAATCGTGTAGGCCGAGGTGCCGGCGACCGAGACCACCGACGAGCCCCACACGAACAGCACCGACAGGATCGAGGCTGTCCAGATCGCCGCCACGGGCGTGCGATAGGTCGGGCTGACCTTGGAAAGCGCTGCCGAGCCCGGCAGGCCGCCGTCTCGCGAGAAGGCGAAGATCATGCGCGAGGCCGAAGTGACGGTGGCAAGGCCGCACAGCAGCTGTGCCAGGAACACGACGAGATAGACGAACTCCTTCAGTCCGGTTCCGACGCGCTGGTCGAAGGCCCAGAAGAACACGTTCCAGCCCTGCTTGGCGGCCTCGTCCATGTTCGGGATCATCAGCACGAAGGCAGCCAGGAACAGGTAGCCGAACAGCGCCGACCAGATGACCGACATGACCATCGCGCGCGGCACGGAAGAAGCCGCCTTGATGGTTTCCTCCGACGTGTGCGCCGAGGCGTCATAGCCGGTGATCGTATAGATCGGCAGCAGGAGGCCAAGCGCGAAGACCCAGGCGTTCGAGACCTGCGGCCACACGCCGCCTCCGGCATCGCCTGAGTAGTTGTGGAAGGTGAAGAGGCGGCTGAAGTCCCAGGTCTCGGCCGAGAGCAGGCAGACCACCGCGATCAGGATCGAGCCGAAGAAGATCAGATAGCCCGAAAAGTCGGTGAGCTTTGCCGTCAGCTTGATGCCCAGATGGTTGATTAGCGCCTGCGCGCCGGTGATGATGACCAGGAAGATCGTCTGGGTGGTCAAGTTGTTTTCAATGCCCAGCGCCGGCCCGAAAGCGCCGACGAAGAAAGTCCAGGTGCCGACATTGATGGCGCCGAGCACGGTGATCAGGCCAAGCAGGTTGAGCCAGGCGGTAACCCAGCCGGTGCCGCGATTGCCGAGGATCGAGCCCCAGTGATAGAGGCCGCCGGCCGTCGGATAGGCCGAGCTGATCTGCGACATGGCGACCGCGAAGGTGAGCGACACGAAACAGCCCACCAGCCAGCCGATGCCGATGCCGATGCCGCCGGCGCCGGAGGTCGCCTGCGCCAGCGAGTTGATGCCGCCGGACAGGATGCAGATGATGGAGAAGGAAACCGCGAAATTCGAGAAGCGGCTGAGGCGCCGCTCCAGTTCCTGGGCATAGCCCATGCTGTGGAGGACTTGTATGTCCTCAGCCTTGTCGACTTCGGTGTAGTCATTTGCTGCCATGTTGGAAGTCCCCTGTGGTTTCTTAGCTGGCCGACTGTACTGACTTTCCCATTGCGCGTTGTCGGGAGCCCCTGGCCTCCTCGGGCTCCAGATTCGAGAATATGCCTGTGAGCAGATCCGCCCATTTCCGCTGCCCGGTCTCGCCGGAGATCTCGTCGTTGCGGATTTCGATCATCGCGCAGGCAAGGCCGCGCGAGCGCGCGTGCCGTTCCAGCGTGAAATAGACGCGGTCGGCCGGCGAATAGGGTTCGTTGACGCCAACGGTGACGCCGGAGAGCCGCTTGAGCGCCGATATCAGCGGCGCGGCGAGCCGGCGATCGTCGTCATGGATGATGCCGATATGCCAGGGACGGGTCCTGCCCTTATAGACCGGCGTGAAGGAGTGCACCGACACCAGGCGCGTTTCCTGGCCGAGCGCCAGCCGCTGCTCGATGATCTCGGCGATCGTGTCGTGGAACGGACGCCACGCGAGATCGATCCGCTCCGCGCGTTGCTTGCCGGAGAGATTCGAATTGCCCGGAATGGCCGTCGCCTCGCTGACCGGCGGCACGAGGTCCGGCGCGTCGAGCGGGCGGTTGCAGTCGATCACCAGGCGCGAGATGCGGGTTTCGACCAGCGTGGCGTCGAGCGCGTCGGCCATCCGGCTGGCGACCGGCAGCGCGCCCGGATCCCAGGCGATATGCCGGGAGAGATCCTCGGCGGGCAGCCCGAGCGTTCCGAATTCGGCGGGCAGGAAGTTCGAGGCGTGGTCGCAGGTGAGGACGAAGGGGCTCGAGCCGCCGGGGTTGGTCACCCTCACGGTCTCCGACGGTGCAAGGCTGGCGCGCCGTGCTTTCTCCATACTGCCGTCCCCTCGGGAGCGCTGTATCTTATGTTACGTAATTTGCCTCATTGCGCCCCTGTGAATGATTTCATACAGTTTACGCGGCTTTGTCAAACGCGGAATTCCGAAAACGGCGGCGACCGGGTCAAAGGGTGGGGAAAACGATGATCTCCAGTATTGCCGAACTGATTTCGGACCGCATCGGCACCATGCCGGCAGGCGAGCGCCGCGCCGCGCAGACGCTGATTGCCAACTATCCGCTGACCGGGCTGAAGACCGTGGCCGAATTCTCGACCGCGGCGGGAGTCTCCTCACCGACGATTCTGCGTTTCGTCGCCAGGTTGGGTTTCCAGAACTATCCCGAATTCCAGTCGGCGCTGCAGGATGAACTGGCCGCGCAATTGCAGTCGCCGGCCTCTCGCACGCTCAACTCGGCGTCGCCCGCCAATGGCGGCGCCGTTTCGCCGATGCTGGAGGCGACGCTCGACAACATGCGCGAGACGTTCCGGCACCTTACCGACAAGCAGTTGGCCGACATTGCCGCACGGCTTGCCGAGCGCCGCGGCAAGACCTTTCTGATCGGCGGCCGCTTCACCGATCCGCTGGCGCGCTACATGGCAGCCCATCTCGCCATCATCCAGCCAGACGTCTACCACCTCGCGGGCCAGGAGAGCATCTGGCGCGACCGGCTGATCGACATGGGCAAGCGCGACGTGCTGGTTATCTTCGACATCAGGCGCTACCAGGAAAGTCTGCTCCGCTTTGCCGAGAAGGCGCACCAGCGCGGCGTCCAAATCGTGCTCTTCACCGATCAGTGGCTCTCGCCGATCGCCCGCTTCGCCCGCCATGTGATCGCCGGGCGTACCGCCGTGCCTTCGGCCTGGGATTCATCCGCCGCCCTCTTTGTCGTCGCCGAAACGCTGATCGGCGCGGTCACAAGGCAACTCGAAGCCGCCGGCGCCAAGCGCATCCGCGACCTGGAGAGCCTGCGCTAGGCAGTTCCAGGTAGCGTGCAACGGCTTCCGTTCGGTTTTGCTTTAACCGAATGGCGGCCGGCGCCCCCCAAATTGCGGCAAAAGATGCGACCGAAGCGATGATCCCGCTTCACGTTACCGAGATTTAATGTGCACGTTTGCGTGATAATTGCCATAAAACGCTGATATTATGATGTGGCGTGGCCGGTATCGCTCTCACGCCGTATCGTCGCTCAGCCTGCTTCCACTTGGAACCGGCGGACGATTCTGCCGCTGGAGTGTCAATGTCGAGCTGGAAACAGATTGTTCTTGCGTTTGTGATCGTGGTTGCCGCTGCGGCCGCCTGGGCGCGCTTCTATCCCGGCGCGCCTGAGGTATTGGCACGCTGGGGTATGGACTGGGCGATTGCGGCGACGCCCCCCGCCACGGGAAGCATCGAGACCGGTTCGGCCCGGTCCGGTCGCAACCGCGGCGGCCAGATCGTGACCATTGTCGCCTCCCCTGCCGGCACCGCCACCATCAACGACAGGCTTCAGGCGATCGGGACCGGCCGCGCCAATGCGACAGTCACCGTCAATCCATACTCTTCCGGCCGCCTCACCGAACTGCCGGTGCAGTCCGGCACCCATGTCGAAAAAGGCGATGTCATCGCCAGGCTCGATTCGGAGACGGAAGTGATTTCGCGCGACCGTGCCAAGGTCGCGCTCGACGACGCCCAGGCGAAGCTCGATCGGGTCAAGTCGCTGCGAGCCTCCAATGCCGCCACGCAAGTTGCCGTCGCGGATGCCGAGGTGGCGCTCGCCAATGCCAAGCTGGCACTGCGCGACGCCGAGCTCGCGCTCGAGCGCCGCTCGGTCGTCGCGCCTATCGAAGGCACTGTCGGCATCCTGCCGATCGCCGCCGGCAACTATGTCACCAGCCAGTCGGCGATCGCCACGCTTGACGACCGCTCGAGCATATTGGTCGATTTCTGGGTGCCGGAGCGTTTTGCCGCGGCTGTAAAGGTCGGACAGCGATTGTCGGCCACGCCGCTGGCCAACCCCAACCAGGTCTATTCCGGCACGGTTTCGGCCATCGACAACCATATCGACGAGAACAGCCGCACGCTGCTCGTCAAGGCGACGATCGCCAACCCGGCGGATTCGCTGCGCGCCGGCATGTCGTTCCAGATCGCCATGAAATTCCCCGGCGACACCTATCCGGCCGTCAGCCCACTGGCCATCCAGTGGGGCACCGACGGCGCCTATATCTGGACCGTCGAAAACGGCAAGGCAAAGCGCGTGCCGGTGCGCATCATCCAGCGCAACACCGAGACGGTGCTGATCGATGCTCCCGTCGAGAGCGGCGATATGGTCGTGACCGAAGGCACGGAGAGTGTCAGCGAAGGCGGCGACGTCCGGATCGCCGGCGAGGACCGCGCCACCGCGGCCGAAGGCTCATGAGCGCCGCCGGCGACCAGACCGCGGGATCGGGCCTGACCGCGCTCTTTATCCGCAGGCCGGTCATGGCCTTCGTGCTCAATACGCTGATCGCGGTCGCCGGCCTCGCAGCCTTCTGGGGCGTCGAAATCCGCGAACTGCCGGATGTCGACCGCCCGGTCATCACCGTCAACACCACCTTCGAGGGCGCGGCCGCCGAAACCGTCGACCGCGAGTTGACCGACCCGATCGAAGGCGCCGTCGCGCGCGTCTCGGGCGTCAAGTCGATCTCGTCGACTTCATCTTTCGGCCAGAGCCGCGTCACCATCGAGTTCAACGACGGCGTCGATCTCAATGTCGCCGCCTCCGATGTCCGCGATTCCGTCAGCCGCATCACCAACCAACTGCCCGAGACCGCCGATGCGCCGCGCATCGTCAAGGCCGACGCCAATTCCGACCCGGTGATGCGGCTGGCGGTCACGTCCGACACCATGTCGGTGCAGGACATGACGGTGCTGGTCCAGGACCGCATCGAG
This sequence comes from Mesorhizobium sp. WSM3864, assembly GCF_002294955.1. Lineage (NCBI taxonomy): Bacteria > Pseudomonadati > Pseudomonadota > Alphaproteobacteria > Hyphomicrobiales > Phyllobacteriaceae > Mesorhizobium > Mesorhizobium sp. WSM3864. The sequence continues at coordinate 381,396 of NZ_NSGD01000003.1, forward strand.
GACGAGCTCGCCGCCGTCCCAGGGGTCGCCGACGTTCAGGTATCCGGCGACCGCGACAAGATCTTCCGCATCGACGTCGACCAGAACAAGCTGGCAAGCCATGGCTTCACCGTGGCGGATTTGCGCAAGGCGCTCGCCTCCGTCGCCTTCGATTCCCCGGCCGGCTCGATCACCACCACCAACCAGGACCTCGTCGTGCGCACGACGGCCGACGTGACCACGCCGGAGGAATTCGAGAGCATCGTCATCGGCGGCGCGACGCGCATCCGCGACGTCGCCACCGTGACGCTCGGCCCCGACATCGGCCAGACCTCATTGCGCTCCGACGGCAAAACCGGCATCGGCCTCGGCATCATCCGCCAGGCGGAATCGAACACGCTCGATATATCGACCGGCGTCAGGGCTGCCGTCGAGAAACTCCAGGCAAATCTTCCGCAAGGCATGTCGATCAAGGTCACAAGCGACGATGCCGTCTTCGTCAACGGCGCGGTGCACGAGGTTGAGATCGCGCTCGCGCTTTCCGTCTCGATCGTGCTGATCGTCATCTACGCCTTCCTGCTCGACTGGCGCGCGACGCTGATCCCGGGCCTGTCGATGCCGGTCGCCATGATCGGCACCATCGCCGCGATCTATCTCGCCGGCTTTTCCATCAACATCCTGACGCTGCTGGCGCTGGTTCTGGCGACGGGCCTCGTCGTCGACGACGCCATCGTGGTGCTCGAAAATATCGTGCGCCGCCGCAACGAGGGCATGGGGCCGCGCGCGGCCGCCGTGCTCGGCACCCAGGAAGTCTTCTTCGCCGTCATTGCCACGACGCTGACCCTGGTCGCCGTCTTCGTGCCGATCTCCTTCCTGCCGGGACAGACCGGCGGGCTCTTTCGCGAGTTCGGCTTCGTGCTGGCGATGTCGGTACTGCTCTCCTGCGTCGTGGCGCTGACGCTCTGCCCGATGCTCGCCTCGCGCATGCTGACCAGCGCCTCTCTTCACCACGAAGGCGGCAGCGGCGTGGGCGCTCGCATCGGCGGCGCATTGCATCGGCTCTACAAGCGCTGCCTGCATGCCTGCCTCGGCGCCCCCTGGATCGTAGTGCTCGTCGCTATGCTCTTCGCTGGCACCGCCTTCACTTTGTTCGGCACGATACGTCAGGAGCTGACGCCGACCGAAGACCGCGCCGTCGTTTTGCTGCGCATCAACGCGCCGCAAGGAGTCAGCCTCGACTACACGACCGAGCAGATGCGCAAGATCGAGCGGCTGATCCAGCCTTTGCGCGATTCCGGCGAGATCCGCAGCACCTTCGCGAATGCCGGCAACAACGGCGCCTACAATAGCGGCTTCATGGTGATGACGCTGGCGCCGTGGGCCGAGCGGACGCGCAGCCAGCAGGAGATCATGGCTGAGATCAGCCGCCTGACGAAGCAGGTGCCAAGCGTCCGCGTTTTCCCGGTTCAGCCCAACAGCCTTCGCATCCGCGGCGCCGGCAGCGGCCTGCAATTCGCCCTGGTCGGCAACGACCGCAAGGCGCTAAGCGCGGCGGCGGTGCAGATCGTCGAGGAGATGCGGCAGGATCCACGCTTCCAAGCACCGCGACTCTCCGTCGACCTTACGCAGCCGCAGCTTGCCGTTGCCATCGACCGCGAGCGCGCCTCCGACCTCGGCATCGACATCACCGGGCTTGCGGACACGCTGCAGGCGATGCTCGACGGCAACGATGTCGTCGACGTCTACATCGCCGACCGCAGCTATGGCGTGAAGTTGGTCTCGACCACCAATCCAATCAACGATCCGACCGATCTGGAAAACATTTTTCTGAAAACGTCGGACGGCCGCTTCGTGCCGATGTCGACCATCGCCACGCTGACCGAGCGCGCCGTGCCGCCGTCCCTCACTCGCGAGCAGCAGCAGCCGTCGGTGGCGATCACCGCCAATCTGGGCGGCAGCTTCGCGCTCGGCGATGCGCTGACGCGCGCCGAGGAAATCGCAACACCGCTGCTGCCGTCGGACGCGCGGATCGTGCCGCTGGCCGAGGCGGCGACGCTCGGCGAGAGCAACAGCGCCATGGCGACCATCTTCGGTTTCGCGCTGGTCATCATCCTTCTGGTGCTGGCGGCCCAGTTCGAGAGCTTCGTCAGCGCCGTCATCATCATGGCGACAGTGCCGCTCGGGCTCGCCTGCGCCATCTTCGCGCTGCTTTTGTCGGGCACCAGCCTCAATGCCTACAGCCAGATCGGCCTGGTCCTCCTGGTCGGGGTCATGGCCAAGAACGGCATCCTGATCGTCGAGTTCGCCAACCAGCTGCGCGACCGCGGGCTTGGCGTGCGCGAGGCGATCGAAGAGGCCGCCACCATTCGCCTTCGCCCGGTGATGATGACGATGATCTGCACCGTGCTCGGCGGCGTGCCGCTGGTGCTGGCTTCGGGCGCAGGCGCCGAAGCGCGCGTGGCGCTCGGTTGGGTGATCGTCGGCGGCCTTGGCCTGGCGACCGTCTCCACGCTGTTCCTGACCCCTGTCGCCTATCTCTTGCTTGGCCGCTTCGTCACGCCCAAGGCGCATGAAGAAGCCCGCGTGAAGCGCGAACTCGAGCAAGCCGCCTATGCCAATGTCGAGCCGGCGGAATAGTGGACAGGTACCAGCCAGGCAGCTCAGCTACTTGCCGGTGAAATCGGGCAGCTGAATGTATGGATTGCGCTGATCGTAGGAATATCGTGGCTCGCCTTTGCCTGACGAAACGGCACCCGCTATGAGCACTCCTTTCGGCCCAAACTGATAATCGATGCCGGCACAAAGATGCGCGAGCGTTTCATAGTCGAAGTTGCGCAATTCGCTGCCGGCTGCGAATGCAGCCGCTTTCAATGCATCCGACGAAAGCGAGCCGAGCATGCTATCGCGATAGGCCCTGACCTTGGCCTTGCTGAGCCGCGATGACTGGCATTCAGAGCCGACGACGCGCGCCAACATGATATTTCTAATTGCGGTCGATGCTGCATCATTCAAAGAGGCCGAATATTTATTGAGAAAATAGTTCGTACCGGGATCATTGGTCATCGACTTGCGCCAAATGGGCGGGAACTTGTCGGCGGCCTCGGCACTAAATGTACCTGCCATGGACACCAGGAGGAATCCGACAAACCACCGTAACCTCATAGACGCGACCTCGAGTTATTTTGATCAGGGCTTAACAAACACCTTGCCGTTCGGCTTGGCCAGCTCGTCCGACAGACTGGCCATGGCCTCGTCCAGCGGCATCACCGCTGTCACATCCGTCGACCAGCGCCCGTCGGAAAATCTCTTTTGTGCCTCCAGCACCGCCGGGCCGAGCCGGTCGCGGAACTGCCGCATCCATTCGGCCAGCCAGAAGCCTTCGATGCGCTTGTGCTGGAAGATCAGTTGGCCGGGCTCGCGGATGACAGTCGCCTCGGCGTCGAGCCTCCCATAGACGATCCAGCGCGAGCGCTTCGGCATGACGTTGAAGATGACCGAGGCAAGCGGTCCGGTGACTGCGTCCAGGAAGATGCGGGGCTGCTCCGCCTTCATCACCTCGCGCAGCGCGGCCTCGAAATCCGCCGCCTTCTCGTTGAGCGCATGGGCGGCGCCCAGCTCTTTCAGCAGCGGGATCTGCTCGTCGCGGCGCACGGTGACGATCGGCCGAAAACCCTCCTCTTTCGCCAGTCCGATGATCAGCTTGCAGAGCTGGCTGGCGCCGGCAGTCATGATGAAGGCCTTCTCACCCTCCTCTCTGACGATGTCGAACATGGCTAAGGCGGTCAGCGGATTGACGATCATCGCCGCGGCGTCCTCGTCGCGCACCGTGTCGAGCAGTGGAATGCAGGAAGCTGCCTCGGCGACCGCGTATTCTGCCCAAGCACCCCAGTTCGATACGCCGGTGGCGAAGGCGACGCGCTTACCCGCAAGGCTTTTTGCGTAGGCGTCCTCACCAGTCGCGACGACAACGCCTACGCCCTCAAATCCGGCCGGCCGGCCCTGCACACGGGGCTGGCCGTATTGCCCTGTGATGAAGGCGATATCGGACGGGTTGATTGAGGCGAGACTGACCTTGATCAGCGCTTGTGTCGGACCAGGCGCCGGCACGGCGATGCTGCCGGCCTTCAAATAAGGCTCCATCGCCTCCAGCACGCTGGCCGAAGGCGTTTTGCTGTAGCCGTCGCCGACAAGCAGCAAGCCTCGCATTTCCGATGGAAGCGTCATGGCGGTCAGATCTTCTCCTGGGTGTATTTCCTGAGCTCGGCGCGCGCCACCTGCCGCCGGTGCACGGCGTCCGGCCCGTCGGCCAATCGCAGAGTTCTCAGATGCGTCCACGAGCGGGCGAGCGGTGTGTCCTGGCTGATGCCTTGCGCGCCGAACATCTGCACCGCCTCGTCGGTGACCTTGAGCGCGACGCTCGGCGCTACCACCTTGATCTGGCTGATCCAAGGGGCCGCAGCGCGTGCATCGCCCTGGTCGATCATCCAAGCCGCCTTGAGGCACAAGAGCCTCGCCATCTCTATCTCCATGCGGCATTCGGCGACGATGTCGAAATTGGCGCCGAGCTTTGCCAGCGATTGGCCGAACGCCTCGCGCCGCACCGAACGCTGGCACAGCATCTCCAGCGCCATCTCGGCCTGGCCGATCGCGCGCATGCAATGATGGATGCGGCCTGGCCCAAGCCGTCCTTGCGCGATCTCGAAGCCCCTGCCCTCGCCGAGGATCAGGTTCGCCGCCGGCACCCGCACATCCTCGAACCTTAGATGCAAATGGCCATGCGGCGCGTCGTCGTCGCCATAGACCTGCATTGGACGGAGCTTGGTGATCCCCTCGCTCTCCGCCGGCACCAGGATCATCGAATGCCGGCGATGCTGCGGCTCCTCGTCCGAGCCGGTCCTCACCATGACGATATAGATGGCGCAGCGCGGGTCGCCGGCCCCGGACGCCCACCATTTCTCGCCGTTAAGCACATAGTCGTCGCCCTGCCGCTCGCAGCGCATCGAAATATTGGTGGCATCGGATGAGGCGACGTCCGGCTCGGTCATCAGATAGGCCGAGCGGATCTTCCCTTCGAGCAGCGGCTCCAGCCACTGCCGCTTGTGCTCTTTTGAGCCGTAGCGCTCCAGCACTTCCATATTGCCGGTATCGGGCGCCGAGCAGTTGAAGGCCTCGGCGCCGAGATGCGCCTTGCCCATCTCCTCCGCCAGATAGGCATATTCGACCGTCGACAGGCCGTAGCCGCGCTTGGAATCGGTCAGCCAGAAGTTCCACAGCCCGCGCTCCCGCGCCGTCTTCTTCAGCCCTTCGAGGATTTCGGTCTGCCTGGCCGTGTAAGTCCAGCGGTCACCGTTTCTGCCGACCTCGGCGAGAAACTCCTCGCCGAGCGGCGCGATCTCGTCGCGCACCATCGCGGCCACGCGCTGATGGATCGGCTTCAGCCGCTCGGTCATGCCGAGGTTCATGTCCGCCATCGGTTCCGACCCTTTCGCTCCTTTATCCGTGGCAAGGATGACCGTACTTCGGCTAGCCTTGTCAACGCGAGTCCTTCGGTTCCGGCCGGGACGAGGCGCGCGGGAGGAATTATGATGAGCTATCTCGACAAGCTGTTCTCGGTGGTCGGCAAGACCGCGCTTGTGACCGGTGCCGCAACAGGCATCGGCCGCATGGTCGCGACCGGACTGGTGCAGGCCGGCGCCTCCGTGATGATCGCCTCGCGCAAGGGCGAGGACTGTGTGCGGGTCGCCGACGAAATCAACGCGCAGGGCGGCTCCGGTCGGGCCGAGGGATTTGCCGGCGACGTGTCCAGCGAAGCGGGCATCGCCGCGCTGGTTGCCGAGGTGAAGGTCCGAACGGACCGGCTGCACATCCTGGTCAACAATGCCGGCATTTCCTGGGGCGCGCCGCTCGCAGAGTTTCCCTACCACGCCTGGGCCAAGGTGTTGGGCGTCAACGTCACCGCCGTCTTCCATCTGACGCGCGAGCTTTTGCCGCTGCTCGATGCCGCAGCAAGCGACGATGACCCGGCCCGCGTGATCAATCTGGGCTCGGTGATGGGCACGCAGCCGCTGGCCGACGATGCCTATTCCTACACCGCCTCCAAGGCTGCGGTGCATCACCTGACGCGCACGCTGGCGATCGAATTCGCCGCCCGCCGCATCACCATCAACGCCTTTGCGCCCGGTCCCTTCCAGAGCCGGATGACGGCCTTTGCCACCGCCACGGAGGAGCAGGCGAAACGTGTCGGTAGCCATGTTCCGCTCGGCCGCATCGGCGTGGCGGATGACATTGCCGGCGCAACGCTCTATTTGTGCAGCCGTGCCGGAAGCTATGTCACCGGCGCCATCCTGCCGATCGACGGCGGCCAGTCGGTGCAGCACGGGATGACATTGTTCAAGGAGTAGGACGCCCGGTTCAAGCAATCGCGATCCGGGCGGGGTGCGGAGGACATCAGCGTGGAACCGATCAGTCTCGATACGCTTCTGGCCAGCGTCGGCAAGGAAGTCGGCGTGTCGCCCTGGCGCACGGTGACGCAGCGCATGATCGATCAGTTCGCCGACGCCACCGACGATCACCAGTTCATCCATTGCGATCCGGAACGGGCCGCGCGCGAGACGCCGTTCGGCGGCACCATCGCGCACGGCTTCCTGTCGCTGTCGCTGCTGTCGGCCATGACCTTCGAGACCATGCCGCCGATCGAAAACACCAAGATGGGCGTCAATCACGGCTTCGACACGCTGCGCTTCCTGGCGCCGGTGAAGACCGGCTCGCGCATCCGCACCCATTTCGTGCTGGCCGACGTCAAGGTGCGGCCTTCGGGATGGGTGCAGACGGCGCACGACGTCACCATCGAGATCGAAGGATCGAAGAAGCCGGCGCTCACCGCGCGCTGGCTGACCCTGACGCTGATCGAGCGCCAGCCCGAGACCGCATGAGCGGCGACGCCAACGCGCTCGACCAAGCAGCGCTTGCGCCTTATCTCGAAGCGCATGTGCCTGGTTTTTCCAAGCTTTGCGCGGCCGAAAAATTCAAGTCCGGACAGTCGAACCCGACCTATCTGCTGACCGCCGCCAGCGGCCGCTACGTGCTGCGCGCCAAGCCGCCGGGGCAGTTGCTGAAATCGGCACATCAGGTCGACCGCGAATTCCGGGTCATGCAGGCGCTGAGCACGACCTCCGTGCCGGTGCCGCGCATGCTCCATCTTTCAGGTGAGATGACGCCGATCGGCCGCATGTTCTACGTCATGGAGTTCCTCGACGGGCGCATCTTCTGGGATCCGTCGCTGCCGGATACATCCGGCAATGACGAGCGTGCCGCGATCTACGACGCCATGAATGCGACCCTCGCCGCCCTGCACCAAGTCGATGTCGAGGCTGTGGGCTTAGGCGATTTCGGCAAGCCCGGCAGCTATTTCCAGCGCCAGTTCGCGCGCTGGACAAGTCAGTACCGCGCCTCCGAAACCGAAAGCATAGCCGCTATGGATCGGCTGATGACCTGGCTAGAGACGCATATGCCGGCCGATGACGGCCGGGTCTCGCTGGTGCATGGCGACTACCGATTGGACAATATGATTTTCGCCAAGGACGAGCCGAAGGTCATCGCCGTGCTCGACTGGGAACTGTCGACGCTTGGCCATCCCTTTGCCGACCTCGCCTATCAATGCATGCAATGGCGGCTGCCGCATGGGTCGGGCTTTCGCGGCCTAGACGGCATCGACCGCGCCTCGATCGGCCTGCCGTCCGAGGAGGCCTATGTCGCCGCCTATTGCCGCCGGCGCGGCATCGACGGCATCGGCAACTGGACCTTCTTCCTCGCCTTCTCCTTCTTCCGCCTGGCGGCGATCTGCCAGGGTGTCTACCGCCGCGCGCTGGACGGCAATGCCTCCAACCCGGAAAAGGCCAGGACCTATGGCGAGGCGGTGAAGCTGCTCGCCGCGCTGGCGGTGGAACTGATTGACAAGAAAAGTTGAGGGAGCCAAGCCACGGGCCGTTTCGATGGAGCGACGGTGTTTTAGCCGGTGCGACAGGCGGCCTCGGCAGCGGCGCGGCCAAAGCCTTCGCCACTGAGGGCGAGCGGCCATGCGCTGGCGCTGGACGGCGGCATTAGCGCGATCTAGTTCGGAAAAAGTGGGTAGCGGCTTTCCTGTTCAAAGCGTTAGGGCGTATCTTGGGGAACCAGGCCGCTCCCTTGTCCGTTTCCGTACAGCGTATATAATTTTGTCAGGCAACCAACCATAAAGGCAGGCGGAAATTGCCGCTGAGCGTTCAGAAACGCCGCGAGAAACAGAAAGCCGAGCTTCGTTCCGAACTGGTCGACGCAGCTCACAAGCTCGTCCAGGAAGAGGGTTACGAAGGGCTTACCATCCGCAAGCTTGCTAAGCGGGTCGGCTACGCGCCGATGTCGGTCTATTCCTATTTTGCCGACAAGCAGGACATCCTGTTCGCGCTCGCCGAGGACGCGTTCGAAACGCTTGCCCGCCGCATCGAGGAGCACCCGGCTGACAATCCCGTTGAGGCGCTGAGGGCTGTTATGACCGAGTATGCCGCCTTCGGGCTCGGCAATCCCAATGAATACCGCACCGTCTTCATGACAGAGAAGACCCGGCTGCCGGAGGGCCGCAGCTACGAGGACATGGAAGAGAGCAACCCGGCGATGAAGGTGCTGATCAAAAGGGTCGAGGCCTGCGTCGCAGCCGGCAAGCTCAAAGGCGACCCGCGCGCCATAGCCACCATGCTGTGGACCGTCGGCCACGGCACGATCTCGCTGCTGATCACCTTTCCCTTCTATCCGTTCGGCGACCCCCAGGCCTATGTGAAGCGGATGTGCGACTTCATGCTGGCCTCGTTGTCGGCGCAGGACATATCCCCGCTCACCGAAACACCGGTCAACTGCTGACCGGCTTCGCCGGTTTGACACAACGCCGGTCGCTTGATTCGCGACGCCGGTTACTCGGTTCAAGCTAATTTGTCGTACGCGTACAAATTCCCTCTTGAATTCAGCCTCCATTAACCGTATCTGTACGCTGTGACGTACATGTACGATCGGAGACGGAAAGATGAAAAAGACAATCCTCGCGCTCGCTGCCTTGCTGGCTTTCTCGGGCGCCGCTTTCGCTGGCGGGAGCCAGCCGGCCAAGCACGCCCCTGCGGCCTGCACCCAGACTCACACCAATCAGGCGCTCGACTGCGCCGCGACCGGCTCGGTGGAAAAGCCCGATGCCGCCAATATCCAGACGACCAGGGGCCCGCGGCTCGGTATCGACGTGAACCCTTGGTTCGTACCCGGCCTCTAATCAGGCCAAATCGCGAACGAAAACCGGCGGCGCTTGGCCGCCCGTTGTTCGTTTCGCCTGAAGCCCAATTTGACTGCGGCGGCGGCTCTACTTCTTGCGCGACTTCATTCCAGGCAAGGTCTTGGCCCTGCCAGGCTTTGCCGGCCCGCCGGGGATGGTGGTGCTGGTAATCGACACCGGATCGCTGGCCGGGAAGGTGTCCTCGAGGCCTTCCTCGAGCTCTTCTTCCTCGATCTCGCGATCCCGCTCCAGCGAACGGACCGCCTCTGTCTTCTTGGGCGTCTTCGGCGCGGATTTGGACGGCATCGGCAGTCTCCTCGCAAGCCGCAGAAACGGCCCGGACCGGTGAAGGTTCCCCGAGGCCGGCCCTTTCGGACCGGTTGGCGCAGGATCAGTTCGCCGCGTCGCTCGCCGCTTCCGACAGCAAAGTAAATACATAGTCCGAGAAGGAACGCCAGCATTCCACCCGGAACGTGTCTTCAGCGGTACGCAGCAGCACGATCTCGGACTTGCCGAGAATGGTGCGCGATGCTGCCCCGACCGGGAAGGCCTCCAGCGACAGGTCCTGTGGGCAACCGGAACTGACCGTCACCGCGGCCGCCGGGCCGGCAACCGAGATCGCCACATTGCGATGCGAGATGCCGACCGCGGAGTGCAGCGCCGAGACCGTGGCGCAGTCGGCCAGCGGATCGTTGCCGGCATCGTCGATGACCAGCCATTCGTCCGGCCCGAGCCACAAGGCGGTGCGCCCGCCTTTCGCCGCCGAGCTCTTCGGCTTCGCCGGCAGCGTCACGCCGAGCGCCTTGGAGAGAGCGGCGACGGAAGCTTCGGGCGCGCGCAGCGAGATGCGTTCGGCCGGCGGCAGGATCTCGACCTTGACGCCCGGCGCCGACACCGCGCGGCCAGCAAGTGCCGGACGCCGTTCGACGGCAGCTGAAGCGTCGGCGGCTTTTGTCTTGGCGGCAGCCTTAGCCATTGAGGCGCTCCCCCTTTTCGTCGACGAACACCATGCCGGTGACCTCCACCTCGATCGTGCCGTTCGGCATCGGCACATAGAGCGTCTGGCCCATGCGATCACGGCCGCCGGCGACCAGCGCCAGCGCGATCGAGCGCCCGCAGTTCTCCGACCAGTAGCTGGAGGTGACGTGGCCGATCATCTTCATCGGGATCGCCTGTTTCGGATCCTCGACGATCTGCGCGCCTTCTTCCAACACGACCTTCGGATCCTTGGCCTTCAGGCCGACCAGTTGCTTGCGGCCCTTGGCGACGAGATCCGCGCGCATCATACCGCGGATGCCGACGAAGTCGGTCTTCTTCTTGCCGACCGCCCAGTCGAGACCGGCATCGTTCGGCGTCACCGTGCCGTCCGTATCCTGGCCGACGATGATGTAGCCCTTTTCGGCGCGCAGCACGTGCATTGTTTCGGTGCCGTAAGCGGTCGCGCCATACTTCCGGCCTTCGGCCCACAGCGCTTCCCACACCGCTTCGCCGTAGTCGGCCGGCACGTTGACCTCGAAGCCGCGCTCGCCGGTGAAAGACATGCGGAACAGCCGCGTCGGCACGCCGCAGATCTTGCCTTCGCGCACCGACATATGCGGCAGTGCCTCGTCCGACATGTCGATGCCTTCGACCAAAGGTTCGATGATTTTCCGCGCGCTCGGCCCCTGCACGGCGATCACCGCCCATTGCTCGGTGATCGAGGTCAGCCAGACATTGAGATGCGGGAACTCGGTCTGGAGATAGTCCTCCATGTGATGCATGACACGCGGCGCGCCGCCGGTGGTCGTCGTCACATGGAAGCGGTCCGGCGCCAGCCTGCCGACGACGCCGTCATCATAGATGAAGCCGTCCTCGCGCAGCATGATGCCGTAGCGGCAGCGGCCGGGCTCCAGCTTCTCCCACGGGTTGGTGTAGAGCAGTTCCATGAACTTCGCCGCATCCGGCCCGACCACCTCGATCTTGCCGAGCGTCGAGGCGTCGAACAGGCCGGCCGCTTTGCGCACCGTGACGCATTCGCGGTTGACGGCGGCGTGCATGTCCTCGCCGGCCTTGGGGAAATACCAGGCGCGCTTCCACTGGCCGACATCCTCGAACACGGCACCTTGGGCGGCCGCCCAGCCATGCGTCGCCGTGCGGCGCGTCGGGTCGAACAGCGCGCCACGCGCATGGCCGACGATCGAGCCGAAGGTGACCGGCGTATAGGGCGCGCGGAATGTGGTGAGACCAACCTGCGGGATCGGCTTGCCGAGCGTCTCGGCGGCGATCGCCAGGCCGTGCATGTTCGACGTCTTACCCTGGTCGGTCGCCATGCCGTTGGTGGTGAAGCGCTTGACGTGCTCAATCGAGTGCATGCCTTCATGCACCGCCTGGCGAATGTCCTTGGCGGTGACATCGTTCTGAAAATCGACGAAGGCCTTGACCGTGGTGCCCGGCCCGGCGCCGGGCGCAGCGCCAAGCATGCCGCGTGACCAGCTTTCACTGGCATCGACCTTCGGCTTGGCGCCCTTGCCCATCTTGCCGCTGGAATCCTTGCCGCCGGCGTCCCTTGCCGCCTGGGCGCCTGCCGCATAGGCCTCGTCGACCGTTGCCTCCAGACCGTCCGTGCCGTTGCAGGCGCCGACCGAGACGCAGTCCTGCGCATAGGTCCCCGGCACGAAGCGTCGCGCCTCCTCGTTGAAGGCGACCTTGCCGCGCGACTGCGAGAACAGATGCACCGACGGCGTCCAGCCGGCGGACATCAGGATGGCGTCGACCGCGATCCTGCGCTCGCCGCCGCCGTTCTTCGGCTGCACCGTCATCGACGATACGCGCAGCTTGCCGCCGGCGCTAACCACAGCGCGACCGAAATTGATCTCGATGCCGAGGCTCCTCGCTTCGTCGATCACCGCCCCCGACGGGTTGTCGCGCAGGTCGACGATGGCAGCGACATTGACGCCGGCCTTCCTCAGGTCGATCGCGGCCGCGTAGGCCGAGTCGTTTGCCGTATAGACGCCGACATTCCTGCCGACCGCCACGCCATAGTGGTTGAGGTAGGTGCGCGCCGCCGATGCCAGCATGACGCCCGGCCGGTCGTTGTTGGCGAACACCATGTGCCGCTCGATGGCGCCGGTCGCGAGCACGACCCGCTTGGCGCGAACCTGCCACAGGCGCTCGCGCGCCAGCTCCCGGCCGGGGCTCTTGAGATGGTCGCTGACCCGCTCGACCAGGCCGACGAAGTTCTGCGCGTAGTACCCGAAAGCTGTCGTGCGCGACAGCACTCGGACATTGTCCATCGCCTTGAGTTTGGCGATCGCGGCTTGTGCCCAGGCAAAGCCGTCCTCGCCATCGATCCTGGCGCCGCTCTCGAAGCGCAGGCTGCCGCCGAATTCGGCCTGCTCGTCGGCGAGGATCACCCGCACGCCGGTTTCGGCTGCGGCAAGCGCTGCGGCGATGCCGGCCGCACCGCCGCCCAGCACCAGCACGTCGCAATGCGCGTAGCGCGCCGCATAATGGTCGGGATCCGGCCGGTCGGGAGAAACGCCAAGGCCGGCCGTCGCGCGGATCTTCGGCTCATAGAAGTTCAACCAGGCCGACTTCGGCCACATGAAGGTCTTGTAGTAAAAGCCGGCCGAGAACATCGGCGAGGCAATGTCGTTGACCGCGCCGACATCGAAGGCGAGCGAGGGCCAGCGGTTCTGCGAATTGGCGGTGAGCCCGTCATAGAGCTCCTGCACGGTCGCGCGCACATTCGGTGTCTTGCGCGCGTCGTCGCGAACGATCTGCACCAGCGCGTTGGGCTCTTCCGCGCCGGCCGACAGGAAGCCGCGCGGCCTATGGTATTTGAAGGATCGGCCGACCAGATGGACGCCGTTGGCGAGCAAGGCCGAGGCCAGCGTGTCGCCTTCGATGCCGAGATAGGACTTGCCGTCGAAGCTGAACGAGGCTGTCTTGGCCTGGCTGAGGCGCCCGGCGCCGGAGATGCGGAACGACGCGTTCATTTCGAGGCTCCAGGCAGCTTCGCGGGCCTCGGCTCGCCGGCCTTGTAGGTCATGACGAACTTGTCGGTGACGGTGTCGCGCACGGCGTTGAAGAAGCGGGCGCAGCCATGGATATGCCGCCAGCGCTCATAGATGACGCCTTTCGGGTTCGAGCGGATGAAAAAGAATTTCTCGAAATCGTCTTCGCTTTCGGCGGCAATGTTGGTCGGGCGCGCGATATGCGCCTCGCCGGCATTGCGGAACTCGAGTTCCGGGCGCTCTTCCTCGCAATAGGGACAGCGGATGAGAAGCATCTAGGTTGATCCTACAATTCTCCATGGCCGACGCGGACGCCGGCCGGTTGATCGCAAAGCCTCTGGCAGGCCATCTCGGCCATCATCAATGCGCCACCGCCGCCGCCGCCGCTTCGTCGATGAGACGGCCGGTGCGGAAGCGCTCGAGCGTGAAGGGCGCGTTGATCGGGTGCGGGTCGTCCCTGGCGATGGTGTGGGCAAAGACGTTGCCCGAACCTGGCGTCGCCTTGAAGCCGCCGGTGCCCCAGCCGCAATTGACATAGAGGCCCTTGACCGGCGTCTTAGCCAGGATCGGCGAGCGGTCGGGGGTCACGTCGACGATGCCGCCCCAGGAGCGCAGCATCTTCATGCGGGTGAAGATCGGGAACATTTCGCAGATGGCGTCGAGCGTGTGCTGCAGGATGTGCAGGCCGCCGGTTTGCGAATAGGAGATATACTGGTCGGTGCCGGCGCCGATGACCAGCTCGCCCTTGTCCGACTGCGAGATATAGGCGTGCACCGTGTTCGACATGATGACGCATGGCACCACCGGCTTGACCGGCTCCGAGACCAGCGCCTGCAACGGATAACTCTCCAACGGCATGCGCACGCCGGCCATATCCATGATGACCGACGAATGGCCGGCCGCGACGACGCCGACCTTCTTGGCGCCGATGACGCCGCGCGTCGTCTCGACGCCGGTGACCGCGCCGTTGGCCGCACGCTTGACGCCGGTGACCTCGCAGTTCTGGATGATGTGCACGCCGCGCGCCGAGGCGCCGCGCGCATAACCCCAGGCGACCGCATCGTGGCGGGCCGTGCCGCCGCGGCGCTGCAGCGCGGCACCCATGACCGGATAGCGCGCCTCCTTGGAAATGTTGAGCGGCGGACAGAACTCCTTCGCCTGTTCCGGCGTCAGCCACTCATTGTCGATGCCGTTGAGGCGGTTGGCATGGATGTGGCGCTTGAACACCTGAACGTCATGCACATTGTGCGCGAGCATCATGACGCCGCGCGCCGAATACATGACGTTGTAATTGAGCTCCTGCGAGAGCCCATCCCACAGCTTCAGCGCATGGTCATAGATGCCGGCGCTCTCGTCATAGAGATAGTTGGAGCGGATGATGGTGGTGTTGCGGCCGGTGTTGCCGCCGCCGAGCCAGCCCTTTTCCAGCACCGCGACATTGGTGATGCCGTGCTCACTCGCCAGATAATAGGCGGTGGCCAGGCCGTGGCCGCCGGCGCCGACGATGATGACGTCGTATTCCTTCTTCGGCTCGGGTGAGGTCCATTGCTCTTCCCAGCCCTTGTGGCCGCGCATCGCCTCGCGGGCAATGGCGAATACGGAGTATTTCTTCACGTTCAGCCTCGCGCCAAAAATCGCGGATCTCGGCCGGGCATCCCCCGGCGCGCGTGGTGTATCACTAGCGAAAGCGCGTAGCCACCCTTGCGCTGTTTGCGACGGCGCTTGCCGTTTTGCGCCGCGGCTGCGCGGCGCATGCCCGACAACTCGCATTCCGATCGGCCAGTCAGCTTTCGGGTGGCTGCCGAAATGCCGATTTGCGACCAAGCATCCCACCACCGGCTGGACCGGCATAGAGAAAGGATGAGAAATGTTCGCACTCACCAACAAGGTTGCCATCGTCACCGGCGCCAGCTCCGGCATCGGCCGCGCCACGGCCGGTCTATTCGCCGAGCAGGGCGCCAGTGTCGTCGTCGCGGCGCGCCGCCGGGCCGAGCTCGATGCACTCGTCGGCGAAATCGAGACGGCCGGTGGAACCGCAATTGCACTCGCCGGCGATGTCCGGGACGAAGCCTATGCCAGAGCTCTGGTCGAGCTTGCGGTCGAAAGGTTCGGCGGCCTCGACATTGCCTTCAACAATGCGGGCGCCGTCGGCTTGATGGCGCCGGTACCGGAGATGGCGCCGGCGAATTGGCACGACACGATCGACACCAATTTGACCAGCGCCTTCCTCGCCGCAAGGCACCAGATCCCGGCGATGCTGGAGCGCGGCGGCGGCTCGCTGATCTTCACCTCGAGTTTCGTCGGCTATACCGCCGGCATGCCGGGCATGGCCGCCTATGCCGCCGCCAAGGCGGGGCTGATCGGGCTGACGCAGGTGCTGGCCGCCGAATACGGCCCGAAAGGGCTGCGCGTCAACGCGCTGTTGCCCGGCGGCATCGACACGCCCGCAGCGACGTTCAAGACGCCGGAATCGCGGACATTCGTCGAAAACTTGCATGCCTTGAAGCGTGTGGCCCGGCCCGAGGAGATCGCCCGCTCAGCGCTCTACCTTGCCTCGGACGCCTCAAGCTTCACCACTGGCACGGCACTGTTTGCCGATGGTGGCGTCTCGATCAATCGGACGTGAATCATCTGACGGTCGGCAGCCATGCTCATCCGCTGAAATCGCTCGACGGGGCCTTGCATTCCGGTCCGTTTTGACGATTTGGTTTCCCGTCGAAAACGGATCGGAACGATGCTGCTGATCAGAACCTATGTAGCCCAGAGCGCCATCGAAGGCGTCGGCGTTTTCGCCGCCGAGCCGGTCAGGAAAGGTGCCTCCATCTGGCGGCTCGATCCCGATTTCGACCGGCTGATCCCCATGGAGAAATACGAGAAGGCGCCGCCGCATCTCAAGGAATTGCTCGACCGCTACGCCTATCCGAGCCCGGACAAGCCGGGTTTCATGGTATATGAGGTCGACAATGGCCGCTTCATGAACCATTCCGAGCGGCCGAACACGGATTTCTCCCAATATGGTGGCGCCACAGCGACCCGGGATATCGCGGCCGGCGAGGAAATCACTTGCGACTATGGCGAATTCTTTGAGGATTTCGCCCGTCTGCATCTTGCGACCGCCTAAGGCTCAGACCGGCAAGGCACGGCGCTCGGGCTTCCGATCGTGGTTTCCTGCAATCAACGGTGGACAGCACGGCCTGATTCTGCTATCAGCCGGCACAATTCGCGGTGCAGGTCACTGCGGAGGCATGTGGCTATGGGCTGCTTGCCTGAGATTTCAAACCCGAAGACAGGATTGCACGTGCAGGTACTCGTCCGCGACAACAACGTTGATCAGGCGCTTCGCGCGCTGAAGAAGAAGATGCAGCGCGAAGGTATTTTCCGCGAAATGAAGATGCGCGGTCACTACGAAAAGCCGTCCGAGAAGCGTGCCCGCGAGAAGGCGGAAGCCGTCCGCCGCGCCCGCAAGCTGGCCCGTAAGCGCGCCCAGCGCGAAGGCCTGCTGCCGATGACCCCGCGCCCGGCTCCGGCTGGTGCTGCCGGCGCATCGCGTTCGCCGCGCTGATACCGTCAATTTTTCGTCCTTTTCGAAGGATACCGAGGGTGGCGCGATGCGGAATCGCCGCCACCTTTTTGTTTATGTGTTCGAGCCGGTTCGGAGAGGGAACGGACCTGACGGCGCGGCGCCAGTGAGGACTGAGATGAACGCAATTACCGTGGAGCGCAGAACCGCTTTTCGCGGCTTCGCCCTGACGGCGGCCCTGCTTTCGGGCCTGACCCTTGCAGCATGCCAGACGGCCCCGACGGGGGAGTTCAACAGTATCGACAAGGCGCAAGGCTCGACCGAGAACATCTCCTCGCTGTCGGCTGTCATCCAGCGCAATCCTCAGGATCCCGAGGGTTACAATGTGCGCGGCTCGGCCTATGGCCGCGGCGGCCAGTACCAGGCGGCGCTCAAGGATTTCGACACCGCCATCCAGCTCAATCCGAACTTCTATCAGGCCTATTCGAACCGGGCGCTCATCCAGCGTTTCCTGGGCAACCAGCAAGCAGCGCTTGCCGACTATAACCGCTCGATCCAGATCAACGCCAATTACGACGCCGCCTATATCGGCCGCGGCAATCTCTATCGCAAGGCCGGCCGCGTCAACGACGCCTTCAACGATTTCCAGAAGGCGATCCAACTCGACACGACCGACGCCCGCGCCTACCACAATCGCGGCCTGATCTATCAGAGCCAGGGCCAGCATAAGTTCGCCATCGAGGATTTCTCGACCGCCATTTCGCTGGCGCCGGACGCAGCCGAGCCCTACAACGGCCGCGGCCTGTCCTATCTGGCCATGAATGACGAGGACAACGCCTTCGCCGACTTCAACATGGCCATCAAGCTCGACGGCAAGAACGCCGAGGCCTGGGCCAACCAGGCGCTGATCTACGAGCGACGCGGCGACAAGGAAAGGGCGGCCAAGTCCTACCGCGAAGCTGTCCACCTCGACCCGAACTACCAACCCGCCAAGGACGGCCTGTCGCGCACCTCGGCCGGCGCCAGCTGATCGGAAGCTAAGGCCGCCCGGGGGTCCGGTCGCCCGCGATGGGTCTATTGCGGCGCTGACACGCCGATGTGGCCGTTAGTCGCCAACGGCGATGTGTTGGCTCGCCATGCTCGCGCCAAGTTTTGGGCGGAACGCTCCTCGCACCTCGACCGTTTAACCGGGGCCGTTTGTTGCGAAAGGACCTTTCCGATGATCAAGACACTTGCCTGTGCCGCCGCCGCGCTTGCCGCCACGGTCCTCGCTTCTCCGGTCAGCGCCGGCACGCTCCGGCTCGGCACGCTCGATTGCACCATCGACGGAGGCACCGGTTACGTCATCACCTCCAACAAGGGCGTGTCCTGCGTCTTCCGCCCCTATCATCACGGCCCGGCCGAGCTATACACGGGCATGATCTCCAAGCTCGGCGTCGATATCGGCCGGACGCATCAAGGTCAGCTTGTCTGGGCGGTTCTCGCCGCCACCCGCCACCATGACGCAGGCGATCTCGCCGGCAGCTATTACGGCGTCAACGCGGAGGCGAGCGTCGTGACCGGTGGCGGCGCCAATCTTTTGGTCGGCGGCCTCGACGGCGCCTTCATGCTCGAGCCGCTGAGCGTCCAGGCGCAGACCGGCGTCAACCTCGCTGTTGCCGTGGCTTCGCTGGACCTCGTCCACTCCTATAAGTGAAATTTCAAATCAGTTAGCACCGATACGGCCCGGGACTCTCGCTCCGGGCCGAATTTTTAGCGCGCTGCTCGCCGATATCGCCGAAATGCCTCTTGAGCTCAACAGCGCTTGAGGTTCTACAAGCCCTGCCGAACTGGATCTGGCGCTTCGTTCGCAATGTGGATGAGGTTGCGGAAAACAAGCGGGAGATCGACGTGACGGCAGCAGGCGGCGGCAAGGTGGCCGGCAACAAGGTGGACTGGCGAGCACTGTGGGCAAGCGGCGACCTGGCGCGTTTCTGCTTTGTCAGTCTCGGCATCCTGCTGCATGCCACCAACGAGACCATGGTGGCGACGGTGATGCCGGCCATGGTCGGCGAGTTGGCCGGCGTGCAGCTCGTGGGCTGGTCGCTGGCGATCTATGAGCTCGGCGCCATCGTCGCGGGTGCGGCCGCCGGGCGGCTGGTGAGCTATGTCGCGCTGCGCTCCAACATGATGGTCGCCGCCCTGCTCTACGCAGCAGGCGCGCTGATCTGCGCGGCGGCACCCTCCATGCCGTTCTTCCTCGCCGGGCGGCTGGTCGAGGGACTTGGCGGCGGCGCGCTGGTGTCGCTCGCCTTCGTTTCGGTCGAGCGTCTCTTTCCGCGCAACATCTGGCCGCAGCTCTTCGGCATCATGTCGGCGATCTGGGGCGTCGCCGCCTTCAGCGGACCGCTGCTCGGCGCTGTTATGACCGAGTTCCTGTCGTGGCGCTGGGCCTTTGGCGTCTTCACTTTCGGCGGCGCGGCGATGGCGCTGGCGAGCTTCATCGTGCTGGACACGCCGGAGGCGACGAGGCCGCAGGCGGGCAGCGGCACGGCGACGCCCTTTCCCTATCCGGCGCTTGCCTGTCTCGCCATCGCCGTCGTGCTGATCGCTGCCGCCGGCATCGACATCGCCCTGCTGCGCTCGTCGCTGCTGCTGGCCGTCGGGCTGATCGGCCTGGCGCTTTTCTTCCGCATGGATGCCCTCAGGCCGCGCTCGCGCCTGTTTCCGGCACCTTTGTTCTCATGGCGCTCGCCGCTTGGCTCAGGCATGACGATGGTTGCGGCCTTCTCGGTAGCGACCTGCACGTTCACCATTTACGGGCCGCTGCTGCTCACCACGCTGCACGGCATTCCGATCCTGACCACCGGCTATATCATCGCTGCCGAATCCATCGCCTGGTCGATCCTGTCGATCCTCATCGCCAATGCGCCGCTGGAACGCGAAAGACTGATCATCGTCGTCGGCGCGCTGATGATCGCCTCCGGTCTTGCCGGTTTCGCCTATGCCATCCCCGCAGGTTCGATCCCGCTGATCCTGCTCTGCGCTCTGCTGCAGGGCGGCGGCTTCGGCGTCTGCTGGCCGTTCCTGACGCGCGTCATCGTCGCTTCGGCCCGCGACGGCGAGCAGACGATCGCTTCGGCCGCCGTGCCGACCATGCAGCGGATCGGCTACGCGGTGGGCGCGGCCGTTGCCGGCATTGTGGCCAACGCCAGCGGCTTCTCGCAAGGCCTCAATCGTGACGCGGCTGCAGGCGTGGCCGGCTGGCTCTTCCTCGCCTTCGTGCCGCTTGGGATCCTCGGCTGCATCGCCGCGCTGCGGATCGCGCTGCCGCCAATGCGACCGCAGGCAGCGGCCAGCTAAACCACTGTCGTTTTCAGCCGCTCGGCAATCGATGCGGCGAGCCGTGTCGCCACCTCGTCCTTGCCCATCTCCGGCCACTCCTCGACGCCCGTGCGCGAGACGATGCGCACCTTGTTGCGATCGCCGCCCATAACGCCGGAAGGGCCGATGCCGCTCCCATGCGAGACGTCGTTGGCGACGATGAGATCGGCGCCCTTCTTCCTGAGCTTGGCCTCGGCGTTGCCGATGAGGTCCTGCGTCTCGGCGGCAAAGCCGACGACAAGACCGGGCCTCTGCGCATGATGGCCGACGCCCGCCAGGATGTCGGGATTCTCGACCATCTTGAGCGACGGCGGGCCCTTCCCTGCCACCTTCTTGATCTTTTCACCGGCGGCATTCGCGGTGCGCCAGTCGGCGACGGCCGCGACGAAGACAGCCGCGTCCGCCGGCAAAAGGCTCTCGACCGCTTCCTTCATCTCGGCCGCTGTTTCCACATGCGTGGTCTTCACCCCGGCCGGATCGGCGATGTTGACCGGACCGGACACGAGCCGGACATCGGCGCCGAGCTTCGCCAGTGCCGCCGCGATCGCATGGCCCTGCTTGCCGGACGAACGGTTGGCGATGTAGCGCACCGGATCGATCGGCTCATGCGTCGGCCCCGAGGTGACGATGATCTTGCGGCCCGCAAGCGGCTGCGGCTTCTCATCGAGCATCGCCTCGATCGCGGCCACGATTTCCAGCGGCTCGGCCATGCGGCCTTCGCCCGCCTCGTTGCTTTCCGCCATCTCGCCCTTGGCCGGCCCGACAAAGGCGATGCCATCCTTCTGCAAGGTCGCCCGGTTGCGCCGCGTCGCCGGATGCGACCACATCTTCGGATTCATCGCCGGCGCCATCAGCACTTTCTTGTCGGTCGCAAGCAGCACCGTCGAGGCAAGATCATTGGCATGGCCGTTGGCGAGCTTCGCCATCAGGTCGGCGGTGGCCGGCGCCACGACCAGCAGATCGGCCTCGCGCGACAGCCTTATGTGGCCGACATCGTGCTCGTCATTGCGGTCGAAGAGTTCGGTGAAAACATGGTCGGCCGAAAGCGCGCCGACGGACAACGTGGTGACGAATTCCTGCGCGGCTGATGTCATTACCACCCGGACAGAAGCGCCGCGCTCGCGCAGGCGCCGGGTCAGATCGAGCGATTTGTAGGCGGCGATCCCGCCGCCGATGACGAGAAGGACGCGTTTGCCGGAGAGCGTTCCGCGAACTGACGGCCTGCCGGGCATGTCGGCGATAGGCGGTGCTTGCTGGCCGGGGCCGGTCAGCGCGCGCAACGTCTTCTCGATCTGGTCGATGCGGTCGGCCTGTCCTGCCCGGCCCTCAACCGCCGCCCTGATCATCGCCCGGGCCTGCTCCTCCATCGAGCAGCCATTTTCGGCAGCCAATTGGCGCAGCAGGTCCTTAACTCCATCGTCAAGGTTGCGGATCGTGATGCTGGCCATCTGATTGCACCCGCTTCAAACTAGCGCCGGCAATGATAGCAATGCAATCAAACCGCAGCAAGGCGGCGGGCGGTCAGAAAATCCGCCACGCGATGTAAATCAGCGTCAGCGCAATGATCCACAGCGCCACGCGGCCGGAGCGGGTGTGGCGCGCCTCCGCCTTGCCGATCGCGCGCGCGGTCGCCTCGTCGAAGCGCAAGCCATGCTCGGCCATCAGGTCGATCTCACGCGACAGCCGCTCGGTGCGAACCGCAATGTCCGGCGCCTGCCTCGCCAGCGAGATCAAAGCCTTGCCGGCGTCCCGCGCGTCCGAGAGCACGCCGCGCGGGCCGAGATTGCCCGCGATCCAGTCGCTGACCACCGGCTCCGAAGTCTTCCACATGTTGAACGCCGGATCGAGCGTGCGGGCCACGCCTTCGACCACCACCATGGTCTTTTGCAAAAGCACCAGCTCGGTCCGCGTCGCCATGTCGAAGAGGTCGGTCACCTCGAACAGCAGCGTCAGAAGCTTGGCCATCGAGATCGTGTCGGCCGACTGGCCGTGGATCGGCTCGCCGATGGCGCGGATCGCCTGCGCGAAGGCCGAGACATTGTGCTGACGCGGCACATAGCCGGCCTCGAAATGCACCTCGGCGACGCGCCGGTAGTCGCGCACGATGAAGCCGTAGAGGATCTCGGCCAGAAAACGCCGCTCCTTCTTGCCGAGCCTGCCGGCGATGCCGAGATCGACGGCAACGATGGTGCCGTCCGGTTCGACGAACAGGTTGCCCGGGTGCATGTCGGCATGGAAGAAGCCGTCGCGCAGCGTGTGCCTGAGGAAAGACTGGACGAGATTGGCTGCGATCGCCTTGAGGTCGTGACCGGCGGCAGCAAGGCCGGTCAGATCGTTCATCTTGACGCCGTCGATCCACTCCATGGTGATCACGTCGCGGCCGGTCCGCTCCCAATCGACCGCCGGCACGCGGAAGCCCGGATCGTCCTTGGTGTTCTCAGCGAGCTCGGAAAACGCGGCGGCTTCGAGCCGCATGTCCATCTCGACCTTGGTGGTCTGCGCCAGCGTCTGGGTCACCTCGATCGGCCGCAGGCGGCGCGATGAGGGGATGTACTTCTCCTGCAGGCGGGCGGCGAGGAAGTAGCTCTCGAGATCCTGGAAGAAGCGATGGCGCACGCCGGGGCGGATGACCTTCACCGCGACCCGTGAAGCCTTTCCGTCGCGAACGACTTCGGCGCCGTGCACCTGTGCGATCGATGCCGCCGCGACCGGCTCGCCGAACGTTGCGTAGAGATCCTCGATCCTGCGCCCGAGCGAGGCTTCGATCGCCGCGACCGCTTCCGCCCTCGGAAAGGTGTGCATCTTGTCCTGCAGCAGCGCAAGGTCGACCGCCATGTCGTTGCCGACGACGTCGGGCCGCGTGGCGAGGAACTGGCCGAGCTTCACATAGGACGGCCCCAGCCGCACCACCGCCTGCGCCAGCCGGTCGCCGCGCAGATGGCTTCGGGCGCGGCGGCGGGTGAGCACGCGCGCCAGCCGCCAGCCGAGCTTCGGCATACCGGAAAGCTCTTCGCCGGGCAGCGCCGCGACGACGCCCTCGCGGACCAGCACCCAGCCGGCCCTGGCGAGCCGGAAGCCGGCGCCAACGCTGGTCATCGGACGCCCTGCCTCAAAGCTTCCAGCCCGAATGGAGCGCCGCGATGCCGCCCGAATAGTTGCGGAAAGTGACCCGATCGAAGCCGGCCCGACCAATCATAGCCGCGAAGTTCTGC
This sequence comes from Mesorhizobium sp. WSM3864, assembly GCF_002294955.1. Classification (NCBI taxonomy): domain Bacteria; kingdom Pseudomonadati; phylum Pseudomonadota; class Alphaproteobacteria; order Hyphomicrobiales; family Phyllobacteriaceae; genus Mesorhizobium; species Mesorhizobium sp. WSM3864. The sequence goes on from NZ_NSGD01000003.1 coordinate 404,754, forward strand.
TGGTTGGGGAACTTGCGGATCGATTCGACCAGGTAGGAATAGGGCTCGCCGTCGCCGGTCACCGCCCTGCCGATTTTGGGAATGGCGTTGAACGACCAGGCCTCGTAGGCCTTGTCGAGCAGCGGCATGTCGACCTCGGAAAACTCCAGGCATAGGAAGCGCCCGCCGCGCTTCAGCACACGAAAAGCCTCGCTCAGCGCCACATCGATGCGCGGCACATTGCGGATGCCGAACGCGATCGTGTACGCATCGAACGTGCCGTCATCGAAGGGCAGCGCTTCGGCATTGGCCTCGACGAAATCGGTCTTTTCCGAGAGGCCTTTCTTCTCGGCCCTGTCGCGGCCCACTTCGAGCATCGAGCCGTTGATGTCGAGCACCGTGGCATGCGCATGGCGCTGGCTTGCCTCGATGATGCGAAAGGCGATGTCGCCGGTGCCGCCGGCGACGTCGAGCACCTTCCAGCCCGGCCGCTTCGGGGGGTTGAGCCAGGCGACCATCGCGTCCTTCCACACGCGATGCAACCCACCCGACATCAGATCGTTCATCAGGTCGTATCGATTGGCCACCTTGTGAAAGACGTCATTGACGAGCGACTGCTTGTCGCCCGCGCCAACCTTCCTGAAACCATAGGAGGTTTCCATGCCGCCCGCGGCCGTGGTTCTCTCAACTGACATTATTTCGATCCGCCATAAAACCGGCGGGACCATAGCCGATCGATGGGGCGGGCGCTATTGTCCAAGGCGCGGTTTTCGGCCGCGCTTTCAGAACGGGTCGGGGAAGAGTTTGCCACGATTTTCCACCCGGAATCGGCGCCACGACAGAAGAATACCGCACGGGATGGCCGCATGATCTTGAAAGCCGAATTGCACTGCCACATCGAAGGGGCAGCGGCGCCCGACCTCGTCGTCAGCCAGGCCCGCAAATACGGCAAGGACCCTTCGCTCTACATCCAGAACGGCTCTTTCGTCTGGCACGATTTCACGTCTTTCCTCGCCGCCTATGATTTTGCTTCCGACCTGTTCCGCACCGAGGAGGATTACGCCCGTCTAACCGATCATTATCTCACCAGCCTCGCTCGCGACGGCGCCATCTATTCCGAGGTCTTCACCTCGCCGGATCACGCGAAAAAGGCCGGGCTTTCGCCCAAGGCCTATACGGACGCGCTGGGCGAAGGCATGGCCCGCGCCAAGGCGAGGACCGGCATCGAGGGGCGCATGATCGTCACCGGCGTACGCCACGTCGGCGTCGAGGCGATCGAGCAGGCGGCGCGCTTTGCGGCGCGCTGCGGCCATCCGCTGGTCACCGGCTTCGGCGTCGCCGGCGACGAGCGCATCGGCGATTTCGAGGATTATGTGCGGGCTTTCGAGATCGCGCGCGAGGCCGGCCTCGGCATCACCATCCACGCCGGAGAACTGATGGGCTGGGAAAGTGTGGCGGCAGCGCTCGACCATATTCGCCCGTCGCGGATCGGCCATGGCGTGCGCGCCATCGAGAACCCGGACCTCGTTCGCCGCATCGCCGCCGAGGGCGTGGTGCTGGAATGCTGCCCCGGCTCCAACATCGCGCTCAAGGTGTTCGATAGTTTCGCCACGCATCCTTTTCCGGCGTTGCGCGCGGCCGGCTGTAAGGTGACGCTCAATTCCGACGACCCGCCCTATTTCTGGACCTCGCTGAAGCGCGAATACGACATCGCCGCCGAGCATTTCGCGATGGACGACAAGGCGCTTGCCGCCGTCACCAGGACGGCCATCGAGGCCGCCTTCGTCGACCGGAAGACCAAGGCGATGCTGATGAGCCGGCTCGACCCCAAGGGCTGGTGAAGGTGAATGGTGAACGTTTGCCGGCGGCTTCAGCGTGTCAACCAATCATCGGCCCATCAGGACTCGCAAACCGGCTCACTATTCACTATTCACTACTCACCATTCACTGGAGAAGATCATGCAGGGCGTCACCGTCGTCGACCACCCCCTTGTCCAGCACAAGCTGACCATCATGCGCAAGAAGGAGACCTCGACGGCAGGCTTCCGGCGGCTGCTGCGCGAAATCTCCCTGCTTCTCGGCTACGAGGTGACCCGCAACCTCGAACTGACGACCACCACGATCGAGACCCCGATCGAGGAGATGGAAGCGCCGACGCTGGAGGGCAAGAAGCTGGTTTTCGCCTCCGTGCTGCGGGCCGGCAATGGCCTGCTCGAAGGCCTGCTCGATCTGGTGCCGGCGGCGCGCGTCGCCCATATAGGCCTTTACCGCGACCATGAGACGCTCGAGGCGATCGAATATTTCTTCAAGGCGCCGAGCGACCTTGCCGACCGTCTGGTGATCGTGGTCGATCCGATGCTTGCGACGGCCAATTCCGCGATCGCGGCGATCGACAAGCTGAAGGGGCGCGGCGCCACCAACATCCGCTTCCTTTGCCTGCTGGCCGCGCCCGAAGGCATCGAGCGCTTCACCAAGGCGCATCCGGATGTCCCGATCTTCACCGCTTCGATCGACCGCCAGTTGAACGACAAGGGTTACATCATGCCTGGCCTCGGCGACGCCGGCGACCGCATGTACGGAACCAAGTGAGATCTTTTCTTAACCGGTCGTTTACGAAACGCCGTGGTTCCGGCGCGCGTTAAAGCCGAAAACACCATGTCGGCTTAAGGATCGAACCTTCACGAAGGTCGATCCATGCTGCGCAAGCTTCTTCTCCTTGGCGTCTTTGTCGGAAGCTCGGCATCGATTCCGATCGTCTATCAGTCGAACCCGCAGATGGTGGAAACCCTGCTGAGATCGGCGGTTGCTTCGAAGCCGGCGCCGCCTGAGGCTCAGCCGGACGTCAATCTCGCTTCGGTTCCAGCCAGGCCGGCGGCGCCGATGCCGCTCGGCCGCCAGGTGCTGGTCAATGCCGACCAGCGCGGCCATTTCACTTCCGCCTTCAAGTTCAACGGCCGTCAGATAGACGGCATGATTGACACCGGCGCCACGCTGGTCGCGATCAACATATCGACGGCGCGCCGGATCGGCATCTCGCTCAATCAGTCGGATTTCAATCAACAGGTGAACACGGCGAACGGCGCCATCAAGGCCGCCGTGGTCACCGTCGACCGGCTGCAGATCGGCAAGATTTCCCTCGACAACGTCCAGGCGGTGGTGCTCGACGATCGAGCGCTGCAAACCAATCTGATCGGCATGAGCTTCCTGCAGCGGCTGCAGAAATACGAAGTCCAGGACGGCGCGCTGTTGCTCGTTCAATAGGCGCGATTTTACAGCGGCAGTATCCGCCTGAGCACCGTCTTTTCTGCGGGCGGCTTCGAGTGACCGACCGTATAGGCGGCGCGCACCGCGACGGCGGCAGCCTCGGCGTCGGCCTCGGTCCGCGCATGGACCAGCGCCAGCGCCTCGCCCGCATGCACCTCCGCGCCGACCGGCATCAGCCGGGTGAGGCCAACGGAATGATCGATCTTGTCGTCCGGACGGATGCGCCCGCCGCCCAGCGCAACGACGGCGAGCCCGATTTCGCGCGTCGCGATCCCGGTGACGAAGCCGTCCTCGGCCGCTTTGACCGCCGATTCCACTGCCGCCTTCGGCAGATATTTCTCCGGATTCTCGACGAAGTCGGCGGGGCCGCCGAGCGCCGTCACCATGCGTGCGAACACCGCCGCGGCGCGGCCGCCGGCAAGCGTCTCGGCCGCGCGCCTGATCCCGTCCTGGTTGGACGAGACAATTCCCGCCGATTGCAGCATCTCGGCGGCAAGCGCCAGCGTGACGTCCTCCAGCCGGCGGTCGCGGAAGCGGCCGGTGAGAAAGTCGACCGCGTTCTTCACCTCGACCGCATTGCCCGCTGCCGAGGCCAGCGGCTCGTTCATGCCGGTCACCAGTGCCGAAGCGTTCAGGCCGGCGCCATTGGCGACCTCGACCAGGCTGTTCGCAAGTGCGGCCGCATCGCGCGACTTCTCCATGAAGGCGCCGTTGCCGACCTTGACGTCGAGCACAAGCGAGCCGAGCCCGGCGGCAAGCTTCTTCGACAGGATCGAAGCCGTTATCAGCGGCACCGATTCCACTGTGCCCGTCACGTCGCGGATCGCGTAGAGCCGGCGATCGGCCGGCGCCAGGTCGGCGGTCTGGCCGATGATGGCGCAGCCCGTCTCGAGCACCGTCCTGCGGAACCGCACCAAATCCGGCTGGCTGACGTAACCGGGAATGGCATCCATCTTGTCCAGCGTGCCGCCGGTATGGCCAAGCCCGCGGCCGGAGATCATCGGCACATAAGCGCCGCAGGCCGCGACGATCGGCGCCAGCATCAGCGAGACATTGTCGCCGACGCCGCCAGTGGAATGCTTGTCGGTGACCGGCCCCGGCAAATCGGACCAGTCGAGCACGTCACCGGAATCGCGCATCGCGAGCGTCAGCGCCACTGCTTCCTCGCGACTCATGCCTTTGAGGAACACCGCCATGGCGAAGGCGCCGATTTGGCCTTCCGAGAGCGTGCCGGCCGTGATCCCCTGGATGAAGGCCGCGATCTCGGGCATCGAGAGCTTGTGGCCGTCACGCTTGCGCCGAATGATTTCCTGGGGCAGCATCAGCTTTCCGGCAAATCTTCCTCGAAGACGCGCCGCAGGATCGTCGCCAGCCGCGCGCCGCCGACCGGCGCCATGTCCTTGGTTTCCTGGTGCGAGAGTTCCGCCCCGGTCATGCCTGCCGCAAGGTTGGTGATGACCGAGCAGGCTGCGACCTTGAGGCCGAGGAAGCGGGCCAGGATCACTTCGGGCACGGTCGACATGCCGACCGCGTTGGCGCCCATGACGCGCGCCATGCGGATTTCGGCCGGCGTCTCGAAACATGGTCCGGAAAACCACATGTAGACGCCCTGGTGGAGCGCGGTGCCGGTCTCCTTGGCCGCCGTCTCGATCGCCTTGCGCAACCCCGCATCATAGGCCTCGGTAAGGCCGACGAAGCGGCGGTCGCTCGGCTCGCCGATCAGCGGATTGGAGCCGGAAAAGTTGATGTGATCGGTGATCATCATCACCGAGCCCGGTCCCATCTCGGAATCGACCGAGCCGGCGGCGTTGGTGAGGATGAGATGCGAGATGCCGATGCCGGCAAGCACCTCGAGCGCCGGGCGCATCGCGGCGGCATTGCCGTGCTCGTAATAGTGCGCGCGCCCGGAAAGCATCAGCACCGGCGTGCCGGCGAAACGCCCTGCCACCACCTCGCCGGCGTGGCCGGAGACGCCGCTGCGCGGGAAGCCCGGCAGTTCGGCATAGGGGATGCGCCTTGCGTCCTCCACCTGGTCGACCAGCCCACCAAGGCCGGAGCCAAGCACAAGCGCCGCGGTCGGGGCCAGCCCGTCCAGTTTCTCGACCAAATGATCCAGCGCTTCCTTCATTTCAGGATATCGCCCCTGAAGCCGTAAGGCAGCATGTCGCCCATCGTGACCGTCTCGGCCACGCCGGTATTGTCGCAGAGATAGAGCTTCGTCTCCGGCCGGCAGAATTCCGCCAGCCGCTGCCGGCAGCCGCCGCAGGGCGAGCATTTGGCCATGCGCTCGGCGATCACCGCGATCTCGGTGATCTTGCCGCCGCCGCCCATGATGTAGTGGCCGAGCGCGGTGGTCTCCGCACACCAGCCTTCCGGATAGGATGCCACCTCGATGTTGGCGCCGGTGAAGACGCGACCGTCCTCGGTGCGCAGCGCGGCGCCTACGGGAAACTTGGAATAGGGCGCATAGGCCTTGGCCATCGCCGTCCTGGCCGCTTCGAACAGATCATGCGACATTTGCTTCTTCTCTCCCACGATCTTGTTCAAATTGCCGGTTGCCGAGACTGCCCGAGCCTCAGCGTTCCTTGACATAGGGCACGCCGCCGGCGCGCGGCGGGATCGCCTTGCCGATGAAGCCGGCGAGCAGGATGACGGTGAGCACATAGGGCAGCGCCTGCATGAACTGCACCGGCACTTTGCCGAGGATCGGCAGCGGCGAGCCCTGCAAGCGGATCGATGCCGCGTCGAGGAAGCCGAACAGCAGGCAGGCGAACATCGCGTTGACCGGCTTCCATTTGGCGAAGATCAGCGCGGCAAGCGCGATATAGCCCTTGCCCGCGGTCATGTCCTTCACGAAGCCGCCATTCTGGACCATGGAGAGATACGCGCCGGCGACGCCGGTAAGGATACCGGTGCAGATCAGCGCCCGGTAGCGCAGCCAGGCGACCGAAATGCCGGCGGTGTCGACGGCGGCCGGGTTTTCGCCCACGGCGCGCATCCTGAGACCGAAGCGGGTGCGGAACAGCACCCACCAGGTGAACGGCACCATCGCGAAGGCGAAGTAGACCAGGATCGAATGGCCGGAGATCAGCTCGGCATAAACGGGCCCGAGGATCGGCACGTTGCGAACGGCTTCGGCGCCTGGCCACACGATCGCCTCGAAGCGCTCGCCCGGCTGCAGCGCCGGCGTGCGGCCGCCCTGCTCGAACCAGGCCTGGCCGAGGATGATGGTCGAGCCGGCGGCGACGAAGTTGATGGCGACGCCGGAGACGATCTGGTTGCCGCGATGCGTGATCGAGGCGAAACCATGCACCATGGCGAAGGCGACCGAGATCAGGACGGCGGTGCCGAGACCGATAAAGGCCGAATGGAAGACCGATGCCGCTGCAGCGCCGGCGAAGGCGCCGACCAGCATCTTGCCTTCGAGACCGATATCGAAGATGCCGGCCCGCTCTGAATAGAGGCCGGCAAGACAGGCAAGCAGCAGCGGCACCGACAGGCGGATGGTGGAATCCAGGACCTGGACGATCGCGTTGAAACTGTCCATCTCAGGCCCCTTTCCCCTTGACCGCCTGCATGCCGACCGATTTCGGGCTGACCGATGCGAACAGCGCCTGGATATAGGGCCTGAACATATGCTCCAGCGCGCCGGCGAAGAGGATGACCAACCCTTGAATGATGACGATCATGTCGCGGCTGATCGCCGGCATCTCGAAGGCTAGCTCGGCGCCGCCCTGGTAGAGCATGCCGAACAAGATCGCCGCCAGCACGATGCCGACCGGATGCAGCCTGCCCATCAGCGCGACCGCGATGCCGACATAGCCTGCGCCCGAGACGAAATCGATCGCCACATTGTGCTGGTCGCCCATCACGGGGTTGAGCGCCATCATGCCGGCCAACGCACCCGAGATCATCATCGCGGTGAGGATGATGCGGGTTTCCGAAATGCCGGCATAGCGCGCCGCTTTCGGACTATGGCCGTAGGTGCGCATCTCGTAGCCGAGCTTGGTGCGCCAGATCAGCAGCCAGACCAGGAACGCCATCGCCAGCGCCAGCAGGAAGCAGATGTTGAGCGGCGCCGAGCGGATCTTGGCGCCGAACAATTCGATCATCCAGTTGAGCTTCGGCAATTCCGCGCCGGCCAGGAAATTGCGTGTCTGCGGGGCCTGCGATCCGACCGGCTTCAGCGGACCGACCAGTAGATACACCATCACCGAGGCGGCAATGAAGTTGAACATGATGGTGGTGATGACGATGTGCGAGCCACGCTTGGCCTGCAGGTAGGCCGGGATGAAACCCCAGAGCGCGCCGAACGCCGCCGCGGCGACGATCGCCATCGGAAATATCAGCCACCAGGGCAGGACGCTGTCGAAGCTCAGGCAGACGAGCGCGATGCCGAGGCCGCCGATATAGGCCTGGCCTTCGGTGCCGATGTTGAACAGGCTGCAATGCGCCGCCACCGCCACCGACAGCCCGGTGAAGATGAAGGTCGTGGCATAGAACAAGGTGAAGGCGATGCCTGTGCCCTTGCCGAAAGCGCCTTCGACCAGGATGACGGCGGCGCGGAACGGATTTTCGCCGACCAGCATGACGACGAAGCCCGCGACGATGAAAGCAACCGACAGGTTGATCAACGGAATCAACCCATAGTCGGCCCAGGCCGGCAGCTTGGCGTAAGGCGTGCTCATTCGGCGGCCTCCTGGTGCTCGACACCGGCCATCAAGAGGCCAAGCTCGCCTTCCGTCGCTTCCGGTCCGCGTTCGCCGACGATGCGGCCGGCGAACATTACCAGGATGCGGTCGGACAGCGAGCGGATCTCGTCGAGCTCGACCGACACGACCAGCACCGCCTTGCCCTGATCGCGCATGGCGATCAGCCGCTTGTGGATGAATTCGATGGCGCCGACGTCGACGCCGCGCGTCGGCTGGCCGACGATCAGCACGCCGGGATCCTGCTCCATCTCCCTGGCCAGCACGATCTTCTGCTGGTTGCCGCCGGAGAAATTTGCGGTCTTCAGCCGCGGATTGGCGGGACGGATGTCGTATTTCTCGATCTTGTCCTTCGCGTCGGCCATGATGGCATCGACGTTCAGGAACGGTCCCTTGAGATAGCGCTCGTCGTCGTGATAGCCGAGGATCGAGTTCTCGTTCTCCTCAAAGGCGAGCACCAGCCCGACATGGTGGCGGTCTTCCGGCACATGGGCGAGACCGCGGTCGCGCAATTCGCCGGGATCGGCCTTGCCGGTCAGCTCGATTGGCTTGCCTTCGAGCATGACCTCGCCCGAGACGGCGTGCCGGATGCCGGAGATCGCCTCGAGCAGCTCCGACTGGCCGTTGCCGGCCACGCCGGCGATGCCGACGATCTCGCCGCCGCGGACGTCGAAGGAGACGTCGTCGACCATGGTGACGCCGCGTGAATCCTTGACCGTCAGGTTCTTGACCGAGAGTTTTATCGCACCGGTCTCCGACTGGCCCTTCTCCACCCGCAAGAGCACGCGCCGGCCGACCATCAGTTCGGCCAATTCGCCGACCGTCGTTTCCCTGGTCACCCTGGTCGCCACCATGGTCCCCTGGCGCATGACCGAGACCGTGTCGGTAACGGCCATAATCTCGCGCAGCTTGTGGGTGATCAGCACCACCGTTTTTCCCTGTTCCTTCAGCTGCTTGAGGATGCGGAACAGATGGTCGGCCTCGGCTGGCGTCAGAACCCCTGTCGGCTCGTCGAGGATCAGGATCTCGGCGCCGCGATAGAGGGCCTTGAGGATCTCGACGCGCTGCTGCAGGCCGACCGGCAGTTCCTCGATGATGGCGTCGGGATCGACCTCGAGGCCGTATTCGCGCTCCAGTCGTTCGAGTTCGGAGCGCGCCTTGGCGATGCTGCTCTTCAACAGCGCGTCGGTCTCGGCGCCGAGGATGACGTTCTCCAGCACCGTGAAATTGTCGACCAGCATGAAATGTTGGTGCACCATGCCGATGCCGAGCGCTATCGCGTCGTTTGGGGTGTTGATCGACACCGGCTTGCCCGCCACGCGGATTTCGCCGCTGTCGGCCTGGTAGAAGCCATAGAGGATCGACATCAGCGTCGATTTGCCTGCGCCGTTCTCCCCGACAATGCCATGGATGGTGCCGCGCGTGACTTCCAGGTTGATGTCGCGGTTGGCGCGCACGGCGCCAAAACTCTTGTTGATGCCTATGAGCTCGATTGCGGCTTGCGCCATGCAGCCTGTCCCACTCGTTATTTTTTTATCGCTTGGTCAAAATGCCTAGCATGATGCCCCGCCCGTGCCAATTGGCCGGAACGCCATTCACTCTCGACAAATCCCCCCGCGCTTGTCAATTTCGAAGGTGGCCGGGAGCTTCACATTCACAGAGACCGGGATGATGACGATGCCTGACGATCGGCTGACGACGCTGGAAATCCGCGCCGCCGAGCAGGAAAAGACGATCGAGGAACTGTCCGGCCAGATCGCCGAGCAGTGGACGGTGATCGAGCGCATGGAACGCAAGCTGGCCGCCCTTGCCGACCGATTCCTGGCACTGGAGGAGCAGGCCGCTCCCGACGTGCCGGTGACCAAGCCGCCGCACTACTGAGCCTGCAGGGGGAGCGAGCGAGTTCGAGGAGAACGGTCATGGCCGGTGAAGGAGACCGCATCGCAAGGGCCGGCGACTATGTCTTCGGCCTAATGGACGAACGGGAACGCGCTCGCGCCGAGCGCGACCTACAGATCGATCCCGCCTTTCGCGACGCGGTGCTGCGGCTTGCCGAGCGCATGCGTGCTTTGGAGCCGCAGGGAGCGTCGGGCACGGCTTCGGATGAGCGCTGGCAGCTTGTCCAGCGCCGGCTTGGCGAATTGCCGCAAATGCGGTTTGCCAGGCTGGACAAGCGCGATGCGAAGCCGCAGCCGATCGTGATCAACAAGATCGAGCGCAAGCCTTATGGCGTCGGCCTGCATTCCCTTGGCGGCCGGCTCGGCCTGGCTATCGCGCTCGCCCTGGCGGCCGCCTTCGCGCTGGGCTATCTCGCCGGCACGCTATAGGGCGCACGACATCAAAAGCATCGGCTCGCCCTGCTGCTCGAAAGCTTCCGCTGCGGTCCAGCCAAGCGCTTCGTAGAAGGATCGTGCCTGCCAGGTGTAGAGATAGAGCCGGTTAACGCCGGCCGACGCGGCGTGGCCTTTTATGGCCCTGACCAGCGCCGTGCCAACGCCCTGCCCTCGATACGCCTCGTCAACAACAAGCCCGGCGAGCCACGGCGTCAGATCATGCGCCGGGTCGATCTCGTTGCGGACGAAGAGGCAGCTTCCGATCGGCGATCCGCCGAGGCGGGCGACGACAGCCGCCTCGAACCCGTCGCCTGCGATCAGCCCGCGAAGTCCCGCAATATCCTCTGCAAGCGTCCGCCCGGTGCCTTCAAAGAAGGCGGCCAGGCGCAGCTTGGCGATCGTCTCCACATCGCGCTCCCTCATGGCTTCGATAATCGGTTGCATGATGCTGGTCCGAAAAACAAACCGCCGGGCAAAAAGCCCGGCGGTCGAAGAAGCCTCGTGCAGTTGCCGATCAATATGGGCAGTTGTTGTCGGTGGTGTAGTCGTGCACCTGGACCTTGCCGGCGATAATGTCGGCCTTGGCCTTCTCGACGGCCGCCTTCATCTCGTCCGTCACCAGCGCCTTGTTGTTGTCGTCCATGGCGTAGTCGACACCGCCTTCCTTGAGGCCGAGATTTTCGACGCCGCCCTTGAAGGTGCCGTTCTTGCCGTCCATGAAAGCATTGTAGACGGCAACATCGACGCGCTTCATCATCGAGGTCAGCACCTTGCCGGGCTGCAGGCCGTTCTGGTTGGAATCGACGCCGATGCCGAGCTTGCCGGCATCCGCGGCCGCCTGCAGCACGCCGACGCCGGTGCCGCCAGCCGCGGCATAGACGACGTCCGCGCCCTGATCGATCTGCGTCTTGGCGATCTCGCCGCCCTTGGCGGGGTCGTTCCAGGCAGCCGGGGTATCGCCGGTCATGTTCTGGATGACCTCGGTGGCCCCGGCAGACTTGGCGCCGCCGACATAGCCGCATTCGAACTTGCGGATCAGCGGGATGTCCATGCCGCCGACGAAGCCGACCTTCTTCGACTTCGACGCCATCGCAGCCAGGATGCCGACGAGGTAGGAGCCTTCGTTCTCCTTGAACACCAGCGAGCGGACATTGGGCAGGTCGACGGCATCGTCGATGATGGCGAAGTTGAGGTCGGTATATTCGGCCGCGACCTTCTTCAGCGCATCTTCCCAGGCAAAGCCGGCCATCACGATCGGGTTGCGGCCGTCCTCGGCGAAGCGGCGCAGCGCCTGCTCGCGCTGCGAAGCGTTGGAGACTTCGAACTCGACATAAGCGACGCCGGTTTCCTTCTTGAATTTCTCGGCGCCGTTATATGCAGCCTCGTTGAAGGATTTGTCGAACTTGCCGCCGAGATCGTAGAGGATGGCCGGCTGGACATCCGCGGCGAAGGCCGGGAGAACCATTGCGGTTGCGGCCAGGAGGCCGAGAACGATACGTTTCATGTGATCCACACCCTGTCGGTTATTTTCCGTTTGCACCGCAAACCCTGCCCGGTCCTCCGGCAGGCATGCGACGTCAGGCAGGAAGTGTATGCCCCTCCCGCTCGCGGCCAATCTGGCACGGCCCGAAACAAAATTCACGTGGAATTTTGACCTGTTGGAAAAAGCGTGAAGGCCGACCGTTTCGGGCGGAGTCCGCGTCAGTTGGTTGGGGCGAATTCGTGGCGCCGCCGGCGGTAGCCGAGGGCGTAGAGCAGGAACGCCAATACCGCGAACACGGCGAATCCCGGCTGTCCGAGCACCCAGGCGATGATCCCGTCCCAGACCAGCGGACTGGCCTTGGCGCGCACATAGGTCTCGAACGCAGCGCGCGTGTCGGGCGATACCGCCAGCCAGCTTGCGTTGAGCGGCGTCATGACCGGCGCCGACGCCGCGACGGAGCGCGTGGTGTCGATCACCGCCATGATGACAGAAATCGACAACGCAACCATAGCCGCCAGCCGAAAGATGAAACGCAGCATCCAACGCACTCCCCGGGAAAACTCCCATCTGCCCCGCCAAACGACATAGAGCGTGCAAAACCGCCACGCAATCGCGACACGTGATTTTGAGTTAGGTGCTCCGCGCCGCTTTGCGCCGGTTGACGCGCCAGATGGCGAAAATCCCGCCGCCGACGGCGCCGGTGATCAGGACGCCCAAGCCGATGAAGACAGCAAAAAACCCGCAGGCGCCCTCGAAGCAGCTCATATGGGTGGCGTCGGCGATTAGCGACCCCGCCAAAAATCCGATGCAGGCGCCGATGGCGCCGCCAAGGATGATGCCGAGCAACGCGGCGACGAGCGAGACCAGGAGCGGCGGGCGTTCGGCCTCGGCATTCGCATACACCGTCTCGGCGCCGGCGCCGCGCCGCAAGAGGTAGATGCAGAGCAGGCCGATGGCGATCTCGGCGACCGTGAAGCCCAGCGCTTCGGCCGAGAAGACGAAATCGGGCACAAGAAGCGTGTAGGCCTGACGCACGACGAGCCAAAGGATGATGGCGACTTGCCAGATCGTATAGTGACGCGGGAAACGCGCCGACCGGTTGAAGGCGAGGCCGAGCAGGTAAAGCCCCCACAGAATGGTCACGACGCCACCGGTCAGCCCGCCGTAGATCAGGAAGAGCACGCTTTCCGGCAGATTGAAGTCGCCGATCAGCCGCCAGCTCGAGATCAGGCCATAGGCCGATAACCCCATCACGATGAGCAGCCACGCCACCGGGATGAAGGAGAGCCCGCTGTCGGGCCGGCCCGCGGGCTGCTGGTTGATCGATGCCATGTCAGGACAATGCCCCTCGCAAAGCCCAAGCAGTTCCGGGAACTGCGTCGTGGTTTTCCGTCCGGAAGTGCACAAAAACAACGCCTCAGGCAGTCGACAGGCGGCCAGAGCCGAAGTCAAGCGCGGGAAACTCCGCCGGCCAGCCTGTGCACAGCATTCGGCTGCATGGCAGGCCACCGGAGCAGCTTTCGCGCCATCCACGGCAAAAGCCACGGAATGACTTGGCATTCGCTTTCGGATCGACTAGATGAGCCCCGCGCCTGTTTTGCCTAGACGGCTAGAGGTGCCGGGAAAGGGTTGCCTGCCGGTTGAAGGCACCCCAACTTTAGGCCGAGAGGCCTTCCCGAGGGAGATGCATCTCCCCAACCCGCGCGGCGAAACCGGCCGACGCGACATGCAAGACGGAGAGGTGGCCGAGTGGTTGAAGGCGCACGCCTGGAAAGTGTGTTTACGGGAAACCGTAACGCGGGTTCGAATCCCGCTCTCTCCGCCAGCAATTTTCCTAATACTATGATGTTTTCAAGCTGTTAGCGAAGAGGGAAGGCACCTCAAAGCCGAAGCATCCTTGAACTGTGCAACAAGCTGCTCCGAATCCGCTTAGTCCGCCAAGACACCACTGACCGGTGACGGTATGGCTGCCCCAATCAGGATTGCCTGCAATGGGGCCGGGTAGCGGCATGGCTGGTTGTCGATAACTCCGTCCCGAAAACGGAAGCGCAGGTTTCTGCTGCCAGGGCAATGTGCCTAATAATGGTCGCTCAGCATCCCTCCGCCACTATCTGAAAGCGCAGGTCGCCGACCTGCGTCTCGGCAGTTGTAGCGGTAGGATGGCATGATTGCGGCATCGCGACGGCTCTCGAACATGAATGTGCGCAATTCGACAGCCACGTGCCACAATCCCTTCGTATCTTCATCGGGACAAGCAAGGCAGATATTGGCGTCGACGGCGCATTTGCGACATCCTGTTCCCGATATCGGACGTGACCGCAGTGAACATAGCCGAACATCCGATCAAGCGCTCTCTCTTCTTCTTTCTGGTGCCGGATTTCACCATGGTCGCCTTTGCGACCGCGCTGGAGCCGATCCGCATAGCCAATCGGATGCTCGGCTACGAAGCCTACAAGTGGCGGCTGGCCAGTATCGACGGGCAGCCCGTGTCCGCTTCGAACGGGGTGTTGTGTGCGGTAAACACGTCATTGAAAGACGAGCGGCGAAAGTTGGCTGGCCTCGATAGGCTATCGATGGTCATCGTCTGCAGCGGCACCAACATCGAACGATATTCGAACAAGTCGGCCTTTGCATGGTTGCGCGAGGAACATAGTCGCGGCGTTGCAATCGGCGGTCTCTGCACCGGCGCCCATGTGCTGGCTGCTGCCGGGCTGCTTTCCGGCAAACGTTGCGCCATCCATTGGGAAAATCTGCCAGGCTTCGCCGAGGCATTTCCGAATGCGCATGTGTTTGCCGACCTTTTTGAGGTCGATCAAGAGATCCATACATGCGCCGGCGGCACGGCCGCTCTCGATATGATGTTAAAGCTGATCGGCGATGATTTCGACGAAACTCTCGTCAGTCGCGTATGTGAGCAGGTGCTGACCGATCGAGTGCGGAGCGCAAGCGATGGCCAGCGGCTTCCTTTGCGCGCGCGGCTCGGCATTCAGAATTCAAAAGTGCTGACCATCATCGAACTTATGGACGCCAATCCGTCCGAACCAATATCGATACGCGATATTGCCAAGCAAGTCGGACTGTCGCGGCGGCAGATCGAGCGTCTTTTCCGGGATGAGATGGGGCGCTCCCCCGCCCGCTACTATTTGGAGATACGCCTCGAGCGCGCACGGCACATGCTGATCCAGTCATCCGTGCCCATAGTCGAAGTAGCTATCAAGTGCGGCTTCGTTTCGGCGTCGCATTTTCCAAATGCTACCGCGAACTCTACGCCCAAACGCCGCAGCAGGAACGATTGGACAGGAAATATCCCTCCGCGGCGTGAACGGTATCAGTTTTGCCGCTTCAGGCCGGTTCGGCCACTCAATTTGTACGTCTACAGGCATCGCGCCGCGCAAGCACAGCGACCAGGCTGACTCGACGTCGGGTTTTCACAGCGAGCGTTCTTGACGCGCCGCAGCATGGCGCGCCTTGCCCGGGTGGGCATTGCCCTACCCGAAATCGAAGAATCCCTACTGACTCGCCGGCTTCCTCCTATCCCCTTTTCCCGCCCTTTCTACCCTGACGGGTGTGGTGGGGGAGGGGCAAATCCGACACTTCCAGAACGACGTGAATGGCCGGAGCTTCTCATTGCGAGGCGACCTGAGCCGTCCCTGATTTTGGCCCTCAGAAAGGTCAGTATTTTTCGCGTACGCACAATTCGAAGGAAAGTATTGAAGAAATAGTTCCAATAGATATCGGAGAGTCAAGCATGTCCAGTACAAGCAGGCTACGAGGCATAGATCCGGCGGTATTCTGGCCGGCCATAGCGATAACTGCCGCGTTCATCTTATGGGGAGCTGCCGCCCCGGATAGCCTCGCCACTGTGACGAAAGCCACGCTTGCAGCGATCATCAATGGTTTCGGGTGGGGCTTTGTTGTCTCGACGGCGATGTTTCTGGCCTTTGCCGGGTTCCTGGCGATCAGCCGTTTTGGCAAGATCAGGCTTGGAGCCGACGACGAGCTGCCGGAGTTCAGCACCGTTTCCTGGGTATGCATGATGTTCAGCGTCGGCATGGGCATCGGACTGATGTTCTGGGGCGTTGCCGAGCCAGTTTTCCATTTTGGCGCGCCGCCTCACGGGTTGGCGGCCCCGCAGTCTAAGGAAGCTGCGCTGATCGCGATGGAATATGCCTACTTCCATTGGGCCCTGCACCCCTGGGCGATCTACGCCATTGTGGGTTTGGCGATCGCTTACTTCACCTACCGCAAGGGCCTGCCTATCCTGATCTCAAGCGCATTCACCCCTTTGCTTGGTAGCGCCGTCAACGGACCGATTGGCAAGACGATCGATATTCTCGCCCTTATCGCCACGCTATCGGGACCGCGACATCGCTGGGTCTTGGCGCACAGCAGATCAACAGCGGTCTGAATTTTCTCTGGGGAACCGGCGAGGGGACAGGCATTGCCCTGGCGATCATCGCCGTGCTGTCGGTGCTGTTCATACTTTCGGCAGTGTCAGGGGTCGGCAAGGGCGTCCAGTTCCTAAGCAACATGAACATGGTGGTCGCCGCCGCGCTGCTGCTCTTCTTGGCCGTCGTCGGCCCGACCGTCTTCATCCTCAACACCTTCACCGAAGCGCTCGGCGAATACCTCACCAATCTCGTCGCCATGTCGTTCCGCACCGCCGCCTTCAGCGACGGCAAATGGCTGAGCAGCTGGACCATCTTCTACTGGGCGTGGTGGATTTCCTGGGCGCCTTTCGTTGGCGTTTTCATTGCGCGCATCTCCAAGGGACGGACCATCCGCGAATTCGTCATCGGTGTTCTGCTCATCCCGAGCGGCGTGACCTTCCTCTGGTTCACCATCATGGGCGGTACCGCTCTGCACTCCGAACTGGTGGGGGTCGGCGGCCTTGTCGAGGCCGTTAACACCAAGGGGTCCGCCATCTCACTTTTCGCCTTGCTCGAACAATATCCGGGAACTGCTATCACCTCGTTCGTTGCGATCTTTCTTGTGGCGATCTTCTTCATCTCGGGAGCGGATGCCGCCTCGATAGTGATGGGTATGCTGTCATCTCGGGGCACGCTTGAGCCCGCACGGCTCATTGTCGTCCTCTGGGGTATCCTTGCGGGAGCATCGGCCTGCGTGTTGCTGGTGATGGGAGGCTTGGAGGGCCTGCAGACCGCGTCGATCATCGCGGCAGCCCCCTTCCTCGTCGTCATGGTCGGGCTGTGTATCTCGCTGTGGATTGCACTGCTGGATGACCTCGAAGGGCGGGCCGAACCGGTCGCTCCCCTGCCCGAAGCGTCGCCTCTCATCGCGACAGTCGCGGCAGAGTAGGCTAAGCCGCAGCCGGCCAACAACCGCACCTGAGAAATCAACTTCAGGTGCGGTTTGTGGCGGTACGCGAATGCGATCGGTGCTGCTCATCGTCGCCGCCGGGTCAAGCCAGAACCAAATGCAACTGGGTGCTCGAAGGGAGGGCGAAGATGATAACCGACCCGCAAATCTGGCTCAGCCTGCTGACGCTTAGCTGACAACTCGAAGGACGCTCTCTCCGCCAGCACTCTAATGGTCGGGATGGCGGCAAGCCTGATCGTGGGCGGCTCAGATTGCACGCCGCTCTGAGGTGTGGATCGGCCTATGGTTCGTCCTTGTCGATCCCGATGCTCTCGCCCTCGCCATGCACCTGGTTCCGGTCCCAATCGTTGGTCTTGTCAGGCGTTTTCGCGGCAGCTTTTTGGTTTTCCCGTTCCTTGTCCTTGCGGGGCTCAGGACCGGGCAGATCGCGCGATGATTTGGGTTCCATTGAGGTGTGTCCCTGTCGGTCGAACAGAACCCAACGTTGGCTGCGTTCGAATGTTCCGGCGCTCTGCCGGCGATATGCATTGCAAGGACATCCCGGCGTCCTGCGGAAGGAACCGGGCAGCCCACAGATACGTTCTGGCGCTCATGGATGAGCTTGTTGAACGTTTCGGGCAGCAAACCTGGCTGCCATTTTCCGTAATTTCAGCCAGGCTTTTGCTGGCTGCGGTTCTTGGCTCACTCGTCGGCATGGAGCGCGAATGGCGTAACCGGCCGGCCGGGCTGAGGACGCATATCCTGATCTGTCTGGCAACCGCCTTGATCGCCATACTGGCCATCGAAATCACCCATCTCCCCGTCTTCGATGGGCAGGAGATAGCCATTGACCCCATCCGCCTGATCGAAGCCACAACTGCCGGCGTCGCATTCCTGGCTGCAGGGCTAATATTCTTCTCCAAAGGGGAGGTTCAGGGGCTGACGACCGGCGCGGGAATGTGGCTGGCCGGTGCCATTGGATTGGCAGTGGGTCTCGGGTTCTGGCAGATCGCAATTCTTGGCACAGTCTTGGCGCTGATCGTGCTAGGGCTTTTGCAGCTGGTGCAGGTTGCCCCAAAGGACGAGCAATAGTCGGAGCATTTGGAGGCAGGGCGTCCAATCCCTGCGCTTGTCGGCGGTACAGGGTTTTTGCTGAGTTGCAGATTCCGACCGTCTCGGCCGGCGCACTCGTGGCAGATCATGACCTGTCACCAGATCCCAGTGCAGACACCCATGGTCTGGCCCGACAAGGCAGGAATCTTCCTAGCCATTTTCGGCTCTGCGCAGCAGCCGCGACAGGTGCTGCCGATGCATCGCCTGCATGTCTTCAAGCAACTGGAGGAAGCGCAGGGCGTCATCGGTCGGCAATCCCTGATCGCTGAGGTCGGCAACCAGCTCGTGCTGGCGGCGAAGGTGCCGCTCGCCTTCGTGAACATGCCGCCTGGCCATTTCGATGTCATCGTCGATTGCCATTTACCGGAACGTCGCTGGTGTCGTGACGTTCCTCGGGTGGGCTGTCCAAGATTGGAACTGATTGCGCGGCCATGACTTGTTATGGGAGCGGTCGTTTCCCGTTGGGACGTAGCCGTCTCGGCAGCACAAAGCCCGTCGCTTGCGCTCATTGGCTGCGACGGGCTTTTCAAGTCTTAGAAAATGTTAATGTCGGTCGCCGCAAGCGCGGCGCATAATGGAACTCTGCCCCGCTGCGCGGGGTAAGGGCCCGGCCTGTATGTCAAGCCCCCAACCCCGCCCGGCAGGCCGGGCTACTTTGATCCACAAAAGCGAACTTTTGCATCGTCCGGTCCGCCGCGTGGCGAACGGCGGCCTGCGGCACGTGAAGGCAGCCGAACGTCGTCAGCGTCTGGCGAGACAACGGATCGGCGCGCAACGCGAATGCACGGCGGAACCAATAAGCAAGGGCGCGGTTGGGACAGATGGTCGCCTATAACGAAACAACTGATCCCGCGCTTACCGGTGCGCGCGGTCGAGGCCGGATTTTGCGCCCTCGTTTCTGGCCGTTCGGAAGGAAACGAGGCCATCCTCACGAGCGGCATCTGTGTCGGCCTCATTCTTATGAGAACCGGGAAGCAGTCGCGCACGCCCTTGGTCTTAGTCACCAACAGACAAGTTCGTTTGCCGGGCACGAGCCGCTTGCAATAGCTCTGCATCACCTCCCGGGAGTTCTTTGGTGATCGAAGACGATAGCGTCTGTCAGTGGGAACGAATTGACTGCTTGGTTATCGGTGGCGGTCCGGCCGGCTTGGCAGCAGCGACGTATCTCGGGCGCTTTCGCCGCCGGGTCGTCGTTGTCGATTGCGGTCAAAGCCGCGCGAAGCTCATTCCGATTACCCGCAACTGTCCCGGCTTCCCCGACGGCATAGCCGGCGCCGAACTGCTGAATCGGCTGCGGCAGCAGGCTTTGCAGAGCGGAGCCGATCTTAGGCACGATATAATCCACGAGATTGGCCGCGACGGAACGGATTTTATTGCGATCGGTTCGACAGCCATTCGTTCCCGCGCGGCGCTCCTGGCTACTGGCATTGTCGATAAGCTTCCAGAGACGCCTTCGGCAGACGATATGATCAGAGCCGGCACCTTGCGCCTCTGTCCGATCTGTGACGGCTATGAGGTGATCGATAAGCGCGTCGCAGTCCTGGGCCCGGCGGAAGAGGCGGTGAAGAAGGCATTGTTCATGCGGACCTACACTCGCGACGTCACCGTACTGACGACCGATGCTTCGAGTGAAATTGATGCAGATGCCGGCCGACTGATCCACGAAGCTGGAATCCGGCTCGAGCCCTGCATCCCTCATTCGCTACGACCCTCGGGAGAGCAGGCCACCATTCAACTCTCCAACGGAACAGCATCCTCATTCGATACCGTCTATCCAGCCATGGGATGCAGGGCAAGGTCGCAACTTGGCCTAGATCTCGGGGCGACATGCGACGAGCTTGGAAATCTTGTCGTGGATGCGCATCAGCGCACGGTCGTGCCAGGCCTGTATGCCGCTGGCGATGTGGTCAACGAAATCAATCAGATTGCTGTCGCATTCGGCCACGCCTCGATCGCGGCCACCGACATGCATAACTATCTCGACGATGCCAAGTGCTAGAATTCACCGGTGGATTGCGATGCATCTTGTTCAGATCCTGCTTCCCTGCTCGGACAATGACGGCCAGCCTTTCGCTCAAGAAGATTTCGACCGCGTGAAGGAAGAACTGGCGAGTCGCTTCGAAGGCGTTACTGCTTACCTTCAGGCGCCTGCCGACGGTTTGTGGAAAAAGGGTGCCGAGTCCAACGCCGACAAGATTGTGATCTTCGAAGTCATGGCCAACGAGGTCGATCTCATCGACTGGCGTGAACGCCGGATCGCACTCGAGCGGTGGTTTCGACAGGAGAAGGTGGTTATCCGCTACATGCCGATCGCGCTGGTGTAGTCGTTCTTGTCCATGCACGGAAAATCAAAGCCGGCGCCTCTCCTCCCGGCGTAGCTCAGATGAGCTCGCTCGGCCCGTCGGCATCAGCCGGTCCCGAACCATTCGATGGCCGGGCGGGTGATCATCAGCCATAAGATAGCGGCGACCGCGCCGAAGGCCGGAAAGCCGAACATGAACCAGAGCCGGAAAAGCCGGTGATAGCGCGGCGGAAGCAGCTGGCCGGCTTTCGCCGCCGCCAGGGCAAGATCGCGCATCTCCATCTGCATCCAGACCACGGGAAGCCAAAAAACACCGGTCACGACGTAGAGAAGGATCGACAGCGCGATCCAGCCGTCCCAGAGCGAATAGCCGACGAGCCAGGCAAGCGCGACGCCGGTGATCGGTTGCGCCACAACTGCCGTTGCCGTGAACAGGAAATCGGCAACCACGACAATGCGCGCGACAGCGGCCACGGTAGCCGGGTTGCCGGTCCGGTGTGCAAGCAGCATGAAGAAGGCGATGCCAGCGCCCGTCCCCAGCAGAACCGCCGCGCCCACGATATGGAGATATTTGAGACCGAAGTAGAGCATCAGCGCTCCTCCAGGATCGCCAATGCGACGAAGTGCAGAAGAACGATCGGCAGGATCTTCATCAGCGGCCCGAGCGGTTCATTCCACAGATCGGGCCGCAGGAGCGTGCCGGCCAATGCATAAAAAACGCATACGCCGATCGCTCCCCAGAGCCCAACGCGCGCGGTTTTGCGAAGCGCGATGAGAAGGCCGATGACCAGGTCGGCCAGCGCGCCGGCGATGACCAACGGCGCCGCCAGCGCGCTCACCGCGGTACCGATCAGGAGTTGGACGCCGCTCTGCCATCCGGTTGTCAAGGATATGATTCCGGTCATGATCCAGAAGAACGGCAGCACCGTGAAGATCGCGGGTTTGATGAAGTAGAGGCCGGCAAACCACCTGTCCTGCACCGTGGCTGGGTTTGCGGCGAGTGCTGTCGGGAGACCTCGCGGCTCGATCCCGGTTGTCGCCTTCCAGGGTCCGGGATCACCGGTTGCTCCCCGGCTGATCTCAAGGGCGGCGTTGGTGCGCATGGGAGGGCGCCATCCCAGCACACTGACGGCGTCACCCAGCCGATAAAGTAGACGCGCCGCCCATCTCGGGAGAGCCAGGACGCGAGCCTCGTCCCATCCAAGCCACCTGCGGTAATGCGCGACTACCTCCTCCATGGCGAAGGCGTCCGGACCAGCAAGGTCGAGAGCGATCCGTGACGGGCTGTCAGGGCTGAGGAAAAACGCCACCGTTTCGACCACGTCCTCAAGTTGAACCACCTGCAGACGGCCGGAGCCGGGCGTGGAGGGCAGCAGAGGAAGCGCGGCAAGGCCGCGAAACAGGGCGCTCGCTCCAAAAACGGGGCGGCCCAGAACGACGGAGGGTCTCAGCACGACCCAATCCAAGTCGAGCGTCATCAAGGCCTCCTCGCCGGCATATTTGCTGGCGGAGAAGGCCGAGGCTTGCTCACGATCGACGCCGATAGCGGAAAAGTGGATGACCCGGCGCACCCCGGCTTGCTGGCAGGCACGAAACAGCGCCGCTGCGCCCAATGCATGAACCCCTGTCGTATTTTCGCTGGCGCTGTCCTGCAGAACACCGGCACAATTCACCACCACGTCAACGCCTTGAAGAGCACTGCCCCAGTTCTCGGGGGCGAGCGCCTTCGCCATATCGATGGCGACCGTTCCCACCTCCCCCGCCCGGCTTGGTCGGCGTCGTGAGGCCCGCACGACCTCGTGCCCTGACGCGACCAAACGCGCGCACACCGCTGTGCCGATGAGACCGTTCGATCCCGTTACGAGAACCTTCATTGCCGATGTCCCGCCGGACAAGACAGCGCGGCGGGCCGAAGGGTCGGATCGTTCCGCAGAACGCGCCGCCCGGTCACCGGCTTCTCCTCTCGGCTTGCTGGTCGCGCCCTGTTGGCCGGTTGCCGGAGGAGTCGAACGCCTCGATGGCGGCGCGTTCCATTTCTCTCAGTGATCTCGAAAGCGTCAGGCCCCAAACGACATGAGCTGCAATCATCAGCATGTTTCTCCTGATGGGGTGACGGTGCGCCGGGGTCAGAATGCGGGCGGCGGGAATCCAACCGAGATAGCTCAGCGCCCAGATGCATAAGCCGTAGGCGACCCCACTCCCTCCAGTGGTGGGCAGCAGGGCAAACAAAGCACCGGTGAGACCGCCAAACCCGAAATGCGCAAGCAGTGTTCTTGAACGTGCTTCGCGCTCGTCAACGGCTGGAAAAGTGCGGTCGACGATCTCGCGAGGCGGAAGCGAATAGCGCTCGTCGTCGGGCAGGACTGCGTGCAGGCGCCTCATCGTTGCTGTCATCGCCATGGTCGCCGCGACGCCTGCCACAGCCCCAAGCAACGCCTTATCGAGCGGCCGCATTGCTCACCATCTCTTCTCCATTGGGATCGAAAGACGACCTTTGCGTCCAGCCTGACGTCGACGCTTCAGGCCAGAAGCAAGAATCAACGCCGTCGTCCTCGACCCTCACTTCGCTTTAAAACCTCCATCAACCCGGCAAGCCGGTCAGGGAGCCACCTCTCGGTCCGAAACAGCGGAAGTGCACGCAGATGGCGCCTCATTATCTCACTGGAAAACTGGCGCCTCAGTAGCTGCGCAACCTGCTCATTATTATGTCTTCCATGTCCAACCATTTTCGTGACCGCAATCGGTTCGGTCACCAAACCGGCAAGACTTGCAGTTTGTTCCTGGACAGCTGAGCTCTTCTGCCAGCTCCATTATGCTAAGTGCTCGTCGTCCTGTTCTGAGGTTGGCCATCCGTGTTTTCGCCGAATTGCACCCGACGACGGGCGCCGATATTGGAGCACGACCGGGGCGGGTCGCACCAAGAATGGTGACATGGGCGGCGCCGCCAACATCCAGAAGGCGCCGGCGCGGGCAGCAGCCGCCACTCGCAGAACCAGGTAATCCTATTGGCCGCGAAGCAAGCTCTCGAAAGCTTCCTCGAACAGCCTGGCCATCTCGGCATAGCCGTCGTCGGACGGATGCAGGCCGTCGCCGCAATCGAAGGCGGCGAGCAGCCTCGACGGGTTGGCGGGATCGGCCAGCGCGCGCTCGAAATCGACGACGGCATCGGCTTCGCCCGATGTCCTGATCCAGGCGTTCACCGCCTCGCGGTCGCGCTCCTTGGTCGGAGAGTAGAAGGTTCTGAGCGGCTGGCCTCCGAAGGCGCCCCCGAAGGGCGGCAGGGTGCCAAGCAGCACCTTGATGCCGTTGAGGCGGGCGCGTGCGATCAATTGCCGGTAAGCCGCGATCAGGCTTTCGACGGCGACGGCCTCCTGACGGCCGGCAAGCATGGTTTCCGGCCAGCCGATGTCGTTGATGCCTTCCAGCACCGAGACCCACCGGACGTTGGGAAAGCCCAGAACGTCGCGGTCGAATCGGGCGAGCGCGTTGGCGCCGCGGGCGCGGCTGGCAAGCACGCGGTTGCCGCCGATCCCCTGGTTGAGGACGCCGATGCCTGACAGCCGGCCGCTTTTCGCAAACCGCTCCGCCAGCCGGTCCGGCCAGCGCGCATTGCCGTCGACGGTCGAGCCGAAGCCGTCGGTGATGGAATCGCCGAGACAAACCAGAGAGCCACTGTCCGGCCCGCTCTCGACCAGCACGGCGCTGAGGAAATAGCGGCTGGTCGAGGTCTGCTGCACCGGCAGTTCGGCTGCGTCGGCGAAGTCGCCGATTTCGGAAATGTAGGCGGTCTGCTGCGCCTCGTAGTGATAGGTCTCGATCGGCGCGAAATCGGGGAAATAGAGGCTGATCGCGATCTGCCCGAGATCGGCAACCGATAGGTCCACAACATCGCCGAGAAGCGGCGCGCCGGGCGCCAGATCTGCCTGCGTCTCGCCGCCGAACGTCACCTGCCGGATGCTGCCGGCGCCGACCGCGCCGTCTTTCGCGGCAAGCGCGACGGTCGCGGCGCCGATCCGTATCGGCGAGGCGCCATATTCGTTGGACAGCCTCAATCGCAACCTCTCACCGCCGGTGCTGACGCGCACGACTTGGCGTACCGTCTGCCGGTGGAAGCCATAGAGCACGGCGTCTCCCGGCCAGACGTTCATCGGGCTTGCGCTCCAGGTTCCGATCCAGTGCTTCATTCTCTCCATCCCTTCGGTTTCGCCGCGCTGCCCTCGCCAGACAGATAGTCGCGGCTTGCGGCGCGAGCTACCGGTTGCGCTTTCCGCGACACATAGATTTTTGACTCCGAATGCAACGCGCCGGAGGTCGAGCATGTTGTAGCGCAGTCGTAATCGCGGCCTCGGCTTTCACTAGCGGAATCAAAAAAGTACTAACACCCGCCCCGGAACGTGGTGGCTGGCCGGATAGCGCGCGCCTAGCCTGATCAGATCGTCCGGTGGAGGAAACGTTCCGGGGGATGTTTGGGGCTGAGTGCCCCGCCGGGCGGGCTTGGTGGAAAGCTCTACCGGCAAAGATTCCAACCATTTCAGGGAGCGAGACATGGGTTGCGAGACCAAGAGCTTAACATTGAACCGCCGCGCGCTTTTGCAGGGCGCGGCAGCCACTGCCGGCGGCCTGTTGCTGGCGGGCGGCGAGCGCGCCGCGGCGCAGGGCACGACCTCCAAGGTTGTGGCCTGGGAGACCGGCTATCTCGGCTTCTTCTTCTTCGTCGTGCTGCAGGAGGCGCTGAAGCGCAAGGTCGAAGGCCTCGGCCTGGAATTCGTCGGCAAGGACGCCAATGGCGATGCCAACGCGCAGGTCAACGACTGGAACAGCCTGCTCTTGCAGAAGCCGCGCTACCTCATTTCCGACGCGCTGGATTCGGAGCTGCTCATCCCACTGAGCAAGAAGGCGAAGTCGCTCGGCGTGCCGCTCGGCATGGTCGACACCGTGCTTACCGGCGGAGAGGTAGCCGCTTCGGTGACCTTCGACAACAAGCAGTCGGGCGTCATGGCGGCGGAGAAGACCGCCGAGCTGCTCACCAAGAAGCACGGCTCGCCGAAGGGCAGCGTGCTCAACAATTACGGCTCGCTGACCGCCGTGGCGCTGCGCGACCGCAAAGACGGTTTCGAGGACACGCTTAAGAGCAAATATCCCGACATCGAGATCATCTCGCGGCCGCAGAACAACCAGCATGAGCAGGCGCTCGCCGTGGTCTCGGCGACGCTGCGCGAGCGGCCGGACCTCGACGCCATCCACATGCCGACCGACATCTTCGTCGTTGATGCCCGCAAGGCACTCGAAACGCAGAAACGGCTGTTCCCGGTCGGCCATGAGAAGCACATCATCCTGACCAGCATCGATGCCTCGCCGAATGCGCTGGAGTGGGTGAAGGCGGGTGAGATCGACGCCGACATTGCGCAGGACCCGATCGCCTATGTCGAGATCGTCGTTGACCTGCTGGAAGAGTACACGCTGAAAGGGAAGCCGGTTCCGATCGGACCTTACGAAAACAAGAAGTATTTTTGGGAGAAGGGCACGATCGCCGACAGCCCGTCCGGCCCGCTGCTCACCATCCCGCCCTACTTCCTCACCAAGGAAAATGCCGACGACCCGCGCCACTGGGCCAATGTCGTGACCCAGGTGTGGAAGATGCAGCAGAACGCCGGCTGAGATCGCAGCCGACGAGGCGGGTGAGAACGCGCCCATCGCGTTCTCACCTCATTTCGAGATTGCCGGTTATCCCAATGGTCAACGCCGACGGCACGATCGTGCCCGATAGTCTTGCGCAGGACGGCGCCAACGCTGTTCTGACCGTCGACAATGTCTTCAAGCGCTTCGGCCCGCTTGCGGTGTTGGACGGCGTCTCGCTGAGCGTGTCGCGGGGCGCGATCCATGGCCTGCTCGGCAAGAACGGCGCTGGCAAATCGACGCTGTCCAACATCATCGCCGGGCTGTTGCGTCTCGACAGTGGCACCATCCTGTTGAATGGGGAGGACGTGTCGGCTCTGCCGTTGACGGCGCGCAAGAAGCGCGGGCTCCACCTTCTGTCGCAGCATTCGGAGATCTTCGAAGACCTCTCGATCGGCGAAAATCTTCTGCTGCCGGATCTGCCGAGACGCTACGGCCTGACCGACTGGCCCGCGCTCCGCCGCCTGGCGGTGCGCCAGCTCGAAAGCCACGGCATGCCGGTCGATCCGAGGCGGCGCGCCGGCGACCTCGGCGCCAGCGACAGGCGCAGGCTCGCCATCATCAAGGCGGTCGCGGCCGAAGCCTCGCTGATCATCCTCGACGAGCCGACCGCAGGCCTTGCGGCGGCCGAGCGGCTGCATCTGCTGGAATGGGTCGAAAGCCTCACCCAACGCGGCACGTCTTTCATCTACATCTCGCACCACAACGACGAGGTGCGCCAGCTCTGTTCGGAATACACGGTGCTGCGCGACGGCAAGGTGACCGCCAGCGGCAAAGCGGCGGAGCTTTCGGCCGAGGCCATGGCGCGCGTCATCACCGGCGCCGACGTCGCCGAATTCCACCGCGCCCGCAAGGATCATGGCGCGGCCATCGAGCTCAGCGGGCTATCCTTTTCCGGCGGCGGCCCGGTCGATCTTGCGATCGGCCACGGCGAGATCGTCGGCCTCGTCGGCCTGCTCGGCGAAGGGCCGCAGGAATTGATGCGGGCGCTGGGCGGCCTGCTGCCCGTCGAGGCCGGTGCCGTCCTGATCGATGGCCGGGAAGCGCGTCTCGGCTCGCCGGGGCAGAGCCTCGGCTCGGGCATTGCCTACCTCACCCATGACCGCATCGGCGAAGGCCTGGTCGGCTCGATGTCGGTGACCGAGAACCTTAATCTCGGCAATTGGCCGCTATCGCTCGGCTGGCTGGTGAGCGGCGCCGGCATGAACCGCCGCATGCGCGAGGCGCGCGGCGCCATGGAGATCGTCATGGGCAGCGGCGCCCAGGAGATCGGCGAGTTGTCTGGCGGCAACCAGCAGAAGGTGCTGCTTGGCCGGCTGCTGGAACGCAAGCCGAGATTGCTTCTGCTCGACGAACCGACCGTCGGCGTCGATGTCGCCGCCAAGGAGCAGATCCACCGCCTGATCGACGATGCGACGAAGGAGGGCGTTAGCGTGCTTCTGCTCGCGCAGGACCCGGAAGAGATGCAGCGCCTCGTCGACCGCGTGGTGATCTTCTCCAAGGGTCGGATCGCGCGGATGCTGCGCGGCGCCGAGATCACCATCGATGCGATCGCCGAAGCGAGAGCGGCGCGATGACAGGGGCAGTATCGGACATGACCAGCAAGAAATTCCTTCTCGACAATGTGGTCTGGATCCTGATCATCGTGTTCAGCATCCTCGCCGGCTTCCTCAATCCCTTCTTCCTTTCGGAAGGCAATCTGCAGAACGTGCTGGTGCAGGCGACCACGCTGGGCGTGCTGGTGCTTGCGGTCTCCTTCACGCTTCTGATCGGCGAGATCGATCTCTCGGTGGTCGGCAATCTGGTCTTCTCGAGCATGGTCGGCGCCTATGCCATGCAGCAGTTCGGCGTCCACTGGACGCTGGCCGTGCTCATCACCATCGTTGCCGGGGTGCTCGTCGGTCTGCTCAACGGCTACTTCGTCGCCTATTTGCGCATGAATTCGCTGATCGCGACGCTGGCCATGGGGCTTTTTCTTCAAGGCGCGGTGCTCGGCGCCACCCAAGCCCGCACCATGGTGGTGACCGATGAAGGCTACAGCTACATAGGCAGCGCCACCATCGGCAGCTGGCCGGTAATGCCGATCGCCCTCTTCGTCGCCTATCTCCTGGCGCATGTCGTGCTTGCTTATTCGGCCTGGGGTCGCAACCTCTATGCCACCGGCGGCAACCGCCGGGCGGCGAATGCCGCAGGCATCAACGTCAAGCGCGCGAGGCTTGGCGCCTTCAGCGCTTCCGGCTTCCTCGCTGGAGTGGCCGGCTTCCTCTACACCTCCTATCTCGGCGGCGTCAGCGTGACCGTCGGCAGCACGACGCTGCTCTATGCCGTGGCAGCACCCGTCATCGGCGGCGTCTCGCTGTTCGGCGGCCGCGGCCGCGTCATCGGCATGCTCGGCGGCACGCTGCTCATCACCGTCATCCAGACCGGCCTGCAGCTCATCAACGTCTCGGCCTATTACATTCAGATGATCGGCGGCGCGATGATCCTGCTTGCGATCGCCGTCGATGCCTTCCGCATAAGGAGCGAGGAACGCGGCGTCGTTTGAGGCGCCGCTCAGCGCCGTGGAGGCTCAGAATAGTCAAAAAAGTACCAATGGAGTGACGCGAACATGGTGGCGAAGATCTTGTCGGCTCGATAGCTTGGCTGACATGAGGCCGAAACCGACGGCGCGTCGTAGAGGGGACGCGCCTTGGCTTCAATACGGGAGGAGCAGCGATGAAACCCGATCTTGAAGTTGTGCAGATCAGGCCGGGCGAGTCTTTCACTGCCTGGTCGCACGGTTACCCGTTCCGCACGGTGCGCTGGCATTTCCATCCGGAATACGAACTGCATCTCATCGTCGCCACCCGCGGCCGCTATTTCGTCGGCGACTTCATCGGCGAGTTCGAGCCGGGCAATCTGGTGCTGACCGGCCCCAACCTGCCGCACAACTGGGTGAGCGATGTGCCGAAGGACGCGACGGTGCCGCTCCGCTGCCGCATCATTCAGTTCAATGAGGGCTTTATCGACGGCGTCATCAACACCTTCCCCGAGCTCGCGGCGCTGACGCCGGTGCTCGAAGCCTCGCGCCGCGGCGTGCTGTTCAGCCGCCAGACCAGCAAGCAGCTTGGCCCGCTGATGGAAGAGATCATGAATTCGCAAGGCGTGCGCCGCATTGAGCTGTTCATGATGATAATGGGTCTGCTCAGCCGCGCCGAAGGCGCGCGCATGCTGGCCAGCGCGAGCTACCTGCCCGATCCGTCGGGGTATATGTCGGCCGGCATCAACAAGGCGCTTGCCTATCTGCGCGAGAACCTGACCCAGCCCTTCAGCGAGACGGACCTAGCCGCCATCGCCGGCCAGTCGCCCAGTGTGTTCTCCCGCTCCTTCCGCCAGCACACCGGTATGACGCTGGTTCAGTATGTGAAGCGGCTGCGCATCAACCTGGCCTGCCAGATGCTGATGAGCGACGAGCAGGCTTCGATCACCAGCATCTGCTTCGAGGTCGGCTACAACACCCTTTCCAACTTCAACCGGCAGTTTCTCGCCGAAAAGGGCATGACGCCCTCGCATTTCCGGCGGCTGACACTGCACAACATCAACCTGGCGAAAGCGGCCTAGCCAGCCGGCACGACAAGCAGCGGCGTCGAATTGGCATGGGCAAACGTGCGCGGCAAGGCAAAGCTTTGCCTGCGCCGCTAGCCGGAACGGCAACACCGATAGGGAACGAAGGTGACATCACCGTCCGCGACCTTGTCATCCTGCGGCAAAGCAATGACCTACAGCAACCGAACGGATCGGGCGAAGGATCTGAAGTCATGAGCAGTCATTTCATCGGCATCGACATCGGCACCGGCAGTGCCCGCGCGGGCGTCTTCGACGAAGCGGGCGCCATGCTTGCGTCCGCCAAGGCCGACATCGCCACCTGGCATGCCGAAGGCCATATCGTCGAGCAATCGAGTAATGACATCTGGCGCGCCGTTGCTACGACCGTCCGCGAGGCGGTGTCGCTTGCCGGCATCTCGGCGCAGTCGGTGCATGGCATCGGCTTCGACGCCACCTGCTCGCTTGTCGTTCTAGGGCCGGGTGGCGAGCCGCTGACGGTCAGCCCATCAGGGGATCGCGAGCGCAACATCATCGTCTGGATGGACCACCGCGCCACCGAGCAGGCGCGCAGGATCAACGGCACCGGCGAGGACGTGCTGCGCTATGTCGGCGGCACAATCTCGCCCGAGATGGAAACCCCGAAGCTCTTATGGCTCGCCGAGAACATGCCGCGGACCTTCGCCGCGGCATGGCAGTTCATGGATCTCGCCGATTTCCTCACCTGGCGCGCCACCGGCAGCCTGGCGCGCTCGACCTGCACGGTGACTTGCAAGTGGACCTATCTCGCGCATGAGGCACGCTGGGATGATGCCTATTTTCGCAAGGTCGGGCTCGGCGCGCTCGCGGATGAGGAATTTGCCCGGATCGGCACCGAGGTCGTGGCGCCGGGGAGCGCGCTCCCCAACGGCTTGACGAGCGAGGCGGCGGCCGAGCTTGGCCTTTTGCCCGGAACGCCGGTCGCCGCCGGCATGATCGATGCGCATGCTGGCGGCATCGGCTCGGTCGGCGCGCGCGGCGGCGCCGGCGATGTGACCACGCGCATGGCCTATGTCTTCGGCACTTCGGCCTGCACCATGACCACGACCGAACAGGCGGCTTTCGTGCCGGGCGTGTGGGGGCCCTATTTCTCCGCCATGGTGCCGGGGCTGTGGCTGAACGAAGGCGGCCAGTCGGCCGCGGGCGCCGCCATCGATCGCCTGGTCGGCATGCACCCCGCCGCCGTCGAGCTGGCAGGGATCGCGGCGCGAGGCGGCCAGAACCTCAGCCAGTGGCTGGCGCAGGAGGCGGAGCGGCATGGCGGTGCGGCGAAGGCGGACAGACTGGTCGGCGGCTTGCATGTCGTTCCCGAATTTCTAGGCAATCGTGCCCCCTTGGCCAATCCCGACGCGCGCGGACTGATCGCCGGCTTGGACATGGCGACCGGGGCCGACAGTCTCGTCGCGCTCTATGTCGCCGGCCTCTGCGGCCTCGGCTATGGCGCCCGCCAGATCCTGGCGGCCATGCATGGCCGCGGCATCAACATCGATACGATCGCCATCAGCGGCGGCGCAGGGCAGAGCCCGCTCGTGCGACAGCTCATCGCCGACTCCACCGGCAAGGTGGTCTACGCGCCAACGTCCCCCGAGCCGGTGCTGCTCGGCTCAGCGATGCTCGGCGCGGTCGCCGCCGGGCGCCACTCCAACCTTCCCGCGGCCATGGCGGCGATGTCGGAGGTGGGCGAGGTCTATTCGCCGAACGCCGCGCTCGCTGCCTGCCACGACAGGCGCTTTGCCGCGTTCGAACGCCTGCAGGCTGCTGCGCTGTCAGTGTTGACTGTGTGAGATATCCAGCCGTCGCCCGCCGACGTTTACCGTCACTTGCCCTCCTGGCCGGAACCATCGCCGGGCGGAGGGGTTGTGTCGTCAGACTTCGAGACATGGAAGGAAAGACGATGCGGACGGTGACGATGATGCTCGCTCTTTCGACCCTTGCCCTGGCGCAGCCGGTCTCGGCTCAACGCGCCGATCCGCAACCGCCCCAGGTTCTGCCCCCGGCTGAACAACCTCGGCTCGACCAGGTGCAACCCGATCCGGGAAGTTCCGGCCAGACCGTTACCAACGTCGTGGTGGTGGCGATGGAGGACCTGCCCGCGGAGATCAAGGTCCAGGCCGAAGCCGTGGTCACCAGGACAACCGCCACGGACCTGGCCAAGCTGCAGAAATCGATCGATGCCTCGCCCGAGGCGGTATCGGTGCTGCATGCGAACGGGCTGAATTCCTCGCAGGTCGTCGCGGCCAACATCGATGGCGACGGCACGCTGACGCTGATCATCCAGACCACGACATGATCGGCGCCGCCGCGCCCCAAACAAAACGAGAGTCCGCGAAGAGGCCGCCATGGCCGAAACCGCAATTCGCAACTTCACGCTCAACTTCGGACCGCAGCACCCCTCGGCGCATGGCGTGCTCAGGCTGGTGCTGGAACTCGACGGCGAGATCGTCGACCGCGCCGATCCGCATATCGGCCTGCTCCACCGCGGCACCGAGAAGCTGATCGAATACAAGAACTATCTGCAGGCCCTGCCCTATTTCGACCGGCTCGACTATGTGGCGCCGATGAACCAGGAGCATGCCTTCTGCCTCGCCGCCGAGAAGCTGCTCGAAATATCGGTTCCCCGGCGCGGACAGCTTATCCGCGTCCTGTTTTGCGAGATCGGCCGGCTGCTGTCGCACCTGCTCAACGTCACCACGCAGGCGATGGATATTGGCGCGCTGACGCCGCCGCTCTGGGGCTTCGCCGAGCGGGAGAAGCTGATGGTCTTTTATGAGCGCGCGTCGGGCGCGCGCATGCATGCCAACTATTTCAGGGTCGGCGGCGTGCATCAGGATCTGCCGGGAGAGTTGCTCGACGACATCTGGAATTTCTGTGATCCGTTCCTGGGAACATTGAGCAATCTCGATGAACTCCTGACCGAAAACCGTATCTTCAAGCAGCGCAATGTCGACGTCGGCGTGATCGGACAGGACGATGCTTGGGCATGGGGTTTCTCCGGCCCGATGGTGCGCGGCTCGGGCGCGGCCTGGGATTTGCGCAAGGCGCAACCCTATGAATGCTACCCCGAAATGGATTTCGACATTCCGGTCGGCAAGCACGGCGACTGCTACGACCGCTATCTCGTGCGCATGGAGGAGATGCGGCAGTCGGTTAGGATCATGAGGCAATGTCTGGAGAAGCTACGCTTGCCCGACGGGCACGGCCCGGTCGCCGTACCGAACCAGAAGATCACGCCGCCGCCGCGCGCCACCATGAAGCGTTCCATGGAGGCGACGATCCACCATTTCAAGCTCTACACCGAAGGCCATCATGTGCCGCAGGGCGAGGTCTACGCCGCGGTGGAGGCGCCCAAAGGCGAATTCGGCGTATATCTTGTCTCTGACGGCAGCAATGTTCCGTACCGCTGCAAGATACGTGCGCCGTCTTTCGCCCACCTTCAGGCGATGGACTTCCTGTCGCGCGGGCACATGATCGCCGATGTCGCGGCCATCATCGGATCGCTGGATATCGTGTTCGGAGAGATCGATCGCTGAGTGGAGGTGCGGCGCGGGCAGCCCTAAGAGCAAATTCCAGACACAGTCCCAAACTTCGCGCGGGGAATTGCATCAACAGCCGAATGAGCGAAAGCAAAAAGATAGAGCGGTTCGACGTTCTCGCAAAACGGTGAATCGCTCTAGCTACCGACGGCTGGGGACAACTCCCCTCCGTCTCCGATAAGGATTGAACTTGCCGCGGTTCTTCGAACCGCGGCAGTCGTCTTAGTGCATGAACACCGATCTCAGCCAGGCAAGAATGCCCGAGCCTGGAGAGATGGCCGCGCGAACGCGGGACGCCGCCCAGCGTGCCGGCAGATTGGCGCCGACATGGCAATGGCAGACGACCTCGTGCAGTTGCCAGTCGCTGAGTTCGAAGAAGCGCTTTGCTTCGCCGTAGGTGTCGTCCTTCAGGCCCTGAGCACGAAAGATCGGGTCTTCGAAGGCGACAGTAATCGGCGATCCGGTGGAACGCATCTTTTCGCGCACGTCGGGTGTGGCGTATTCGGTGCCCGCAAGCGCCATAAGGCGCCGGCCGGGATCCTGCTCGAGAAGTTGCGCCCAGCGTTCGAGGCGTTGGCCACGACTGGCGATGAGAACCGCTGCTTCAGCATGAACGTCGGCAACGGCATTGAGTTGGTCTACGGTTTGGTGCTTCAAGGCCGCCTCCTATGTCGGCAGATGATCACCCGCCCCGCAAACGGAACTAAGGCGCTGCATGGCGCCGGCAAGGGCGAAATGGGCGACGGGAAATCATTTGATCGTCATTCGTGTCCGACCCCGCCGAAGCGCGGCGGGATCGCTGTGGAACCATCCCCGGTCGAGGCCGTTCTGCCATGCGTCAGCCGCCGGTGATCAGGTGTCGATGAAGCGTCGGATGAGGCGGCTCTACCCATCATGTTCTGGTCGGGCAGATACCGGTTGCCCAAACCGCATCTCGCGGACTGCTCTGCCAGCGCAACGAGGGACCACCTTATGGCTATTCTCCCCACTCCCGACCCCACGCCAACGCCGGTCCCCACGCCGCCGCCGTTTCCCGACCCAAAACCGATGCGCGAACCAGATCCGGAGAAGCTGCCGGACGAGGAACCCGTTCCCAATCCGGATGAGAACGACGTGCCTCCCAAGCACTCGGGTGCGCTCGGTGCAGGGCCACGAGGCCATATCGGTGCGGGACATCATCGATGAGGCCGACCTCGGCCGCTCGGCTGATTGGCCACACGTCGGCCGGTCGCGCCGCCCCGCATTGTAAAGCGGATTGAACGATTCAAAGCACCAAGCCGGCGTCTATTCAAACCGCGCCGGCGCCCAGGCTCCTCCAGCCGTGTTCGACTCCACTGCCGCCGCCACGAACTTCACACCACGAGCGCCGTCGACGACGTCCGGTACCTGCGCCGCGCGCCCAACATCGACCGCAGTGCCCGCTCGATGCGCGCGGATGATGTCGGCGGCATCGCGGTAGAAATTGGCGAAGGCCTCGATATAGCCCTCGGGATGCGCTGCAGGCATGCGCGAGACGCGCCGGGCTTCCGCCGTCGAGCCGTGGCCGCCGCGCACCAGCGTGCGGACCTCCTCCCCATACGGCGCGAAGCGCAGTTCCTCTGGCCGCGTGCCCGACCATTCGAGCCCGGCCCGGTCGCCATAGATGCGCACCGAAAGGTCGTTGTAGTGGCCGGGCGAAGTCTGGCTGGCGAGGATGGTGCCGCGCGCCCCGCCGGTCCAGCGCACCAGGACATGCGCGTTGTCGTCGAGGCGACGACCTGGCACGGCGGTGAAAAGGTCCGCCGATACGGCGTCAGCCTCGAAGCCGGAGATGAAGCTCGCCAGGTTGAAGGCGTGCACGCCGATGTCGGCAAGCACCGCCGATTGCCCGGCGCGCGCAGGGTCGGTGCGCCATTCGGCCTGCTTCTGGCCTTGCGCGTCGATCGGCTGCGTCAGCCAGTCCTGGATGTAAGCGCCGTGCACCGACACGATGCGGCCGAGTTCGCCCGCTGCCACCATTTCGCGCGCCTGCCGCGCCATGGCGTAACCGGTGTTGTTCAACGTGACTAGGAAGCGGCGCTTCTTGGCCTCCGTCAACGCCACCAACGCCTCAGCCTCGGCAAGCGTCGTCGACAGCGGCTTGTCGCAGATGACGTCGATGCCGGCTTCCAGGAAAGCAGTGGCGATCGGCGCATGCAGATGGTTGGGCGTGACGATGACCACCGCCTCGATGCCGTCCCTCCGCGCCGCTTCGGCCTTTGCCATGCCACGGTAGTCGCCATAGCTGCGCTCCGGCGCGATGCCGATCTCGGCGGCCGATGCCGCGGCGTTTTCGGCATTCGAGGACAGCGCACCCGCCACCAGCGCGATCTGGTCGTCGAGCCGCATGGCCAACCGATGAACCGCGCCGATGAAGGCGTTGCGACCGCCGCCGACCATGCCGACCGTCAGGCGTTTGCGTAGGGTTCCGTCAGCGGTTGCGTAGACCATGGTTCGAGTCCTCCCGGATGCCTCCAGCGCAGGGACTATAGGAGGCGCCTCGCCAATTTCGAACAGCTTTTCCAAATTTTGTTTTGTAAAATGATCGTGCCGCACTAGCCTTATGCGAACCGGTGGAGGAGGGTTCGAATGGTGAAGCGTCGCATGGCTACCCGCCGGCTTGTCGAGGCGATGGAAGCAAGACAATCGCTTCAGGTTTTGAATTGTCCCCTTTCTCCAAACGTCGACAATTGGCAATCTTCACCGCAAGTTCGGGTCGCCTCACGTACAACAGCTCAAATCCGGCCCATCTTATGAGCGGCGCACGAACCTCACCCGGCGAGAGCGTTCCCCGCAAACGCGGCCGTTCGCTGGCGGCACTTGGCTACACGAAACCACAAACCTATGAGGAGCTGCGCGCGGTGCTCTCTTCCGGCACCGTGCATTTCCCGAAAAGGATGCGCCAGGTCGCCATCTTCCTATGGCAGCATCCGAGCGACGTTGCGCTCGGCACCATCGCCCAGGTGGCGGCGCAGGCAGGCGTGCAGCCCTCGACGCTGGTACGCTTCGCGCAGATCTTCGGCTATGCCGGCTTTTCCGACTTCCAGGGCCTGTTCAAGGACCATTTGAAAGGCTCCTGGCCGGAAGGACGCACGCGCGACAACAAGGAACCGGCAGCAGCCGAACCCCACGCCGACTTGCATTTCCTCAACGGCATGGTCGGCGCCTCGCAGGCTTCTCTCAACCGCATCGGCAATGGTTTCGACACCGACAGCTTCGAGAAGATGGCCGACCTGCTGGCGGGAGCCGAGCTGATCTACGTGATCGGCAGCAAGCGCGCTTTCCCGGTCACCACCTATCTGTCGCTGACGCTGTCGCAGCAGGGCGTGCGCAACGTGTTGGTCGACAATGTCGGCTCGACCGCGCTCGATCAGGTCGGCTGCATAAGCCAGTGCGACGCGGTGCTCGCCGTTTCCTTCAGCCCTTACAACTCGATCACGCCAGACCTGGTCGCCCTCGCCCATGATCGCGGAGCACGCATCGTCGCCATCACCGACAGCACCTTCTCACCGCTGGTGAAACTCTCCGACACCTGGCTGGAAGTGGTGGAACAGGACTTCGCAGGCTTCCGCTCGCTCGCCGCTTCGCTCGCCGTCGGCATGGCTTTGGTCCACGGCGTCGTCGCGCGGCGGACAGGCTGATCGGCGCAGTTGACTGCAAGGAACTGCCGTTCCATATTCGAGAAAATAGAAACTTTGTTCCGGGAGGAGGAATGGAGGTTCGGCTCGACGGCAAGGTCTTGTTGATCACCGGTTCGACCCAAGGCATCGGCCGCGCGATTGCCTGGACGGCCGCCCGTTCCGGCGCCGAAGCTTTGCTGATCACCGGCCGCAACCGGCAGCGCGGCGAAGCGGTCGCGGCGGAACTGTCGGCGATCGGGGCGCCGTCCGCTTTCCTGGCGGCCGACCTCGGCGACCCGGAGACTCCGGCCCTGCTCGCCGCCGCATGCACCGAGCGCTTCGGCCGCATCGACGGGCTGGTCAATGCAGGGGCTCTGACCGACCGGGCCTCCTTCGTCGATGCCGGCCTCGACGACTGGACATCATTGTTCGCCGTCAATGCGCGTGCGCCGTTCTTCCTGATGCAGGCGGCGATCGCCGACATGAAAAAGCGCGGACAAGGCGGCGCCATCGTCAACATCCTGTCGATCAATGCGCATTGCGGCGCGCCGGACCTCGCCGTCTATTCCGCCACCAAGGGCGCTCTGGCGACGCTGACCAAGAATGCCGCCAACGCGCACCGCTTCGATCGCATCCGCGTCAACGGCATCAATGTCGGCTGGACCGACACGCCCGCCGAACGCGTCATGCAGGCCGAAACGCTCGGCCACGGTCCGGGCTGGCTAGACGCGGCCAATGCCGCGCAGCCCTTCGGCCGGCTACTCTCCGTTGCCGACGTAGCGAACCTCGCCGTCTTCCTGCTTTCCGACGCGGCCGGGCCGATCACCGGCGCGCTGATCGACCAGGAGCAATGGGTGATCGGAGCGAACCGGTGAGCATCTCACCCTCCGCCAATCTCGGCCCCGCCCTGCTCGGCGTTGTGCCGCCTGAAGTCCGCAGACCGGCTTACGCTCGCTCGGCGCTGCAGCCGGGCATTGCCCATATCGGCGTCGGCGCCTTTCACCGCTGCCACCAGGCTGAATACACCGATGACCTCCTGGCGGACGATTTCGACCGCTGGGGACTGGTCGGCATCAACATCCGGCCTCCCGTGCTCGCCGCGACGCTCGGCCGGCAGGACGGCCTCTATACGCGGCTCATCCGTCAGAACAACGAGATCGAGGCCCGCGTCATCGGCAGCATCGTCCGTGTGGTCGACAGCCAGCACAGCGCCGCGCCCGCACTCGAGGTGCTCGCCTCGCCCGATATCGAGATGGTCACGATGACGGTGACCGAAAAGGGCTATTGCCACATCCCGTCGAGCGGCGCGCTCGACCTAGACCATCCCGACATTGTCCACGACCTCGCCAACCCTGAGGCCCCGCGCAGCGTGCCCGGCATCCTGGCACGAGCGCTTGAGCTGCGCATGGGCTCGCATGGCCGCCCGGTGACGCTGCTTTCCTGCGACAACATCCCGGCCAACGGCACTATCCTCGGCAATGTCGTGCAGACATTCGCCGAGCGGCGCGGCAACGGCTTGGCGGACTGGATCGCCGCCAATGTCGCCTTCCCCTCGGCCATGGTCGACCGCATCGCGCCGGCAACGACCGAGGCCGATATCGAGGCGGTCGAGCAGCGCTTCGGCTATCGCGACAGCGCCGTCGTCGTCGGCGAGCGCTTTCGGCAATGGGTGATCGAGAACCGCTTCGCCGGCCGCGTGCCGCGCTGGGACCGCGTCGGCGCCGCTTTCGTAGACGACGTCACGCCGTTCGAGCATCTCAAGATGCGGGTGCTGAACGGCGCCCAGACGGCACTCAGCTATCTTGGCGTTTTGGGCGGCTTCGAGCACACATCGGACGCCATGGCCGACCCATTGCTTGCCACCTTCGTCCGCCGCATGCTGACGGAAGAGACGCTGCCGACGCTGATGCCCGTGCCCGGCATCTCGCCGTCAGCCTATGTCGAGCAAAGCCTTTCGCGCCTCGCCAACACGGCGATCCGCCACCGCAATCACCAGATCGCTACCGACGGCTCGCAGAAGATCGTCCAGCGCCTGCTCAACCCGGTCAGTGATCGCCTGGCTAAGGGCCAAAGCATCGCGCTGCTGTCGGTTCCGGTCGCGGGCTGGATGGCCTATCTGATCAAGGCATCGTCGCGCTTCGGCCGCGCCTGGCAGGTGTCCGATCCTTTTGCCGAAAAGATTGCGGCCATCGCCGACCGCGTTGGTTCGGACAGCAAGGCCCTTGCCAATGCAATCCTTGCCATCGAAGCCATCTTCCATCCGTCACTTGCCGCCAGGGACATGTTCCATGCAAATGTCGTCACCAGCCTCGATGGTTTGCTGTCAGATGATCCGATGGCCTTTGTCAGACATGTGTGCGCTGATCCAACAGATGCACGGTTGAAGCGACCAGCACGATCTGCATAGTACGAAGCGGGAGGCATCATGAAGCTTGGACTTCTCACGGCACCATTTCCGGATACTGCCCTCGGCGATGTCGCCGACTGGGCGAACTCGGCCGGCTTCGAAGCGCTCGAGATCGCCTGCTGGCCGAAGACTTCGGGCGCCAGCCGCCGCTATGCCGGCACCAGCCATATCGACGCCGCCGGCACCTCCCCCGCGCAAGCCAAGGACATTGCCGCCGAGCTCGCCGGCAAGGGCCTGACGATCTCCGGTCTCGGTTTCTATCCCAATCCGTTGCATCCCGATCGGGCGCATCGCGATGCGGTGATCGATCACCTGAAGAAGGTGATCGTGCTGGCAAGCCGAATGGGTGTCTCGCTCGTCAACACCTTCTGCGGCGGCGACGCCTCGAAGACTGTCGACGACAACTGGCAGGCCGCGCAGAAAATCTGGCCCGCGATCATCGCCCACGCGCGCGAGCACGGCGTCAAGCTCGCCTTCGAGAACTGCCCGATGATCTTCAGCTATGACGAATGGCCGGGCGGACACAACATCGCCTATTCGCCCTATGTCTGGCGCCGGATTCTCGAGGCCTGGGGCGGCGACGTCGGCATGAATTTCGACCCCTCGCATCTCGTCTGGCAGATGATCGACAAGGAACGCTTCATCCGCGAGTTCGGCCCGCACATGCTGCATGTGCATGCCAAGGACCTGATGATCGATCATGATGGTTTGTATGAGCGCGGGATCCTTTCCGCAGGCATAGGCTGGCAGGTGCCACGCATGCCGGGGCTTGGCGACATCAACTGGAGCAGCATCTTTTCGGGCCTTTACCGGGCTGGATATGACGGGCCGGTGGTCATCGAGCATGAGGACCGCCGGTTCGAGGGAAGCGACGAGAAGGTCAAGCGCGGTTTTCTGCTGGCTCGCGACGTGCTGCGCCCCTTCGTCAAATGAGGGGACAAACGGCTAGGCTTCGATCGTTTCGGAGCCCAGGAACTGAAATCAATGTGGAGGAGTACTGAAATGAAGAAATACCTGACCATGGCCCCGCTGCTTGCCGGCGCTGCCTTGCTTGCCTCGGTGGGCGTGTCGTCCGCCGAAGGCAAATACACGATCGGCATCTCCAACACCGTGCAGGGCAATGGCTGGCGTGAGGAAATGATCTGCGCCATGAAGGCCCAGGCGCTCGCCTCCGGCGAAGTGGCGAAGCTCAACATCGCCCACCGCAACACCGACGCCGCCGGCCAGCTCGAGGACATCCGCAATCTGATCAGCGCCAAGGTAAACGCCATCGTCGTCAACCCGGCCGATCCGGCCGGCATCAAGGCCGGTCTGGAGGAAGCCACCAAGGCCGGTATCGTCGTCGTCGCTGTCGACCAGGCGGTGACCGAGCCGTCCGCATACATCATCTCCAACAACCAGGAACAGTATGCCTATCTCGGCGCCAAGTGGCTGTTCCAGCAGATGGGCGGCAAGGGCGAGGTGCTGTACATGCGCGGCGCCGCCGGTGCTTCCGCCGACAGCGACCGCGACAAGGGCTTCAAGAAGGCGCTGGCCGAATTCCCCGACGTGAAGGTCGCGCAGGAAGTCTTCACCGGCTGGCAGCAGGATCAGGCCAAGCAGCAGATCCTGTCCTTCCTCGCCACCGGAACGCCGATCAACGGCATTTGGACCTCCGGCATCGACAACGTCATCGTCGACGCTCTGGTCGAGCAGCAGGCGCCGATGGTGCCGGTTGTCGGCGCCGACAATGCCGGCTTCGTCGGTCAGTTGAACACGGTTAAGGGTCTGGTCGGCGCTGCCGTCACCAATCCCGGCTCGATCGGCGGCG
The DNA here is from genome assembly GCF_002294955.1 of Mesorhizobium sp. WSM3864. NCBI lineage: Bacteria > Pseudomonadati > Pseudomonadota > Alphaproteobacteria > Hyphomicrobiales > Phyllobacteriaceae > Mesorhizobium > Mesorhizobium sp. WSM3864. Next base: position 445,941 of record NZ_NSGD01000003.1, read on the forward strand.
CCGGCGTTTCGCTCGCACTGCAGATCCTCGACGGCAAGAAGCCGGCGCAGCAAACCGTTCTGGTCGAGCCGCAGCTCTGGGAAAATGTCACGGAGGAAGGCAAGGCCAAGCTGAAGGCGGCCGCCGACCCGTCGCTCAGCCCCGAATGGCCGGTCTCGATCTCTATCCCGGACTGGACCACCTACACCAAGGAGCAGATCGTCGCCTGCAAGGGTCCGGGCGAATAGTCGCCTGAGCGACTTCAACTCCGCAGATGTCGCAAAAAGCATCCTACGGTTTTGCGATAAGGAGCTGCGGGAGATAGGGTCGCCGGGACGGCAGGTGCGAACCTGCCGTCCTCGGTGCTTGATGCGAGAACGCTGGTTTTGACGACGAACGAATTGCCGAACAATACATTGCTGGACGCCACCGGCGTGGCGAAGAATTACGGCGCGGTGTCGGCGCTGCGTGACGCATCATTATCGGTGCTGCCGGGCGAAGTGCATGCGCTGATGGGCGCCAACGGCGCCGGCAAGTCGACCCTTGTTAAGATCCTGACCGGTGCGATCCCGGCGGATGCCGGCCGCATCCTGATCCGCGGCGAAGCTCGCGATGTCCGCTCTCCGGCCGCCGCGCGTCGCGCCGGCCTGCTGCCGGTCTACCAGGAACCGGCGCTGATCCCTGACCTCGATGTGCTTTCCAATCTCAGGCTCACTGGCACGCCGGTCGAGCCGTTCCGCGCCTGGGTGCGCGAGCTCGGCATTCCGAACCTCGACATACGCGAGACCGCGCGCGACATTCCGCTGGCCGTCCTGCGTGTGCTCGACCTGGCGCGCGCGCTCGCCGCTGAGCCCGACGTTCTGCTGCTAGACGAGATGACGGCCGCACTGCCCGCCAACCTTGCCGAAAAAGTGCTGGAAGTCGTTCGCCGCCAGGGCGACAGCGGCCGCTCGGTCATCTTCATCTCGCACCGTTTCGTCGAGATCTCGGCGCTGTGCGACCGCGCCACGGTGCTGCGCGACGGCGCAACCGTCGGCGTCGTCGACATCGAGCCCGGCGTCGAGGAAAGGATCGTCGAGATGATGCTTGGCGCCCGTATCGAGAAGACCAGCGTCGCCGCGGCGCGCACGGCAAGCGAAGCGCCGGTCGTGAAGGACAGCCACCCTCGGCTTTCGGTCCGCAACCTGCAGCTCGGCACGAAGCTGCATGACGTCTCTTTCGATCTCGCCAATGGCGAGGTGGCCGGCGTCGTCGCGCTCGAGGGCCAGGGCCAGGACGAGCTCTTCGCCGCCCTTGCCGGCTCGATCCGCCCGGCCGGCGGCACGATCGCCGTCGATGGCGCGCCGGTGAAGTTCTTCCATCCAAGCGATGCCATCCAGGCCGGCCTCGCCTACGTGCCGGGTGACCGCACAGAGGCTTTAGCCATGCAACGTTCGGTGCGCGAGAACATCGCGCTGCCTTTCAGCGCTGCGCTGCGCAAATGGGGACCGATCAAGGTGCGCCGGGAGCATATGGTGGTTTCAAGCGCCATCGCCCGGCTGCAGATCGACACCCGCGCGCAGGGCGAGGTCCAGCGCCTTTCCGGCGGCAACCAGCAGAAGGTGACGATTGCCCGCTGGATCGCGGCAGATGCCCGCACCATCCTCTGCTTCGACCCGACGCGCGGCATCGATGTCGGCACCAAGCAGGAAATCTACAAATTGCTGCGCGAGCTCGCCGGCCTCGGCAAATCGGTCCTCTTCTACACATCCGAGCTGGAGGAAGTGCAGCGTGTCTGCGACCGCGTCATCGTCATCTTCGGCGGCCGTGTCGTCGACACCTTCCCGGTCGAGCTCGCCGACGAGCCGGCTCTGATGCGGGCCGCCTACGGCCTGCCGCGCGGCGCCAGGGCGGATGTCGGCATCCTTGCCGATGTCAGGCCAACGTCCGACGCGGAGACCGCGCCATGATGCGCTTCCTGCGCCGCCAGGGCTGGGTCGCCGGCCTGCTCGCCCTGCTCGTATTCCTGTTCGTCGTCACCAAGCTGATCCAGCCGGGCTACGGCAGCGGCGACTTCGGCTCGCTGGCGCGGGCGGTTCTGCCCTACGCCTTCGCCGTCGCGGCGCAGACTGTGGTGGTCATCGCCGGCGGCATCGACTTGTCAGTGGCCGCCATGATGGCGCTGACCAGCGTCACCGCCGCCTCGATGATGAACGGCGCCAGCGAGGAGTATGCGTACTTCGTCGTGCCCTTCGTGCTGGCCATGGGCCTTGTGCTCGGCGCGCTAAACGGCCTCCTAATCGTCGTGACCCGAGTGCCGGATATCGTGGTTACTTTGGCCACGCTATTCGTCCTGCAAGGCGCGGCCCTCCTGGTGCTTGACGCGCCCGGCGGCGCAGCCGCCGAGTGGCTGAAGGCCACCGTCGTCGGCACCATGCCGATCCCCGGCCTGCCGGATTGGGCCGATGCCTGGATCCCGAAGGCACTGGTGCTGCTGCTTGTCTGCCTCTTCGTCATCTGGATCCCGCTCAGGCGCTCGCGGCTTGGCCTCTCCATCTACGCCATCGGCAGCAACGAGCTCGCCGCCTTCCGCAGCGGCGTGCCGGTGGCCCGCACCAGGATCGTCGCTTACGCGCTCTCCGGCCTGTTCGCAGCACTTGGCGGGCTGTCGCTCACCATCAGCACCGGCATCGGCGCGCCGATCCCCGGTCCCTATCTGCTGGCCAGCGTCGCGGCGGTGGTGCTGGGCGGCGTCGCGCTCGGTGGCGGCAAGGGTGGGCTGCTCGGGCCGATCATCGCCGTCTTCGTGCTCAGGCTGGTGCGCACCGACCTGACGCTTCTGGCCATCGATCCCAACGTCACGGCCATCATCGAGGGCGCGATCATGGTCGCCGTGGTGATGTTCGGCGCCTTCATCACCATCCGGGGCCGCCCGGCAGGAGCAACACCATGACGAACAGCGCGACCATGCCCCAGCCGGTCTCGCTCGGCGGCCGCCTGAAGCGCTTCATGGCAGACCGGCCGCTCATCCCGCTGATCATCCTGCTCGTCATCCTGGTGCTGATCCTGCAGGTTCTTCGCCCCGGGATCGTCAATGAACGCTGGATCGCCAACACCGCCAAGTTCGCCATTCCGCTGGCAATCCTCGCCGGTTGTCAGACCATGACGATGCTCACCGGCGGCATCGACCTCTCGGTCGGCACGGTGGCGACGATGAGCGCCTTCATCATGGCGACGCAAATCGTCAACCAGGATCCGACGGTGGCTTTCATCCTCGCCATGCTGCCGGCGGTGCTGATCGGCCTCGTCAACGGCGTCGGCGTCGGCGTCTTCCGCGTCCATCCGCTGATCATGACGCTCGGCACCAGCCTGATCGGCACCGGCTTCCTGCAGGTCTACCAGCGCACCGTGATCGCCTCCGGCGCCAAGATTCCGGATTTCCTCAACTGGCTGGGCACCGGCCTCACTTACGGCTTCCCCAACGCGCTCTTCCTGTTCGTGCCGGTGGCGGTGCTGATCGTCTTCACCTTGAACCGTACAGGCTTCGGCCGCCTGCTCTACGCCGTCGGCGACAATGAGCGCGCTGCACGGCTTTCGGGCGTCCGCTACTGGCAGGTGATCACGGCGCTCTACGTCATCTCCAGCCTGCTCGCCGGCATCACCGGCCTGCTCTATATCGGCCTGATCAAGGCGCCCTCGCTGTCGCTCGCCGAGCCGCTGGTGCTGCCTTCGGTGGCTGCCGCCGTCATCGGCGGCACCTCGATCTTCGGCGGCCGCGGCGGCTATATGGGAACCATTGTCGGCGCGCTGATCCTGACCGTGCTGACGACGCTGCTCACCATCCTGCATATGCCCGAAGGCGGCCGCCGCATCCTCTTCGGCTTCATCGTGCTGTTCGTGACCGCGGCCTATTTGAGGATCATCGAGGACAGGTAACAGGCGAAGCTATGCCGAGGCGTTGATTAGACTAGCTTGCCACGCGCTGCGGCATGTATGGCCACAACAAGGTCCTTTTCGTCGAACGGCTTGCCGACAAGCGCGACATCGAGGGGGCGCTCCACGATTTTCTCCGCATCCGCATAGCCGGTGATCATGACCGCCGGCCAGCCGGCACGCAGATTGCGGGCAAACCGGATCACGTCTATGCCCGAGATAAGGGGCATGGCAAAGTCGGTGACGATCACGTCGAATCGATCCGGCTCTCTCTCAATGGCGGCAAGCGCTTCGGCTCCGCCGGAGGCCCCTACGACCTCGAAGCCGGACTGCCTGAGCGACATGGCCGTCATTTCTCTCAAGGAGTGGCTGTCATCGATGAGCAGAACGGTCAGTGATCGTTCGCCAACCGCCGTGGCGCGCTCCGCGTCGGCAGCCTCGACAGCCTCTGCGCCGGCAACAGCGATAGCCTCGGTGACATCCTGCGGCTGATTGGATCGGGGCAGCCACAGTTCTATGATGGTGCCGCGGTCCACCTCGCTCTCTATCCTGAGCGTGCCGCCCGACTGCTTGGCGAAACCATAGACGGTGCTGAGACCCAGCCCCGTGCCCTTCCCGATCGGCTTGGTTGTAAAGAACGGCTCGACCACCTTGCTTATCATGTCGCCGGCAATTCCGGTCCCGGTGTCCTCGACAGCGACCACCACATAGTCGCCGGCCGGCAGTTCGTCGCCCGCGTGGCCGACGCTGCGGTTGCTCGTCCGGACGAGAACCGTGCCTCCCGAAGGCATTGCGTCTCGCGCATTGAAGATGAGGTTCATCAAGGCGAGCTCGAGCTGCGCCGCATCCACATACACGGGCCATGTGTCGTCACTCACCAGCCACTTGAAGCGCACGAGGCCTCCAAGGACCGGGGCAACCAACCCGTTCATCGTATCCCCAAGGCTCGACAAGGGTACTGCCACGGGCTTCAGGTCCTGGCGTCGCGAAAAAGCGAGCATGCGCTGGACGAGATCCCTGCCTTGCCCGGCGGAGCGGCGTGTCATGTCGAGGATCTTGGTAGCGTTGCCGTCCAGCGTCAGCTGTCGCTCGAGCAGGCTTAGGCCGGAAAGGATCGCCGCGAGGAGATTGTTGAAGTCATGGGCGAGTCCGCCGGTCAGTTTGCCGATCGCATCGAGCCGCTGCGACTGCAGCAGCTGGCTCTCCAGGCGGCGTTGCTCTGTTATGTCTTGCATGGTGCCAAGCAACTCGAGCCCAGCGTCATCTTTGGAAACCACGCCCCGATCGAAGAAGATGCGATATTCATCATTGGCGCACCGCCAGCGAAATTCGCAGCCATAGGACCCCGTCTCGCATGCCGCCGAAAGCGACCTGGTTACCTCCTCGCGATCGTCGGGGTGAACCCGGCTGAGCCCGAAATCCGGATGCGACAGGAAACGGCTCGGCGGGAACCCTGTCAGCCGCTCGACGCCTTTCGAGACGTAGCGTGCGGCGAAAGGCGCCTCAGCCGAGCGGGCATGAAAACAAATTGGAAGCGAGGCAAGAATAGCCTCCTGCCTTGCTTCCGAATGGCGCAGCGCCCGCTCGGCATCGAGTTTGTCCGACTTGGCCTTCAGCGCCTGTTCGAGCAGCCGCTGCTCCCGCGCCGCGTTTCGCTCGATCTCGCGCGTCTTCTCATGAAGATCGACGAAGACCATAACCTTGGAGCGAAGCATCACCGGGTCGAACGGCTTGAACAGGTAGTCGACAGCGCCGACGTCATAGCCGCGCAGCATATGCGCCTCTTCCTTGCTGATCGCGGTAAGGAAGATGATCGGCGTGTTTTTCGATCGTTCACGCCGGCGGATCAGCGTGGCCGTCTCGTAGCCGTCGAGGTTCGGCATGAGCACGTCGAGCAGGATGACGGCGAAATCTTCCTTGAGCAGGAAGCGCAGCGCTTCCTCACCCGACTGGGCGCAGACGACCTCGCCGACTTCGCCAAGCACCTCCGCGATGGCAAGCAGATTGCGTTCGTCGTCATCGACCGCGAGAACGCGTGCCCGCAATCCTTCGACCGGTTCGCTTCTTTCTGCCTCGATCGCGGCCATTCCTTTTACCTGCCGGAGTGCTTTCAGATGGCGGTCATCAATGCCGGCGCGAAGGGCTCAGCCCGCGCTCGCGCGCGACCGATCCAAACCCGCAGCAACGCAAGCAGCAGATCGAGATCGACCGGTTTGGCGATGTAGTCGGATGCGCCGGCGTCCAGGCATTTCTGACGGTCGCCTTTCATCGCCTTGGCGGTAACCGCGATCAATGGGATGTGGGCTATCGCCGGCATTGCCCGAATCCGACGCATGGTCTCGTAGCCGTCCATTTCCGGCATCATGATGTCGATCAAGGCGACATCGACGTCGGGTGTTTCTTCGAGCAACGCGATGCCGTCCCGGCCCCGTTCGGCATGCTGCACATCAATGTCGTAAGTCTCCAGCACGCTGGTCAACGAGTAGATGTTGCGAATGTCGTCGTCGACGATCAGAACCTTGGCGCCGGCGAGATCGGCATTGTCGACCTGCTCGGTGGCCAAGATCTGTTCGCTCTGCGTGTCGCTTGGCAGTGCCGCCGAGATCAGGAGCCCGAGCTGGCCGAAGTTATCGGCACGTGGGACATCGCCCAGTGCCGGATGCAGCGCGACCTGCTGCAGAAACGCGTCCGGGTGCGGCGTGAAGAACAGCAGGCGCGGTAGAGCGTCGCTGAATTGAGACACGATTTCGTCGAGCATCTGGGCGTTGTCCTTGGCCGAACGCCCAAACCCGAAAACAATCGCGTCATAAGCGGCGGCGCCCGGCTCGTCCACGTTGGCGGCGACACGACCGACCGCGGTGACCGAGGTGATGCCATCTCGAATGGCTTCCACCAGGGCCAGGCGGCGCTCGGGGTCAGGATCGGCGATCAGCACGTTGCGCTGCACCCTCAGGTTCCGCGAATGGATTTCCCCGAAAACGCGGGCGAGCTCGCCGGCCGAAACCGGCTTGCTCGAAACGCTTGCAGCGCCCCTGCGCGTCAGCACTTCGAGATCTTCGGCGCCGGAGATGACATGGATCGGAATGCTCCTGGTCTTCTGGTCATGCCGCAGAAGGTCGAAAAGCACCCAGCCGTCGATGTCTGAAAGGCCGAGATCGAGCGTAATGGCATCGGGCATCAGCTTGCGGGTCAGCGCAAGCGTGCCGGAGCCGGCGGTTGAAAGCACCCCCTTCAGTCCGGCGGATCGAGCAAGACCGAGCAGCAGCCCTCCGAAAGTCGGGTCGTCCTCGACAATAAGCACCACCCTGTCCGAGGGATTGATCGAGTCACGATCGTCCGCAAGTTCTGGGGTACCCGAGCTGTCTGCTGGCTGGACGCCCGCCGCGATGACTTCGGCAGGCGAAAGCTCGATCGGCGCCGCCAGGCTGCTGCTGCGCGGGCCGTCGAAGGGGATGACCAGGGTGAAGGTCGATCCCTTGCCTGGCTCGCTTTCGACGCGCAGCTCACCGCCGAGCAGCCGGGCGATTTCCCGGCTTATGGAAAGGCCGAGGCCAGTGCCGCCATATTTGCGGCTGGTCGTGCCGTCGGCCTGCTGAAACGCCTCGAAGATGAGCTTTTGCTTGTTTTCCGGAATGCCGATCCCGGTATCGGTAACGGCGATCGCCAGTGCCCGGGGCGGCGCCGCACCGTTTTTGCGGCCGGTTCTCTCGGCATGGATGTTCAGCATCACCTCGCCGTTGGACGTGAATTTGAAGGCATTGGACAGCAGATTGAGCACGATCTGCTGCAGCCGCTTTTCGTCCGTGCGGATCGTGTCAGGCAGGGCTTGCTCAATCTTGATGGTGAAGCCGAGCCCCTTGTCAGCCGCAAGCTGTCTGAAAGTCCGCTCCATATGCTGGCGCAGGTGTGCGAGCGGCATGTCGTTGATTTCGATCGACACCGTGCCGGACTCGATCTTGGAAAGATCCAGTATGTCGTTGATGAGGCTGAGCAGGTCGGTACCTGCCGAGTTGATAGTACGCGCGAAATCGATCTGCTTGTCGTTCAGATTCCCCTGCTGGTTGGTCGCAAGCAGATTGGACAGGATCAACAGCGAATTCAGCGGCGTCCTCAGCTCATGACTCATGTTCGCCAGGAATTCGGATTTGTATTTGGAGGTCAGCGCCAGTTGCTCGGCCTTCTCCTCCAGAGCCCGCCTGGCCATCTCGATCTCGAGGTTCTTGTTTTCCACCTGCTTCTTTTCATTCTCGAGCAGTTGCGCCTTTTCCTGCAGCTCCTCATTGGTGGCGTGAAGCTCTTCCTGCTTCTTGGTGAGCTCGGTCTGACGCGACTGCAGTTCGGACGTCAAAAGCTGCGATTGCTTGAGAAGCCCTTCCGTGCGCATGGTCGCGGCGATCGTGTTGAGCACGATGCCGACCGATTCCATGAGCTGCTCCAGGAAAAGGCGGTGCGTATCGCTGAACCGGCTGAACGAAGCGAGTTCGATAACCGCCTTGACCTCGTCCTCGAACAATGCCGGCAGGACGATGGCGCTCGCCGGCGGGGCCTCGCCCAGGCCGGAGGTGATGCGCAGGAAGCTCGATGGGACGTCATCGAGCATGATTGCCCGTTTGTCGGCGGCGCACTGCCCGATCAGGCCTTCGCGGAAGTCGACCCGTTGGCGGACGGTGGCCTTGCCTTCGGCGGCGTAGGACGCGGCTAGTTCCAGATAGGATTCTTCCTCGTCCCGATTGGTGACGTAGAACAGGCCGTATTGCGCGTTCACCAGTGGCGCGAGCTCGGAAATGATCATCCGCGAAACCGTGGCAAGGTCCCGCTCGCCCTGCAGCATGCGCGAGAAACGGGCGAGATTGGTCTTCAGCCAATCCTGCTCGGCATTCTTCAAGGTCTGGTCCTTGAGGTTGCGGATCATCTCGTTGATGTTGTCCTTCAGCGCCGCGACCTCGCCGGAGGCCTGCACGCTGATCGAGCGGGTGAGGTCGCCCTTGGTCACCGCGGTCGACACTTCGGCGATGGCCCGGACCTGGGTCGTCAGGTTCGCCGCCAGCTGATTGACGTTGTCGGTCAGGTCGCGCCACAGGCCGGCGGCGCCCGGCACCCTGGCCTGGCCGCCGAGCTTGCCCTCGATGCCGACCTCGCGAGCCACGTTGGTCACCTGATCCGCGAAGGTCGCCAGCGTCTCGATCATGCCGTTGATCGTGTCCGCCAGCGAAGCGATCTCACCCTTGGCATCGACCGCAAGCTTGCGCTTCAGGTTGCCCTGGGCAACGGCGGTGACGACGTCTGCAATGCCGCGCACCTGGTTGGTCAGATTGGTCGCCATCAGATTGACGTTGTCGGTCAAGTCCTTCCAGGTGCCGGCCACACCCTCCACCCGAGCCTGACCGCCGAGCTTGCCTTCGGTGCCGACCTCGCGAGCCACGCGCGTCACCTCGCCGGCGAACGAGTTAAGCTGGTCGACCATGGTGTTGATGGTCGACTTCAGCTCCAGGATCTCGCCTTTGACATCGACGGTGATCTTCTTGGACAGGTCGCCTCGCGCCACCGCTGTGGTAACTTCGGCGATGTTGCGAACCTGACCGGTGAGGTTCTCGGCCATCGAGTTGACGTTGTCGGTCAGGTCCTTCCAGGTGCCGGCAACGCCGCGCACCTGTGCCTGACCGCCGAGCTTGCCTTCGGTGCCGACCTCGCGAGCCACGCGCGTCACTTCCGAGGCAAAGGAGTTCAATTGGTCCACCATCGTGTTGATGGTGTCCTTGAGCTCCAGGATTTCACCGCGCACATCGACCGTGATCTTTTTCGACAGATCGCCGAGTGCGACGGCGGTCGTCACCTCCGCAATGTTGCGCACTTGGCCCGTGAGATTGGCGGCCATGGCGTTGACGTTGTCGGTGAGGTCCTTCCAGGTGCCGGCAACGCCGCGTACCTGCGCCTGTCCGCCGAGCTTGCCGTCGGAACCCACTTCGCGGGCGACGCGCGTCACCTCCGAGGCGAAGGAGTTCAACTGGTCCACCATCGTATTGATGACGTCCTTGATCTGCAGGATTTCGCCCAAGGCGTCGACGGTGATCTTCTGGGTCAGGTCGCCGGTGGCGATTGCGGTCGCGACCTTGGAGACGTCGCGCAATTGCACGGTCAAATTGCCGGCCATCGCGTTGACATTGTCGGTCAGATCCTTCCAGGTGCCGCCGACGCCCTCGACATGCGCCTGACCTCCCAATTTGCCTTCCGAGCCCACTTCGCGCGCCACGCGGGTGACCTCCGACGCGAAGGAATTGAGCTGGTCCACCATGGTGTTGACGGTGTTCTTCAGTTCGAGGATTTCGCCCTTCACATCGACGGTGATCTTTTTCGAAAGGTCGCCCCTGGCAACGGCCGTGGTAACATCGGCGATATTGCGCACCTGCCCGGTCAGATTGGCGGCCATCAGGTTGACGTTGTCCGTCAGGTCCTTCCATGTGCCGCCGACTCCGCGGACTTCTGCTTGGCCGCCCAGCTTTCCCTCGGTGCCGACCTCGCGTGCCACGCGGGTGACTTCCGAGGCGAAGGAGTTCAGCTGGTCCACCATCGTGTTGATGGTGTTCTTCAGCTCCAGGATCTCGCCCTTCACATCGACGGTGATCTTCTTCGAGAGGTCACCCAGTGCCACCGCGGTAGTCACTTCGGCGATGTTGCGCACCTGACCGGTAAGATTCGCCGCCATGGAATTGACGTTGTCGGTCAGGTCCTTCCAGGTGCCGGCGACACCGCGCACCTGTGCTTGGCCGCCGAGCTTGCCTTCCGTGCCGACCTCGCGCGCCACGCGCGTCACCTCGCCGGCAAATGAGTTGAGCTGATCGACCATGGTGTTGATGGTCGATTTCAGTTCCAGAATTTCGCCTTTCACGTCGACGGTAATCTTCTTGGAGAGGTCGCCCAAAGCCACCGCCGTCGTCACATCGGCGATGTTGCGGACTTGGCCGGTCAGGTTGGCGGCCATCAGGTTGACGCTGTCGGTGAGGTCTTTCCAAGTACCGCCAACGCCCTCGACACGGGCTTGGCCTCCGAGTTTGCCCTCGGTGCCGACCTCACGCGCGACGCGGGTCACCTCCGAGGCAAAGGAGTTGAGCTGGTCCACCATCGTGTTGATGGTGTTCTTCAGTTCGAGGATCTCACCCTTCACGTCGACGGTGATCTTCTTCGACAAGTCGCCAGACGCGACAGCCGTGGTCACCTCCGCAATGTTGCGCACCTGGCTGGTCAGATTGGTCGCCATCGCGTTGACATTGTCGGTCAGGTCCTTCCACGTGCCCGCCGCCCCCCTGACGCGTGCCTGACCGCCCAGCTTGCCTTCGGTGCCGACCTCGCGCGCCACACGCGTCACCTCCGACGTGAAGGAGGCGAGCTGCTCAACCATGGTGTTGACGATTTTACCGATGCGCAGGAATTCGCCGCGAAGCGGCCTGCCGTCAATTTCCACCATCATGGATTGGGACAGATCGCCCTTGGCGACCGCGCCGATGACGCGGGCAACTTCCGCGGTGGGCTGCACCATGTCCTCGATCAGGTCGTTGACCGAACGGACGCTCGATTCCCAGCTGCCTTTGGCGTTCCTCACATGGCCGCGTTCGCCGATGCGGCCGTCCTTGCCGACGACCCTGCTCAGCCGCGCAAATTCTCGCGCCATCTGATCGTTCAACTCGACGATCTGATTGAATGTGTCGGCGATCTCGCCGTTCAACCCTTCATAAGAATTCTCGATGCGGACGGAGAAGTCACCGTTTCGAAAGGCTTTGAGGGCGTTGAGAATCTGACGGGAATCGAATTGTTCCTTTGACGAACGAGAAACGCCCACACTCCCCTCCGCGCCTGCCCCGACAGCTATATTAAGCCGAGGGCCAAAACGCATCGCGGCCTGTTTGGTTCCGTGCCTGTTTGAACAGGTGGTTAATCAGATGTGGCGAAGCTTGCCGTAGAGACACTCAGGCCGGATTCTTATGCAGCCGAACTGCCCGGCTCTTCTTCTCCGCCATTCGGATCCCCCGGGGCCGTTGCCCAGGCGAGCTCGACCAGTGTCACCGTGCGGCGGCCAACACCGTCGATCTGGCAGACGATCAGCCCCTGCTCCTCGATGTAATCGAGCAGCCGCCGGGCGCGACGCAGCGAATGCGAGCCATAAGCGCGGGCGATCGCCGCGTCGCTCGGGCAGGGCCAGCCTTCCTTCGCCGCCCTCGCGATCATCATGAACACGCCCTGCATGTCCTCCGGCAGAAGCGATGCGCGCACGGAGACGTCGCGCCACGCGTCGTCCTCGGCCATGTCCGAGCCGACGCCGGCGCGGGCGCGCGTCAGCATGCGTCGGAATTCCGAAAGGTCGGGCACCACCGAAGCGAGTCCTTCGATTCGGCAGCGGACCACGAACTCCTGATAGAGCACGCCGATGACGCGGAATCCGGCATCGGGCTCAGCCAGGATAGCGCGCAGGATACGGTCCATCCGCCCGCGCCGCTCGGCAAGGTCCTCGGCGCTCGGCTGCGGCTCGGCCGGCTCGGGGCGGATGTCGAGCGGCGCGGCCTTGGCCGCCATCAACTGATCGAGCAGGTCGGGCGAAGGCCGGCGCTGCGGCCGGACCGTCTCCGGCGGCGGTGCCGCGAGGATGATGGCGCGCGCATCTTCGAGCGTCGCTTCGGGCAGCGGCATCAGCCGCGGCGTGCCGTTGCGCGGGCTCGTCTCGGTCGATCCGATCCGGACGCTGAGCGGGCGGCGCGACAGCGCCGGACCGAGCGCCATGAAATGCCCGCGCTCGAGATCGCGGAAGGCTTCCGCCTGCCGCCGCTCCATGCCGAGCAGGTCGGCGGCGCGCGCCATGTCGATGTCCAGAAAGGTGCGGCCCATCAGGAAGTTGGAGGCCTCCGCCGCGACGTTCTTGGCGAGCTTCGCCAGCCGCTGCGTGGCGATGATGCCGGCGAGCCCGCGCTTGCGGCCGCGGCACATCAGATTGGTCATGGCGCCGAGCGAAAGCTTGCGCGCCTCATCCGAGACCTCGCCTGCAGCAGCGGGCGCGAAGAGCTGCGCCTCGTCCACCACCACCAACATCGGATACCAATGGTCGCGCGCGACCTCGAACAACCCGCCAAGGAAGGCTGCGGCGCGCCGCATTTGGTTCTCGGCATCGAGCCCTTCGAGGTTTAGCACTGTCGAGACGCGGTGGATGCGCGCTCGCTCGCCGGCCGCCTGCAGGCCGCGCTCGGTATGATCCTCGGCGTCGATCACCAGATGGCCGTAGCGCTCACCGAGCGAGACGAAGTCGCCTTCGGGATCGATGATGGTCTGCTGCACCCAGGGCGCGCTCTGCTCCAGCAGCCGGCGCAGCAGATGCGACTTGCCCGAGCCCGAATTGCCCTGCACCAGCAGGCGGGTCGCCAGCAGCTCTTCAAGGTCGAGGGCCGCCGGCGCGCCTGCCGACGTCTGCCCCATCTCGATCGCAACCGTCATATTCTCGACTCGGATAGTCTCCCTGCGCGGGAGGGACTTAGCAACCGACGCGCGGTGCGTCGAGCACGGGGCCAAGGGCTCGGCGCGATGTTCCACACTTAACGGCAGGCCATCGCCAGCTGAACTGGTCCGACCACCATTTCGCTGGCGCAATCTCCTGATCGGCGTATCATCCCTTGAGGGAGGGGTTCATGGCAGGAGGAGGCTAATGAACGTCGCTGCGGAGGTGCCCGTCGTAGACCTGACGGTGCAAGACATTGTTTCGTCTGCTCTTTCGAAATTTCGCGCCGGCGACACCGTTTCGACCCGGGCAATGCTCGACGCCATCCGCCAATCGGACCCCGCCTGCGGGGACAGCGACGACCATCTGGTCGAACTGATCGTCATGGCCGCTGTTGGTAAGACCATGGGCGTCGTCTTCGATCACCGCTCGCCCGACGAGCGGTTGCCGTGCCTGTCCTAAACCTCGTTGCGCTGAAAAGGATTAGGCGAGGCGCTGTAAATCTTTGTTTGGGGCATGTCGGTGTCCCAGAACGCGCGCACGTCCGGGCGACATGCATTAGCTTCCGAGCGGATGCGGCATATAACCGACGAAACCGGCGATCTTCCAGCGCCCGCCGACCTTGCGGCAGAAATAGAGCGTCTGCCATTTGAGGCGGTCGACGCCGCCATCCACCTTGGCGATCGAGCCGTCGAACTTCTTGTGCAGCACAGCACGATCGCCGTCGACGTCGATGTCGCGCAGGTTGGTGACGCGGAAAATCGCCTCGCGCAACGGCTCGGCGAATTCCGTCGCGGCTGTCTCCTTGGCCTGCCGCAGCCATTCGTCGCGATAGACTTCCAGCCTGGGAAACTGCAGCCGCCAGGCGTCGGCATTGGGCAGGAAATGCGCATGCATGCCGAAGAAGCTTTCGGCGATGAAGTCGTCCTCGACCAACGACCAGTCCTGGCCGAGGAAGGCGTCGATGTCGCGCCGCACCAGCATTTCCCACAACGCATGGCGATCGGCATCGCCTTCCGGAAACGGATTCTTGTCAAAGGTCATGTTGGTTCTTCCCCTTGCGTTCGATCAGCAACCCACCGGTCGCATCGCCGGTTCGGGGTGCAGGATGCTCACGATTTGTAATAAAGCAACATGAATTTCGGAAAAATGTTGCTTTCCGACATTGCCTCTTGGAGGATCACCTCTACAAGCGTAGACGGCTGCAAAGAACGGTCCTTACGCTCGACAACAGGAGATTCATTTGCCCAAGCAGTGCTTTGGAAAATCGCATGTCCCGCTCTCGCCTGCCGTCCGCGCCGGCGATTTCGTCTATGTCTCCGGCCAGGTGCCGGTGGGCAGCGACGGCCTGGTAGTCAAGGGCGGCATAACTGACCAAGCCGAGCAGGTGCTGCAAAACGTCAAGGCTGCGCTGGCGCTGGCCGGATGCACCATGGACGACGTGGTGAAGACCACCGTCTGGCTCGAGGACGCCCGCGATTTCGGCGCGTTCAATACGGTCTATGCCAGGCACTTCCCGAACGACCCGCCGGCGCGCACCACCGTCGAGTCGCGCCTGATGATCGACATCAAGATCGAGATCGAGGCCGTCGCCTACCGGCCGATCTGATCGGGGCCAGACAACAACGGAGGCGCGGAATGCAGTTCGACCTGTTGATCAAGGGTGGCCGTGTGATCGACCCGGCTTCCGGGTTGGATGCGCCGCGCGACATCGCCGTCGCCGATGGTCGAATCGCCGCGATCGAAGCGGCCATCGATAGCGAGACCGCCGGTGAGGTCGTCGACGCCAGCGGCTGCATCGTCACTCCGGGCCTCGTCGATCTGCACAGCCACGTCTACTGGGGCGGCACCTCGCTCGGCGTCGACGCTGACCGTCTCGCCGCCAAGAGCGGCACCACCACCTTCGTCGATGCCGGCAGCGCCGGCGCGGGCAATTTCCTGGGCTTTCGCCGCCATGTCATCGAGCGTTCGAAGGCCCGCATCCTTGCCTACGTCAACATCTCCTTCGCCGGCATATTCGGCTTCGCCGAGACCGTATCCGTCGGCGAATGCAGCGATCTCAGGCTCTGCGAGCCGCGCGAGACGGTGGCCGCGGTGCGCGAGCACGCCGCCGTCGTCGTCGGCGTAAAAGTCCGCTCCGGACGCCACGCTAGCGGCACCAGCGGCATCGCGCCGGTCGACCTCGCGCTCGAAGCCGCGGACCGAGCCGGCCTGCCGCTGATGGCGCATATCGACGAGCCGCCGCCCGGCCGCTCGGAAGTGCTGCCGAGGCTCCGCCGCGGCGACATCCTCACTCACTGCTTCCGGCCGTTCCCCAACGCGCCGGTCTTCGCTTCGGGCGCGGTGCGGCCGGATATGCGGCAGGCGCGCGAGCGCGGCGTCATCTTCGACATCGGCCACGGCATGGGCTCCTTCGACTTCGAGGTGGCGAAGGCGATGCTGGCGGAAGGGCTGGCGCCGGACGTCATCTCGAGCGATGTGCATCTCTACTGCGTCGACGGCCCTGCCTTCGATATTCTCGTCTGCATGTCGAAGCTCATGGCGCTCGGCATGCCGCTGGTCGAGGTCGTGCGCGCCGCAACGCAGCGCCCGGCCGAAGCGATCGCCAGGCCCGAGCTCGGGGCGCTCAAAGTCGGCGGCATCGGCGATGTCGCGGTGCTGAGGCTGCAGCCCGGCCGCTTCACCTTTGTCGACGCGGTCGGTGCGTCACTTATTGCGGACCAGCGGCTGGTCTCGAATGGCATCGTCATCGGCGGCAAATGGTGGCGGAACGAGACGCCCGACCACAATGAGACCGAGCGCTTCGAGGCCCATGCGCACCACACGCATGTCGAGGTTGCGGCCAGGCACTTCGGGCGCTGATTGGCTCACCGTCGCGAATTGCTCGGCTCGCCATAGACCGGCGTCGCAATCCCCTCCATCCGCGCCTTGAGCTGCAGCGCCACGAATTTCGAATAGAAGCGCGACAGCGCGAGATTGCCGCCGTGGAACCATAGCGCCTCCTGGGCCGTCGGCTTCCACATGTTGCGCAACTCGCCCTGCCACGGGCCGGGGTCGCCCTTGACGCCGGAGCCGAGGCCCCAGCACGGCCCGACCTTGTCGGCGACCTCCCGGGAAACGATCCCTGCCACGGTCTCGTTCATCGACTGGTAGCCGGTGCAGGAGACGATCGCGTCGACCGCCAGCTCGCTGCCGTCCTCAAACAGGATACCGGTCGGCGTCAGCGATTTGATGCCGACGCCGCTCTTCACCGCGATCTCGCCGTTCAGGATCAGCTCGCAGGCGCCGACGTCGATGTAGTAGCCGGAACCGGTGCGATAGGCTTTCATGAGCAGTCCGGTCTCGTCCTCGCCGAAGTCGATGGCAAAGCCGCTGTCGCTGAGGCGCTTGTAGAAATCCGCGTCGCGCTCGCGGATGACGTCGTAGAGCGCCCGCTGTCCCTGTGGGACCAGCGCGAAGGGCGTCGAAGCGACGATCATGTCGGCCTTGTCGGTGGTGATGCCCCGCGCCAGCGCCTTTTCCGAAAAGATCTCGAAGCCGACCTCCATCAGCGTGTCGGACTTCACCACCGTCGTCGGCGAGCGCTGCACCATCGTGACCTTGGCGCCGGCTTCCCAGAGGTCGACGCTGACATCGTGGCCGGAGCTCGCCGCGCCGATCACCGCGACGCGCTTGCCGCGGAATTTCTCGCCGGTCGAGTACTGGCTGGAATGCAAAAGCTCGCCCTTGAAGCTGTCCGCGCCAGGCAGATCGATCTGCCGTGGCGGCCCGTAGGCGCCGGTGGCGAAGACGATTTGCTTCGGCTTCAGCGTGATGCGCTCGCCGACGCGGTCGACCACCACCGTCCAGACCTTTTCGGCCTCGTCATAGGCCGCGCTGATGCATTTGGTGGCGACCCAGTAGCTCAGCTCCATGACGCGGGCGTACATTTCGAGCCAGTCGCCCATCTTGTCCTTGGGCGTGAACACGGGCCAGTTTTCCGGGAACGGAATGTAGGGCAGATGGTCGTACCAGACCGGGTCGTGCAGCACGAGCGAGCGGTAGCGGTTGCGCCAGGAATCGCCGGCGCGCGCGTTCTTCTCGACGATGAGGGTGGGAACGCCGAGCTGCCGCAGACGGGCGCCGAGCATGATGCCGCCCTGGCCGCCGCCGATCACCAGGCAATAGGGCTGCTCGTGCACGCCGAGCTCACGCGCCTCGCGCGCTCTTGCTTCCGCCCAGGTCTCGCGTTCGGGATCAGCCTTATGGCGGATGCCGAGCGGCCGGGCAGGCCCCTTCTGCTCCTCGAAACCCTTGAGCTCGCTCATCGCCGTGAACAGCGTCCGGCAGCGGCCATCCTTGAGCCGCAGGATGCCCTCGCCTCGCGCCACGGCCGTCTCGAAGCTGAACCAGGCCTCGATGACGCCGTCGGCGACGCTTGGCTCCCCGGACAGGCGCCAGTGCGACGGTTGCGTCGAGAAAAGCGTCGCCTTGAGCATCTCGCGGACCGCGGGTTGGCCCTCCATGGTCTTGATGTTCCATGTGAAGGCCAGCAGATCGCGCCAGTAGCAATCGTCCACGAAAAGGTTCGTCGCCGCCTCGATGTCACCCGCCTCGAGCGCGCGGCCGAATGTGCCGAGCCAGGTTGCCGCCTGTTGCGATGCTGCGATGTCGAGCATTGATGTTCGTTTCCCCTGAATTACGCAGATCATAGCCTCGTTGCGGCTTTCCTCAGTCGCCGAGCGGCTCCATCTCCTTCCCCGTCCGATGGATCTGGGCGTTATATTTGATGCGGCGCACCGTCTCGCGCGCGGGGCCGTCGAGCTTGTAGGCGGACGCGACCGCGAGCAGGTCGATGGCCGCAAGAAAAGCGTAGCGCGAAGCTGTCGGCTTCAGCGTGTCGGGATATTCGGGAACCGCCATCGTCAGTTGGACATCGCAGACGCGTGTCAGCTCCGTGTCCGGCGCGGTCACGCAGATCGCGTCGGCGCGATAGTGCTTGGCAAGCTCCACCGCCTCGGTCACCTCCCGGGTACGGCCGGTCGCCGATATCGCGATCACCACATCGCCCGGCTTCAGCGTCGAAGCCGTCATGCGCATCAGATACGGATCGCATTGCGCGCTGATGGTGATGCCATAGCGAAACAGGCGATACTGCGTCTCTTGCGCCAGCGCCGATGAGCTGCCGCCAAGTCCGAATACCGTCACTTGCCTTGCCTTGGCGATCAGCTCCGCCGCTTTCTGCAACTGCCCTGGATCGATCTGCCGTTCGGCCTCCTGCAGCGCGCGGCGCGCTTCGCCGAAGACGGCGTTCCAGAACGGCATGCCGCTGTCGCCGTTCGTGCGTTGCGGCTTGGTGCTAAGATAAAGCGCGCCGACGACGAGGCTCTGCGCCAGCTTCAGCTTGAAGTCGCGCACGCCGTCGCATCCGATGGCGCGGCAGAAACGGGTGACCGTCGGCTCGCTGACCTGGGCGCGCTGCGCCAGCGCGGCATTCGATGCGTCGACGGCATATTTGACATCGTCGAGCACGACGTCGGCGACGCGACGTTCCGCCGGCCGCAAGTCCGTGTAGCTGTCCTTCACCTGCGAAATGATGTCGGGGAAGCGCCTGACATGATCATGCCGGCCGTCATCCGCGTCGGAAATCCGCAGCGCCTGGCTGTCAGCTTCGGTCATTGGCCGTCCTTCTCTGCCGTTTCTGGACCACCATATTTGCGATTATCCGCCGGCTGACCATAGGCAATCAGCCGAAGTGAGTATGTAGGAAAGTAACACACACTGCAAGCCCGTCTAAACAAGGCGAAATCAGTCACTTAGATAAGCTTTGGTTGAATGTGATGGCGCCAGATCTTTGCCGCCGCTTGACAGTAAAGTAGGATAGTTACAGACTGATTTCGCGGACAGAGGTGGCTCCGGCAACCCAATCACGCAGTCTCCGAGGGGAGCATGAATACCGGCAGTGCAAGAACGCCGAAGCTCGGCGTGCAGGCAGCGAGCAAGGTTTATACCACGGCCTCCGGCGATCTTCTCGCCCTAGACCGCTGCAGCCTCGACGTGCACGCCAACGAGATCGTCTCCATCGTCGGCCCCTCCGGTTGCGGCAAGACCACGCTCTTGTGGTCGATGTCGGGCCTGCATCGTCTGACCAGCGGCGCGATACTGCTTGACGGCAAGGAGGTCACCGGCCCGCGTCCCGAGATCGGTATCGTCTTCCAGGAAGCGAACCTTCTGCCCTGGCGCAATCTCGACGCCAACATCAACTTCCCGTTCGAGATCAAGGGCGAGAAGCCCGATCGCGCCTGGATCGCGCATCTGCTTCATCGCGTCGGGCTCGACGGCTTCGGCGGCAAGTTCCCGCGCGAGCTTTCCGGCGGCATGCAGCAGCGCGCGGCGATCGTCCGCGCGCTGGCGCTGAAGCCTTCCGTGCTCTTGATGGATGAGCCCTTCGGTGCGTTGGACAGCTTCACCCGCGAGGAGATGAACCGCCTCGTCGAGGAGATTTGGCTGGATACCAAGACGACCATCGTTTTCATCACCCACAGCATCGAGGAAGCGATCTTCCTCTCCGACCGGGTCGTGGTGCTGACCGCGCGGCCGGGACGCGTCGCCAAGGTCTACGACGTGCCGTTCCCGCGCCCGCGCTCGCTGGAGATCATGGCCACCAAGGAGGTCTTCGACCTCACCAACCGCATCAAGATGGACATCGTCGGCGAGCGCCGGCCGAAGGCGCAGGAGCAGCTCGAACACAAGAGCGCTGAAATCGTGAGGATCAGACCGTGAGCGGGGGCGACGCCATTCCGGAATTCTCCAAAGCCAAGTCCGGTGACGGCCAGGATGTCAGCCTCACCAACCTCTCCGCCTTCGCCGGCGGCCCAGGCATCAAGTCCGGCGCCGAGGTGGCCGCGATTCTCGTCGTCGCGGTGGTGATCATCGGCGGCATCGAGCTGGCGCTGCGCATCTTCCACGTGCCGCAATACATCATGCCGCCGCCGAGTGCGATCGTTTACGCTTTATTCGACGAGTTCCCGCTGATCGCGCCGCATCTCGGCTACACGCTGGTCGAGCTCTTCTCCGGCTTTGCCATCGGCGCCGTCGTCGGGCTCGTGATGGCGGCGGTGATCACGCAGTTTCCCTTCGCCGAGAAGATCGTCGCGCCTTACATCTTGATCCTCGTCACCACGCCGATGCTGGCGCTGGTGCCGCTTCTCATCCTGCGCTTCGGCTTCGGCTATACGCCGCGCATTATCGCGGTAGCTTTAGCCGCCGGACCGATGGTGATGATCAATGCCGCGACCGGGTTCCGCCGCGTGGACAGCGCCAAGATCGCGCTCGCCCGCTCCTACGGCGCCAGTACCTTGCAGATCTTTTGGAAGATCCGCGCGCCGATGGCGCTGCCGATGATCCTGGTCGGGCTGATGATCGGCGCGATCTTCGGGCTTCTCACTGCGGTAGGCGCCGAGATGGTCGGCGGCGGCTTCGGCCTCGGCAACCGGCTTACCTCGTATTCGTCGATGATCCAGATGCCGCAATTCTTCGCGGTGGTGCTGATCCTGTCGACGCTCGGCATCCTGATCTACGTGCTCTTCTTCCTGATCGGCAAGAAATGGGCGAGTTGGGAGGCATGAGCGCGGACGGATGAGATCGCCCGGGAGACGGGCGAAGGCAAGGGCAAAGCGATCGATAAGGGCAATCAACAAAAGGGGAATGCCATGACTAACGAAAGCTTATTCAGTACAGCGACAAGAGCGGGCATCAGCCGCCGCTACTTCCTGCAAGTGACGGCCGCCGGCGTGGTGACCGCCACCGCGCTCGGCGCATCGGGTCTGAAAGCCAGGGCGGCGGCTTATGAAAAATTCACCTGGATCTCGCCGCGCGGCACGCTCGAAGTGCTGGACGACTATCCCTACTGGTCGGCCAAGAAGGCCGGCTATTTCGGCGACCTCGCCACCGACATGCAGCCGGGTCCGTCGGACGGCACCGCGACGGTCAAGTTCGTCGATGTCGGCCAGGCCGACATGGGCTTCCCCTCGCCAGGTGTCTTCTCCTTCGCCATCCAGAACGGCATGAAGCTGAAGTCGGTGTTCCACATGGGCGCGCGCGACACCTTCAGCATCGCTTTCCGCAAGGGCCAGGGCACCAAGAACCTGAAGGACCTCGAAGGCAAAACGATCCTTCTCGGCTCCGCCGCTTGGCAGGCGATCGTCGATCCGCTGCTTGCCGCGCAGGGTGTCGACATCAAGAAGGTGAAATATGTCGAGGCCGGGTGGCCGACCTGGGGCACCGCGCTCGCCGGCGGCCAAGGCGATGCCGCGCTCTCCTGGGAAGGTCTGCGCGCCGAATGGATCGCCAAGGACCTCGACTTCGAATATTGGCTCGGCGTCCAGAATTCCAAGCTTCCGGCCAACACCTTCGTCGTGCGCGCCGCCGATCTCGAGGATCCCGACAAGAAGGCCTTCCTCGAAAAATATCTGCGCGGCTGGGCGATGGGCCTCGAATTCGGCTACCAGAACCCGCGCGCGGCCGTCGAAGCCGTGTTCGAGCAATTCCCGACCTTGGCCAAGAACCTTGGCCCTGAGCTCGGCACCACCTCGATCCTGCAGCAGATCAACGTCTTCCGCGGTGACATGGACAAGCGCAGTGGCTGGGGCTCGCACGACATGGCGAGCTGGCAGGGCTTTTTCGACGAGATCCTGAAGATCGGCCAGATCACCGCGCCGGTGAAGGCCGAAGACGTCTGCACCAACGACCTGATTCCGACCGCCAACGACTTCGACAAGGCGAAGGTCAAGGCCGATGCCGACGGCGTGAAACTGTCGGAAGGCTTTGCCGCGCTCGACGTCGAGAAGATCAAGGCGCACCTGTTCGATTCCGCCGTCAAGTAAGGCGGGCGCATTGACCATCGGGCGGCGCCTGATGCCGCCCGAGCTACTGTTCAAAGAGCATTGGGGAGGCTGACATGGCCGACAAAGTAAAAATCCTGGTGGTTGGTCTGGGCAATATGGGCGCTTCGCATGCGAGCGCCTATCACCGCTCCGACGGCTTCGAGATCGTCGGCATCATGAGCCGCACCATCAAGAGCAACAAGAAGATCCCGAAGGAGCTCGCCGGCTATCCGCTCTATGAGGATTTCGACTTGGCGCTGAAGGAGACCAAGCCGGACGCGGTCTCGATCAACAGTTGGCCGAACACGCATGCCGAATACGCGCTGAAGGCGATCGCCGCCAACTGCCATGTGTTCATGGAAAAGCCCCTCGCCACCAACATCGCCGACGCCGAGAAGGTGGTGGCCGGCGCGCGGGCCAAGAACCGGAAGCTGGTTCTGGGCTACATCCTGCGCGTCCACCCGTCCTGGATCAAATTCATCGAGGTCGGCAAGACGCTCGGCAAGCCGCTGGTGATGCGCCTCAACCTCAACCAGCAGAGCAGCGGCAGCGCCTGGCACTGGCACAAGAACCTGATCGACTCGCTGATCCCGATCGTCGACTGCGGCGTGCACTATGTCGACGTCATGTGCCAGCTGACCGGCGCCAAGCCGGTGCGCGTGCACGGCATCGGCGCCAAGCTCTGGGCCGAAGCCGACAAGCAGAATTATGG
This sequence comes from Mesorhizobium sp. WSM3864, assembly GCF_002294955.1. NCBI lineage: Bacteria > Pseudomonadati > Pseudomonadota > Alphaproteobacteria > Hyphomicrobiales > Phyllobacteriaceae > Mesorhizobium > Mesorhizobium sp. WSM3864. The sequence goes on from NZ_NSGD01000003.1 coordinate 468,883, forward strand.
CCATCTGCACGTCACTTTCGATGATGGCTCGGTCGGCTGGTATGAAGCCGGCTGGGGCCCGATGATGAGCGAGACCGCCTATTTCGTGAAGGATGTGGTCGGCCCGAAGGGCGCCGTTTCGATCGTCGCCGGCCAGTCCGCAAGCAGCGCCAAGGAAGCCGAGGAGGTATCGGATTCCGCCGACATCGACCGCCACACCAAGACCGACGCGCTGAAGATCCACTACGCGCAGGTCGATGGCGACAAGAACTTCTCGAAGCCCGATGAGATCGTCAGCATGGAGGACGAGCCCGGCCATCAGGAGCTTTGCGACCGCGAGCAGGCCTTCTTCCTGCGCGCCATCCGTGAGGACCTCGATCTGACCGAGCAAATGGATGCCGCCGTCAACAGCCTGCGCATCGTGCTAGCCGCCGAGCAGAGCATCGCGGAGAAGCGGACCGTCGAGCTGACCTGAAGCTCCGAGTCACCTGCCGCGCAGCCTTAAGCCCTTCGCGGATGGGCAGTCCGCCGGCGGCGTGCCGATCGGCATGCAGCCAGTCGGGCCGCTAGGGAGCGCTCTCCACGCAGTTGGAAGAGGAGATGCCGTGCAAGGACCGACGGCCGGCCAACTAGCTTCCGGACTTTGGAATAGCACGTCGCCCTCCGCCTTCATCCGCGTGGCGTCAATTTCCTATAAAATTCCTATATCTTTGCTCCCCGCCTCGTCTCGAACCTTTATGGCGGTCGGGTCCATATTCCCCTCGAAAAACACTTTCATCGCCATCGCCGCCAAGATGACGGGCGGTCCTGTGCAATTTTGAACTCGACCGTGTCGGGGTGCAAACACAAGCGGAAACAAGGAATGCCTGCAATGGACATCGTTGTTTTCGGGATGGGGATTTTGTTCTTCGTCCTGTCCTTAGCTTACGTCAAAGCCTGCGACAGAATCTGATCGAAGGGTCTTACAATGCTTTTCGACTACGTCCTCGGCGGCGCGGTGACCTTGTTCTTGCTTGCCTACCTCACCTACGCCCTCATCCGCCCAGAGCGCTTCTGATCGGCATATGGAAAGTCAGTTCATGACACTCAACGGCTGGATACAGATCCTCGTCTATTGCGGGATCCTGCTTTTGCTCGTGAAGCCGCTCGGCGGCTACATGCACCGGGTCTTCAAAGGCGATCGTACGTTGCTGTCGCCCGTGCTTGTCCCGATCGAGCGCGGCCTCTATCGCCTCGCCGGGACAAGCGAGAAGGAAGAACAGCACTGGGCCGCCTACGCCACCGGCATGCTGCTTTTCAACCTCGCCGGTTTCCTCGTGCTTTATGCCTTGCAGCGGCTGCAGGGCGCGCTGCCCTACAATCCCGCCGGGATGGCTGCGGTCGAACCGGAGCTCGCCTTCAACACCGCGGCGAGCTTCGTCACCAATACCAACTGGCAGAACTACGGCGGCGAAAGCACGATGTCCTACCTCGTGCAGATGGCCGGCCTCACCGTCCAGAACTTTGTTTCGGCCGCCACCGGCATTGCCATTGCGATCGCGCTGATCCGCGGCTTTGCCCGCGCCTCGGGCAAGTCGATCGGCAGTTTCTGGATCGACCTGACCCGCTGCACGCTTTACGTGCTCCTGCCGGCCTGCGTCGTGCTGACGCTCGTCTATGTGTGGCTCGGCATCCCGCAGACGCTTGGACCCTATGTCGACGCCACCACGCTGGAAGGCGCCAAGCAGACGATCGCGCTCGGCCCAGTCGCCACGCAGGTCGCCATCAAGATGCTTGGCACCAATGGCGGCGGCTTCTTCAACGCCAATGCCGCGCATCCTTTTGAGAATCCGGACGCCATCTCGAACCTGATCCAGATGCTGTCGATCTTCGCGCTCGGCGCCGGTCTCACCAACGTCTTCGGGCGGATGGTCGGCAATGAGCGCCAGGGCTGGGCGATCCTTGCCGCGATGGCCGTGCTGTTCCTCGTCGGCGTCGTCATCTGCTACTGGGCCGAGGCTGCCGGCAATCCGCTGGTGCATGCGCTCGGCATCGACGGCGGCAATATGGAAGGCAAGGAGACGCGCTTCGGGATAGCGTTGTCGGCGCTGTTCGCGGTCATCACCACGGCCGCCTCGTGCGGCGCCGTGAATGCCATGCATGATTCTTTCACCGCGCTTGGCGGCATGATCCCGCTGATCAACATGCAGCTTGGCGAGGTCATCGTCGGCGGCGTCGGCGCCGGCTTCTACGGCATCCTGATGTTTGTCGTCATCGCCGTCTTCGTCGCCGGCCTGATGGTCGGCCGCACACCGGAGTATCTCGGCAAGAAGATCGAGGCCAAGGAGGTCAAGATGGCGATGCTTGCCATCCTCTGCCTGCCGCTGGCGATGCTGATCTTCACGGCTCTCGCCGTGGTCCTGCCGAGCGCGGTGGCCTCGATGGCCAGTGGCGGTCCGCACGGCTTCACCGAGGTGCTCTATGCCTATACGTCGGCGGCCGCGAACAACGGCTCGGCCTTTGGCGGACTGACCGGCAACACGCCCTGGTACAACACCACCATCGCCATCGGCATGCTGATGGGCCGCTTCCTGGTCATCATCCCGGCTTTGGCCATCGCCGGCTCGCTGGCCGCGAAGAAGACCGTGCCTGCTTCCGCCGGCACCTTCCCGACCGAGGGCATGCTGTTCGTCGGCCTCCTGGTCGGCGTGATCGTCATCGTCGGCGGCCTCACCTTCTTCCCGTCGCTCGCCGTCGGTCCGATCGTCGAGCATCTGGCGATGATCCGCGGACAGACTTTCTGAGATGACCATGCCCTGGTTCAACAACATACGTCGGCACGATCGTCACCAATCCGGTGACGGAACGCCCGATGACGGAGGGGACGAGAAGCCTCGTCCTTTCCCGACGCTCTCCACCTTCCTCGGCATGGCGGCCGTGCTGTTCGTGCTGTGGCTGCTGGCCTCCGGCCTTCCGCATCTGTTGCCGAAGACCGAACACCCGGCGCCATCCAACATCACCGATACCGGAGCCTGAAATGAGCCAGTCCAAATCCGCGAGCATTCTGGATGCCAGCATCCTGATGCCCGCCATTGGCGGCGCTTTCCGCAAGCTCGATCCGCGCACGCTGATCAAGAACCCGGTGATGTTCGTCGTCGCCATCGTCTCAGCACTCACCACCGTCCTGTTCGTCAAGGATGTCATCACCGGCGGCGGCGATCTCGGCTTCACCTTCCAGATCATCATCTGGCTGTGGTTCACCGTGCTGTTCGCCAACTTTGCCGAGGCGGTGGCCGAGGGGCGCGGCAAGGCGCAGGCCGACTCGCTGCGCAAGGCACGCACCGAGACCCAGGCCAAGCTGCTCGTCAACGGCGAGGATCGCGGCAAGTTCAAGTTGGTGCCTGGCACCAGCCTGAAGGTCGGCGACATCGTGCTGGTCGAAGCCGGCGACATCATCCCTTCCGACGGCGAGGTGATCGAAGGCGTGGCTTCCGTCAACGAGGCGGCAATCACCGGCGAATCCGCGCCTGTGATCCGCGAATCCGGCGGCGACCGCTCGGCCGTCACCGGCGGCACGCAGGTGCTGTCCGATTGGATTCGTGTGCGCATTTCCGCCGCCTCCGGCCAGACCTTCCTCGACCGCATGATCTCGCTGGTCGAAGGTGCGGAGCGCCAGAAGACCCCGAACGAGATCGCGCTTAACATCTTGCTTGTAGGCATGACGCTGATCTTCGTCCTGGCCACCGCGACCATCCCGAGCTTCGCCTCTTATTCCGGCGGCTATATCCCGGTGACGATCCTCGTCGCTTTGTTCGTGACGCTGATCCCGACCACGATCGGCGCGCTGCTTTCGGCCATCGGCATTGCCGGCATGGATCGCCTGGTGCGTTTCAACGTGCTTGCCATGTCCGGCCGCGCCGTCGAGGCTGCCGGCGACGTGGACACGTTGCTCCTGGACAAGACCGGCACCATTACGCTCGGCAATCGCCAGGCGACCGAGTTCCATCCGGTGAAGGGTGTGACCGAACAGGAGCTGGCCGATGCTGCTCAATTGGCCTCGCTGGCTGACGAGACGCCGGAAGGCCGCTCGATTGTGGTGCTGGCGAAGGAAAAATACGGCATCCGCGCCCGCGATATGGCGACCTTGCACGCCACTTTCGTGCCCTTCACCGCGCAGACCCGGATGAGCGGCGTCGACATCGACGGCTCGTCGGTGCGCAAAGGCGCGGTCGATGCCGTGCTAGCCCACGTCAATCAAGCAACGGTCGCAAGCCATGGCACGCGTCCGACAAGCGACACCATGCGCGACCTGCAGGCCAGGGCCGACGAGATCGCCAAGGCCGGCGGCACGCCGCTGGCGGTCGAGCGCGACGGGCGCCTGCTCGGCGTCGTCCACCTCAAGGACATCGTCAAGGGGGGCATTCGCGAGCGTTTCGCCGAGCTTCGCAAGATAGGCATCCGCACGGTGATGATCACCGGCGACAATCCGCTGACCGCAGCGGCCATCGCGGCCGAAGCCGGCGTCGACGACTTCCTCGCCCAGGCGACGCCTGAAAACAAGCTGTCGCTGATCCGCGAGGAACAGGCCAAGGGCAAGCTTGTCGCGATGTGCGGCGACGGCACCAACGATGCGCCGGCGCTCGCCCAGGCCGATGTCGGCGTCGCCATGAACACCGGCACGGTCGCCGCGCGCGAGGCCGGCAACATGGTCGACCTCGACAGCGATCCGACCAAGCTGATCGAGATCGTCGAGATCGGCAAGGCGCTGCTGATGACGCGCGGTTCGCTGACCACCTTCTCGATCGCCAACGACGTCGCCAAGTATTTCGCCATCATCCCGGCCATGTTCGCCGTGTTCTACGTCGCGCCCGGCCAGTCGGCAGGCCCGCTGCAGGCGCTCAACATCATGCATCTGGCGACGTCGCAGAGCGCCATTCTGTCGGCGATCATCTTCAACGCGCTGATCATCGTCGCGCTGATCCCGCTGTCGCTGAAGGGGGTGAAATACCGCGCCATCGGCGCCGGCGCGCTGCTCACCCGCAATCTTCTCGTCTACGGCCTTGGCGGCATCATCGTGCCGTTCGCCGGCATCAAGGCGATCGACCTGATCGTCACGGCTCTTGGCCTGGTATAGGAACCCATTCCGATGTTCAAGCAACTCAGACCCGCGATCGTCATGATCGTTTTCTTCACGGTGCTGACCGGCCTCATCTATCCGATCGGCATGACCGGCATCGCGCAGGCGCTGTTTCCCAGCCAGGCCAATGGCAGCCTGATCGAAAAGGATGGCAAGGTTATCGGCTCCGAACTGATCGGCCAGGGCTTCGCCAGCGACCGCTATTTCCACGGGCGGCCCTCGGCAGCCGGCGACGGCTACAACGCCGCCTCCTCCGGCGGCTCGAATCTCGGGCCGACCAATGCGAAGCTGATCGAACGTATCAAGGCCGACGCCGACAGGCTGAAGGCTGAGAACCCGAACGCACCGGTTCAGATGGATCTCGTCACCACGTCTGGCAGCGGCCTCGATCCTGACATCAGCCCGGAGGCGGCCTATTTCCAGGTGCCGCGGATTGCCAAGGCCAGGGGCATCGATGAAGCCAAGGTGAAATCGCTTGTCGACGGCCATGTCGAGGATCGCGAGCTGGGCTTCATGGGTGAGCCGGTGGTCAATGTGCTGGCCCTCAACATGGGGCTCGACGATCTCAAATAATCAGCACTTGCAGCGGGGATCGACACGATCCCCGGTGCAATCCATGATTGGACTTGATGCCGGACGACAGGACCAACTTCGAGAACAGACCTTCTCCCGACGCGCTGCTCGAGCACGCGGAGCGGGAGGGCCGCGGCCGTCTGCGCATCTTCCTTGGCGCGGCGCCCGGCGTCGGCAAGACCTACGAGATGCTGTTGGCAGGCCGCGCCCGGCGCGCCGACGGCATCGACGTCGCGATCGGCGTCGTTGAAACGCATGGCCGCAAGGAAACCCAGGCGCTGGTCGAAGGCTATGAGGTGATCCCGCGCCGCGAGGTCGAATACAGGGGCCGCGTCCTTGACGAGATGGACATCGACGCCATCCTGAAACGGCGGCCGGAGCTGGTTCTGATCGACGAGCTCGCGCACACCAACGCGCCCGGCAGCCGTCATCCCAAGCGCTATCTCGATGTTCAGGAAATCCTGTCGCAGGGCATCGACGTCTACACCACGCTCAACATCCAGCATGTCGAAAGCCTGAATGACGTCGTGGCGCAGATCACCCGCGTCAGGGTGCGCGAAACCGTTCCGGATTCCATCATCGACGAGGCCGACGACATCGAGGTCATCGACCTCACCCCGGACGACCTGATCAAGCGGCTGCATGAAGGCAAGGTCTATTTCCCGCAAACCGCTCAGCGCGCGATCGAGAACTATTTTTCGCCTGGCAATCTGACGGCGCTTCGCGAGTTGGCGCTGCGACGCACCGCGCAGCGCGTCGATGAACAGCTCCTCAGCCATATGCAGTCCCACGCCATTCCGGGACCGTGGGCGGCCGGCGAGCGGGTCCTTGTCTGCGTCGACTCGCGTCCGGACGGGGGCGCTCGTATCCGCTACGCGCGCCGGCTCGCCGATCGCCTGCGGGCGCCATGGACGGCACTGCATGTCGACACGCCTCGCCTGGCCGGCATGTCCGAAGAGGACAAGGACCGGCTGGCGACAAACCTGCGCCTTGCCGAACAGCTCGGCGCCGAGGTGGCGACCATCCCGGGCCAGAACGTCGCCCAGGACATCGTGCGCCATGCGACGGCGAACAACTTCACCCATATCGTCATCGGCAGGCCGACCCGCTCGCGCTGGCGGGAACTGATCGAGGGCTCGCTCACCTATGACCTGATCCGCAATGCCGGCGACATCAGCGTCCATGTCATTTCGGGCAAGGAGCGCGATGCCGACATGCCGTCGGCCCGGGTGAATTCCGCGTCCGAGCAGAAGCCCTTCCAGATCTGGCCCTATCTGTTCTCGACGGCCTATGTCGCCGGCGCGGTGGCCGTCAGCTCGATTCTCGATCAGTTCCTCGATGTCCGCAATCTGGCCAGCGTCCTGCTGCTGGCGGTGCTGACTTCTGCGGTGACGTTCGGACTCTGGCCGGCGCTCTACGCTTGTTTCCTGAGCGCGCTTGCCTTCAACTATTTCTTCCTCGAGCCGCGCTATACGTTCACGATCAGGGATCCGGAGAGCATCGTTGCCTTCGCGGTCTTTCTCGTTGTCGCTGTCATCGCCAGCAATCTGACGGCGCGCGTCCAGCGCCAGGCGGTCGCCGCCCGCTCACGCGCGCGAGCCACGCAGGACATCTACTCGTTCTCCAAGAAGCTCGCCGGCGCCGGCACGCTTGACGACGTGCTGTGGGCCACCGCCTTCCAGATCGCCTCGATGCTGAAAGTGCGCGTGGTGCTGCTTCTGCCCGAGAATGGAACGATCACCGTCAAGGCCGGCTATCCGCCGGACGATACGCTCGCCGAGGCCGACATCGCGGCGGCCCGCTGGGCCTGGGAACATGACCGCCCCGCCGGCCGCGGCGCCGATACGCTGCCCGGCGCGAAGCGCCTCTATCTGCCCTTGCGAACAGGCCGGACAGCGGTCGGCGTCGTCGGCCTCGACAACGACAAGCAGGGCCCTTTGCTGACCCCCGAGCAGCAGCGCCTTCTCGACGCGCTTGCCGATCAGGCGGCGGTCGCCATCGAACGCATCCAGCTTGTCGCCGATGTCGACCGCGCCAGGCTGGCGGCGGAAGCGGACCGGCTGCGCACGGCGCTGCTTACCTCGATCTCGCATGACCTGAAGACGCCGCTGGCCGCCATCATGGGTGCCGCCGGCACGCTGCGGGAATACGCGGCCGCCCTTCCCGAAGAGGACCGCGCGGAACTCCTGTCGACGGTGGTCGACGAATCGGAGCGGCTCAACCGCTTCATCGCCAATCTGCTCGACATGACCAAGATCGAGTCCGGCGCCATGGAGCCGAACTACGCCCTCCATTATGTCGGCGATATCGTCGGCTCGGCGCTCGATCGCGCTCGCAAGATCACCGGCGAGCACCGCATTGACACCGACATTCCGCCGGACCTGCCGATGCTGCGCCTCGACCCGGTGCTGTTCGAGCAGGCGCTGTTCAACCTCCTCGACAATGCCGCCAAGTATTCCGCGCCCGGCTCGACCATCCGCCTCCAAGGCTGGGTCGACAACGGCTCCGTCATCCTGCAGGTCATGGACGAGGGACCAGGAATCCCGCCCACCGACCTCGAACGGATCTTCGACACCTTCTACAGGGTGCGCAAGCGCGACCAGGTCCGCGCCGGCACGGGTCTCGGCCTGTCGATCAGCCGCGGTTTCGTCGAGGCCATGGGCGGCAGGATCTCGGCGACGAACCGCACCGACCGGCCCGGCGCGATCTTCACGATCCGCATGCCGGTGCCGCAGGAAATTCCGGGCCTTGCCGTCGCCAAAACGGATGACGCCGCATGACCGGTCAGAACGTCAGCATCCTGGTCGTCGACGACGAGCCGCCGATCCGCAGGCTGCTTCGGGTCGGTCTCGGCAGCCAGGGCTATGCCGTATCGGAGGCACCGAACGCCAAGGCAGCGATCGATCTCATGCAGGCGCAGCGGCCCGACCTGATCCTGCTCGATCTCGGCCTCCCGGGGATGACGGGCCTCGAACTGCTCGGCAAATGGCGTGACGACGGCCTCGACATTCCGGTCGTCATCCTGTCGAGCCGCACCGACGAGGCCGGCATCGTCCAGGCGCTCGAGATCGGCGCGGACGACTATGTGACGAAACCCTTCGGCATGAACGAGCTCGTCGCCCGCATCCGCGTGGCGCTGCGCCACAAATTCCAGCAGCAGGGCGAGAAGCCGGTGTTCCAGGCCGGCGACCTTTCGGTCGACCTGGTGAAGCGCATCGTCAAGGTAGAGGGCAGGGAAGTAAAACTGTCGCCGAAGGAATACGATATCCTGCGCATGCTCGTGCAGTATGCCGGCAAGGTTCTGACCCATCAGTTCCTGCTGAAGCAGATCTGGAACGAGTCGACGGACGTGCAATATCTCAGGGTCTATGTCCGCCAATTGAGGCAGAAGATCGAGAAGACACCGGACCAGCCGCGCTACATCATCACCGAGACCGGCGTCGGCTACCGTTTGCGCGAGGTCGATTGAAGGAACCGGCGGGCATCCTCCAACCGATTGAGGCTGTGCGGCGAGATCGGTCGCTTGAACCATGGTAGATCCGCACAAACACCCTATATTACGGCAAGGTTTCTGTTTTTCGTGCGGGAAGGAAGCGATGTCGCATCCTCGGCTATCGGCGGCTTTGATTGCCGCGGCTTTGTCGACTGCCGCCCTTTTGGGCGCGGCTTCATATGCCTCCGCGCAGGTCGTCATCCCCACAGACCGCAACGCCCTGATCCAACATAACGAGCTGCAGGCGCTCCGGAACCAGCTGCAGCGACGACAGTTCCAGCAACAGCAGCAGCTTTACCGCGAGCAGGACCGGCAGATCGTTCCGAAGGCTCGCCCTGAAGTGCCGATCGTCAAGCAGAATTGCCAGTCTCAGGTGATCGGCACCACGATTTCGCGCGTCTGCCGCTGACATTTTTCTTTTTTCGGTTTACTTAGCCGACTTACTGTCGGCGGCGTCCGGCTTGCATGGGCGGCGGTTTTGGGATTTGCAGGAGCGAGGTTTTGCCGTGTGGATAGCGTACGGCAGGAATGCCGCTTTGATCGGATTTTGGGATGGCAGCAGCCAAGAAGAAAGCAGTACGCAGGGCAAAGAAGGGAGAGCGGATCCGCCAGGTGGCGGCCATCCCCTTTCGCCTACGCGGCGACGGCCAGCTTGAAGTCTTGCTGGTCACCTCGCGCACGACCAAACGTTTCATTGTGCCCAAGGGCTGGCCGATGAAGGGCAAGAGCGGGCGCAAGGCGGCCGCGATCGAGGCCCAGGAAGAGGCGGGCGTGCTGGGCAAGGCGCTGAAGCAGCCTGCCGGCGGCTACTCCTATTGGAAGCGCATGGCCAGCCGTTTCGTCCGTGTCGACGTGGTCGTCTACCTGCTCGAAGTCAGCGAGGAGATGGCCAACTGGCGGGAGGCCGTGAACCGTCAGCGGGCTTGGCTGCCGGCGGCCGATGCGGCCCTGCTGATCGACGAGCCCGAGCTTTCCACGCTGCTGAGGGATTTGACGGCCTTGGCGACCGATCCGGCGTAAGACGATGGCCTGGCGCAATTCCACGAAAGTGTGACACCGCTGTCCGTCATGAATTCCGTCAAAACAAAGAGATAGATTGGTTCGCCGTTTCCGTCGAACGGTGAAACGCTCTAATCGGAGTCGCCAGGAAACGGCCGTGCCGGGGTGCCGCTATAAGCCCACAGCCATTCTTTGGGCAGAGGTCCCTTGTTGCGGTCGCTCTCCTGTGATTGCTCCCAGGCATGCGCCAGTATGCCTACCGAGCGCGACAGCACGAAGAGGCCGCGCGTCAGTGGCGGCGGGAAGCCTAGCTCGCCATAGATGACGGCCGTGGCGCCATCGATGTTGAGCGGGATCGTCTTGCCCTTGCGTGTCGCCACCTCCGCCTCGATCGCCTCGGCAATGTCGGCAAAGCGCCCGCTGACGACCCCGCGCCCGGCGAAGTCGCGCGTCAGTTCGATGAGGCGCGGCGCCCGCGGATCGATCGGGTGGAAGCGATGCCCGAGGCCGGGCACGTAGCCCTTTTCCTCGGCGAAGAACCGGTCGAGCCGCGCACTCACCGCTTCGGCGAGGCTCGCGCCACCATCCATTGCGGCGGCGATGTCGCCATAGAAGGAAAGCGCCTGCTCGCCGGCCCCACCATGCACGTCGCCCAGCACATTAATGGCGGAGGCCATGGCGTTGTTGATGCCGACGCCGCAGGTCGCCGCCATGCGCGCGATCGCGATCGACGGCGCCTGCGGGCCATGGTCGACGGCGGCCCCGAGCGCGATGCCGAGCAGCGCCGCCTCATCTTCGCCCGGCAAATCACCGCGCAGCATCAGCCAGATCATCGCGGGAAAGCTGACGCGGCCGATCAGATCCTGGATCTCGTAGCCGCGCAGCCGGATCACGCCGGGCCGCATCTCGATGATGCCGGTCTGCCACCACTCTTCGCCGCGCTCGCGGCCGGTCCTTTTGTCCGCGCTCATGCCCGCGCCCTCCCTTTGCCGCGCGCCGGCAAGCTGGCGAACACGTCGTCCATATGCGCGCCAAGACGTGGTGGAGGGCCGGCTGGCACGGGAGCCGCACCGTCGACCATAAAGCCGCCGCGCACCACCGTGAGCGGCTTCTCCATTCCGGGTATCTCCTGGAAGCGGGTCGTCATGCCGCGCTCGGTGACCTGGCGTTCCTCCAGCACTTGCGGGATCGTCAGCACCCGCCCGGCCGGCACGCCGGCGCGGTTGAGCTTTTCTTCCCAGACCGCCGCAGGAGCGCCGGCAAGCGCGTCCTCGATGATTGACTTCAGCGCTGCCCGGTTCCCTTTGCGCGTCTCGCGCTCGGCGAAGCGCGGATCCGAAGCCAAGTCTGGGCGGCCGATCAAGCCGCAAAGGATCACGAACTGCTCCTGCTTGTTGGCGGCGATGTTGAGCAGGCCCTCGCCGGTGCGGAACGCGCCGGAGGGCGCGGCCGTCATGTTCTCGTTGCCCATGGCTTCAGGCTCAACGCCCGCCGTCAGATAGTTCGACACGGGCCATCCCAAGGCCGACAGCGTGCATTCGAGCATCGACACGTCGAGGAAGGCGCCTTCGCCGCTGGTCTTCTGCCGCACCAGCGCCGCAGCGATGGCGAAGGCCCCCACCAGCCCGCCCAGCGTGTCGGCGACCGGATAGCCGACGCGCAGCGGCGCCGTTTCCGGCGTGCCGGTGATGCTCATGATCCCGGACAGCCCCTGGATGATCTGATCATAGGCCGGGTTGCCGCGCATCGGGCCGGTCTGGCCGAAACCCGATATCGCGCAATAGACGAGGCTTGGCCGCACCTCCTTCAGCTTCTCGTGGCCGAGGCCGAGCCGATCCATCACGCCCGGCCGGAAATTCTCGACCAGTGCGTCCGCCGTGGCGACCAGGTTGAGGAACCGCTCGCGGTCGGCCTCCTGCTTCAGGTCGAGCACCACCGATCGTTTGCCAGCGTTCTGCGCCAGGAAGGATGCACCCATGCCGGCTTTGTTGAGCTCCGGCGAGGCGCCAAGCTGGCGCGCGAGATCGCCGCCCGGCGGCGCCTCGACCTTGATGACGTCGGCGCCGAGCAGCGCCAGCTGGTAGGCGCAGTAAGGACCTGCCAGCACATTGGTGAGGTCGAGGACGCGTATGCCGGAAAGCAGGTCTGTCATGATGCTCCAGATCGGTCAGGCATCGCCCGGCACATGCTCTGGTCCGCGCGTGCGCCGGCGTTCGATCCAGGCCCAGATATGCGGGCCGACCAGACCGATGAAGGCGAGCGTTAATAGCGTCAGCGAGAGCGGGTGCCGGTAGAACACCGTCCAGTCGCCATTGGCGATCGTCATCGCCCGGCGGAACTGCGTCTCGGCGAGCGGCCCGAGGATCATGCCGATGATGACCGGCGCCGTCGGAAAATCGAAGCGGCGCATAAGGAAACCCGCCGCGCCCAGCAGATAGAGGATGATGAGATCGATCGGCGACTGCGAGATGCCGTAGGTGCCGACGGTGGCGAACACCAGAATGCCGGCATAGAGCTGCGGCGCCGGGATCTTGAGCAATCGTACCCAAAGGCCGATCAACGGCAGGTTGAGGATGACGAGGATGACGTTGGCGATGAACAGGCTGGCGATGAGGCCCCAGACGAGATTGGCCTGCGTCGTCAACAGCAGCGGTCCGGGATTGATGCCGTAGCTCTGGAAGGCCGACAGCATGATCGCCGCCGTTGCCGAGGTCGGCAGGCCAAGCGTCAGCATCGGCACCAGCACGCCGGCAGCGGAAGCGTTGTTGGCAGCCTCCGGCCCGGCGACGCCTTCGATGGCGCCGACCGTGCCGAACTCCTCCCTGTGCTTGGAAAGCTTCTTTTCGATGGCATAGGAGAGGAAGGTCGGGATCTCGGCCCCGCCGGCGGGCAGGGCGCCGATCGGGAAGCCGATTGCCGCGCCCCTGAGCCACGGCTTCCACGAGCGCGCCCATTCGGAAGCAGTCATGTAGAGCGAGCCCCTCAGCGGCACGATCTCGTCCTTCCCGGCATAGCGGCGCGAGGCCACGTAGAGAGTCTCGCCGACCGCAAAGAGGCCGACCGCTACGACGATGACGTCGACGCCGTCGAGCAACTCGCCCATGCCGAAGGTGAAGCGCGGCTGCCCGGTCTGCAGGTCGACGCCGATCATGCCGATGACGAAGCCGACGAACAGGCTGGTAAGCCCACGCACAGAGGACGAGCCGAGCACCGCCGAAACGGTGATGAAGGCGAGCACCATCAGCGAGAAATATTCCGCCGGCCCGAAAGCCAGCGCCAACTTGACCACGATCGGCGCAAGGAAGGCGACGCCCAGCGTGCCGATGGTCCCGGCGACGAACGAGCCGATCGCGGAAGTCGCGAGCGCCGCGCCGCCGCGGCCCGAACGCGCCATCCGGTTGCCCTCGAGCGCGGTGACGATGGTGGCGCTTTCGCCCGGTGTATTGAGCAGGATCGACGTCGTCGAGCCGCCATACATGGCGCCGTAATAGATGCCGGCAAACAGGATGAAGGAAGCTTCCGGCGCCACCTGGTAGGTGATCGGCAAAAGCAGCGCGATGGTCAGCGCCGGCCCGAGCCCGGGCAGCACGCCGATCGCGGTTCCGAGCGTCGTGCCGAGCAGGCACCACAAGAGATTGGTCGGCGTGAAGGCGACCGCAAATCCGTGCGCGAGATAACCGAGCGTGTCCATCGTCCTCAGCCCCTTCCCATGCCAACGAAGGCGCTGATCAACGCGTTGAGCTGGTTCTCGATCAGGCCGGCCCCGATGTTGACGCCGAGCGCTCTGGCGAATCCGAAATAGGCCGCCAGCGCCAACATCAGGCCGAGCAGCGCATCGCGCAGCGGATGCCGGCTGCCGAAGCCGAAGCAGACCAGCACGAACATGATCACCGAGGCGGCTGTGAAGCCGAGCGGCTGGATCAGCACGAGATTGGCAACGAGCCCCGCGACTACGAAACCCATCGCCTTCCAGTCGGTCGGCGTCTCCTTTTCCTCGTCCGGCTGCCAGCCGCCACGCAGGGCGGCGACGATGAGCAGCAGCGACAGGATCACCATGCCGGCCATGGTCATGTAGGGGAAGACCTTCGGGCCGACCTTGGAATAGAGCGGCGAAACCGGGATCGCCAGGGTCTGCCAGGCAACGGCCCCGGCGCAGACAAGAAGCCCGACGCCGATCAGCAATTCGGGTATGGCAAGGCGCGGCGGTGACGCCTGCTGGTCGCTGGTGCTCATGATCTCCTCCCCGGAAGGCCGGCCTTCGACTGCCGGCTTCACCGCAGTTTCATTCCTGAACCGTCGCATGTCCGCTGTCTCGAAGAAGGCGATGCAGCCTCCTTCGAGATCAGGCAGGAGCGGATCAGGCGAGGCCGAGATCCTTGAGGATCGCGCCGATGCGGGTCGTGTCCTCGGCGACGAACTTGGCATAATCGTCGCCGGTCAGCAGAATCGGCGTCCAGTTGCGGTTCTTGCACTCGGTCGCCCAGGCCTCGCTCTTGGCCATGGTCTCGACCATCTTGATCATCGCCGCCTTGTCTTCGTCGGAAACGCCGGGGGGTGCGAAGACGCCGCGCCAGTTGAACAATTCGACGTCGATGCCGGCCTCTTTCAATGTCGGCGCGTCGATGCCTTCCTGGCGCTTGTCCGACGAGATCGCCAGCAGCCGGAGCGCGCCCGCCTTGACCTGCTCGGAGAATTCGCCATAGCCGGAAATGCCGGCCGCGACCTGGTTGCCGAGCAGCGCCGACAGCGCCTCGCCGCCGCCCGCGAACGGCACATAGGACAGGTTGGCGGCAGGCACGCCGGCCGTCTTGGCGATCAGGCCGAAAAGGATGTGGTCAGAACCGCCGGCCGAACCGCCGGCCACCGGGACCTTCGTCGGATCCGCCTTCAGCGCCGCGACGAAATCATTAGCCGTCTTGAACGGCGAGGCTGCCGGCACCACGAGCGCCTCGAACTCGCCGGTGAGGCGCGCGATCGGCGTCACTTCGGTGAGATTGTTGGCGGCCTTGTTGGCGATGATGGCGCCAACCATGACCATGCCGGCAACCATCAGCGCGTTGCCCTTGCCCTTCCACTGGTTGACGAATTGCGGCAGGCCGACCGTGCCGCCGGCGCCGCCGACATTGGTGATCTGCGAGCCGGAGATCAGCTTTTCGGAGCGCAGCACCTGATCGATCGTGCGCGCGGTCTGGTCCCAGCCGCCGCCGGGGGCCGCCGGCACGAAGATTTGGATTTGCGGGGCGTCCTGCGCAAAGGCGGGTGCGAAATGCAAAGCCGCGAAGCCGGCGGCGGTGGTCGACAAGAATCTGCGTCTGTTCAGCATGGGATTCCTCCAAATCACGACACCTCCTCCGGTGCCTGCCAAGACGTGGCCTGAATTAAGACCCGCATTCGAGTTCAAGCATTTGTTACCGCGTTCTGTCAACGGGAATGCCATTCTGCTGGACAGAACGCATAGGATCGGACTAAATCCGCATGTCCAGGGTCATTCCCGGATGGGCGACCACGATGAAATCGTCACCGCAATGACAGACCTCCCTCCAAGCCAGGCTCCGGCCGACGGCGTTGCCGCGCTCGACCGGGCAATCGCCATCCTCGACGCGTTCACCATTGCCGACCGGTCGCTCGGCCTCGCCGAAATCGCGGCCCGCACCGGCCTCTACAAGAGCACGATCCTCAGGTTGGCCAACTCGCTGATGCGCGGGCAATTGCTGGAGCGCCTGGAGGACGGACGCTATCGCATCGGACCGGCGACCTTCAGGCTTGGCGCGCTTTACCAGCGCTCGCTCGTGGCGATGGATATTCTGTTGCCGATCATGCGCGATCTCTCCGAGCGAAGCTGGGAAAGCGTCGCCTTCTATGTCCGCTCGGGCGACGTGCGCACCTGTCTCTACCGGATCGAGTCCAAGCACCCGATCCGCTACACGATACGGGAAGGTGACGTGCTCCCCTTGCTGGTTGGTTCCGGCGGCCGGGTGCTGGCCGCGTTCTCGGGAGAACAGGGCGAGCCTTACGAGACGATCCGGAAAACCTATAGTTACATTTCTATCGGTGACCGCGATCCACAGACTGCAGGCATTTCCGCCCCTGTCTTCGGGCCGGGACGGACACTGCTCGGCGCGCTCACGCTCGCCGGTCCGAACACGCGGGTCGACGCGGCCTTCCTTACCCGCATGAAGCGGCCGCTGCTCGAAGCTGCCGCCCGCGCCACCCGCGCTTTTGGCGAAGATGCATCCATGCTGGATGCGGCAAGCCTCGACGCGCCGCCGAAACCCACAACGGATCCGGGTTTTGGCGAGCATCAAATTCGAGTTTCCGGCACGCAGCAGGCCAATGTCGCCGAGCTTCGGGCAGGTGGACGCTCACGCGACGGTTAGCTCTTGCCAATCGCGTCCCTTGGCACCAATCTCGGCTCAAAGGGCCGCCCATCGGGTGGATGGCGGCGCGATAGGGTTTTTGCCATGACCCGCGATCAGATGCTCGCCCACCTCCGATCCGCCGACGCCGCGGCGCGCGAAGCGGCGGCGCACGGACATCATCCATTCGGTGCGGTGCTGGTCGGCCCGGACGACGCGATCCTCATGCGCCAAGGCAATATCGACACCGTCCATCACGCCGAAACCGAACTTGCGCGACGCGCGGCGGCTGCCTATTCGCCGGAGTTTCTCTGGACCTGCACGCTGGTCTCAACCGGCGAGCCCTGCGCGATGTGCACAGGAACGCTCTACTGGGCCAATATCGGCCGGCTGGTCTACGGCTTCGAGGAGACCAAGCTTCTGGCGCTCACCGGGGATCACGCGGCGAATCCGACGATGAGCCTTTCTTCGCGCGCCGTGCTCGACTCCGGGCAGAAAAAGATCGAGGTGTTTGGCCCCTTCCCCGAAGTCGCGGACGAGCTGCTCGCACCACACCGCGAGTTCTGGAAGCGCTGACGCGGAAGCGGATGTCGGGGACGAGTCCGCAAGGATAGGGTGACCCAGTCCGCCCTAAGCTTCCGCCCTCTAGGCTCTGCTTGACTCACACATATCTCACTGGTTATACGTCAATCAATAGCCATTGAGTTATCGATCCAGATGACGAACGCACACGATATGCTGTTCCGGACGCTTGCCGATCCGACAAGGCGCGCCATCTTCGAGCGTCTGTGCCGGCAAGGCGAGCAGACGGTCGGCGCGCTGACGGCTGAGGCCGGTGTCTCGCAGCCGGCGGTGTCGAAACATCTCGGCCTGCTCAAGCAAGCCGGACTGGTGCGCGACCGCCACGAGGGTCGCCAGACCTATTACAGCGCGCAGCTTCGCGCGCTGGCGCCGCTAATGGATTGGACTCGCGATATGGCTGGGTTCTGGGAGAGCCGGTTCGACGATCTCGAGGATCTGCTGCAGAGGATGGATCAATGAACGATATGCCGGCCGGAACGCGCTCCGTTGTCGTCGAGCGCGAGATTCCCTATCCGCCGGACAAGATCTGGCGGGCACTGACCCAACCGCATCTCATCGAGGAGTGGCTGATGAAGAACAACTTCAAGCCGGTCGTAGACCACCGTTTCGAACTGAGCGCGGACTGGGGCGGTGTCGAGTGCCAGGTCCAGACAGTCGAGCCAAACAAAACGCTTTCCTACACATGGGACACCAAGGATCTAGAGAGCGTCGTCACATGGACGCTCACCCCGACCAGCGCCGGCACTCGCCTGCGCATGGAGCAGACATTCTTCCGGACTGACCAGGAGCCGTATTTCCGAGGTGCGACCGTTGGCTGGCCGAGGTTCTTTGCGGCCTTGGAGCAGGTGCTTTCGCGGATCGATTGAGGGCCTGCGGCAATCTCATTCAGATCACGCAACTGGCGTGCTGGTAGGCCCAGCGTTCATTGGTTCTTTCAGAGGAGGAAGCATTGGACTGGAGCAAGTGGATCAGGCAGTTGCATCGCTGGCTGTCGATCATCTTTACCACCACCGTCATCGCCAACTTCATCGCCATGGCGTTGGGCGAGCCGCCGGCCTGGGTGGTCTATTCGCCGCTCCTGCCGCTTTTCCTGCTGTTGTTCAGCAGCCTCTACATGTTCGTGCTGCCCTATGCCGCAAGGTGGCGCGGTGGGCCGGCGCGCGAGCGCGCCGGACCGGCCTGATGGCAAAAGCGAAATCGGCAAAGGTTGCAGCCAGGCCGTCGGGGGAAAAACCCGTCCTGCTTTCGGGCGGCAACCCGCAGATCGCCAAGGGGTATGGTGACGCTCCCGTGCAGGCCTATATCGCGGCGATGCCGGGTTGGAAGAGCGAGCTAGGCCGCCGGCTCGACCAACTCATCATGCAGGCCGTCCCCGACGTGCAGAAGGCCGTCAAATGGAACTCGCCGTTTTACGGCATGGACGGCGAAGGCTGGTTTCTCGGCATTCATTGTTTCACCAGATACGTCAAAGTGGCCTTCTTTCGCGGCATGTCGCTGAAGCCGGTGCCGCCCGGCGAATCCAAGAGCAAGGACACGCGCTATTTGCACATCCATGAGGACGACCAGCTCGACGAAGCGCAATTCGTCTCCTGGGTGAAACAGGCGAGTCAATTGCCTGGCGAACGAATGTAAGCGCATTATCGGTCACTCACGGTCCGCCCGACGAGGCATCATGGCGAACCGTCTAGCGGGTGTTGAAGGAGGACACATATGGAGAAAATCGGCGTGCAGGAAAGCAAGTCTCCTTCCGAGCTGATTGATGGCCGTATCGCGGAATTGGGCGATTGGCGGGGCGAGATGCTCGGCCGACTGCGCGCCCTGATTAGGGATGCCGATCCGGACGTCACCGAGGAATGGAAGTGGCGCGGCGTGCCGGTCTGGGAGGACGCCGGAATGATCTGCACCGGCGAGACCTACAAGGCCGTCGTCAAGCTGACCTTCGCCAAGGGCGCGGCGCTGCCGGATCCCTCACGTCTCTTCAACTCCAGCCTCGAAGGCAACACAAGGCGCGCCATCGATTTTCGCGAAGGCGAGGAGATCGACCAGGAAGCGTTCAAGACTCTCGTGCGAGCAGCGGTGGCCCTGAACAGGTCCAAGGCCAAACGCTGATCCCAGAAGCGCGTCAGCACCGGAGGCGGACGAACCCGGCATTGCCCTCTAGGCTGCTGCCCCTCCGGCCCACCGCTCCAGCAGGATCGTCGGCTTGTCGTGATAGGTGGTCCGCAGGATTTCGCGATAGCCGTTCTTATCTGCAACCTTGAGCGAGGCGCCATTTTCGGGATCGATGATGCAGACGGTCCTGGCTCGCCCGAACGCCTCGTCACCCCAGGCGACGATGCGCCCGACGACTTCGCTTGCAAGCCCCTGGCCATGCGCACCCGAAGCTAAAGCCCAACCGGCTTCCGGCACGCCTTCGATCGAGGGCTCGATCTCGCGCTTCAGATCATGGAATCCCGCCTCGCCGAGGAAGCGGCCCGTCGCCTTGTCCTCGATCGCCCAGAACCCATAGCCAAGCAGCGACCACAGCCCGGCATGGCGCAGGAAGCGCATCCAGCTTTCCTCGCGGGTGCGCGGCTTGCCGCCGATGAAGCGGGTGACCCCCGGGTCCGCCCACATTGCGACATAGGTCTCGAAATCGTTGAGCCGATGCGGCCGCAGGACCGTCCGCGCCGTCTCCAGGACAGGCACCCCGGCTTCCCTTGCAATGCTCATCGCAGTCCTCTCCTTTGAGCGGCAGCGCTTAGCAAACCTGCACGTTCGAACAAGGGCCAGGATCGCCCGGGGCATCCTCCAGCGACGCAAGTGGATGAGCGCGGTCATTGACCGGCTGACATTTCGGCGTGTGGGATTCTCGACAGGCGATGCTAGTCTTGGGACGAAGCTGATTCAGCGATATCGCGGCGCCGTCTGAAAACGAGGAAAGATAATGGACACCACCGACCTTCTGCTGGCGATCGCCCATCATCTTCTGGTGTTCTCGCTGGCCGGCATCATTGGCGCCGAGTTCGTGCTGGTGCGCGGCGAGTTGGGGGCGACGACCCTCAAGCGCCTTGTCGGCATCGACCGCCACTACGGCATCATCGCCGCGCTGATCGTTATCATTGGCGTCTGCCGGGTGTTCTTCGGCCTGAAAGGCTGGGAGTTCTACGTCTTCAACTGGGTGTTCTGGGCAAAGATGATGGCCTTCATCATCGTCGGCCTGCTGTCGATCATCCCGACCGTGCGCTTCATCTCCTGGAGCAGGCAGGCGAGCGGCAATCCTTCCTTCTCGGTTCCGGCGGCGGAGCTCGCCTCGGTGAAGAACTATGTCCGCGCCGAGGGCTTCATGTTCCTGCTCATCCCGGTCTTTGCGGCGGCGATGGCGCGCGGCTACGGTTATTAGAATAGAACCGAGGAAGAGCAGGGATCGGGCAGCAACCGGCATCCGCCAAACGTACCGTCGCCAGATGTCGACATCCCGCGATCCATCATCCGACCCAGATCTTTTCCATCCATCTTGCGGGTGATTTGTAGATAATTGCGGTTTGCCGTTTGAGTCCGATTGCAATCTGCTAGCCTGCACTAGTTGCTATTGCATCCACAGCCGTCGCCGAGAGGAATTTCGCGCGGTGGCTGGAGATTCATACTCTGGGAGGAAGTCACAATGAGAAAATTTGTTGCCGCTCTGGCTGCCGCAGCGGCCGTCACGCTTTATCCGTTCGCCGCGGGCGCGCAGACCTATCCGGAACGCACCATCACCGTGGTGGTGCCGTTTGCGGCCGGCGGCCCGACCGACACGGTCACACGCCTCATCGCCGAAGCCATGTCGAAGGATCTCGGCCAGCAGGTCATCGTCGAGAATGTCGGCGGTGCCGGCGGCACGCTGGGCGCGGGCCGCGTCGCGAAGGCTGACCCGGACGGTTATACGCTGCTCCTCCACCACATCGGCATGGCGACCAGTGCGACGCTGTACAGAAAGCTCGCATACGACACGCTCAACGCCTTCGAATATGTCGGCCTCGTCACCGAGGTGCCAATGACCGTCGTCGGCCGCAAGGACCTTGAGCCGACCGATCTGAAGGGACTGGCCGAGTACGCCAAGGCCAACAAAGACACTGTCACCGTCGCCAATGCCGGGATCGGTGCGGCCTCGCATTTGTGCGGCATGCTGTTCATGAGCGCCATCGGTACGCCGCTGGTCACCGTGCCCTACAAGGGCACCGGCCCGGCCATGACCGATCTTCTGGGCGGCCAGGTCGACATGATGTGCGACCAGACGACCAACACCACCAAGCAGATCCAGGGCGGCACGATCAAGGCCTATGCCGTCACCTCGCCGGAACGCCTCGATGTGCTGCCGGACGTCCCGACGACGACGGAAGGCGGCCTTCCCGAGGTGCAGGTCAGCATCTGGCACGGCCTCTACGCACCAAAGGGTACGCCGGCCGAGATCACCGGACGCCTGTCGAAATCGCTGCAGGTCGCGCTGAAGGATCAGAACGTCGCCGCCCGCTTCGCCGAACTCGGCACCAAGCCGTCGCCCGAAGCCGACGCGACACCGGCGGCACTGAAGGCCAAGCTTGAAAGCGAGATCGGGCGCTGGAAGCCGATCATCGAAGCCGCCGGCCAGTACGCCGACTGAGGTTTTGGACGGGGCGCGATCGGCGCCCCGTTTTTGCTTCGGCCCCGTTTTGCGTTGCAACGGCGCGCCCGATGCGCACCTGAGAGGAACGTGATGAAGCCTTTCGCAATCGACACGACCAACGGCATATGCGCCGCGCTGTTCATCGCCTTCGGCGCATTTTTCGCTCTGCAGTCGCTCGGCCTCGAAATCGGCAGCGCCTTCCGCATGGGACCGGGCTATTTCCCGCTGGTCCTGGCGATCGTGCTGCTCCTGCTCGGCGTTATCATCCTCGTCCAGGCAGTGCGCTTCGAGAGCGAGGCGATCGGCCACATTGCGTGGCGCGGCATGCTGCTCATCCTCCCCGCTCCGATCTTCTTCGGCCTGACGGTGCGCGGCCTCGGCTTCATCCCATCGATCTTCCTGACGGCGCTGATCGCATCCTTTGCCAGCGCCCGCATGAAACCGCTGACCGCGCTCGTGTTGTCGGCCGGCCTGACGCTGTTTGCGTCGCTCGTCTTCAGCTACGCACTCGGCCTGCCGTTCCGACGCTTTGGCCCGTGGCTGCCATTGTGAGGAGATGACCATGGAGCTCCTCGCCAACTTGGTGCTCGGCTTTTCGACGGCGACATCGCTGACAAATCTCGGTTTCTGTCTGATCGGCGTCCTTCTCGGCACGCTGATCGGCGTCCTGCCCGGCATCGGCGCCACCGCAACCATCGCCATGCTCTTGCCGATTACGTTCCAGATAGGCGACCCAGTTTCCTCTCTCATCATGCTCGCCGGCATCTATTACGGCGCGCAATATGGCGGCTCCACCACCGCCATTCTCATCAATATGCCCGGCGAATCCTCGTCAGCCGTCACCGCAATCGACGGCTACCAGATGGCCAAGAACGGCCGCGCCGGGGCGGCACTCGCGATCGCGGCGATAGGCTCGTTCTTTGCCGGCACGGTGTCGACCTTCCTGGTCGCCATCTTTGCTCCGCCGCTGACGGCGATGGCGCTGGAATTCGGCGCGGCCGAATACTTTTCGCTGATGGTCGTCGGCCTCGTCTCGTCCGTCGCGCTCGCCCACGGCTCGATAGTCAAGGCGCTGGCCATGGTTGTGCTCGGCCTGCTGCTCGGCATTGTCGGAACCGACATCTATACCGGCACGCCGCGCTTCACGCTCGGCATCACCCAATATGCCGACGGGCTGAATTTCGTCGCGGTAGCGGTCGGCGTCTTCGGCGTCGCCGAGATCCTGCGCAACCTTGAGAACGAACACGAGCGCTCCGTGCTGATCCGAAGAGTCTCCGGTCTCATGCCGACCCGCGAGGATTTTCGGCGCATGGCCGCGCCCATCGTGCGAGGAACGATCATTGGTTCGGCGCTCGGCATCCTGCCGGGAGGCGGTGCGATCCTTGCAGCCTTTGCCTCCTACACGGTCGAAAAGCGCGTATCAAAAAACCCGAGGGAATTCGGCAAGGGCGCCATCGAAGGCGTCGCCGGGCCGGAATCGGCCAACAATGCCGGCGCGCAGACCTCCTTCATCCCCATGCTGACGCTTGGCATTCCGGCCAATCCGGTAATGGCGCTGATGATCGGCGCGATGATCATCCAGGGCATCGTGCCCGGCCCCAATGTCGCGACCGAACAGCCGGAGCTGTTTTGGGGCATCATCGCCTCAATGTGGATCGGCAACCTGATGCTGATCGTCCTCAACCTGCCGCTGATAGGGCTTTGGGTGAAGCTCCTTACGATCCCATATTACGTGCTGTTTCCGATCATCATGGCGTTCTGCTCGATCGGCGTCTACAGCGTCAACACCAATGTTTACGACCTCTACGCCGTCGCCTTCTTTGGCTTGCTCGGTTACCTCCTGATCAAGCTGCGCTGCGAACCCGCGCCACTGCTGCTCGGCTTCGTGCTCGGCCCGTTGCTTGAGGAAAACTTGCGTCGCGCCATGATTCTGTCGCGCGGCGACCCGAGCACCTTCGTGACGAGACCGATCAGCGCCAGCCTGCTCTTCATCGCGCTCGCCGTGCTCGTCATCGTCTTCCTGCCCGCGGTCAAGAAGAAGCGTGAAGAGGTGTTTGTGGAGGAAAATTAAGTCATTGAATTTCGTTGCAATTTTTGAATTCGGCGTGTTGGCCGCAGGCGCCGTCGCTGGCATCATCCGCTACACTCCGCCTAGCTGACACCAATCGCTCGGTCCTCAGTTTCGTCGAGCGGCGCGAGCTCGATCAGCGGCGCCGGCAGGTCGGTGGTCTTTTCCTTGGACTTGCAGATATCCGCGATGACACAGACCGGGCAGTCGGGCTTGCGCGCCTTGCAGACATAGCGGCCATGCAGGATCAGCCAGTGATGGGCGTGCCGCATGTATTCGGCGGGAATGACTTTTAGCAGCCCGTGCTCAACCTGTTCCGGCGTTTTGCCGGGCGCCAAACCAATACGATTGCCGATGCGAAAGATATGCGTGTCCACCGCCATCGTGTGCTGGCCGAAGGCGACGTTGAGCACGACATTGGCGGTCTTGCGTCCCACGCCCGGCAGCTTGACCAGCTCGTCCCGATCTTCGGGCACGTTGCCGGCATAGTCGTCGATCAGGACCTTCGAGAGCGCGACCACGTTCTTGGCCTTGTTGCGCCACAGGCCTATGGTGCGGATGTAGTCACCGACCTTGGCCTCACCGAGCGCCAGCATCTTGTGTGGCGTATCGGCGACCGAAAACAGCGGCTTCGTTGCCTTGTTTACCCCGGCATCGGTCGCCTGTGCCGACAGCACCACCGCGATCAGCAGCGTGAAGGGATTGACATAGTCGAGCTCGCCCTTCGGCTCGGGCCGCTGCACGGAAAAACGCCGGAAGATCTCATGCACCTCGGCGGGCGTGTAGAGCGAGCGCAGCCCGCCCTTCCGGGACGGCGTCTTTGCTTTCGCACTGCCGCCTGAGGCGGAGGCTGACGGCTTTTTGACGAGGAAGGAGTTTTTGGACTTGGGCGGCGCCATTCCCTTCCTATAATATTTCCCTATGAGCGACACAAACGCCTCGTTCGAAGCCGACAAGCCATTCTTCCAGGCCCTGCTGACGCCGCATCGCTCCCTCGGTCGGACCGGCTTTCTGATATTGATGGGCGCGCTGATGTTCGGCTGGGCGATCACCGGCGCGATCTTCCTGGCACATGGCGCATGGCCGGTCTTCGGCTTCTTGGGGCTGGACGTGGTCGCCGTCTACATCGCCTTTCGCGTCAATTACCGGGCGGCCCGCGCCCGTGAGGAAATATCGGTCTCGCGCACCAGGCTTGACATCCGCAAAACGGCGCCGTCGGGCCGCTTCGAGGATCATCGCTTCAACCCGTTCTGGGCCCGCTTTTCGATCGCCCGCCATGCCGAGATCGGCATCACCAACATGGCCGTCGAGGCGCAAGGCGAAAGCGTTTCGATCGGGTCTTTCCTGGATCCCGGTTCCCGCGAAAGCTTTGCTGCTGCCTTTTCGCGTGCACTGGCGACCGCCAGGGCGCGTTGAACTGGCACGGCGCTCCGGCGCCTCGCCGTAGAGCGTCATCAGCAAGGTCTGCCTTACCCCGGTCAAATCTATCTTTTCGCCGGCCGTCATCGCCCTTCGGCTCGAAGCCTGGTC
Organism: Mesorhizobium sp. WSM3864; assembly: GCF_002294955.1. NCBI lineage: Bacteria > Pseudomonadati > Pseudomonadota > Alphaproteobacteria > Hyphomicrobiales > Phyllobacteriaceae > Mesorhizobium > Mesorhizobium sp. WSM3864. The sequence continues at coordinate 494,203 of NZ_NSGD01000003.1, forward strand.
GATCTGGGTGGGCCGGAGGAAGGCAAGTTTCGGGTGGTGGCAATGCGCGGGAAGACCGATATTCGCGGCCGAGCAGATAGCCATGGGAGATATTGCCATGAACGGCCAGATGACCATGAATACCCGGATGGAACCGTCAGCGATCCTGCAGAACGACATCACGCCCGTGGGCAGCGACTACGAAATCGTGCGCCGCGCCATCGAGAAGATCAGCCTCGACTATCGCGACCAGCCCTCGCTGGAGGTTCTGGCCGAGGCGGTCGGCGAGACGCCGACGGGCCTGCAGAAACTGTTCACGCGCTGGGCCGGCCTGTCGCCCAAGGCCTTTCTGCAGGCGGTGACGCTCGACCATGCGCGCAGGCTGCTTGATTCCGGCATGCCGCTGCTCGAAACCTCGTTCGAGCTCGGCATGTCGGGCCCCGGCCGGCTGCACGACCTCTTCGTCACGCACGAAGCGATGTCGCCCGGCGACTACAAGACCCGTGGCGCCGGCCTGACCATCCGCTACGGCTATCATATCTCGCCCTTCGGCATTGCGTTGATCATGGTCACCGATCGCGGGCTGGCCGGCCTGGCGTTCTGCGACGCCGGCGGCGAGCGGGCTGCCTTCGCCGATATGTCCGGCCGCTGGCCGAACGCAGCTTACGTCGAGGACATGTCGGCCACCCAGCCCTATGCCGCGCGCGTCTTCGATCCGACAAGATGGCGCGCCGACCAGCCGCTGCGTGTGGTGATGATCGGCACCGATTTCCAGCTGCGCATCTGGGAGGCGCTGCTGCGAATTCCGATGGGCAGGGCCTGCACCTATTCCTCGATTGCGGCAAGCATCGGCGCGCCGAGCGCCAGCCGGGCCGTCGGTGCGGCGGTGGGCGCCAATCCGATGTCCTTCGTGGTTCCTTGCCATCGTGCGCTCGGCAAGTCCGGCGCCCTCACCGGCTACCACTGGGGACTGACGCGCAAGCGCGCCATCCTCGGCTGGGAGGCGGGACAAATGGCGTCCTGAAACTTCGTTTTTTCCGCGCGCCATTGCGAAAAACCGTGGATCTGAATATAGGTAAGTATAATCGAAACAATACTTCCGAAATATCGGGATATGCAACCGGAGACAACCTCAGGTTTCGCCGGTTGTATTTTGAATTGTTTGCAGTCGTTATCTTGTTTAACGCTAAATTAACTACGATAAACGGATGATACCTCTGTATTGAGCCGCATTTTCCGGCTCGAAAGAGGGGTCTCATGAAGTTCTTTCGCGTCGCAATGGCCGCGAGCCTGCTGGCCGTCTGCACCGGCCAGACTGCATCGGCAGCCACCGGAAACGTCCTCTTCAACGGCACTATCACCGCTACCTGCACGGTCACGATCAACTCTAACGGAGCGATGACCGTCAGCAGCAATCTTCAGTCGCTGAGCTCTCACAATGCCGGCGGTTCGGCCGGCAGCGCCCAGGTCGATACCACCGGCGGCGTCACGCTCAGCGTCGATCCGGTCACCACCACCACCGTCCCGGCCTCGGACACCACGGCCACGACATGGACCCCGACCTTTGCCACCTCCGGCGCGCAGACCATTGCCGAAACCGGCACAGCGACGGCGCTCACGGTACCGGGCACATCGACGGTCGCGGTCAATCTTGCCGGCACCAAAAGCGGCACGGACCGCTTCTCCGCCGGCAACTACCAGGCAACCGTGACGCTGCGCTGCGAATAGCCCTCTCGCGAAAGGAGCGCTCCTTGAGAACGATTGGAATCCTGGCGGCGGGGCTGATCGCCGTGCTGTCTCCCATTGCCGCGGCGGGCCAGTCGATGACGCCGATGCGGGGCGAGGTCAGGTCCTTCACCGATGCTTTCGCGGTCCGGGTTTTCCCCGGCAACCCCTACGACCAGCGCATACGCGTCGAGATTCATGTCTATGACCAGGATTTTCGGCCGATCGACGCCAGGATCACGCCGAGCGCCTTCGTTCTGGCCGGCCAGGCGTCGCGCCCGGTTCTGGTGGTTGTCCCGTTCGACGGAGCGAACGAGCGTAAAGTGCGTATCTGTACCGAGAGTATCCCCTTTCCAAGCGAGCAGACGCAGATAAGGGCACAGATATGCGGAAAGTTCTTCGGGCATCGCAGGTTCTGACGCTTGCCCTGCTGCCCGCCTTGGCGGTCGCAAGTCAGGGGTATGCTGAGGATATACTGAACCTGAACCAGAACCAGACGGGCTTCACCTTGCCCGGCGTCACCCTGCCCCAGGGCCAGGACGAGGTTCATGCTTCCGACGGCACGACCTGCCGCTCGGCCGTTTCCGGCAGCGGCGCCTATCTGGACGTCGGCGTCATCCGCGGCAACAGCAACAGCCAGTCGAACAGCGACCTCGCCACTTACGGCCGCGTGGTGGTCCCGATCGGGCGGACGCCGAAGCGCGTGGATTGCAGCCGCCTCTACGAACTCGAGGTCGAGCGCCTGCAGCTCGAATTGAAGCTGCTCAAGATGGGTCTCGGCGCCGACGGCCAGACGGGAAGCGTGGCTGCTCCCAATCCCGCGACCGCCTCCGCTGCCGCATCGACTGGATGGGCTAACGAGGGCTGGAGCATCAGAGGCACAACCGGCAATGACAAGAAAAAGAAATAGCCGCGCGCTGATCGCCGCGGTGGCTGCGCTTGCAAGCCTCTGTCTCCCGGCTCAGGCGGCTATCATCGGCACTTGCACCATCATGATCGGCGCCTCGGGAACGATGAAATCGAACCCCGCCATCAATATCTTCGGCTCCAGGCAGGCGGGCGGGTCGAGCGCCGGCGCCACCATCACCGCGAATGCGACGGTATGCACGATCCTCAACCTGCTCGACTGCTATTCCGTCTCGGCACCGGCGCCGATTGTCTTCACGTCCGCGCCGAGCGGCGGCGACACCGACGTCACCTTCGCCACCGTCTTCCGCCTCGATGGCTCAGGCGCGGACATCCCGGGCAGTTCGCCGCAGCGGGTGACCAACGGCACTCACACCATCCAGGTCGATCTCACGGCCACAAAATCGCCGGGCATCTTCCCGGCCGGCAACTACCAGGGCACGGTGACGGTGCGCTGCGAATGATGCTGTGGGCCGGTGCGGCGCACAACCGGCTTGATCTGGCAATAGACGGTCTTTGCGGCTAGCCTCCCGCGCAAGCAACTGCGTAAATGCAAGGACTTGCGGCATCGGCCTTCGATCGAAGGCTCGCCCGCTCGTGCAGGAGGCCTTTCTTGATCATCATCGTCGGCTCGATCAACCTCGACCTGATCGCCAATGTCGACCGTTTGCCTGAACCCGGCGAGACGGTCCGCGGCTCCGGCTTTGCCACCGCTCCCGGCGGCAAAGGCGCCAACCAGGCGCTGGCCGCGGCCCGCGCAGGCGCTGAGGTGCGCATGGTCGGCGCCGTCGGCAAGGACAGCTTTGCCGCCGAAGCGCTGGCGCTGCTGAAGGCCGGCGGTGTCGATCTTTCCGGCGTCGGCGAGAGCTTCGCCTCCACCGGCACAGCGCTCATCCTGGTCGGTGCCGACGGCGAGAATGTGATCGCCGTCGTGCCGGGCGCTAACGATTCTGTACTGCCCGGCGACATCGCCAAGGCGTATCTGAAGAAGGGCGATGTCGTGCTTTTGCAGCACGAGATCCCGCTGCCCACGGTCGAAGCGGCGCTCGATGCAACCCGCGCGGCGGGTGCCGTCAGCGTGCTCAACACCGCGCCTTTCCGCCCCGAGGCGGCCGGCTTTCTCGGCAAGGCCGACTACGCCGTCGCCAACGAGACCGAGTTCGACCTCTATGGCGAGGCGCTGGTGCTCACCGGCCGCGACCGGGAGGCGCGGATGCGCGACTATGCTCAAAAGACAGGCCGCGCCATCGTCGTGACGCTCGGCGGCGACGGCGTGCTGGCCGCCACTCCCGACCATTTCCTCACCGTCCCGGCACTGAAGATAACTCCGGTCGACACGGTCGGCGCAGGCGACACTTTTTGCGGCTATTTAGGCGCCGGCCTGTCGTCCGGCCTCCCGCTCGAACAGGCGCTCACGCGCGCCGCGGCGGCAGGCTCGCTCGCTTGCTTGAAGCCGGGTGCGCAGCCGGCGATTCCGTTGGCGAAGGATGTCGACGCGGCCTTGGCCGCGCGGTGACGGCGATGCGCCCGTCGACGAAACACGCCGTGCCGCCGGCCGGCGACATCTGTCGCTTGTCCGCCGTAGAGCTTACCGACACGATCAGGCAGCGCCGTCTGTCGGCGCGAGAGGTCGTCAGCGCCTTTCTCGACCGCATCGATGCTGTGAACCCGCTGGTCAACGCCATCGTGTCGCTGCGCGAGCGCGCCGATATCCTGGCGGAAGCCGACAGGGCGGACGCCCATTTGGCACGGGGCGGCGCGGCCGGATCGCTGTTCGGCCTGCCGATCGCCATCAAGGACCTCGCCCTGACCAAGGGCTTAAGAACAACCTTCGGCTCGCCGATCTTCGCCGATTTCGTCCCGCAAGAGGACGATTTCTTCGTCGAGCGCCTGCGCAAGGCCGGCGCCATCATCATCGGCAAGACCAATGTTCCGGAATTCGGGCTGGGCTCCAACACCTACAATCCGGTCTTCGGTCCGACGCTCAATGCCTTCGATCCGACGCTCACCGCCGGCGGCTCGAGCGGCGGCGCGGCGGTGGCGCTGGCGCTCGACATGGTGCCGGTCGCCGACGGCAGCGATTTCGGCGGCTCGCTGCGCAATCCGGCGGCCTACAACAACGTCTATGGCTTCCGCCCCTCGCAAGGGCTGGTGCCGGCCGGCCCCGACATCGATGTCTTCCACGCCCAGATGGGCGTCGAAGGGCCGATGGGCCGGAATGTGCGCGACATCGCGCTGCTGCTCGATGAGCAGGCCGGCTATCATCCGCGGGCGCCATTGTCGCATGACAAGCAGGGCTCGTTTCTCGAAGGCCTGCGGGAGAAAGCCACCGGCGGCCGCATCGCCTGGCTCGGCGATTTCGGCGGCCATCTGCCGATGGAGCCAGGCATTCTCGACCTGTGCGAGACTGCCCTCGCCCGCTTCGCGGACGCCGCGTTCCACAGCGAAACGCTGGTGCCGGATGCCGACTTCGAAGCGCTCTGGCAGGCCTTTGTGACGTTGCGCCAGGCGAGCAGCGGCTGCGGACTGAAGGCGCATTATGACGCTCCGGAAAAGCGCAGGCTGCTGAAGCCGGAGGCGGTTTGGGAAGTTGAGCAGGCGATGCGCCTTACCGCGCCCCAGATCCATGCCGCCTCGGTCCGGCGCACCTCATGGCACCGCACGCTGCTGTCGCTGTTCGAGCGCTTCGACCTTATCGTGCTGCCGACCGCCCAGGTCTTCCCCTTCGAGGTCTCGACGCATTGGCCGCGCGAGATCGCCGGGCGGCCGATGGACAGCTATCACCGCTGGATGCAGGTCTCCGCCTTTGCCACGCTCGGCGGTTGTCCGGCGCTCAATGTGCCGGTCGGCTTCGACGGCAAGGGCCGGCCGATGGGTATGCAGCTGATCGGCCAGCCGCGCGGCGACCTGGCGGTCCTGCAGGCCGGCGCCGCCTATGAGGCGACGCTGCCCTGGCCGGCGGGGGCTGCCTGACGGGCTCAACCGGCTGGCGCGCTTGCGCCGGCGTCAACTCCGTGCATTGATCGCGCTCCGCGCGTGTCGGCGCGATCCTGTTCGAGGGAAAACATGTCGCTGGAACTCTACGCCGCCTATGTCGTCGCCTGCATCGTCATCGTCCTGGTACCCGGGCCGACGGTCACGCTGATCATCGCCAACAGTATCCGCCATGGCTCGCGCGCCGGGCTGGCCAATGTCGCGGGCACCCAGGCCGGGCTCGCCATCATGATCGCCATCGTCGGCATCGGCCTCAACACGCTGATCGCCGGCATGGGTCACTGGTTCGAATGGGTGCGGCTGATCGGTGCGGCTTACCTCATCTGGATGGGCGTGCAGATGCTCCGCGCCAAGGGAGCCCTGAACCCCGATGGATCGGCCAAGAAACCGCGCGGCGGCTTCTTCCTGCAAGGTTTCCTGGTGGCGATTTCCAATCCGAAGACGCTTGTCTTCTTCGGCGCCTTCTTCCCGCAGTTCATCGCGCCACAGGGCAATTACACGCTGCAGATCGTGGTCATGGGCCTGACCGCGATGGTCTTCGCCGCCATGTCGGATTCGACCTACGCGCTTGCCGCCGGCCGCGCCGGGCGCATGCTCTCGGCCAGCCGCGTTAAGCTGATGTCGCGGATCAGCGGCAGCTTCCTGGTCGGCGGCGGGCTCTGGCTGGCGTTCTCCAAGGCGAAATGAGAGCGAATACTCTGGTCGCAATTATTTTTGACGCCTATTGAATAACTGTGCTTGGCAGCACACTTCTTCAGGATGAACAAGTCAAACGTTTCCTTCCGGAATCGCTTGCTTATTTGGCAATATGAGTACAGCGACGCCGTGATCGGCGTCGCTTTGTTCGGCGCATTTGCGGCTATGAAATCCATCGCCATCGTTGAGCTTCAGGCCAATCCGGTCATCGCCACTCAACGCGTGATGGGCGTGGTCGAATACGTCAGGGTGAAGCCCATCAATCCGTACGGCACGATCGGCCACAATCTATACTACACCTACGATCTGCGCCTTGATGACGACAACACACGGATATCTGTCGACGACGATGTGAGGCGACCCCATCTTGTCGGCTCCGTCCTTCCCATCGAGCGACAGCACCACAAGCACGGCGCCGACACCTATCGGTTGCTCAACGGATGACGACGTGTGCTCGGTTGGCCGCTTTGACGGTCAGTTGAGCCGCCCCAGCCGCTCCACCAGCAGCGCGAAGAACGTATCGTGGTCGATGTCGCGCATCACCATGGCGTTCTTCTCGCGCTTGGTGACGCCCCACCAGTCGATCACCGTCATGCCCATGGTCAGCTCGGAGCTGGTCTCCACGCTGACATTGCAGCGGCGACCCTTGAACAGCTCCGGCTTGATGAGATAGGCGATCACGCACGGATCGTGCAGCGGCCCGCCGTCGGTGCCGTATTTCTCCTCGTCGAAGCGCTCGAAGAACTCCAGCATCTCGGCGGTTGCGGTGCCGACCTTGGTGCCGAGCTGGCGGAAGGCCTGGATGCGCTTGGCCGAGGTCAGTGCCTTGTGGGTGACGTCGAGCGGCATCATCACGATCGGAACGCCCGACTTGAACACCAAATCCGCCGCCTGCGGGTCGACGTAGATGTTGAATTCGGCGGCAGGCGTGACGTTGCCGCCCTCGAAAAAGCCGCCGCCCATCAGCACGATCTCCTTGATACGCGGCGCGATCCGCGGCTCGCGGATCAGCGCCAGCGCGACATTGGTGAGCGGCCCGAGTGGGCACAACGTGATCGTGCCCGCTTCCTCACGCATCAGCGTCTCGACCATGAAATCGACCGCGTATTGCTCCTGCAGCGGCATCGTCGGTTCGGGCAGCTGGGGTCCATTGAGGCCGGTCTTGCCATGCACGTCCTCCGCCGTGACGAGCTCGCGCGCCAGCGGGCGGATGGCGCCGGCATAGACCTTGACGTCGGGTCGGCCGCCGAGCTCGCAGATCTTGCGCGCATTCTTCTCGGTGAGCTTCAGCGGCACGTTGCCGGCAACGGCGGTGATGCCGACGACCTCCAGCTCGGCGCTGCCGAGCGCCAGCAATATGGCGACGGCATCGTCCTGGCCGGGATCCGTGTCGATGATGATCTTTCGTGACTGGGGCATTTCAATTCCTTTGGGGAGTCTTTTTGGGCGGGGTTTTGACGGCTTGAACTTGATCGCGCGGCGGACCATATCAAGACCATCGGGAAAAATGCCATCCGGGTTTTTCCGGTTTGTGTCGCTCTTAAGAGGACAGTGTAACAATGAGTCGAATGACGCCCTTCTCCAGCCCGCTTCTTCTGGGCTTCGACGCCATGGAAAAGACGCTCGAACGTCTGGCGAAGTCGGGCGACAGCTACCCTCCGTATAACATCGAGCGTCTGGGCGCCTCGGACGGCAAGGCCGAAAGGCTGCGCATCACACTTGCCGTGGCGGGTTTCGCAGAGAACGACCTCGATGTCACCACCGAGGAAAACCAGTTGATCGTGCGCGGCCGTCAGACCGACGACACCGAGCGTGAGTTCCTCCACCGCGGCATCGCCGCTCGCCAGTTCCAGCGCTGCTTCGTGCTGGCCGACGGCATGCGGGTGGTCGGCGCGGAATTGAAGAACGGCCTTTTGTCGATCGATCTCGACCGTCCGGAGGCCGAGCGGCTGGTACGGAAAATAAACATATCGGTGAAAGACTGATCTTTGCCGATGGCTCTAATGCGGGACGGCCGGAAGTGGCGTCCTTGCGCCAAGGAGGCTTGTAATGACCAGAATTGACGAAACCCTGACCATGACCAGCGGCGAATTCGCCCATCTCGGCGAAGGTTCGGTCGCATATCTGAGGAAAATATCGAGCGACGATTTGCGCGGCCGCTTCCCCGGCCTCGGCGAAATCGCGCCCGGGCTGGAACTGTGGGCGCTGTTTGCCGCCAACGGTCAGCCGATCCTGCTTTCCGATGCCCGTGACCGGGCCCTGGCGGGTGCGCTGGAGAATGATCTGACCACCGTCGCCATCCACTGACCCCAACCACTATTTGAATTTGAGGTCGTTGCCTGAATTGGAAAGGGCCGCTCCCGGCGGCCCCTCAAGGTTATATCCCAAAAACCGGGTTTATCCAAAGGCCAGCTTCACCCAACCTCAGGCCGCGTGCGAGGCCTGGGTATCCGACAGCAGAGCGTGGATCGCCACTGCGTCGCGCGTCCCCCTGATCTTGGCCACCGTATCGCCATCGCGCAGCACGCGCGCGATACGCGACAGCGCCTTAAGATGGTCGGCGCCGGCGCCTTCGGGCGCAAGCAGCAGAAACACCAAGTCGACCGGCTGGTCGTCGAGCGCCTCGAAATCGACCGGCGCCTCCAGCCGGGCAAACACGCCGGCGATCCGCTTGACCCCTGCGAGCTTGCCATGCGGAATGGCGATGCCGTTGCCGACGCCGGTGGAGCCCAGCCGCTCACGCTGCAGGATAGTGTCGAACACTTCCCGCTCCGGAATGCCTGAAATCGCCGCCGCCCTCTCCGACAGCAATTGCAGAAGCTGTTTTTTGGAATTCGCCTTCAACGCCGGCATGATAGCCGGGACGCTGATGAGATCGCTGAGATCCATGCCTGAAAAATCCCTTGCTCGCCTACCGCGCCGGTCGTCCCCCTCGCGCGGCCGGCTTTCTTATCCCTGCGCGACTTTGGTGGTCGACGGATCAATCCAGCCGATGTTTCCATCCGGCCGGCGGTAGACGATATTGACGTGGTCGTTTCCGGCGTTGCGGAAGACGAAAACCGGGCTGTCCTTGGTATCGAGTTCGATGACGGCAGACGCCACCGACATGGTGCGAAGCGTCACGGTCGATTCGGCGACGATGGCCGGAGCGAAGTTCTCCGGGATTTCCTCTTCGTCGTCGGCGAGCGGCTCCATCACGGCGTAGGCGATGTCGGTGGATTCGCCGTTGCCGTTGCTGGAATTGTGCGACTTCAGCCGGCGCTTGTAGCGCCTGAGCCGCGTTTCGAGGCGATCGGCGGCCGCCTCGAAGGCAAGCGTGGGATCCTGGGCGTCCCCGGTCGCCTGCAGCGAGGCGCCCGAATCGAGACGGATCATGCAATCGGCCGAGAAGCGCGATCCCGCTTTGATGACCGTTACATGTCCTGAAAAACCCCGATCGAAATATTTTTCAATCGCTTCGTTGACACGATCATTGATGCGCGTACGGAACGCATCGCCGATGTCCATGTGTTTTCCCGAAATGCGCAGATTCATCTGAAAACTGACCTTCCCTGCTCAGGCTTCAAACTGTCCCAAGTTTATACCCGTGGTGCGCGCGCACAAGCTTTGCGGCGGCACGCGCGCCGATTTTAGACCCGAACTTTCCGGTTGATCACAAGTCGCCTTCTGGCCGTCCGAGGCCTTCGCTTTGACGGAGCCATTCGCGAGGCGGGCATCACGGCCCGGCTCATGCGGGCGGGCTTCTAGACACTTCATTGCAGCTTGTCAATGAAACACGAAAACTGTGAAAAATCGCCATTCCTCAGCTCGGACCAAACTAGGTCAGGCCCGATGAATATCAACTGCCCTATCGCCCGGCGTTGGCCAGCGCCCGCTTCTCCCGGCGCCGCTGCACCGATGAAGGAATGTTCATGCCCTCCCGGTATTTGGCGACCGTGCGGCGGGCGATGTCGACGCCGCTTTCCCGCAGCATGTCGACGATAGCGTCGTCGGAAAGCACGTCGGCGGGCTTTTCCTCGTCGATCAGTTGCTTGATGCGGTCACGCACGGCTTCCGACGAATGCGCTTCGCCGCCTTCCGCCGAGGCGATCGAAGCGGTGAAGAAATAGCGCAGCTCGAACACGCCGCGAGGCGTCAGCATGTATTTGTTGGCAGTGACGCGGCTCACCGTCGATTCATGCATGCCGATCGCGTCGGCCACCGTGCGCAGGTTGAGCGGCTTGAGATGCCGCACGCCATGGACGAGGAACGCGTCCTGCTGGCGCACGATTTCCGAGGCCACTTTCAGGATCGTCTTCGCCCGCTGGTCGAGGCTGCGCGTCAGCCAGTTGGCGTTCTGCAGGCATTCGGCCAGAAACTCCTTTTCCGCCTGGTCCTTGGCATGGCCGGAAACCCGGGCGAAATAGACATGATCGACCAAAACGCGCGGCAGCGTGTCGGCGTTGAGCTCCACCGCCCAGCTGCCGTCGGCAGCGGCCCGCACCTCGACGTCGGCAACGATGGCGTCGCTCGCGCCGCCCGAAAACGCGCTGCCGGGACGCGGATCGAGCGCCCGGATCTCGGCCAGCATGTCGAGAAGGTCTTCCTCGTCGACGCCGCAGATGCGTTTCAGCGTCTGGAAATCCCGCCGCGCCAGGAGTTCGAGATTAGCCACCAGGGCCTTCATCGCCGGATCGAGCCGGTCGCGTGCGGCAAGCTGCAGCGACAGGCATTCGGCGAGGTCGCGGGCAAATAGGCCGGCCGGCTCGAAGGTCTGGCAGACCGCGAGCGCTCGCGCCACCGCTCCCATGTCCGCCCCCAGCCGCGCGGCAATCTCTTCCAGATCGGCGCGCAGATAGCCCGCTTCGTCGAGGCTGTCGGCAAGCTCGCCGGCAATCAGGCGCTCGGCGGGTTTGGCGAAGGCAAGCGCGATCTGTTCGCCGACATGCTCGCGCAGCGTCACGATGGTCGCGGCCATCTCGCCGACGTCGAAGCCTTCCGACGAAGCGCTGCCGGCGCTGCCCGCGGATGCCGACTTCCACTGCGCGGTGAGATCCGGTCCGAGCTTTTCGCTGGTGCCGGGATCGTCGGGAAACAGGTTCTCCAGCGAAGAGTCGAGCTTTTCCGAGATCGCCTCGGCGCTCCATTCCGTCTCGCTTTCGAACCAGTCGTCCCCGGCGGCGGGTTCCGGGGCGGTCTCGCTCTTCTGCGGCTGGTCGCCGCCCGCATCGTCCTGCGGCTCGGCTCGCTCCAAGAGCGGATTGCGCTCGATTTCCTCGTCGATGAAGCGGTCGAGCTCGACATGGGTGAGCTGCAGCAGCCGGATCGACTGCATCAGCTGGGGCGTCATCACCAGCGACTGGGACTGTCTGAGCTGCAGTTTGGCCGCCAGCGCCATGGTTGGATTCAAACGCCTCGTCTACGCATCGAGCTGCCGTTTTCGGTCGGGCATAGAAACTGGCCCGGCTTTTGCTTGTCAAGGCAAACGCTAGCAGAGACGGCTTACCGGAGCCTTTATTCGCGGGCAGAGCAGGCATAAAGCCGAAAAATTCAGCGAGAAATTGCCGCGCAACCCGAATTTTCGCGTTTAGAGCGTAAAACCCTCGCCGAGATAGAGCCGCCGCACATCGGCGTTGGCGACGATCTCGTCGGCGCGGCCATGCGTCAGCACCTGGCCGGCATGGATGATATAGGCGCGGTCGATCAGGCCGAGCGTCTCGCGCACATTGTGGTCGGTGATCAGCACGCCGATGCCGCGCGCGGTCAGATGGCGGACGAGCTGCTGGATGTCGGCGACCGCGATCGGATCGATACCGGCGAAGGGCTCGTCGAGCAGCATATAGGCCGGCCGTGTGGCCAGCGCCCGCGCGATCTCGAGGCGGCGTCTTTCGCCGCCGGACAGCGCCATCGACGGCGCCTTGCGCAGATGGCTGATGTGGAATTCCTCGAGCAGTTCGTCGAGCGTGCGCTCACGTTCCTTGCGGCTCTTTTCCACCACTTCCAGAACGGCGCGAATGTTCTGCTCGACGTTGAGGCCCCGGAAGATCGACGCTTCCTGCGGCAGATAGCCGATGCCGAGGCGGGCGCGCCGGTACATCGGCATCGAGGTGACGTCGAAGCCGTCGATCTCGATCGTGCCTTCGTCCACCGGCACGAGACCGGTGACCATGTAGAAACAGGTGGTCTTGCCGGCGCCATTGGGACCAAGCAGTCCGACGGCCTCGCCGGCCCGCACGCCGAGCGTCACGCCGCTCACCACCTTGCGGCCCTTATAGCTCTTGGTCAGGCCCTTGGCGATCAGGGTGCCCTTGAACTTCGCCTTGTCGGCGCCGATCGTTGCCGGCGCAGACGTTTTTGCGGCTGTCCGCCCCGGGAGGCGGGCCAGCAGCGACGATACGCCGGCCATTAGTTGCTCGACGCTCCCTGCTGGGCCGTGCCCTTTTGGGGCGCGCCCTGCTTCTGCGGCGTAATCGACATGATGACCCGACCGCCGGTGCCGCAACCGTCGACATTGGCAAGGCCGCTTTTCATCTGAACGGTGAGCTTGCAACCCTTGAGCACGTTGTCGCCCTGCGAGAGCACGACTTCGCTGCCGGAAAGAACGAGCACCTGGGTCTTCATGTCGAACGTGCCCTTGTCGCCGGTGGCGATCTGGTCGTTCGATTTGATATAGACTTTGTTCTCAACCACGAGGTGGTCGATGTTGGCTGCCCCGGTCATCGCCGATGTGCCCGCCGCCGCGCCCTTGGGAGCGTTTGGGTCCTTGACGTAATAGACCGTCATCTTGCCGGCCTTGAGCAGCGTCGGCCCCTGATTGACGGTGACGTTGCCGCTGAAGATCGCCGCGCTGTCGGCTTGACGGACCTCGAGCTTGTCGCTTTCGATCTGGATCGGCTGGTCGCCTGACAATTTCAGGCCGGACATCTGGCTGGTGCCGCCGGATTGGGCAAGCGCCGGCGCCGCCCCGAGCAACATGAAGAGAGAGGCCGCCGCTGCAAGCCTTGCCGAACTACTGCGACGCATTCTGCTCTCCGCCCTTTGCCTCTGCCGCCTTCAGACTTGCCGCGTCAATGTTGACGCGCACCCGGTTCTCGAAGACCACGACCTTGCCGTTTTCTTCCACCGACATCGAGTCGGCGGTGATGCGCGATCCGCCGCGGCTGACATCGACCGGATTGTCGGTCTTCATAGAGCCTTTGCCCATGTCTAGGAAGACCGATTTGAACTTGGCTTCCATGCCGTCGCTCGTCGTCACCAGGACATCGCTTGTGAGGTCCATCGTGTTGGCGTCGCGGTCGTAGATGCCATGCGCGGCGTTGACCGCCACCACATTGTCGCTGGCGACGGGCAGCTTGGCGTTGATGCCTTCGAGGTCGATGATACCCTGCTTGCCGACATCCTGGGTCGCCCTGGTCGCCGTCAGCGAATAAGGCAGTTTCTGCTTGGTGAAGCCGTTGAGCTTGGGATTGGCCATCACCAGCTTGCCGTCCGAAAAGGCCGTGCCGTCGGCCTGTACCGAGATCGACACCGGCGCGGCGAGATAAGAATAGACCGGAAAGGCGATCGCAATTGCCGCCGCCAGCAGCGGCACGGCGAATTTCAACACGCGCACGCGGCGCGAATGCCGCTGCGCACGATCGAACGCATCGCCGCGCGTGCCGCTTTCGCCAGCGGCAGCCGATACCGTTTCGGCATCGCTCGTTTCGTCAGATCGCGCCAACATGACTGTTTTCTAATGAGCCCTTGCCCCGCCAAACACCGCCTATAGGTGGTATGCCGGTCCCCGCAAGCAAGCACAAGCGGAGGAAAACTGCAAAAATGTGACGGCTACTACCGTACGACTAGGACGAATCCGGCTGCACTGCCAGCTCTTCATAGCAGATAGGAACGGGCTGCGTTAATTTTTCGTGAGGTCGTCGTGACCGCCGCGTTGCGCCAAGACCTGTCAGGGCCAGGGCATCAGGAAACGGTAGCCCCGCGCGGATGGTTGCTTTAAAAGCGTCCTTTCCCACCGAATGTGAGGCTGACCATGGCAATGAGAGCCGACGACCTGATCGACCGCCGCCGCTTGCGCCGCAAGCTGACGTTCTGGCGCGTGACCGCGTTTGTGATTGTGGCGGCAGCTCTGATCGCGTTTTCGGCATGGATCTATGGTGACGATTTCACCGGTCAGGCGATCGACCACATCGCGAAGGTCAAGATTGAAGGCACCATCACCGAGGACGAGGAGCTGATCAAAAGACTGGAGACGATCCGCAAATCCGCAACGGTGAAGGGCGTCATCCTGTCGATCGATTCGCCCGGAGGCACCACGGTCGGCGGCGAGTCGATCTATGAGGAAGTGCGCAAGCTCGCCGCCGACAAGCCGGTGGTGGCCGAGGTCGGCACGCTGGCCGCGTCCGCCGGCTATATGATCGCAAGCGCGGCCGACCACATCGTCGCCCGCAAGACCTCGATCGTCGGATCGATCGGCGTGCTGATCCAGTATCCCGACGTGAGCGGCCTGATGGACAAGCTCGGCATCAAGCTCGAGGAAGTGAAGTCCTCGCCGCTCAAGGCTGCGCCCTCGCCGTTCAAGCCGACCAATGACGACGAGCGCGCCATGGTGCGCAAGCTCATCCTCGACAGCTATGACTGGTTCGTCGGCATTGTCGCCGAACGGCGCAAGATGACCCGCGAGCAGGCGCAGGCGCTGGCCGACGGTTCGATCTTCACCGGCCGCCAGGCGCTCGCCAATCACTTGGTTGATGCCGTTGGCGGCGAACCCGAGGCGATCAACTGGCTGGCGACCAAAGGGGTCGACAGCAAGCTCAAGGTCGTCGAATGGAAGGATACGGAGGGGCACGGCCTCCTGTTTTCGAGAAGCATGACCAAAGCCGTCGCCAATGCGCTCGGCCTGCCGGACGCCGGCGGCGACATCATTCACGAGCTTGGCGCCGACCGCTTGTTCCTTGACGGTCTCGTTTCGGTCTGGCACCCTTGACAACCATTGGGACGAGCCAAATAAAGCAATAAAATCATCCTGATATTTGACCGCAGTGGTTTACGGGGAACGTTCATGATCAAGTCCGAGCTTGTGCAGATCATTGCCGCGCGCAACCCCCATCTTTTCCTCCGCGACGTTGAAAACATCGTCGGCGCGATCTTTGACGAGATCACCGACGCGCTCGCCGAAGGCAACAGGGTCGAGTTGCGCGGTTTCGGTGCCTTTTCGGTGAAAAACCGTCCTGCCCGCACCGGCCGCAACCCCCGCACCGGCGAATCCGTCGAGGTCGAGGAGAAGTGGGTGCCGTTCTTCAAGACCGGCAAGGAGTTGCGCGAAAGGTTGAACGGCGGCAAATAGGCGCTGCGCCGGCAGGTCGGGAAACGACGTTTCGGCGCTTAAGCCACCTCCAGGAGATTTGATGTTCAATCGCGTCATGCTCGTCGTGGTCTTCGTGCCGCTGGCCGTCATCCTGATCGCGCTTGCCGTCGCCAATCGCGGCCTCGTCGCGTTCACGCTCGACCCGTTCCATCCTGGCAATCCAGCGCTGACGCTGAATTTGCCGCTCTTCATCTTCCTGTTCCTGGCTTTGGCCTTCGGCATGATCGTCGGCAGCATGGCTACCTGGGTGAAGCAGGGCCGCTACCGCAAGCTCGCGCGCCAGCGCGGGCTGGAGGCCGAGAACCTGCGCCAGGCAGTGAGCCGCGCACCCGCTGCGCCGAAAGGACCGGCGCTGCCCAAGCCGACGAACTAAACAGCGCCTTACGGAGCTTTCCATGCAGACAATTTCGGCCGCCGAGGTCGACCGCGCGCTGACCTTTTCAGGTCTGGTCGAGACACTGCGCACCGCCTTCCGCGAAGGCGCCGTGCAGCCGGTGCGCCACCATCACGCGGTCGAGCGGCCGGACGGCGCCGCCTCGACGCTTTTGTTGATGCCGGCCTGGACCGACTTCGACGCCGCCGGCACCTCGGCCGGCGGCCATATCGGCGTCAAGATCGTCACCGTCTCGCCGGACAACAACGCGATCGGCAAGCCGGCGGTGATGGGCCTCTATCTGCTGCTCGACGGCGTGACCGGCGAACCCCAGGCTCTGATCGACGGCCAGCGGCTGACGCAATGGCGGACCGCCTGCGCCTCGGCGCTCGCCGCATCCTATCTCGCCCGCGAGGAGGCCTCGCGGCTCTTGGTGATCGGCGCCGGCGCGCTGTCACCCTTCCTCGCCAAGGCGCATTCGGCGGTGAGGCCCGTTAAGTCGATCCGCATCTGGAACCGCACGCCGGCCAATGCCGAAAAGGTCGCGGCGGCGCTGCACGCCGAAGGCTTTCCAGCAAGCGTGGCAGGAGACCTCGAAACCGAGCTTGGCGAGGCCGACATCGTCTCGTCGGCGACGATCACGACCGCGCCGCTGATCAAGGGCGCGCTGTTGAAGCCGGGCGCCCATGTCGACCTGGTCGGCGGCTTCACGCCGCAGATGCGCGAGAGCGACGACGATGCCATTTCCCGCGCCCGCGTCTATGTCGATACCCGCGCCGGCGCCACCAAGGAGGCCGGCGACATCGTGCAGCCATTGGCTTCCGGTGTCCTGAAGCCGGAAGCGGTCATCGCCGACCTGCACGAACTGGCGCGTGGCGAGAAACAGGGCCGGCAAAGCGATAGCGAGATCACGCTGTTCAAGTCGGTCGGCGCAGCGCTTGAAGATCTCGCCGCCGGCATCGCCGTCTACAAGGCGCTCAGCACAAGCCAGTAAGAGATAGGGTAGTGGGCAATCAGGAAGCTCACACCCCTACCGCCCCGCCCTACCG